>JAIVJS010000087.1 GCA_020199905.1 Acidobacteriota bacterium
GGCTCAAAGGCATGAAGGACACCCTGAATGTGACCGACGTCCAGTGGACGAAGCAGACGATCACCGTAGACAAGGCGGTTCTTGAGGCAAAAGCGAAAAACGGCGCGGGCAAGGCGGCCACCGGCAGAGTCGAGATGGTCAGGGAAAAGGGCGCTGGAAATGCACCCATCACGCCTGGGCGGCGCCCGCTTGATCATGGCTCGAGGGTCGGCGTCACGCGCGAGTTCCTGGAATGGGGGGCGATTCCCGATCTCGTTGACCGCGGAGTGCCGCGGCCATCCCGCTTCCGTTGGTCGCTCGGCTCCCGCTTTCCGGCCCCGAGCTCCAACCGTTATGCTCGCGGCACCCGTGCGAACCCCGACTCGTTCCCGTTCCGCGAAGCCCGCGTCCGAATCCACGACGGCTCCGATCTCGCGGCGCGCTCTCCTCTCGCGCACCGGATTCCTCCTAGTGCCGCCGGAGGCGATTGTCAGCCCCGAATCGCGGCTCGAATACCGGGTCGACCGGATGCTCGGCGAGGGAGGCTACGGCCAGGCGTATTTCGCGACTCGGCTCGGCCGGTCCCGCAGCGTTCCCGCGTCCGTCTGCATCAAGGCGAGCGAGCACATCGACGGGTGGCTGCGCGAGGCGTACTTCGGACAGCTCCTGGACGGAGATCCCAGGGCGATCCGGGTCTTCGACGCCTTTCCTCTCCTGCGCCCGGACCGCCCGGTCCTCTACTGCCTCGCGCTCGAGTACGCGCCCGACGGGGACCTCCGGTCCTTCCTTGCGGCAAGCGGGAAGAGGTGGCCCGAAGTCGCGGCGCGACGGGAGATCGCCGGCATCCTCCAGGTTCTCCAGAAGCTGCACCGCGGCCAGATGCTCCACCGCGACCTCACGCCCATGAACGTGTTCGTCTGCGGCGATCGGACTCTGAAGCTCGGGGACTTCGGAATCGCCCGCCACCAGAGCGACCGGCGAGGCGTCCGCGCCCGCACGATGAACCGGCTGACGGCGCCGCTCGAGATCCTCGACGGCGGCGCTCCCAAGTGGCAGGCGCGCGACGACGTCTATCAGGTCGGGCAGCTGCTCGGAATGCTCGTGAAGGGGGACGCCCGCGCGCGCATCCGCACCGGCGAGATCCGCCGCCTGCCCTGCACGGACCACCTGAAAGAGATCGTGTACCGCTGCATCGGCGAGCGGCGGAAGCGATACGAGAGCGCGGACGAGCTCATCGAGGCGCTCCGCCACCGGCCGGCGGCGCTGAAGATCGGCGCGCTGCGGTCCCTCGAGAATGTCCACCTCGCGTTCACGGGCATCCTCACGACACGCCGCAGCGAGGCCGTTCGCGCGGCGCGGCGGGCCGGGGCGGTCGTCCACGGGTCTCCGTCCGCCAAGACGACCGTCGTCGTCCGGGGCCGGCCCAACCCTCTTCAGGCGGCCGGGCGGGACGCCGGGCGCAAGCTCATGGAGATCAAGAGGCTTCGGGAGAGGGGCCAGCGGATCACGTTGCTCGACGAAAAGCGGTTCTGGAAGCTGGCCCGGCCGGGAAACGAAAAACGAAAAACGGAAAATGTGAAAAGGAAGTCACGAAAGCCGCGCTGAGGGACCCTTACCCTCCCGCGTTCGGCGCGCTTCGGCTCGCCCGCACCGCTTCGAGCCACTGCTCCGGCAGCAGCTCGCGCAATGCCAGGACCCGTCCCTCGCCGACGACGACCAGGCCGTCCAGGTTCGCGGGGTGTATCTGGGCGATGAGCTCGCGGCATCTCCCGCAGGGCGGGAGGATGCCGTCCCTGCCGACCGCCACGATGGCTCGAACCTCCGACTCCCGGCTCTTCATCATCTCCGCGACCGCCGCCTGCTCGGCGCAGAAACCGAGGCCGCAGGCGAGATCCGCGCAGATTCCGCTGTAGATCCGGCCGCTCGCGCCGCGAACTGCCGCACCCACGGACCCCGCCGCGAAATCGCCGCTCAGCGCGAACTCTCCCTGAACGCGCCGAGCCGCATCGATCAACTCGCCGATGTCGGGGGACATGACGGGATCGTATCGAAGAGTCTGGAACATCGGCGCCCGGAGCGGTACGAACCGTCCGATCAGTCGTCCTCCCGGCACCGGCCGACTTCCCGGACCTCCACGGTCGACCACTCCGCCGCCGGGCACTCGCCGGGGATCGCGATCGCCTGCTCCTTCGTGGCGCAATCGAGGAGAAAGAAGCCGCCCACGATTTCCTTGCATCCGGCGAAGGGTCCGTCGATCACGGTTCTTCTGCCATTCCGGACTTCGACGCGAACGCCTTCGGAGTCGGGCTTCACGCGTCGCTCGCCCGGTGCAGCCCGCGCGCCTTGAGGCCTTCGGTGAAGCGCTGCATCCGGTCGTAGGCGGCGCGCCCGTTTTCGACGGAGCGGCTTCGCCGCTTCTCCGGCTGTTCGACGATCATCAACATGTACGGCATACTCATCCTTTCGTGCGGCACGATCCAGGCTCGACCAACTTATGATCCCGCGATCGAGCGCCGCAGGCACCGCTCCGATTTCGCTGGCAGGAGAACATGAATCTGCGACCCGTCTACCGGTTCACGATCTTCGTCCCGCCCGAGCATCTCGAGGCGCTCATCGAATCGATCCTGAAGGTGACGCCTCTGGGACACGGGGAGTACGACCGCGTCTGCTGGTGGACCCGCGAGGGAATCGAGCAGTTCCGGCCGCTCGCGGGCGCTCATCCCGGGGTGGGAACGATCGGTGAGCTCACCCGATGCGCGACGGTGCGGCTCGAGCTCATGCTCGACCGGGACCCTGCCCTCCTCGATCGCGTCTTCCGCGAGGGAATCTTCCCGGCGCATCCCTGGGAGGAGCCGGCGGTGTTCGTCGACGAGAGCTACGTCATGTCCGCCCGGCCATGAAGGCGTACGGGATCAGCCGGCCGGTTCGCCGCTATCATTCCCTTATCGAGGAGAAACGCCTTGCCGGAGTTCCTTGAGCCTGGCATTTACGTCGAGCAGTCGGATCCGGATTCCGCCATGGCGGCTCCGGCGCCGCCCCGCCTCGACCACCCGGTTCTCGAAGCGCTCGCCGCCGACGTCCGGCTGGCCCTGCGGACGCACGTGCCGGATTGGACGGACTCGAACGACTCGGACCCTGGCACGACCCTCCTGGAAGTCATGGCGTTTCTCGCGGAGGGCCTGACCTTCCGAGCGGATCTTTCCGAACGGGCGCGACTCGCCGCATGGCGCGCCGCCTCCGCGCTCTCGGCGCTCGCTCGCGATGGCAGCGCCTCAGTCCAAGGCCTCGAGCGTCCTGTCTTCTTCAGCGGCCAGCTGCTCGACGCCGCCACGTTGACGGCGGAACAGGGCTACCACCGCGAGAAGCTCCGCCGGCACAACCGCGCGCTGATCGGCTACGGCACCGTGTCGGGACTGGACGTCAGGGTCGACGACACGGAAGGCTCGGGCGGCCCGCGCCTCGAGATCGAGCCCGGTGTCGCGATCGACCGCCGTGGTGAAGAGCTCAGTCTTCCCTGCCCGGTGAGAGTCAAGCTGCGAGCGCCGGGAGGCGTCCGTTTCGTGACGCTCGGATTCCAGGAGACCCCGCGCCCGGGCGCCGCGGTGCGGTTTATCGAGGAGGCCTGCGTCATCGGGATCCATCCGGAGGTCGCCGCCCCCACCGTCCCTCTGGCCCGCCTGATTCATTCCAACGGCCGCTGGCGGATCGACTCCCACTTCCAGAGGCCCAGGACCGGATCCGCCGGTCACCCGTAAAGCGGGTCCGAACGCTCAGCGCTCAACGCTGAACCCTCAACCCTCCCTCCCTCAGGGCAGCTTCACGTTGGACAGAGAAAACGGCACCTCGCCGAAGGATCGCGCCGTCTTCAGGCGCACCTGGAGAGAGGCGTTCTCGGGGATCGGCTCGAGCAGACGCACGATCCGATAGCCCTCGAGGTCCGTGGTTCCGTAGGACTGGATGGCGGCGCCGTCGGCCGTGGCCAGGTCGAAGGAGAAGATCCTTTTACCGGGATCGTCCACCTTCAGGATCAGGTCGTTCTCGCCGACATTGGAGAATAGCCTCTCGAAGACGCCCACAAGAGCGTCGGCCATGCCTTCGGCGAGGACCTCCATTCCGAGGGAGTCGGATTTCTTCGTGCTCTTCTTCTTTTTCTTCGCGGCGTCCGCCTTCTTCGCCGCCTCCGCTCGGGCTTTCTCCTTTTCGAGGCCGGCCTTCGAGAGGACCTGGATCCTGACGCGCTGGCTCGCGAGCGCGGCGGAGGCGAGCGGCTTGTCCTTTCGGGCCATGACGCGATCGATCCTGACCGTCGCCGCCGGGTCTCGCGTCGGAAGATACGTCTCGAGAACGCCTTCGACCGAGGTCAGACTCCTGGCCTTCCGGGAAGGGCTGGCCAGGATGACCCGGGGAGTCGGAGGATCGCTCTCGCGGGCCTGCTGCCAGCCTTCTCCCTGCATGGCGCGCTTGCCGGAAGCATCGGCCAGGTTCTTCCCGGTGTCATCCACGGCGCGGGAAACGTTGGCTCGCGCCGACAGCACCGCGCCCGCGTCCTCGCCCTCCAGCCTGAACGTGATGGAGAGCTCGGGTCCCGGGAAATCGCTCGTCGTGCGCCGGTCGAACACCGAGTCGACCGTGACCTGGACCCTCGGGGCCGCCGCGGGCGCCGGCGCGGAGGCCGAAGCCTTCTTCGCCGGTTTCTTCGTTTGCCCGGCGGCCGGGAGCGGCGAAACGGCAGCGCTCGCGCAGGCTATGAGAGCAAAAACGGGAACGGCTCCATACGACCGCGCCGTCATGGCAGGGCCACTTCCTTGAAATTGAGAGGCACGGACACGACGGACCTGGAGGTGCGCAGAGTCACGACGAGCGCGGCGTCGGGCGGGGGCTTCTCCGACAGATCGATCTTGACGAGCTTGTCCTCCCTCCCGCCCGACGACCCGCGGCTGGGCGCCTTCAGTTCGCTGCCGTCCGCTCCGACCAGGTCGATCGAGATGATCTTGCCGTCCGGATCCTTCGTTTCGATGAGCACACTCGTTTCGGACGGCTCCTCGCCTCCCAGGGCGGTGAACGCCTCCACGAGAGCAATCGCCTGCTTGATCTCGGCGTCCGTCGCCCCCTGCTTCTTGGCTTCGGCGGTGATCTGCTCTTTCGTGGGCTTGTTCTGTTGCTGACGGGCCTTGTACGCGGCCGCGGAAAGCGGCGTGATCTCCACCTTCGCCGACTTCAGAGCCGAACTCGAGATCGGCTTGTCGAGCCTTCCCAGAAATTTCTCGAATCGCTGTTTCGTGTTGGGGTCGCGGGAGGGGATGAAGAGCTCGACCTCACCGGCAGCTTCGACGGTCGACGCGTCGCGGCTCGGGCTCGAGAGATTGATCCTCGGGCCCGGCCGGCGGTCCGGCGAAAACTCCTCGAAGTCCCGCGGCTTGTCGCTTTTCGCGGCCTTGTAGAGGACGGTTCCGACGTCGTCCTTCGCCGATTTCAGCCGGGTCCGCAGCGCCTTCACCTCGGCGAGCGCGCCGCCGGCGAGCTTGATCTCGATCGAGAGGCCGCTCATCCGTCCGTCGGAGGATCGCTGGTCTTCCACGGCGCCCGCCGAGACCTTGACGTCCTCGGCGGCGAAGAGCGGCAGTGAGAGGAGGAGCATCGAAACGCACAAGACAGGGCGCCCCGGGGAGGACATGGGTTCACCTCCGAGCAAAGCACAGTTCCGGCTCGCGCCGAGCTTAGCGATTCTCCACGTCACACTCCAGGGCGAGCCGGGGCGCTCCTCCCCTCCCCGCCCGCGAGCGTGTAAGCCCCGGCTCGCGTCCCCGCCGCAGTCGCCTCATGGCCACACTCAGCACGCGAGCGGGCGCGCTTCAGGGGGAAAGGCGCAGCACGGGCTCGATCAACAGAGAGACGGCCCTTCACCCGAACCCTCTCGCCGCGCCCGGGGAGAGGGACGAGAATCCCTTCCCTCCCGTCGGGCCGGAACCTCCGACGTGGCGACGCGTAAGAAGGAGCGATGAGACCCGAATCCCCCTCGACCCACCAGGAGTAACGACCCATGAACAGCCTGATCCAGGACCTTCGGCACGGATTGCGCCTGCTGGCTAAGAGCCCCGCGTTCACGATCGCCGCCGTCGTCGTGCTGGCGCTCGGGATCGGCGCGAACACGGCTATCTTCAGCATCGTCCACGGCGTCCTCCTCCAGCCGCTGCCCTTCAAAGACCCCGACCGTCTCGTCTGGGTCTGGCACGTGCCGCCCGCCCACGCCTTTCCCGGACGGAAAACCTTTTCGGTGTCCGTCGCCAATTTTCTCGACTGGGAAAAGCAGAACCACGTGTTCGAAAAGATGGCGAGCGCCGAGTACGGGAGCCTGAATCTCTCCGGATCGGGAGACCCCGAGTCCGTGGCCGCGGCGCGCATTTCGCCCGATTACTTCGCCGTTCTCGGAGCGAAACCGGCTCTCGGCCGAACGATTCTCCCCGAGGAGAACGCTCCCGGGGCGGCTCGCTCCGTCGTCCTCTCCCACGACTTCTGGAAGGCGCGCTTCGGCGGCGACCGGGGAATCGTGGGACGGGAAATACGCTTCGACGATGAGCCCTGGCGGGTCGTCGCCGTGATGGGCCCCGATGCCGTCCTACCCGGCTGGGCAAAGGTCTGGGTGCCCAACGCATGGACCGAGAAGGACCGCGCGCTGCGCAATGAGCACAACATTGCCGTCATCGCGCGTCTGAAGCCGGGCGTGGACATGCGGCGCGCGCAGGCGGAGATGAACGTGATCTCTCAGCGGCTGGCGAAGCAGTACCCCGAAGACGACGCCGAGTGGGGCGCCATCGTGGTGCCGCTGGCGGAGGACATCGTCGGCGAGGTTCGGCCTCTGCTCGTCGTCCTGCTCGCCGCCGTGGCCTTCGTTCTCCTGATCGCCTGCGCGAACGTCGCCAACCTCATGCTGGCGCGCACGCTCGCGAGGCGGAAGGAGATCGCCGTCCGCAGCGCCCTGGGGGCGAGCCGCGAGCGGCTGCTGCGCCAGTTGATCGTCGAATCGCTTCTTCTTTCCGTCACCGGCGGCGCTCTCGGCCTCGTCCTCGCCCGGTTCGGCGTGAAGGGGATGCTGTCGCTCCTGGCGGACCAGCTCCCCCGCTCGGCCGAGGTCCGGTTGAGCCTGTCCGTGCTCGCCTTCACTCTGGTCATCTCGATCCTGACCGGCGTGCTCGCCGGCCTCGCGCCCGCGTGGCGCGGGACGAGCACGAACCTCGTCGATGCGCTCAAGCAGGGGCTCGGAAGGACGGACTCCGACTCCGGCGGAAATCGCACACGCAGCGTCCTCGTCGTCGCGGAAGTCGCCCTCTCGCTCGTCCTGCTCATGGGGGCCGGCCTTCTGATCCGGAGCCTTTCGCTTCTTCAGCGCGTGAATCCCGGTTTCGATCCCAGGGACGTCACCACGATGACGATCACGCCTCCTCAAACGCGGTACAAGGATGGGGCATCGCGCGCCGCCTTTTTCCAGAACGCCCTCGATCGTGTCCGGGCGCTGCCGGGCGCGGAGTCCGTCGGCGCGGTCAGCTTTCTTCCCCTGATGGGCGGGAACCAGTGGCCGATCGCGATCGAAGGCCAGCCGGCGCTGCCTGTGTCCCGCCAGCCCAACGTCTCCGCGCCCGTCGTCGGCGGCGACTACTTCCGCACGCTTCGGATTCCGCTCAAGCGAGGCCGAACCTTCACGAGCGCGGACCGGGCCGATTCGCCGGGCGTCCTCGTCGTCAGCGAGTCGATGGCGAAGCGTTTCTGGCCCCACGAGGACCCAATCGGCCGGAGGCTGACGGCGTCATTTGTTCCGGACAAGACTCGCGAGATCGTCGGGATCGTGGGCGACGTCAAGCAGAACGGCCTGGAGCACGCCGAGCCGGTCTCTCAGATGTACTTTCCCCTCTCGCAGGTGCCGCCGCCCCGGATGGATTTCGCGATCCGAAGCCGCGCGGCCGGGATCGGGCCCGCCGCCGTCGCCGCGGTGCACGCGGTCGACCCCGGACAGCCTGTCCAGCAGGTGGGGCCGATGTCCCAGTGGATCTCGGAGTCTCTCTCCCGACAGAGGTTCGGGATGCTGCTCCTCGGTTCGTTCGCGGCACTGGCGCTCGTTTTGGCCGCCGTCGGGATTTACAGCGTCCTCTCCTACGGCGTGCGGCACCGCGGCCGGGAGATCGGGATCCGGATGGCGCTCGGCGCGCAGATGCGGGACGTGCTGCGGCTGATCGTTTTTCAGGGGATGCGTCCCGCGTTCCTCGGTATGGCGATCGGCGCGGCCGCCGCGCTCGCCCTCGGCCGGGCGCTGCGCACGCTCATCTACGGCGTCACCGCGACCGACCCCTGGACTCTGGGCGCCGTCGCGCTGATCCTCTCGCTCGTCGCGCTGGCCGCGTGCCTCGTCCCAGCGTTCCGCGCGACGCGAGTCGATCCGATCCGGACTCTGCGGGACGAATGACGGATGAGTTCTCCGTTCCAACCTCTCCCCGGACCCTGGGACACCGTAAGCCAGGCTTCATCTCGGCGCTGTCTTCCACATCGCTTCCGCCCCTTACCCCGCCCCTCTCCCCGTCGCGCGGAGAGGGAGCAGAGGCTCAGCTCGCCGAGGGCGCGAGCACTTCGGCGAGGTCGAGCAGCATTCGCCGGCCATCCCCGGTCCACGCGCTCCCGTGCATGCACGCGAGAGTCTTCGGATTCGTCTTCGCGAGCTTCCCGAGAAGCGCGGCCGCGCGCGTCGTGTGGGAAAAGTAGTCGAGCTGCGCGCGCATGGCTTCGCTCGGCCCCAGGATGTCGCTCGACGTCACGGGGGCGTGCTGCGCGCCGGGTTGCGTGAACAGATCGCCGCACAGGAGCGTCTCGGTCCTCTCCTCGAACAGATACCCGCACTCCCAGCCGTGGGGCATGTGCGGGGCGTCGATCCACCGGACGCGTCCCCGCCCGATGCTCATCGTCTCTCCGTCCGCGAGAGGCCGCGGCGGGCGGTCGGCCATGTCCTCGATCGAAACCATCGCCGCGATCTCGCTGCACAACGGCCTCGCGGACGGAGCCACCGCGAGAAACTCGTTCAGCGAGCCGCACTCGTCCGCTTCGACGTGGGAAAAGCCGATCCACCTGAGGGATTCGACCGGGATCACCGACGCCACCGCCTCCCGGACGAACGGAAAGAGCCGGCGCGACCCGGTGTGGAAAAGGACCGGATCCTCGTCCGCGATCAGGTACTGATTGAAGCTGAACCCGCCGGGCACGACGGTGACCGGCGTGGAAATGCGGTAGATCGAAGGGGCCACTTCGTCGACCCGTGTCCCGCTCTGTGGATTCGTGATCATGGATTTGACCTCCTGACGTCGGCTGAAATCTTACCGGCTCGGAACGGGAACCGGCTCCGGGCGGAACGCGGCCTTCACCCTCTCTCGACGCGGCAGGACGATCACCGCGGCGGGCCCGCTCCCGAAGAGAAGACACAGGAGGAGGGCGGCCGAGAGAAGGTCCGGGAGGCCGGAGAAATCGCCCCCGACCCCGGCCTCTCCTTGAGCCCGGGGAGAGGGGGAAGAGGATCGCCTACCTTTCGACTTGCTTGACCATGACCGGCGGCGTGAAGTTGCCCGGCAGCTTCTTCCCGGCGGCGAGCTCGGCCTTGAGGACGTACCCGAGGCCTTCCTTCGGCTGCAGGCTGATTTTGTAGTTGTACGACACGCCCTTCTCGACGACCGGCTCGGACAGGCGCTTCAGAGTGCCAGCCTTTTTTCCGAGCGAGTCGTACACAGTGACCTGCCTGTAAGAGTCGTCTTCCAGTTTGACCAGAATGTCGATTCCGCACATCGGGCACTTCAGGAACCAAAGCGGGTCGAAGATCGGATAACAGAGGTAGGGCTTCAATTTGCAGATGTTGCAGAAGAACGGCGTCTTGTTGCAGATGCTCGTGTTGATCTCGAAGAAATACGGGTCGATCGACGGCGCCACGACCTTCGTGTGGGCGGCATCCGAGTAGAGCTTGTGCGCCGCCCAGTCCACCTCGCGCTGGAACGTGACGCCGCTCATGAAATTCGCCTTGTCCGGGTAGTTGCTGGCGCAGAACATTCCGACGAAGTTGCTGCCCGCGGCCACGAGCGACGCGTAGTCGCCGATGTACGGAGAGTAAGTCGCCGTGGGGGTGGTCGCGCTCTGTTTCGCGAGAAGGGTACCCGGCGTCGCGAACGTGGTCGCGTCCATGTTGTTGGAGCGCGCGAGGCGGGTCTCCCATTTCCCTCCCGACACGCTCTGGTAGAGCACTCCGACGATGCCGATGTCGTCGATCGCCACCTGGGGGTTCATGGCGCCCGTCACCGTCATCAGATCGCTCGACCAGTCCACTCCCCGGTTGACCGAGCGGCGCACGTGGATCGTTTCGCTGTTCGCGCCGTTGGAGTCGCCCCACGCGACGTAGACCCGGTCGCTGTTGCCCGGGTCGACCGCGATCGAGACGTTACTCGCGCCGAGGCGGTTCTGTCCCATGAACCCGGACGCGAGAGTCAGCGCCGTCGTCACGTAGCGGCCGGCCACGGAGTCGCTCGGGTCTGTCAATGCGGCGAACGGCGTCGCTCCCGTTCCCCACTTGTCGTCGCGCACGACCACGAGCCGCGGAGACGAGCTCCAGTCGTGCAGAAATGCCGCGTACACGGTGCCGTCGCTGTGCGCCGCAGCCACCTGGGCAAACCCGTCCTGGCACGCGGTGTTGCGCGCCTCGATCACGTCGAGGGTCAGTGTCGGAGCCGCCGCGGCGGCGTCCTGGGAGACGTCGATCGTCGATGTCCGGCCGGAGGGCGCCCCGCATCCATATCCGTTGTTGAAGCCGACGTAGAGCTTGTCCTGCGAGGCCGCGGAGGTTTTCGCGCTGGTGTGAGGCTGGTCGACATTGCCGGTCCGCGTGTCCAGGGTCGTCATCAGGGTCGAGGAGAAGGGATCCTGAGATCTCAAAACCGTCATCGGACGTCCCGCCGTCGCGGAGCTCAGGGTACCGCCGTACAGCCAGCTCGTCTTGTGCCCTGAGGCGCCGCTCGGCGTCGAACTGAAGGAGAGCGTGATGTCCCCTGTGGGAAATCCCGCCCCGATCTTGCTCGGGACGACGTTGGCCAGAGCCCACGTGAGGCCGCGGTCCGTGGACACGAAGATCGGCGCCGCTGCCGTCACCATCGGGCCGCCGGTGAGGTTGTCCCACGTGAAGGCGGCGCCGGCCATCCGTTTGAAGTCGTTCGGATCGACGGCGATCGTGGGCTCGGCGTCCTGGTTCGTCTCGCCGCTGCGGCTGTTCGGCGTCATGTTGACGAGACGATCCGCGGCGAAGGCCGGAAGGCAAAGCGACAGCGCGAGGACGGTGAAGGCGGCGAAAGACCGGTGACGCGGCGTGCTCATCACTTCACCTCCTTCGGGGCCGAAAGCAGGCCTCGGACGCGCGCCTCGTCCCCCGGCGGGAGCACGTCGGACGGCTCGATGATCACGTGGGCGGGTTGCTTGTCCATGAAGGCCACGAGACCGGACGCCCGGTGTCGGGCCGCTTCTTCGGGGCTCAGCGCGTGCGTGATGAAGATCGAATCCTGGCCCTGCCTCAACTTGGGCACGTTGAACCAGACGATGTCCCGGCTCGCCGGGAAAACGACGGTCACGACCGGGCCCGCCTCTCCGCGCAGGGGCTTCACGACCTTGACCGTGGCGACCTGCCAATCCGGGTCGTGCTCGCTCGGCCGCGTCGGATAAGGCTTGCTCTCTCCGGTCGCCGCGTCGGCGGCGGCCAGCGGCCGGACCGTCTCGACGACTCCCCGAAAAACGAGGGTGGCGGACGCGAGCCTTTCGACGACGGGCTTGTCTCTGCGCGCCTGAACGTGCCGTTCGATCGAAGGCGCCGCCCTGGAGGCGGCGTCCCTTGACGCGATCTCTCCCTCGTCGGCGATCGTCAACGTCTTCCCCATGAAGCGGGGGTTCCCGAAGAAGGTTGCCTCCTGCCCGGCCTTCAGGCTTCCGGGGCGGCTCAGAATGACGGTCGCGGTCTTCCCCGTCTGGTCCCCCGCGATCTCGCTGCCGGCGTACATCTTCGTGATCCGGATCACCGCCGTGCCGGGGGAGGCAGCCACCATCGGCTCGTTGCTGGCGTTTGCCTTGACGACCTTTGCGCGAACGACGATCGCCGACCGCTCCGTCAACGCCGCCGCGTCATCGTCCTGCCCCGGAGCGCGGCCGCTCGCGAGGAGCGCGGACACGGCGGCTGCGGCGATCAGAAGCCGGCGTGAGACGGGACCCCGGGGCCTCCAGATGTTTTTCATAGTCCGCCCTTCAAAAAGGAGATGGCAGAAGTGTCCCTATCCTTAATCGCCCGCGGTGCGGAAAGGGCTAGTAGGAATCGGAGCGGAGCCGGGCCCATCCCCTGTCTCGGACACGCAGACATCGCCAGTCGGCGCGAACACCCTTCAGGACGCGGCCAAAGGAGGGACTCTCGAACCGGACCGGGAGTCCCGCGCTTGCATCTCGTCTCGCGCCAGCCGGACGAGCCTCGCGCTGTAATACGCCCGGCTCCCTCGAGGAATCCCCAGGATTTCCGCGGCCGCGGCCACGGTGTGACCCATTCTAATCAGGGAGAGCAGGTTTCTCTCGACCCGCGGAAGCACGGCGGCGACACGGTCCAGCACTTCGTTGCCTTCGAGGCGGGACGTGTCCGACGAAGACTCCGGTTCCGGGATCGCGTCGATCGCGATCCCTTCGCGAATCCGGAGACGCCCCGACCGCCGGCGAAAACGGAGCACGTAGTTCTGCGCCACGGCCGTCAGCCACGGAGCCGTCAGCGCGAGCGCGGGCGATCCCGTTCGCAGAAGCCACGTCCAGATGTCCTGCGCGACGTCCTCGGATTCGGCGCGACCGATTCCGGCCTTGAGACAGACCCGGAGGATTTGAGAGCAGATCTCGGCCGCCGCGTCCTCGGAGTAGATTGGACGCGCTTCTTCTTCCGTCTTCAAACGCGAGGAGTTTCGAGCCATTCAGACTTCGCAGCCGGGCGGAATCTTTTCACTTTCCGGCGAAAATTCAAGCTCATCCTTCTCCCCGGGCCCACGAGCGGCGCGGCGAGGGGAAATGACTCGATTTTCCGGCGATCGGAAGGCCAGGGACGGCGCCGGCCCCGTCAGACCGTCTCGCGGATCTCGTCCAGGCGCTTCTTCGTGAGATCGGGCACGCGCGCGCCGGCTGCAGGATAGCCGGCGACGATCAGCATGTACGGTTGCTCGTGTTTCGGGCGGCCCAGGACCTCCCGTAGAAACTGCATCGGGCTCGGGGTGTGCGTCAGCGTCGCGAGTCCGGCGACGTGCAGCGCCGCGAGCAGGAATCCCACGGCGATGCCGACCGACTCGCCGACGTAGTAGTTCTTGTGCTTGCGCTCCGTCCCATCGGCGAGCCGCGCGGGCTCGTAGTCGATCCGGAAAACGGCGATGACGCACGGGGCGCTCTCCAAAAAGGGCTTGCGCCAATCCGTGCCGAGCGGAGCGAGGTCCGCCAGCCACTCCGGGGTGGCGCGGCGCTCGTAGAACTCCCGCTCCTCCGCCTCGGCCGCCTCACGAATCCGGCGCCTGACTTCAGGATCCCGAACCACGACGAACTTCCAGGGCTGCCGGTTCGCGCCCGATGGAGCGGTCCCCGCCACTTCGATCGCCGTGTCGATGAGGCCGTCGGGCACCGCTTCCGTATCGAATTCGCGCACCGTGCGGCGAAGCCGGAAATTCTCCAGGAGACGGCGGCATCTCTCCCGCGACTCCTCGGCCGAGATCCGTTCGAAGCGGACCGGAAGGAATGGATGCAGCATGCGAGTCTCCTCGGTTCGGACGATCGACGGTCCGGGCGTGTCGCCGGACCGGTGCGGGAAACGCGACTTCACGCCTGATCCCCTGTGAGCCGGCGGCCCCGCGCCTCTATTTTCCCTGCGACTCGGCGGACCCGGCCTCGAAGAACCGCTTCGTGAGCAACACGACCCCGATCAACTGGACCCACTCCGAAAGGACGTTGCCCACGACCTGCCCCCACTTTGACTCCGAGTCCATCCGGGAGTACGCGATGAGCCAGCCCACTCCCGTGACCACGAGAACGAGCGTCAACGAATGCGCTTCGAGCCAGCGCGGGATCTTCGACCGCGCTTTTCGCGGCATCCGCTTGCTCTCCGAAGAGCCTCGTTCATAAAGGTACTTCGTCGCGATGACCGTCACGATGACGCCGGACCAATCTGCGATCGCGTTGCCGAAGAACGAGCCCGCGTGCGTTTTGGGATCCGCCATCCGGTAGAGGACGACCCAGACCGCGAAAATAGCGAGGGTGGCTAAAGTGAGGGAGTGCTCGCGGACGAAGCCTGGCTTTTTCTTACGCGCCACGGATCGGGATCGTATCCAATGCAGGCAGGCGGCGAGTCACCCATTCCCACGCCGGTCTTCCCGGCGACGCGGCCACACCGCTCACCGAGCGGATCACGGGGCGTGCATCACTTTATTGTCCGGCACACGATTCACCTCAACGACCGCGACTTTGTTGCCGCCGCTGCAGGCGAGGTAGAGCCTGCCGTCGGGCGTGGCAACCATGTGCCGAATGACGCCGCCGCCGGAAGGAATCGGCCAGGTTTGAAACGATTTCGTTCGAGGGTTGAAAACGACGAGGGTGTTCGGGTCGATCCCCGATTCGCTGTACCAGACCGTGCCATCTGAGAGCGAAGCCATCGCGTAGGGACGCGAGCTCGGCCCGCCGGGTGAGCGCCACTCCTCCACTCGACCGCTCTGCGGATCGAGGCGCCCGATGAAGCCGCGGCCGAAATCGGTGTAATAGATCGAGCCTTCGGGGTTGTTGGCCAGGCGCCGGGGCCGGGACCCCGCGGGCAGGACGTATTCCTTGACGTCGAGCGTCTCGGGGTCGATCCTGCCGATCCTGTTGCTGCCGAATTCACAAAAGTACGCCGCCTCGTCCGGCCCGACGAGGATTCCATCGGGAAGAGCGTGCGGAGTCGGCACCGCTTTGAGCGTGACCTTCCCGTTTTTCGGGTCCAGCCTTCCCACAAGGTTGCTGTTCTGAGCCGTGAAAAAAATCCTCCCGCGCCGATCGAAGGCGAGGCTGTGAGGATCCCGGGCCCGCGGATCCGGCATCGGGTATTCCGTCACCCCGCCCGTCGCGGGATCGAGCTTGCCGATGTAGGCCCGGGAGCTCGCCGTGAACCAGAGATTCCCCTCTTTGTCCGCCGCGAGCCCGTCGGGACCCGAGCCGGGTGTCGTCAGAGGAAACTCCTTGATCGCGCCGGTCTCGGGATCGAGGCGGCCCAGCCTGTTCGCGAGTAGCGCCGTGTACCAGAGCGCCCCATCGGGGGCGACCTCGGGATCGTGCGGACGGGAGTTCGGGCTTGGGAGCTCCCATTCGCGAATGACGGCCTTCCAGTCCTGCGCCGGGAGCCAGAATCGACTGAGAACCAGAGCGGCGAACACGAGCACACGTTTTCTCAGCATCGACGACCCCGCGAAGATTCTTCCACAACGTGAGAAGGGGCGACGACCCCCGCGCCCGGAAGGGTGGAAAAGAAAAGGGCCGCCCGGAGGCGGCCCTTTTTCAACGAGGACACGAACCTTATGGCAGTTGTAACCGCCAGGCGCTGCGGCCGTGCGTCGCTGCATAAAGCAGGCGCGCGCTCGGAATGATCGTCAGGCCCGGGACCTCGACGTTCGGCAAGCCCGTACCCGCGACGGTCCACGTCGTGGAGGAATTCGCGAGCCGCATGACGCCGAAGTCGGAAGCCGCGTAGAGGTCGCCCGTGACGTCGTCGCGAACGAGGTCGGTGATGGGAAGGTCGCTGAGATTGTAGCTGCGGTCCGTCCACGTTGCGGTCGTCCCGTTCCACAGGATTTCGAACACGTGCCCGGGCTGGGCCGGCGTGTTGACGTTGTAGCCCGAGTAGGAGATCCACGCGTGATTCCCGTTAGCCGGATCGATGGTGATGCTCGTCGGGAAGCGATTCGGATCATTGGCGGCCTTATTATCGAGTCGCGTCCAAACCACCGAGCCCGCCGGGGCATTGCCGTTCGCCGAAATGAAGACCCGCCCGGTGCCCGTCGCGGCCCAGAGCGTTCCCGTGTCCGCCGCTCGGCGCTCTATGACGGCGACAGCGGAGCCTGCGCGGTCGCCGTAGGCCGGGCTTCCCAGATCGGTCAGGCCGGGCGCGCCGATCCGCACGAAGTCGCCGCAGGCCGGATTTGCAGAGGATGTCGTGAACTCCTGGCAGTTCGCCTCGAGGAAATCTCTGTTGCCGCCCCAATCCTGCGTCCGCCAGACGCTGAAGGATCCCTGGAAAATGGTGCCACCCTTCGAGGGGTTCGGGTCGGCAGTCACAGGCGGATAAAAGAAAGACCCCTCGGGGCTGGAGACGATCGGCCCCGTCGCGACCACCCACTTGGTCGGATCGCCGTTCCGGAAGTTGACGTCGTTTGCCTGGAACGTGAATGTGTTGAACCGCAGCCCATCATCCGCGGAGCTGAAACCGGACTGGCCGCCGTCGCCGTACATCTCCTGATACCAGACGTTCGGCGAGCCCGTGTACTGGAACGTGCCGTTGTCCTGAGTGCCGCCCTGGAGGTTGTTCTGCGGCCGTTTGCTGCTCACCGACAGGCTCTGGAACTGAAGAGTCGAGAACCCTTCGTTCAGGCTGGAGAGCTGGTTCGGCACGCGGGAGAGCAGGCTCTTGCAGTAGGCCACGGCCGCGGCGCTCAAACCCCGCTGGTCGCACTTGTAGGAGACGTCGGCGAAATTGCCGTCCGAGCGAACGACGCCGCCGTCTGAACCCTCCCAGTACTGGTACGGATCGCTCGGGTTGGTGACGATCGCGTGCTGGTCCGGATGGGTGAACTCGGCGTGGTGCGGATCGCCATCCTGCGTCATGTCGCTCCACGTCGTGCCGCCGTCTGTCGACAGCAGCACGCCGCGGGCATTCGACGGACCCTGGAGCTGGCTGTAATCGAAGGAGCCGAGCAGGTAGACGACGTCCGGGAATCCCGCCGGCGAGTGCACGGCGTTGTCATACCAGCACTGCCCCGTGCAGTAGTTGATGTTCTGAGGCGTGGTCTTGTCGGTGAATACGGCGGCGCCGGCCGCGTCGTCCGTGCGGTAGAAGCGCGCCGCCGGAGCACCCGCGTTGCCGACGCCGACATACATGCGGGTGTTCCCGTTGGAAAGCGCGTTGACCGAGAACTGCGCGCGGTCGTCGTTTCGGGCCGGGTTCAGCGCCGTCTTGATCTGCGAGAAAGAGGCCCCGTTGTTCGTCGACCGCCACACGCCGCGCTGAAAGGCCGCCGCGTAGATGATGTTCGAGTTGCTCGGGTCGAGGGCGACCTGGTTGGGGCCGCGGATCGAACCGGCGCCGTCCCAGATCTGCGAGAAGGTCGCTCCGCCGTCGGTCGACCTGTAGAGCCCGAAGGGCACCCCGCCCGGCGGGTTCGACGTCACGCCGCCGCTCAACACGGAACTGATGCCACGGACCGCACGGGCGATGCCGGCGATGATCGCTCCTCCGGGCTGGATCGCGATGCTGCTGACGGCTCGCCCCTGGAACAGGGAGCTTCCGGACAAAAGAGACCAGGTGTCGCCGCCGTTCGTGGATTTGTAGATGCCCATGCCGGCTTCGGAATCCGCGGACGCGTTCGGCTCGCCCGTTCCCGCGTAGAGCGTGTTCCCGGTCGCGTCGTTCGGATCGATGATGAGCGACCCGATCGCATTCGTCGCGAAGCTCGCGGAGGTGAATTCCCACTTCGGGTTCCCGGACAGGCCGTCTTTCGCCCGCCAGATCCCCCCCCCGGCCGCGCCGACGTAGATCGGGCAGTCGCCAGGGCGACAGCTCGAGCCGATGGCCATGGCCGTTACGCGGCCCGCCGTTACGTATGGGGCTCCGTCGCCGAGAAAGTTCAAGACGCCGGGATACGTCGCCTTGCTCGGGCCGATCAGCTGCCAGGAGCCCGCCGAGTGCGCGCTCGCGTTCAGCGCTGCCCAGCCGTTCTGGGCGGCGATGGTTGCCTCCATGGGCACTTCGTCGGAGGGATAGGCCCGCTGCAGGTAGGCCTCGATGTCCGGGGAGGAGTCGGCCCCGCGCGTTTCGTTTGCGCCGATGACCGTCTTCGCGTTCCCGCCGGGCTTGACCCGATCGCCGTCCCCCTTCTTGAGGACGATTGGATCAGCCCTTCGTGCCTTCGGTGCATGGACCTTCCTTGCCGCGACGAGGCCGATTGCCACCGCCGCAAGGACGAAGGCAATGAGGCCCGCGGCGGCAAGCCGATGAAACTTTCTCTGGATCATGAATCCTCCTTAAAGATGAACCGTGTTACCTGACGGGAGAGCGGTCACCGGACGCGGAAATCCACGGCGGTGAGGACCGGTTGTGTGGTGGAAGGGGGAGGGTTCGCACAGGATCGCCGCCGTGGGAGTGGCGTCTCGCGCGGATTTGCGAATGCAGCAGGATGGAGACGAGATTCCCCCGATCGACTGAGACGGTGTGCTTATAGAGAGAGAAGGGAACACTATCGACGGATCCCTTCGGGGGTCAAGAAGAAAGACGTCTCGACGAGCACGGGCGGAGCGCCCTTTTTTTGTACACAGGATTTCTTCGGGGACCTCGACGCGCGGAGTTCGATGACTCCGGGCGATCCCACCGGCAGTCCGCTACCTTTTCTCCTCGAGTCCCTGCGCTTCAGCCTTCTCTCGCGACGGCGAACCGGCCGAAAGCCAACGCAGTCAGAGATTGAGCCCACTGACCGACGATCGATTCCTCCGAGCCACCCCCGGGCGGAGGAGGGAAGATGGGAGGCGAAGCTATTTGCCGACCACCTTCACGAACGCGGTCGACCCCGGGATCCTTTCGCCTTCCATCGGCTCGACGCGGCCCCCGAGACAGCCGCCCAGGAACTTCTCGGCCCGCGCGTTGAAATCGATCCGGTTTTCGGGACGGGCGAAGCCGTGTCCCTCATCCGAATAGACGACGTAAGTCACGTTGCCGCGGTTCTTCTCGATGGCCTCGACGATCTGCTCGGACTCCTTCACGTTGACGCGCGGATCGTTGGCGCCCTGACCGATCAGAAGCGGCTTCGTGATCCTGTCGGCCCGGAAGAGCGGCGAGGCGGTCCGGATGAGCTCCGCGTCCTTCGGATCGTCCACGTTGCCCATGCGCACGTCGAACATCGCCCGGATCGGCTTCCAGTACGGCGGGATCGCGCCGATGAGCGTCTTGATGTTCGACGGGCCGACGATGTCCACGTTGCACGCGAAGGCGTCGGGCGTCATCGTCGCGGCGGCGAGCGCCGCATAGCCGCCGTAGGAGCCCCCGAACACGGCGATCCTCTTCGCGTCCGCGACGCCCTTGTCGACCGCCCACTTCGCGGCGTCGAGCAGGTCGTCGTGCATCTTGAGTCCCCACTGGCGATTGCCCGCGTTCAGGAACTTCTTGCCGTACCCCGTCGACGCCCGGAAGTTGACCTGGAGCACGGCGTAGCCGCGGTTGGCGAGCCACTGCGCGGTGGAGTTGTAGCCCCACGTGTCGCGGCCCCACGGCCCGCCGTGGACGAACAGCACGAGCGGAAGATTCTTCGGCGCGACGCCCACCGGCAGCGTCAGGTACGAATTCAAGGTCAGCCCGTCGCGCGACTTGATGACGACCGGCTTCATCTCCGCGAGCGGCAGCCCTTCGAGCTTCGGCTGCGCCGTGAAAATGAGAGAGCCCTTCTTTGCGGTGCGGTCCCACTTGTACCAGGAGACGGGGCCGCGGTCCGACGAGAAGGCGACGAGCCACGCGTCGTCGGCAGCGGTGCGGTTGACGACCGTAAAATCGCCCGCGTTCAGTTTTGCGATGGCGTCGAAATCCGCCCGGATCGAGGGATCGAGGACCTTCCAGGAGGATCGCCCCGGCTCGAAAGAGACGGCCTGGACGACGTGCGACTTTGGGTGGATGAGCACGTTGCCGGCGTCCACCTCCGGGGAGGCGGCCAGAACCGTCTGGACGCCGGTCGAGAGATCGCGGGAGACCAGCCGCGCGGTGTCGCTGCCGGCAGACGTCTTGATGTACGCGGATTTTCCATCCTGCGAGAAGTCCTCGAAACCCAGGATCTCCTCCGGCCCAACTTTCAGGAGCGATTTCCACGGCGATTTCGCGTCGTCCCGGATCCGAATCTCCGTCCCGCCGTCCGGAGTCTGGACCTGCGCGGCGCGAACCTGCATCTTCGCGTCGGAGCCCCAACCGCCGACGTCGCCCGGGTTCTCCGTGTCGAGCACCAGGGCGCCGGTCGCGAGATTCAGCCGATGAACGTCCATCGCCTGTCGGTTTCGGAGGTTCATCGTGAGCAGGAGCTCTTCCGGGAAATCCGGGTTGATGTCGGCGACGCTCGCGCGGACCCCCTGGAACGGCGTGTAGTCGCGAACGTTGCCCGAGGCGAGGTCGACCCCAAAGACGTGGAAGTTCTCGTCCCCGTCGTTGTCCTGGAGGTACAGCAGGGTCTTGTTGTTTTGCGCCCAGAAGTACTGCCGGACGCCCCGCTTCTTGTCGGCGGTGACGATCTTGTCGTCGTCCTTGCCGACGGTCTTGATCCACACCTGAAGGACGTTCTTCTTGTCGGGCGCGATCCAGGCGAGACGCTGGCCGTCGGGCGACAGCCGCGGCTGGCTCCGCTGCGGATTGCCGAAGAGCACCTCGCGCGGGATGACCGGCGGCAGCTCCGCGAAGAGAGCGGCCGGGGCCGCCAACGCCGCGGCGAGAACGGCCAGACGGACGGATTTCCAGAGAATCGCTTTAAACATGAACGTTCAGCCTCCAGTTGCCGGAACAGTACGACGGAACTGCCTTCGATGTTCCGAACGGCCGGGCTCGGTCCATCGCGGCCGAACCAGGGGTGCCGGGCGAGATCCGCCCGACACCCGGCCCGGCGGGGGACCTAGGGGGTGCTGTTGATGAAGCTCAGGATGTCGGGCAGATGGCCTGGATCTGATCGCTCGGCGCGAAATAGCGCGCGCGGAGAGATCGGTCAGGCCAGAATTTCCGTTTCCACGCACAGACTCGCCCGAGGCTTGAAAACACCCTGCAACGCGCCGGGAATCTGATCGCTCCGGACGATTCTCTTCGTGTGCGTGGCGAGCGCGGTCATCAGCTCTTTCTTCGGAATCGGCCAGGACCCGCGCTGGATCGTCGAAACCATCGCCCACAGCTCTCTCGGCGGCCTCGGCAGGAGATCGTCGACGAACGGCCGGGGCGTCGCGTTGTGGCTGCCGTGATGGCCCACCTTCAGGAACGTCGTCTTTTTCAGGAGCGCCGTCCACTCGGCGTCGCCCAGGATCATGTTCCAGGTCCCCCACTGGGCGTCCCCGGGGAAGAGGAGGTAGTTCCGGCCGGTCTGCAGCATCAGCACGAGGCTCGTGCCGTTGACGGCGCCGTCCAGGGCCGCGGCGACCACGCTCTCGTCCCCCTCGCCGATGCCGTCGACGATCGCTCTCTCCTCGGCGGAGAGGCTCCCGGCCGGCAGCCCCTCGTAGGTCCAGTCGCCCGGAAACGGCGGGCGCGGATCCTTCCGATCGGCCGCTCCGGCGGCGACCAGCTGCAGGTAGCTCTTTCCCTCCGGCGGATCCATGTTGGTGATGACGCTTTCGTCGAAGGAAGGACCCATCGCATGGATGGTGACGCCGGGGAGGCAGTCCGCCGTGAACGTTCTCTTTCGGCGGTCGCGCGGGGGGAGATAGCGGCGGACGGCCTCGCCGCCGAATCCGGCGTGGAGCGTCTGCATCGCGGCCTCGTTCGAGAGCGCATTGGCCGCCAGGTCGATCACGTCCGCGGCGGCCCCAATGCGTGTCAGCTCCTCGTGCAGCGCCAGGGCGAGCCGGCTCTGCGCCTCGCGGATGCGGCGGGCCTCCGGGTCTGCGGGGTCCTCGGTCCACGGCATCCAGACTCGCGTCGACCACGGAGTCGATCGGGCCGCCGTCGCCCTGCTTGATCGAGCCGCAGTCGAAGAGGATCTTCCGGTCGCCCTTCTTTCCCGGAATCCGCACCAGAAACGCGTCTCCGAAGCCGACGTTGTACATACCGATCCGGATCTTCTTCGCGGCGGGGCTCATCGGACGATGCTCCGATGGATGGCGGCGAATCCCGTGGCGACCATTCGTTCTCCGCGCCGGTCCTCCGGCATGTAGGCGGCGGCGGGATTCGTCGAGTCGACCAGGTCCACCCACTCGCGCTGCCTCTCGAGACGCTCGCGCGACAGCGGCTTGGAAATCACGTACCGGACGGTTCCGTCGGCGCCCGCGATCACGGTCGAGCCGCCGCGCAGGGGAAGACCGCCCATCGCAAGCGTTTCGGACTTCTCCTGCTGGACGAACTGCGTGACGATCTCGATCACGAGCCTTCCGTCCTGGCCCACGCGAAAGACCGAATGAAATCCCTGGACGTCGACAGGGCGTCCTTTCTCGAGACCCAGCAGCCCGGCGTTGCTTTCGGCGTACGGACGAAGGACGTCGTCGGTGAGGTCGGAGAGATCGGGCGCCGCCCGCGCCGCCGTCTCCACGGCCGGCCGGCTTTCTCTCTCCTTCGATGCCTGGCTGAAGGCGCCGGGAGCGACGCTCGACAGATCGCCGAGCAGCGCCACCGGAAAACGGGGGACTTCGGGCGGCGCGTTCTCCCAGAGGAGCGACTCCTCCGCGAGAGACCAGACGCCCTCCGGGTAGATTCCCCGCGAGCGGAAGGCCTCGATCATGCTCGCCCGCTGCCCCACGTCGTCGCTCGGATTCAGCTCGTAGTCCGCGGTGACGAGGGCGCGCAGGTAGTCGCCGAACGTTACGTCGACCGGCGGCAGATATTCGAACGCGCGGATGCACATGGTCAGGATCGACTGCGCGGTCCGCGAAGCCTCGGCGGCGACGCGGGTGATCAGGTCGGGGTGGAGGTCGCCGGCGGGCAGCATCCCCGTTCCGCCGGTGGCGATCCGGAGCAGGTCGGCAATGCGCCGCTGATAGACCGAGAAGAATCCGTCGAAGACGGCGGCGACGAGGATGCTTCCCCGTTCGTGAGGTTCCATCACGCTCTGGTAGAGGCGCTCCGCGGCCGGCTGGCCGTCGTCTCCCCGCGCGCGGGCTCGCAGCGCCCCTCCGGTGTCGAGGTCGACGGCGGACCGCAGCGCGCGGCCTCGTCCGGTCGCGTACCCGAACTGCTGCGCCAGTTGCACCAGCGGCGTGGGAGAGCGCAGATCCGTCCGGGTGGCGCGGATGTAGTCGTAGAGGATGTCGGGGAAGGTGAAGTGCTGGAAGATCGCGACAATGTCCGCGAAGCCCTCGTGGAACGCGGGGACGTCCGGGTTCGAGAACTCGAGGAAATTCCAGCGGAGCCGGTCGACCAGGGCGTGCGTGACCTCGTGCGCGATGATGTCGTGAGACAGGCAGGTGAACACGTTCTGGCCGGGCAGGTTCCGGCCGGGATTCGCGAGATCCGCGCGGAAGTATCCGAACAGGACGGCGAGGAGCCGCCGGTCGTAGAACGCGTTCGGCCCGCGGAACGCGTGCGGAAGAAGCCGGAGGCGCCGGCCTTCCCGGAAGTAGATGCTGCGCCCCAGGGCGCGCTCGAAATTTTCGAGGACCTTCATCGCGACCGCGTAGACCATCTGCTGGTGGAACCGCGGATCGGATTCGGTCGGCTCGAGCCCTCCCTGCATCAGGATCGCCGGATCGTCGAGGTCGACCGGCTGGTAATAGCGGCCACCGGGAACGGACCCGTCGTAGTCGACGACCTCGATGCGGGATCCGGCCGGACCGGGCGTCAGCTTTTCGTTTCCGACGGCGATCGTCGTGAGGTTCCCGGCGGCGCGCCCCTGCATCGGGTCGGAGGCGAAGATCTTGAGCGGCCGCCGGGCCGGAGGCGCAAGGACGTAACGGGACTCGATGCGTTTCATGGGTTTCGCCCGGCGAAAGGACGCGCCGTTCCGCGGCAGGATTTCGAGGCAGCGCCGATCATCGTCTCCTCCTAATCGCGGGGCCGCAGGGGAAAGACTAACTCCCTCGTCCTTCTCTCGCTCCCACCCTCGCGAAACGACCGGAATCCCGAGCCGTGCCCGAAGGCCGTCAGCGGTCGACGCCGAGGAAGGCCCGCATGCGCTCGATCTCCGCGGCGAGCTCTCGCCGGAACGCCCGGTCGCGCGGCGGCGATCCGACGTAACCAATCTCGGACTGGAGCTCGCCGTTCTTCACGGAGACGTTTCCCCACCCGATCACGCGGTCGCGCCAGAGAAGCGGGAGGGCGTAATACCCGAGCTTGCGTCTGAGCGCGGGTGTATAGGCTTCGAAGCGATAGGCCCAGCCCCACAGGAGCTCGAACCGGGCGCGGTCGTGCACGACGGGATCGAAAGGCGTCAGCAGACGAACCCGCTCGTCGGGGGTCGAGCGCGCGGGGTCCTCGCCCGTCGGCCAGTACCACTCGGCGCCGCCCGCGCTCGCCCGCGAGAGCCGCTCCCGGGCGCGCTGCAGGGCGCTCGTCCACTCGCCCTGCCATTGCGGAGCGGCAAAGCGCAGCCGCCGAACGAAGTAAGACAGGCTTCGAGCGGGGAGCGGCGCGTAGAGGCGGACGACCACGTCGACCAGCGCGTCGACCCGCGCACGGCGCTCGGCCGTCCCGCCGGGCGCGATCGCGTGCTCGTTCGCGGAATAGATGCGGACTCCTCGCTCCCGCCTCGCCACGCGGAGCAGTCCCCGGTAGTGCATGGCGTCCAGAAGATGCGTGGTCGCGTTCGAAGAGCCGCCCCAGTAGTTCTGGACGGTACCGTGCGCGAAATGGTCGTCCACCTCGCGCGGGTGCACGGCGCCGCGTTCGCGGATGAATTCCAGCAGGAGCGCCGCCCGCTTGCGGCGTGCCGCGGGCCAGGGGCGAGGCGCGTCGGCCGGGACGCCGGTCTCCGACCGCGGATGCATCAGCGCCTGCAGGGAGCGCGTCACGAAGCCGTACGTGACGAAGAAATCCTCTTCGATCCCGAGCGTCTCGAATCGACGTTCCAGGTCGCCGGCGCGGTAATTCCGGACCCGATGCCGCAGGATCAGGTCCTGAGCCCGCGCCGGCGCCCGGATCGGATCCGCCTGCACGAACCCCATCCGGTGCAGGGCGCGTTTGAGCGCGATCGGCGGAAACAGGCTGCGCGCGGTCGCGAATTGCCGCAGGTCTTCGAGTGAGATCGGCATCGAGCGACGAATATAGAGGCGTGCCCGCGATTGCGGAACCGGAAGATTCTCTCGTCGCGCCGGAGGCGGCGGGAAGATAGCCGCGCGACCCGTCCGGAAACGTCTTCTCGGGCACCATTCGATTCACATGGTCTTTCCCAGCTCCTCCGGCATTTCCCGGCGAAGAGCGTCCTCGATGGACGCGCCCGGCTCGACCCCCCCGCCCGGGAGGGCCCATTGGCCGGGAAAGACGCCGCGGTCGGGCGTCATCCGGCAGAGAAGACGCGTCCTTCTCCCTCATCGAGGATCGGCACCACGATGAGGCGGGTCTTGTCCGGGTGAGTCATCGGGTGGGTCGCAGAGCTGATTTCCTTCCCTGACGGGGGAGCTGCCGGCCGTGATGTTCGGTGTGGATC
>JAIVJS010000104.1 GCA_020199905.1 Acidobacteriota bacterium
CACCGGGCTGTCGCGCTTCTCGTATCTGCGCGTCATCGCCCGCAGCTCCACGGCGAGACGCGTGGACGACGAGGGGCCGGCGGATGCCCGCTCCGCGGGAAAGGAGCTGGGCGCGCGCTACGTGATGGAAGGGACGCTGCGACAGGCCGGGAGCAAACTCCGACTGGCCGTACAGATCGTCGACACGACGACAGGCGCTCACCTGTGGGCCGAGAACTATGAGCGCGACTTCCGCCCGGAGGCCCTTTTCGAGCTTCAGGACGACCTGGTCCCGCGAATCGTTTCGACGGTCGCCGACATGAACGGAGCGCTGCCCCGGAGCCTGAGCGAAGCCGTGCGAGGCCGCGCCCCCGAGGATTTGAGCCCCTACGAGGCGGTGCTGCGAAGCTTCGGCTACTTCGAGCGGATCACTGCCGATGAGCTTTCCATCGCGCGGTCCGGCCTCGAGTCCGCGGTGCGGAAAGCCCCGGATCATGCCGATGCCTGGGCCATGCTCGCGCTCCTGTGCGTCCAGGACTATGCGCAGGGATTCGGCCTGCAACCGGATCCCCTCGGCAGCGGCGCCGCCGCCGCGCGGCGCGCTGTCGACGCGGCGCCGGCCCATCACCTGGCCTGGTTCGGTCTGGCTCAGGCGCTCTTTTTTCAGAAGGAATTCGAGAGCTTCCGCAATGCGGCGGAAAGGGCCGTCGCGCTCAACCCCATGGACGGCAACAGCATGGCTTTCCTGGGAGAGCTGCTGACCTACGCCGGTTTCGAAGAACGAGGGATGGAGCTGGCCGGGCGGGCCAAGCAGCTCAATCCGAATCATCCGGGCTGGTACTGGTACGCGGATTTCTACGACGCCTACCGCCAGGGCGACGACCGGGGCGCGCTCCGTTGCGCGCTCAAGGTCAACATGCAGGCCCACCTCGGCGCGCACTTCATGAGGACGGCGGCGTACGGCCAGCTCGGGGAAAGGAAAGCCGCGGAGAAGGCGCTCGGGGGACTGCTCACGCTCAAGCCCGATTTTCCGCGTGTCGTGCGCGGTATGGCCGCGAACTGGTGGAATCCCGAATACTGTGAGCGTCTGATCGACGGCCTGCGCAAGGCGGGGATGGACATCGCCGAGATGCCGGGCCCGGCGCCGGCCTCTTCCCCGGATTCGAAGTCGGGGGAGGTACGAGCCCGCGTCGACGAAGGCTTCTGGGTCGCCGTGCTGCCGTTCAAGCACGGTGGCGGCAACGCCGACCTCGCGGCGCTGGCCGAAGGGCTGTCCGAGGAAGTCGTCGCGGGATTGTCGCGCTTCTCGTACCTTCGCGTGATCACGAGCGGTCTGACGCAGCGGTACGCCGACCAGTCCCCCGACTTGCGCGACGTCGGCAGGGAGATGGGCGCCCGATACGTGATGAGCGGCAACCTTCGCCAGTCGGCGAACCGGCTCCGCGTCGCGGCGCAGCTGGTCGATGCCGCGACCGGCACGCAGTTGTGGACGGAGACCTACGAACGCGCCTTCCGTCCCGACGCGATCTTCGAGCTCCAGGATGACGTCGTTCCCCGGATCGTCTCCACGATCGCCGACTGGTACGGCGCTCTGCCGCACAGCATGAGCGAGGCTCTTCAGGGCAAGAGCTCCGACCAGTTGAGCCCCTACGAGGCGGTCCTGCGCGGCTTCAGCTTCTACGAGACCGGCTCCGTGGAGACACATGCCGACGCGCGCGCCGCCTTGGAGCGGGCCGTCCAGCAGGCGCCCGGAAACGCGGACGCTTGGGCCATGCTGTCTTTCATTTACGGGGAAGAGCACCGATTCGGGTTGAACGCCCTGCCGGATCCTCTCGGGCGCGCTCTCCACGCGGGCCGGCGCGCGGTTGACGCCGCGCCTTCCAACCACTTCGCCCATGCCGCTCTGGCCCAGGCGCTTTTTTTTCGGAAGGAATTCGATGCCTTCCGGACCGCGGCGGACCGGGCGATCGCACTCAACCCGATGGACGGCTCGACGATCGAATACATGGCCCACCTGATCGCCTTCTCGGGCGACTGGGATCGGGGCTACGAACTGGCGGAGCGAGGAAGAGAGCTGAACCCGAACTATCCCGGCTGGTACTGGGCCGGTCTTCGCATGGCGGGGCTCGACGTTCCGGCGGCGGGGTAGCCCTCCGGCGACCCGACCTCCGCGGGATATGCTCGAGACCAAATTCCCCGAGTCTCTGCGCCCCGCGAGGAGGCGGGCCACGATGAAGAAAACTCTTTGTCTCTCCGTCGGTATGGGTCTGTCTCTCTCCATGGCTTCCGGTCTGCTCGCGCAGGCGGCGGCACCCCCCGGGCCACCCAAGGTTCTCCAGATCTATCGCGAAGAGGTCAAACCCGGAAAGGGACCCGCGCACGAGAAGTGGGAGACCGGATGGCCCAAGGCCTACGGCAAGGCAAAGTGGCCGACGAACTATCTGGCGATCGTGTCCATGACGGGCCCCAGCGAGGCCTGGTTCCTGTCGGCCTATGACTCCTTCGCCGCCTGGGGAAAGAACCAGGCAGACATGGACAAGAGCACGCTCAAAGCCGAGGACGAGCGCCTCACGCAGGGTGACGGCGAATTTCTCTCGAACGCCCGCTCGATCGTGGCCGCGTACCGGGAAGACCTGAGCTCCAAGACCATGGTCAACATCCCGACGATGCGCTACTTCCGTATCGTCACCTACCGCGTCCGGCCCGGGCACGACTCGGATTTCAACGATGCGGCGAAGATCATCAAGGCCACCTACGAGAAGACCGGCATGGACGTCTCGTGGTCCGTCTACCAGATCGCCTCGGGCATGCCCGGTCCGACCTATCTCGTCTTTCTTCCGATGAAGTCCCTCGACGAGGTCGACTCTTTCGTCGCGCACTCCAAGGCGAATCAGGATGCCATGGGGGAGGAGAACATGAAGAAGATGGGCAAGCTCGCGAGCGACGGCTACCTCTCGGTCGAATCCAACCTCTTCGCCTTCAATCCGAAGATCAGTTATCCGTCGAAGGAATGGATCGCGGCGGATCCGTTCTGGGCTCCCGCGCCCGCCGTCGCGGCAAAGAAAGAATCCGCGAAGGCGGCCCCGAAACCCTGAGATCGCCTTCCTCGCTCCCCTCTTCCCGCGGGATGTTCAGCCCGGACAGATGGTGAACGGGTGTTCGGAGACATGAGGGACACAGTTACGGTCGAAGTCAGTCAATTCGTTTACAAGGAGGTTGCGAGATGAAGAACACCGTCCTGCTCGCGATTGCGGCCCTGACGCTGGGCTCGAGCTATGCCTTTGCCCAGTCCCAGACAGAGAAAGAGGTCACGGAGACGATCGTGGCGTCGAATGCGTTCTCCCACAAGAACCTGAAAACCAACCCGGACGACTACTCGTCCAAGGGCGCCCTGGAGTTCTGGTCGAGCGGAGGGCTGCTGCAGGAGATCGCGCCCACGGGCCGGCCGGATGAGTACGAGGCGATCTCCATCACGCCCAAGAACATCCGGGTGATCACACTCGTCGAGGGTCAGGCTGCGGTGGCGCAATACTACGCGGAAGGTTCGCTGAAGCCCAAAGGGTCCGCGGCGGTGGGCCACTACATGACGAGGGTCACTCAGGTCTTCGTCAAGGAAGCGGGGAAGTGGAAGATCCGTTCCTCGCACTGGTCGCCGATCACGGGCGGGTCGGGCACGTCTCAGACGACCCAGTAACCGCGGTCGCGGCGGGCAAGTGGGTCGCCTCCGATCCGGCCCTGGCGGAGTAGCCCCCCCTCTCCCGGCGGGAGGGGGCAGGCGAGGGGGGAGCCCGGAGATTCGCCGCCGGATCCGGGCGGTTCGTCGTGTTCCCGCGTCGGCCCGGAGCCTCCCTGCTGGCGCCCGGCATCAGTTCCGCCGTGCTTGTCGGGCGTGGGCTCAGGCCGCCGCGCAGTCTGACCGCGCCGGGAGGCACCCATGCGACTTCAGGCTTCCCCACAGGATGTCCAGGCGGCCTGTCCGGCCTTGCGTTGACGCGCAGACTCGCTCCTCGCGATTCGGTCCACCGGAGTTCTGCGCGGAGGTGCCGGTTTGCACGCCTGACACCCACTCATCTCCCACTCATCGGCTCCAACCCGGTTCCTACGATAAAATGAGGCTGTGATCACCCGGGAACGAAGAGCCCTGGCGACTACGAAGTTGAGCTCTCTCCACGAGGATGACGGCTCATTCGACCGCGCATTCTGGCGTTCGATACCGGCCGATCAGCGGCTGGAGCTCCTCTGGGACCTGACCCTCGAATACTCGGAATGGCGGGGGGACGATGCCGGCCAATCCCGACTTCAGAGATCTGTTTGCCGCGTTCAACGCCGGCCAGGTTAAGTACTTGCTCGTCGACGGTTACGCGCTCGCGTTCTACGGACGGCCGCGCTTTACGAAAGATCTGGACCTCTGGCTGGACGGAGAAACCGGGAATGCCGCGAGAGCGCACGCCGCCCTGGGTGCATTCGGCGCTCCGCTCGACGACCTGAGTCCGGACGACCTCGCGCAACCCGAACTCGTGTTTCAGATTGGGGTCGCTCCAAACCGGATCGACATCCTGACCTCCATCGATGGCGTTGCCTTCGTGGACGCCTGGTCAGACCGCCGCGAGACGCGCTATGCGGATCAGACCGTCCCGGTGATCAGCCGCAAGCACCTCATGATGAACAAGCGCGCGACCGGACGCCCTCAGGACTCTCTCGACGCGGACGAGCTCGAGAAGGTTGACCTGTAGCGGGCGCGTCATTGCAACGGCCGATTTCGAAGTCGCGAGCTTGCACGGCCGACACCTGAGGACGTGAACCTGTCCCGTCCCTGCGAGCGCTGACCCGATGAGGATGAGTGTCAGGCTCACCGAGCCGAGCGACAGGCTCTCCGTCCCGAACTCAGGATTCCCGGACTTGGCCTTAGCTTCGAAGTTGCGGGGGAGAGGAGTAAGAGCTACTTCACCCCATCCACGATGTAGAGGTCGGACAAGGTGCGGTTATAGCTGTACACATAGGCCGACCCGTCCTGCGTCGGAATCGGCGCGAGGGAGGAAACGCCCGCCGCATCCGCGGGCATCAGCGTCTTCCAGGGCTCCTTGCGGCCGGTGGCGATCTCCAGCCGGAAGACCTGCAGCGGCGCCACGCCAGTTCGATGGACGTAAAGGAAGCGGCCATCGGCGCTCCACTGATCGACGCCGTCCTTCTCATCGAGCCCGGGCAGGAGCGTCGGCACGCCTCCGGCGATCGGATACATGTAAAGCTTGCGGTCCGGCTCCCGGATCACCGCCCACCGACCGTCGGGTGACGAGACCCCCGCGCCCACGTACCCTTCTGGCGTGACCGGCCGCGGCTTGCCGCCCGCGAAGTCGCGCACCCACACCCGTGCCGGACGTCCCGCCTGCTGTCCGTTGAAAAGGATCTGCGTGCCGCCGGAAAGGAAGCCGGCGCCGAACACGGCGATGCCGTCTTTCGGAAACACCTTCGGCTGACCCGCGCCGGTGGGGTATGCGACGAGCTGCGGGTCCGCGGCGGGATGGATGATCGCGAGCGCCCACTCTCCGTCGGGGGACAGACTCTGGCCGCTGCCCTCCCCGAGCCTCACGGCGGGGGAGCCGTCCGTCTTGCGCAGATAAACGGAGTACCCGTCTCCTCCCCCTTCACCGGCCTCGGTGAAGAGCACCTTCTTTCCGTCCGCCGAAAGGGCGGCGGGTAGCGACCAGTCCAGCCAGGTGAGGTCGTTCTCCCTGGACGCTCCCGGGGGAAGCGCGAATATCTCGCTTCTCAGCGTTTCCCGCGTGAGAAGAATCCGTCCGTCTTTGGAAATGTCCTGAAGCGTCAGCGCTCCGGGCACCCAGATGCGGAGGCGGGTCTTTCCCGATCGCGTGGTCGAGTAAAGAGCGCGGTTGCCGCCGATCTGCGCCCCCGTGAACCAGACCTCCGCGCCGGACGGAGACCAGGCCAGGCCCTGCGCCGACTGGAAGAACCCCGACAGTCTCGTCTTCTTGCGCGCCCGATCGAGCAACGCGATGGACCCCCCGTCGTCGCCCGGCGTGGGATGGTCGGCGAAGGCGACGAGATCTCCGCCGGGAGACAGCCGGACGTGGCTGACCCAGCCTCCGGTCTCGTAGAGCACGTTGCCCGCCGGATACTCGATGCGCATCCTCCCCTGAACCGCGCGGACGATCGCCAGGCTCTTCCCGTCGGGGGCCGAGTCGGCCCACTCGACATCTTTCAGGATTTCCCGCGGCTCTCCGCCCCCGACGGAAAGCTGCGCGAGCGTTCCGGTTCGACGGAAATTGCCGAGGATCGTGCGTTCGAGCGAGACCGCCATGTCGCCCGACTTCGAAATCGACAGGACCTCGGCCCGCGCCAGGCCGAACGAACGGGACTCGGGGCTCTCCCTCCGGCCCGTGAAGATCTCCATCGGTTTGCCGTCCCAGGCCGCCGAGTACAGGACGCTCTGGCCGTCCGGCGCGAACCGCGCGGCGTAAACCGTGCCCCGGCGGAAGGAGAGCTGGTGGAAGGACGGAGGCGGCCGGTTGCTCGCTTTCTGAATCGCGAACCAGGCGATCGCGGCGGAGACGAGCGCCGTGGCGAGCACCGCGCCGGCGACGACGGGCCAGGAGACTCGCGCCACATTCGCGCGCGGGAGCGCGGCATGCGCCGCGGACTCGCCAGACATCCCCGAAAGCGCCTCCAGATCGAACGCGAGATCGCGTGCCGAGTAGAACCGCTCCTCCGGGTTCTTCTCGAGACAGTGCCGCACGATGCGCTCGAGCCCGGGGTGCACGCTCTTGTTGGCGGCGGAAAGGTCAGGCGGCTCCTCGCGGAGGATGGCCGACATCGTCTCGGCCGCCGAATCGCGGTGAAACGCGCGAGCGCCCGACAACATCTCGTAGAGGATGGCGCCGAAGGAGAAAAGATCCGATCTCTGGTCCGCGGGCTTTCCCTTCACCTGCTCGGGAGACATGTAGCCCAGCGTCCCCATCACGACGCCGGGCTCGGTCCCTGCGGCCGTCGGCAGGTTCGTCTGCATGCCGCCCTGACCTTCCGGCTGGGTCAGCTTCGCCAGACCGAAGTCGAGGATCTTGACGCGTCCGTCTCTGGTCAGGAAGAGGTTCTCGGGCTTCAAGTCGCGATGGATGATCCCCTTCTCGTGCGCCGCCGCGAGGCCCTTCGCGATCTGCACGGCGTAGTCGATGGCCTTGCGCAGCGCGATCGCTCCGCCGGAAAGCCGCACGCGCAGCGTCTCGCCTTCCAGGAGCTCCGTGACGATGTAGGGGGCGCCGTCCTGCGCGCCGAGGTCGTAGACGGCGGTGATGTTCGGATGATTCAGCCCGCCCGCCGCCTGCGCCTCCTGCTCGAAACGCCGCAGGCGATCCGCGTCCTGCGAGAACGACGCGGGCATGATCTTGATCGCGACGTCGCGCTTCAACCGCTCATCGCGCGCCCGGTAGACCTCTCCCATGCCGCCCGCGCCTATGGCTGCGAGGATCTCGTAAGGACCGAGACGCGAGCCTGATTGGAGGGGCATGAAGTCGCGGGATTGTAACGAAACGTCGCTCGACAGGGGCAGATGACGCGTAAACCTCTGGCTTTCCGTCCCGAAGAACGCCATCCACGACTCGCAAACACAAAATGGCTACCCAGAACGGGGAGCCATTTCCAAGGCGCAACCGGGGAGCCGGAATCAGACGACCGGGACGTACTCGACCGCCCCCGTATCTCCGTCGAGGATCATGTCGTACGGGAACCAGTAGATCTCCTCGTCGCCATACTCGTCGACGTAGGCGAAACCGATGTACGTGGTGCCGAGATACTGGTCCTGCGTCAGCGAGGCGTACTGAAAGCCGCCCGCCTGGCCGGTCCGCCGGGCCATTTTCTTGTTGGTCCTGTACTTCTTGACCGCGACCTCGCCCTTCTTCGGATGCGTGACGTGCACGCCGGCGATCTTTCCGTCCCTGACGTCCACCGCGGCCGTGTAGTCCCCCTTCTGGTGGATCACATGGCGGCCGTTGGTTTTGATCTTCTCGCCGACGAGCTGCTTCCCGTTCTGATGTTCGTGCTTCCCTTTTTCTTTGCCTTTGCCCTGGCCCCCCTTGGGCGCCGCCGATGCGGCGTCTCCCACGGCGAGCATTCCCACGGCGAGCATTCCGGCGATGGCGATTGCGAGGAAGCGTCGTCCTCGTTTCATATGGACCTCCGTTTCTTTTCACGACGAAATAGCAAGACAGATGCCTGAACGGGGCAGCACCCCGCGAGGCGCGCGATGCGGGGAGCCTCAGAAGCGACGAGGGCTGCTCGCGGCGGCCCTGGCCTTTTCGCCCTCCGCCGGCGCCTCCCCGTCGAACCCCGTCGCGTCGCCCTCGCCGGTGACCGTATACGACGCGTCTCCTGACTTGGACGGCGGCACGCGATCGAGCGAAACCGGCCGTCTTCGAAGATCAGCTCGCGCGTTTCTCTCAGGCAATTCAGATGGACCCCCGTCCACCTCCGAGAGTCAGCCCGGGGC
>JAIVJS010000105.1 GCA_020199905.1 Acidobacteriota bacterium
GGCCTCATCTCCTCGCCGTGACCGGCTCAAACGCGGCGACCTCCGCGGCTTCTGGCGCTGGATCAAGAAGAAGGCAAAGGTCGAGCACATCCGTTTCCACGACCTGCGGCACACGGCGGCCTCCGAGATGCTCCGGCGAGGTCTGCTCCCTCGCGAAGTCAGTACGTCCTCGGCCATTCCGCGGCCCGAATGACCAAGCGCTACGCCCACTTCGCCCCGACCTTCAAGGCGCCGAAAGCCCTCTCCTGGTGACGTAAACGGTCATGCGGTTTTCGCCCTAGGAGCGGTGCTCCCCCGCTCGAAAAGCCCCGTCTTTCCTCGAAAAAAGAGGGAGCCGTCCTTTATCGCGCTCACGCGGTCGTCGGTTCGATCCCTATCAGCTCCACCATTTCGGTTATCCCACGAGTCGCGCCCATTGACGAGCGGCCCGACCGAAAATCTTAGGAACCGCCTCGGGTCCGGCACGAACTCCTGGGGTGAGGGCGGCCGATAGAGCCTGAGGGGGCTCAACGCAATCTCACGCCACGGTCTCGCGGCCGAGCGCCGCGATCCTGTCGCCGCAGAGTCCCCCCTCGTTGAAGAAGGGCGCGAGAGCGAACCCGTGTTTTGCGGCGAGGCTCCAGATCTCGTCGACCTGACCGGGCCGGATGTTCCCGCGCCCGCGGGAGTACGACTCGGGCCGTCCCTCGAGCGCCAGGAGCATCCCCTCGAGGAGACACCCTTGCACGATGTTCGGCGCGGGATGAGGGGCCAGAACGGCGATCAGGTCCGGAACGAGCTGCAGTCCCCCGAGCACCTGCCCCATTCCTCCGAAGAAGACGACGGGACCGGGCGCCCCATCGGAGACGACATTTTTCGGATACCCCGCATCGCAGACGATCGCGTCCCGCCGCACGGAGCGCAGCGAGAAGCCAGGTGCGGTCAGGCTCGCCGCCGCTACGACGAAATCGGCCTCGGACAGAAACTCCTCCGGCTCGGTCGAGATCACGACCGTGGTCGCGTCGGACGCGAGCGACCGCTGCAGCCTCCGGAGGCGGTGTGGGTTGCGGGGACAGAGGAAGAGGCGGGCGGCGCGCCCGAGAAGATAGCGCGCGCAGCCGGAGCCCACGTCCCCCGTCGCGCCGAGGATGAGAACGGTCTGCGAGCCTAATGGCCGCCGCGCGAGCGCCGACGCCCGCTCGACCGCCTTCACGATGTAAGCGACCGTCAGCGTATTCCCCGTCGTGAACGCCACCTCGTCGAGAGACGGCAGGAGGTCGACCCTTCCTTCCAGGACGATCGAGCTGAAGCCGCCGAGCGCGGCGATGGACGCTCCTTCGCGATGGGCCCAGCTCGCCGCCTCCCCGATCCGCTGGACCTTCTCGCGCACGGACCCTTCGCAGAGCCGGTCCGGCGAGAGAAACGCGTCGACATAGACGCCAAGGGCGCACGATCCGTCCGTCGAGAACACCGTAACGCGGCACACGGTGCGCGGAGGAAGGAACGGGACGATCTCACGAACGTCCCGGACCGAGATGGGGCGCCGCAGTCCGTCTCTCATGGAGTTAACCACGGCGGCCGTCTTCTCCCAGCTGTCGAGGTGTCCGATGAGCGCGAATCGCGCCGCCGCCGGGGACGGGTCCAGAAGAGCGGCGGCGGGGCTCACACGGGCAGGCGCGCGATCCACTGGAGCGTCTCCTCTCCGGGCAGGCCGACGCGGTCGAGGGACTTCAGGTACAGGTTGAGGGCCCCGCCGCGGAGCTGCACGATGTCGAGGCTCACTTCCGGCAGGGACGGCTTGATGCAGGTGTTTCCGCACAGGAGGCAGTCCCCCCGGATGTCCTCGCGGGCCACCATCTCCGCGAGCACGGACATGACGTCTTCGTGGACGCCCGCCACCTTCTCCTGCAGCCCGGCCGGATCGCGCTGGAAGATCTCCTGAAGAAGCCCGATGGCATGCTCGAGGTGATCCGTTTCCTCGGCCGCGATCGCCTTGTATGCCCTGCCGAGCTTGCCGGGGGCCACGCGCGCCACGGCGGAATACATGGAGACCGCGAAGGACTCCAGCATCAACTCCTGAATGACCAGGCACGCCGTGAAATCCCCGCGCCCGGCGCTCTTGACGAAGGCGGCCCGGATTCTCTTCCAGTAGGGGGCGTTCACGTTCATGGTGACATCGAGGCCCATCTCCTTCCCGAGGCGCTGGAAGGACCGGGCATGCGCTTTCTCCCTCGCCGCATGCTCGAGCGCTTCGATCTTGTCGTCCGCGTCGTCGTAAAGGTCGACCAGGCTCGCGAAGTTCATCATCCCGATCAGCTCGCCGGTGGCCGACTGAGACAGGATGCTGCCCCAGACCCGGTGAGCCTCCCCGCCCGGTTCGATCACGTCGCTTCTGGTCGCTTCCACGTTTCCTCCTGTTCATCGCGGGAATGAGAGACGGGGGCCGGCCCGAAGCCGGCCCCGCCGGACTATTGTTTCGGGCGCGCCATCGACCCCGCCTCGCTGGTCGGCGGGACGATGTTTTTCATCCGCATGTACGTGACCAGGTTGCCGTAATGCTCCGTCGTGTGCGTCGTGTTGACGATCAGCACGCCGAGTCTCGGAGCGTCGGTTCCGAACATCTTGACGGTCTGAGCGCCGGACGCATCGGTCATGCCGCTGTACGCCTTGTCGCAGTAGGCGAACGCGTCTTTGAGCGCGGCCGTGAGATCCGCTTTCGACGTCTTGCTCTGCTCGATCTTCGGGGCGGGATTCTTCTCGCCCAGGGCGATCGAGCAAAACCCGTACTGCGCGTCGGCGATGTGTCCGAGAATCTGGCCGTAGCTGCGGACGGTGTCTGCCGGCTTGAAGCCGTAACTCTCCTCGGGCATTCTTTCGGCGGAGCGGAGCACGAAGCCCTGCAACTGCGTGTACATGTACCCGTGCCAGGCAGGAACCGCGTTCTCTTTGGGCAACGCGAAGGCCACACGCGGCGGAGCAGGCGCGGCCGCGGGCGGAGTCGCCTGCGCAAAGGCGGTCGCCGCGGGCGCCAGGAGGCCGATCAGAAGCGCCGGCAGAAGCTTTCGACTCGGTCTGGTGACATCGACTGGAACTTGCACTTTCTTCTCCTTTTGACCGGAACCCGGTCTCTGTGATGCGTTGAGGGTGAAGTTGAAAAGGCCTGTGTTGACCCTTCGGTCAGGCGGCGGCTTCGACGAGCGGCCGATCCCGGACGCCCCGGATCAGGAGCCACAGAATGATCGCGGCTTCGCCGAAGAGAAGGGGAAACGTGACCCGCGAAATGACGCCGTGGTACCGCGGCAGAAGGAGGCCGGTGAAGCTCTGGATCGGATACGCGAGGCCGTTGACGATGAGCAGGACGCCAAGGATGCGGGGGATGAAGCCCGATCTGTAGACGAGCATCCCGAAGGGGAAGAGCCAGAGACCCCAGAAGATCTGGGCAACGAGCACTCCACTGCCATGCAGGCGGAGGAACAGCATCGCGAGGGCATCCCGCTGGGGCTTCGTGAAGACGGACAGGAAGTCGGCGCCGCGCACGAGGATCAGCGCGGCGATGTCGTTGAGCACGTTCAGACACGAGATCGGGATGGAGATCGCAAACAGAGTGACCATGAGCGACGCGAGCGGCTTGTTCACTCCCTGGAGCAGACGGTACAGGGCGAGAGTCGCAAAGAGAAAGGCGATCGAGTTGATCAGCTCGCCCGCCATCCCGGCCAGCAGCATCCACTGGGACGCCAGGATCCTGCTGGCCGTCTCCGCCGCGTTTCCGCGCACGATCAGCGCGTTCGGGACATAGAGGAGGCTGAAGGGCGCGGGTATGCACGTGACGAGATACAGGACTCCGGCGATTCGTGCTGTCCTCCTGAGTGACTCCATGTCCCCTCCCTCGTTCCTCATGACACGCGCTTCAAGGCTTCCGTCGCCTGTTTCAGGGAGGGGTTCATCTTCAGCGCCGTCTGGTAGCCCCGCTTCGCCTCCTCCTTTTTCCCCTGCTTCTCGTAAAGGGTGCCGAGGTAGTAGTGCGCGCTGGCGAGCGTCGGCTCGTTCGATTTCGGCGTGTACGCGACGTAGTGCTTCAGGGCCTCCTCACCCCGGGCCAGGTTCGTGCTCGCGAGCGAGGTGGTGCGCCCGAGGTGATAAAGGGCGGGCATGTAGCGGGGATCGAGCTTCAGGGCCGCTTCGAGCTCCACGGACGCGGCGGTGTAGTTCTTCGCGCTGCTGGCAAGATACCGGCCGAAGTCAGCGTGCGCCTTCGGTGAGGCGGGCTGCTCGCGGATGGCATCGGCGTACTCCTTCTCCGCCAGGTCGAGCTTCTTCTGCAGGGAAAAGATGAAGGCGTAGGCGAGGTGGCCGTCGATCGGATCGATCGCCTGGATCTTCTTCGCCTGCTCGAATGCCTTCTCGTACGAACCCCCGAAGATGGGAGGCGCGCCCGCATAGACCTGGACGAGGCCGAACCGGGCCTCGACGTATCTCGGGTCGAGAGCGACCGCTCTCGAGAACTCGTCCGTGATCTTCGACCCGTATTTGGCGGCGGCAATCAGGCCGCTCGCCTGGACTTTGTTGCCGTACGCGCTGCCCAGAGCGAAATGCACCTCGGCGCTCTGCGGGGACTGCGCGACGGCCCTTTCCAGAACCTCGATCGCGGCGTCGGTCTCGCCGCGGCCCATCGCCGCACGCCCCTGCTCGATGAGCGTCGTCTGCGCGTAGAGAAAGACGGCGGCGAGCGCCGCGAAAAAGGTGAGCGGAATACGCATCTGTCTGCCGCTGGTGGCCTGCATCGTCTTCACCGTTCCTCCGGTCTTCTTCCGATCACATCGGTTCCCGATACCGCCGCAGGCGCACCGCCACGGCGAAAAACACCGCCGCCAGGAGCAGCCCGGTCCACAGACCTGGGGTGCTCAGGAACCTGGCCGGATCGAGTTGCGCGAAGCGGTCGATGATCCCGACGTGGCCGCGCTTCGCCGGCGTGACGTGAAACGCTGCGGGCAGAGCGCCCGCGAATCGGTACGACATCCACGAGGCGAAATGCGACGTATTGAAGGCGATCCTCTCGGCGACGGAGATCGCGAAGAATGGAAGCGCGGCCCAGAGCACCGGCGTGCGCCGCGCCCAGCCCGAAACCAGCAGGAGCCACCCGTAGATGGGCGCGTGCCAGAGGGTGAAGACGCCGACGCCGTAGAGGAGCACCAGCGGCATCTCGAGCAGCGGCAATTCGGACCACAGCGTGGCGGGGCTCATGCCTTTCGTCACCAGGATTCCCGTCGTCCAGATCAGGATGATGAGTTGCGTGGCCACACTGAGGATGACGCCGATCAGCGGCAACACGACGAGAGGGATGGCTGCCTTCGAGAGGACGGTCGTCCGATCCGAGACCGGCAGCGACTTCCAGAACAGGATGCTGCGATCTCGCCGTTCGCCGTACAGCGCGTCGAGCGAGTAGAAGATGCCCACGAGGATCGTGGTGATCGTGATCGCGCTCGCCGCCATGCTGAAGGGTCCCGCCGCCAGAGCGTGCTGTTTCGCCGGGTCGAGCGGCGGGAAGGCCCCCATCTTCCGTGGCACGCCGAACGCGGTGACCAGCATGACGAGCAGGACGAACCCCGAAACGGCCAGCGGGGCGATGGTGAGCGAACGGTTCTCCCACAGCTCGCGTCGGATAGACCACCACAGGGGGCGGGTCGAGGCCATCCTTGCCGGCGGCACGGAGCGGGAGTCGAGAACGAGGTCGGTCGGAACGCTTGATTTCGTGTTCATGCTGCTCCTCTGGCCTCGCCGGCCCCGTCGCCCATCACGGCGACGAACAGGTCGGCGATCCCGGGCGTGCGCACGTCGCCCAGGGCGGCGAGCTGCTGGCGATCGGCCTGGTCGAACAGGAAGATGCTGCGGCCGAAGACCTGGCGTTCATGGATCGGCCGGAGCGCCCGCGCCGCAGCGACATGCGCGGGGGTCACCATGACTTCCAGATACCGGGACCCGAAAGTCTCCATGCTGCACTCGAGGACGATCCGGCCGCGGTTGACGAACACGAAGTCGGTCAGGACATCCTGGATCTCGTCGATCTGATGGGTCGTCACAACGATCGTGCGGCTGCGATCGAAGTAATCGTTCAGCAGCGAGTCGTAGAACCGCTTGCGAAACAGGATGTCGAGGCCGAGCGTCGGCTCGTCTAAGACCAGCAGCCTCGCGTCTACGGACATGACGAGCGCGAGGTGCAGCGATGCCACCATGCCCTTCGACAGTTCCCTGACCCTGCTGTGGCGCCGGATGTCGGTCTTCGCGAGAAAACTTTCCGCCCTGGCACGGTCGAATCGGGGGTGCACTCCCGAGAGGTAGTCGAGCGATTGTGAAACCCGCATCCACCGGGGCAGCACGGCGACGTCCGCGATGAAGGCAATCTCGCGCATCAGCCGCTCCCGCTCGGTCCAGGGGTCGCGCCCGAGCACCTTCAGGTCTCCCTGATACGGGACGAGGCCGAGAATCGCGTGGAGCGCGGTGCTCTTGCCCGCCCCATTGGGACCGACGATCCCGAGGATGCGTCCTTCTTCGACGCGCAGATTGACGCTGTCGAGCGCCACGGTGGTGCCGAAAGTCTTGCGAAGACCTCGGGCTTCTATGACGGGCATGGTTACGGCGCCTCCTCTTCCGCATTCGGGGACCGGCGGGATCCCTTGAGAACCGTCAACGGGTTCACCCGGTATTCGGCCGCGACGGTGCGCACGGACGGCAATGGATCGCCCTCTTTGAGGAGGCCGTCCAGGATCATCGCGACGACACGGTCGCGCACCTGCCGATAGATCGGACCGCCGTCATTCCACTCACCCTCCATCGCGTCGTTCCGTCAACCCTGCCCGGGGGTGGAGGGACTCGTCTCGACGAACCCCGGCTTCTCCGACAGGGCATTCGCGATATCTCATAGTGATGTAGTTAACTACAACACTAGATAGCAAGCAATTCTTTTTTGAGAAAATGTGCGGGACTCTCGACCGCTTACAAAGGTTGAAAGGAAGGGACAGTTCGGCGTGGCGGCGTGCGACCCGCGTCGGGTTCGGTCAGGAGGTGGCGCGCTCTCCGGGCCGAAACCTGATCGAATCGATTCTGCCGAGGAGCGGAACTGACCCCTTCCCAAGCCGGCCCCTTCCCCGTCCCCGCGGGGAGGGATTCGCCCGTGACTCCCGGTTGATGTCGCTCGTCTCGAGGATCCGCTTCGGCCCTCCGTGCTTCGCCACCGCCATCATCGCGGCCCACCTGTTCGGTGGTCGTGACGGAGCCGGGGAACAACCGGCGCAGCAGAGGCAGCACCGGGGCGAGGAGGGTGTACAGGATCCGGTAGAGCTTCGTCTTCGAACGGCTCCCGTGGAGCGGCTGGATCATGCCGGGACGAAACATGCAGGTGGCGAACGGCAGGCGAAGAAGAGCGTTTTCCGACTGGCCCTTGACGCGCGCCCACATCGTCCCGCCCTTCTCCGAGGCGTCGGTGCCGGCGCCGGAGACGTAAACGAATGTCATCTTCGGGTTGAGCCGCGCGAGCGCCGATCCCGCGCCGACCGTCTGGTCCTACGTCACGCGCCGGTATTCCTGCTCCGACATTCCCGCGGAAGAGACTCCTGAGCAGAAAAAGCAGGCGTCGAGGCCGGAAAGCTCGGATTCGATCGCCGAAAAATCCAGAAAGTCCAGGTGGACGATCTCGCGAAGCTTCGGAGCGCGAACGCCCGTGGCGCGCCGGACGATCGAGAGCACCGATGTCACGTTCGGATCGAGGAGGCACTCGCGAAGGACGCCCTGGCCGACCATCCCGCTCGCGCCGAAGAGAAGGACGTTCATCGCAGGGAACGATACCGCCCGGAGATTCCCGCTGCGATGACGAAGACGTCTGCCCGCTCGAAGACGGTCCTGGAGCGTCACCTTCGCGGCGAACTTGCCGGCCTGGTCGTCGCGGATCGCCTGACGCCGGCGGCCCCGCCCGCGCCCGAGGCGCGTTGTAATCTCCTCCGATGGCCGAACCCATCGATCCTCCCCCCGCCGGATTCGCCTCGCTCGGTCTGTCCGACGCGCTCGTCGCCGCCGTGACCGCGCTCGGGTACGAGGAGCCCACCCCGATCCAGCGCGAGGCGATCCCGGTCCTGCTCTCCGGACGCGACGTGCTCGGGCAGGCGGAGACAGGCACGGGCAAGACCGCCGCTTTCGCCCTTCCGATGCTGCAGCGCGTCTCCGAGGAGCCTGCGGCGCGCGGACAGACGCTCGGGCTCGTTCTGGTCCCCACGCGCGAGCTCGCGATGCAGGTCGCCGAAGCCGTGCACAAATACGCGAAGAAGCTCGGCAGCCGGGTCGTCCCCGTCTATGGCGGCGCCTCGATGGACCAGCAGATCCGCGCGCTGCGCCATGGAGCCGAAGTGGTCGTCGCGACGCCGGGCCGCGCCCTCGACCACATCCGGCGCAAGACCCTCGCGCTCGAAGGCCTGCGCTTTCTGGTGCTCGACGAAGCGGACGAGATGCTCGACATGGGCTTCGCCGAGGAGCTCGAGGCCATCCTCGAGGCCACCCCGAGCGAGCGCCAGACCGCGCTCTTCTCGGCGACCCTCCCCTCCCGCATCGTCGCGATCGCGGAGAAACACCTGCGCAACCCGGTCCGCGTCACGCTCGGGCGCGCGAAGACGTCTCCCGGAAAGCTTCCCCGTGTCCGCCAGGTCGCTTACGTCGTCTCGCGGGCCCACAAGGCGGCGGCGCTCGCCCGCGTTCTCGACATGGAGAGCCCCGCCTCCGCGATCGTCTTCTGCCGCACCCGTCTGGAGGTCGAGACCCTCGTGGAGTCGTTGAATGCCCACGGGTACCGGGCCGAGGCGCTGCACGGGGGTCTCGTGCAGAGGCAACGGGACCGCGTGATGACCGCGTTCCGGGCCACGAAGGTGGACCTCCTGGTCGCGACGGACGTCGCGGCCCGCGGCCTCGACATCGAGCACCTCTCCCACGTCTTCAACTACGACGTGCCCTCCACGCCGGAGGCCTACGTCCACCGGATCGGGCGGACCGGCCGGGTGGGCCGCGCCGGTGTCGCGATCACGCTCGCGGAGCCGCGAGAGCACCGGCTCCTCCGCTTCATCGAAGGCTTCACCAAGCAGAAGATCGACGTCGCGACCGTTCCGACCGTCGCCGAGCTTCGCGCGCGCCGTCTCGACCTGACGAAGGCCTCGCTGCGCGAGCAGCTGCTCGGAGGGGGGCTCGACGAGGTCCGGGTCGTCGTCGAGTCGCTCGCGGAAGAGTTCGACGTTCTCGACATCGCCGCCGCCGGGGTGAAGCTGGCGCACGCCGCCACCGTGGACGGCGGAGGCGACCAGGGCTCGGAGCGAGAGATTCCTTCGGCGATTCCGTTCGAGAGGCCCCGGCCGGCCGGCCATCGGGACCGATTCCCTTCCCGCGGGGGAGGTCCGCCGTTTCGCCCATCGCGGCGCCCCGGCGGAGAGCCCGTCACCCGCATCCACGTTTCCGCGGGACGCCAGGCCGGGGTTCGGCCGGGCGATCTGGTCGGAGCGATCACGGGAGAGGCCGGGATCGGATCCCGCGAGATCGGGGCGATTGAGATCGCGGATCGCTTCTCTCTCGTGGAGGTGCCCGAACGGCTGGCGAACGCGATCGTCTCCGCTCTGCGCGCGAGCACGATCAAGGGCAAGAGGGTGGCGGTCCGCCGGGAAAAGGAAGGGCCCTAGCGGACGCTTTCTCCGCCCTCCCCCGCCTGCCGGCTAACCC
>JAIVJS010000052.1 GCA_020199905.1 Acidobacteriota bacterium
GTTCCGCAGTCGGTCACCCGCTCGCCCCATGCGTTTCTCGAGCTCCTCTCACGGGCGGCCATCACGGTGCTGAACCAGACGCCCTCCGCGTTCCGGCAGCTCGTCGCTGCGGATGCAGGCTCCTCCGCAGCCCTCCGACTCCGGTTCGTGATCTTTGGCGGCGAGGCTCTGGAGCCGGAGATGCTGAGACCGTGGTTCGAGAAGCACGGCGATCAGACTCCGCGGCTCGTGAACATGTACGGAATCACCGAGACGACGGTGCACGTCACGTATCACCCGCTTTCGTGGAAGGATCTCGACCGGCCGGCGAGAAGCGTGATCGGAAGGCAGATCCCCGATCTGCAGCTTTACGTTCTGGACCGCGGCCTCCTCCCGGCTCCGATCGGGGTTCCGGGGGAGCTCTGCGTCGCGGGCGGCGGCGTGGCCCGAGGGTACCTGCGCCGCCCCGATCTGACCGCCCAGCGATTCGTTCGCAATCCGTTCGGAAGCGGCCGGCTGTACCGATCCGGAGATCTCGCCCGCTATTCCTCCGACGGCGCCCTCGAGTACCTGGGGCGCATCGACAACCAGGTCAAGATCCGCGGCCACCGGATCGAGCTCGGCGAAATCGAGGCGGCGCTCGGCGCGCATCCGGGCGTCCGGGAGTCGGTCGTCGTCGTGCGGGACGAAGGTGCGGGCGACCGGCGCCTCGTGGCCTACTTCGTTTCGCGGTCGAAGGGAGCGCCTTCCATCTCGGACCTGCGGTCGTTCCTGAGCGCACGTCTTCCCGCCTACATGGTGCCCGCCGCCTACGTCGAGCTCGAACGCCTTCCGATGACGCCGAGCGGCAAGCTCGACCGGCGGAGCCTCCCGGACGCTCAGACCGCGAGGCCCGACCTGCCCGACGCGTTCGTCGGGCCCCGCTCGGAAACGGAGCGCCGGATCGCGCAGATCTGGTCCCAGGTCCTGAAGGTCGACCGCATCGGCATGCACGACAACTTCTTCGAGCTCGGAGGCGATTCGATCCTGAGCATCCAGATCACCGCCCGCGCCAACCAGGCCGGGCTGCGGTTGACTCCCAACCAGATGTTCCAGCATCAGACGATCGCCGAGCTCGCGGCGGTGGCGTCGGAGGGCCCCGTCGTGCTCGCGGAGCAGGGGGCCGTGACGGGGGATGTTCCGCTGACGCCGATACAGCGCTGGTTTCTGAGCGGCGAGACGGCGACCCGTCATCACTACAATCAGTCGCTTCTCTTCGAAGTCCCCGGGAAGATCGAGAAGGCCCCCCTCCGGAGGGCGGCCGCCGCGCTGCTGGAGCACCACGACGCTCTGCGCCTCAGAATTCTGTCCGGATCAGGCGGCGAAGCGCGGCAGTCCCTCGCCCCCGTGGAAGAGAACGAGGTGCTCTCCTTCTTCGATCTCTCCACGCTGACGCCGCCGCGGCAGGACGACGCGTTTCAGGGCGAAGCCGCCTCCCTTCAGGGAAGTCTCGACCTCGAAAAGGGACCGATCGTGCGGATCGCGCTCTTCGATCGAGGCCCGGCCCGGCCGGCCCTCCTTTTGGCGATCGTCCATCACCTGGCGGTGGACGGCGTCTCGTGGCACATCCTCGCGCAGGATCTCGAGGCGGCGTATCGTGCGGCTTCCGGCGGCGGACCGATCGTCCTCCTCCCGAAGACGACCTCGTATCGGGAGTGGGCGCGCCTTCTCGCCGCTCACGCGGTTTCGCCTTCGATCGTCCGCGAGCTCGACTTCTGGATCACGCAGAGCGAGGCGGGAGCGCCCCTCCCTCGCGATCGTGAGGCGGGCCCGAATTCGGAGTCCTCCGCGAAGCGGCTGCGGGTCGACCTCGGTCGAGAGGAGACGGCCGCGCTCCTGCAGGAGCCCCGGACGTCAGCTTCAACTACCTGGGTCAGTTCGACCGGGGTCTTTCCGGCTCGGATTTTCTCGTTCCCGTCGAGGGATCGGCGGGCCCGATCCACGCTCCTTCGGCGAAGCGCCGCCATCTGCTCGACGTCGAAGCCGTCGTCCTGCAGGGGTCCCTTCGCGTGGACTGGACCTACAGCGCCAATTTCCACGAGACGGCCACCGTCGAGCGTCTCGCGGCCGGTTTTCTCGACGCTCTTCGATCTCTGGTCGCGCACTGCCGTTCCGCCGCCGAGACAGAGTTCACGCCCTCCGACTTTCCGCTCGCGGCCCTCAAACAGGACAGGCTCGACCGTATTCTGCGAAAGTTCGGAAAGGAATGAGGGCGTTCGAATGAACCCGGCGAAGATCGAAGACATCTACCCCCTCGCCCCGATGCAGGAGGGGATGCTCTTTCACAGCCTCTACTCGGAGGAAGCGGAGCCCCCGATTCTTCAGTGGACGGCGAGGATCGACGCTCCGCTCGACGCCGCCGCCTTCGAGGACGCCTGGAGGAGGGTCGTCGAACGACATCCGGTTCTTCGCACGGGCTTCGTCCTCGAGGAGGCGGAGGAGCCGGTCCAGATCGTGTTGCGCTCGGTCGATCTGCCCTGGGCCTTCGAAGACATCCGGCCTCTCTCGGCGGAAGAACAGACCGCCCGGGTGGAGACGATTCTCGAGCAGGATCGCCTGGCCCCCTTCGATATCGCCGACGCTCCGCTGATGCGCCTCCGGCTTCTCCGCACGGGGGACTCTTCCCACCTCTTCGTCTGGACGTTTCACCTTCTCCTGCTGGATGGCTGGTCGACCTCGCTCGTTCTGAACGAGGTCTTCTCCATCTACGAATCGCTTCGCGATGGACAGACCGTCGATCTGCCTCCCGCGCGGAGGTATCGCGATCTGATCGCCTGGCACCGGGAGCAGGGATCGGAACCGGCGGAGAAGTTCTGGCGTGGCGCGCTCGCCGGAATATCGGCGCCGACGGAGATCGGTATCGCCCGCCGGGTGGCTTCGCGCGAGGGCGTCCGCCGGGACTATGGGGAGGAAACCGTCCTCCTCCCTCCGGAAGAGACTGCGGGAATCCAGTCGTTCGCCCAGGAGCACCGGTTGACGTTGAGCACGCTGGCGAGAGCCACGTGGGCGCTTCTTCTGAGCCGCTATGGCGACGCCGATCGCGTCGTCTTCGGAGTGACGATGGCCGGGCGGCCGGGCGCTCTCCGCGGCGTGGAATCGATCGCCGGGCTCTTCATCAATACCCTTCCCGTCCGGGTGGACGTGCCGGAGGACGAGTCCGTCGTCGGCTGGCTCACGCGACTGCAGAACGAGCAGGCGGAGCTACTCGATCATCAGTTCAGCCGCCTCGTCGACGTTCAATCCTGGAGCGAAATTCCTCGGGGCACGCCGCTCTTCGAAAGCATCCTCGCCGTCCAGACGTACCCGGTCGAAGACGCTTTGCGGATTCGTCAGCGCCGTCTCCGCGTAACGGCGCAGAGCGGATACGAAAGAACGAACTACCCGTTGACGATCAAGGTCAGTCCCGGAGATCAGCTGGCGATCGGCGCGTACTTCGAGGAGGGTCGGTTCGATCGGGCGGACATCCACAGGATGCTGCGCCACATGCGCACACTCCTCACCCGCATGCGGGAGGCCCCGTCGGCTCCGCTTTCTTCCATTTCATGCATGGACGCGGACGAGCTCCAGACGGTTCTGGTCGACTGGAACTCGACGGAGGCGGACTTTCCGCGCGATCGCACTCTCCACGGGCTGTTCGAGGCCCGAGCGCTCGAAGACCCGGCCGCGCCGGCGGTCGAAGACGACGGCGGGTCCCTCACGTACGGCCAGCTGAACGAGCGAGCGGGCGCGGTGGCGGGGCGGTTGCGACAGAGGGGCGTGGGTCCCGAAGCCGTGGTCGGGATCAAGGGGGTCGCGGTCGAGCATGAGAGCGCCGTGAACCTCGCCGCCTGGCACTGCCGCGCGTACGCGCTGACGCCGGCGGACCGGGGGACCCTGCTGGCGTCGCCCTCGTTCGACGCGTCGGTGTGGGAGTTATGGCCGTACCTCGCCTCCGGCGCGAGCCTCCACCTTCCCGACGAGGAGACGCGAATGTCGCCGGCGAGGCTGAGCCGCTGGCTCGAACAGAAGAGAATCACCGTCAGCTTCGTCCCCACGCCGCTCGCGCAGGCGATGCTCGACGAGAGTGAGCCTCCCTCGGGGGAGCTGCGATTCCTCCTGACCGGCGGCGATCAGCTGCGGCGCCCGCCGGCGAGGCCGCTCTCCTTCGCGCTCGTCAATCACTACGGCCCGACGGAAACGACCGTGGTCGCGACGGCCGGACCCGTCGACCTCATGGCGGAAGATGCGGAGGCTCCAAGCATCGGGCGGCCGATCTCAAACACCCGCGTCTACATCGTCGACCGGCGGGGGCTGCCGGTCCCTGCCGGCATTCCCGGTGAGATTTTCATCGGCGGAGTCGGCGTCGCGCGCGAGTATCTCGGACGGCCCGGGCTCACGGCCGAAAAGTTTGTTCCGGATCCCTACGGGCCGGACGGAGGTCGCCTCTATCGCACCGGCGACCGGGGACGCTTCCTGGCCGGCGGAGAAATCCAGTTCCTGGGAAGGCTCGACCAGCAGGTCAAGATTCGCGGTTTTCGCATCGAGACGGGCGAGATCGAGGAGGCGCTGAATGGGCTGCCCGGCGTCGCGAGGTGCGCCGTGCTGGCGCGCGATGACGACGGAAACCGACGCCTCGTCGCCTATGTCGTGCCTTCGTCCGCCGAGGCCACGTCGGCGTCCGCGTTGCGGGAGGGGCTCCAGGTTTCGCTGCCGGAGTACATGGTTCCAGCCGTCTTCGTCTTCCTCGCCGAGCTCCCTCTCACCCCAAACGGAAAGATCGACCGCCGGGCGCTGCCCGCTCCCGCCGCCGCATCGGCCGGAGCCGCTCAGCCCAGAACTCCGGTCCAGGAGGTTCTCGTCGGCATCTGGTCGCAGCTTCTCGGCCGCGATCGCATCGGCATCGACGACAACTTCTTCGAGCTCGGCGGGCATTCGCTTCTCGCCACTCAGGTGTTCTCGCGCGTCCGCGACTACTTTCATGTCACGCTGCCGTTGCGGTACCTGTTCGAAGGCCCGACGATCGCGGAGCTCGCTCCTCGGATCGAGGCCGCGCGGCAGACGGAGCTCGGAAATCAGCCGCCGCCGCTCGAGGCGGTTTCGAAAGGCGGCGAGATCCCGCTCTCCTTTGCCCAGCAGAGACTGTGGTTCCTGGACCAGCTCGATCCGGGAGCCTCCTCCTACAACTCGCGGCGCGCGCTTCGCTTGAGAGGGGCTCTCGATCCGGCCGCGCTCGAAGGAGCGCTCTTCGCGATGACGGCCCGCCACGAGTCGCTGCGGACCACGTTCGAAAATCGGGAAGGCCGCGCGGTGCAGCTCGTTCACGCGGCCGAACGCGTCCCTCTCGGGGTCCGCGACCTGGCCGAAGTGCGGCCGTCCGACCGGGAGAGAGACGCGTTGCGGCTGGTCAATCAGGAAGCGAGCCGGCCCTTCGATCTGCGGACGGGACCGCTGTTTCGCGCCATCCTGTTCCGCCTCGGTCCCGAAGATCACATTCTGCTGCTCGTGGTTCATCACATCGTCTGCGACGGCTGGTCGATGGGCATCCTGTCGAGCGAGCTGAGCGCTCTCTACGGGGCCTTCGTGAGAGGCGAGCCGTCACCCCTTTCTTCGCTGCCGATTCAATACGCAGATTTCGCTGTCTGGGAGAGGAACTGGATGGAGGGCGAGGTCCTCGAAAGGCAGCTCTTCTACTGGACGGGAGTGCTTCGGGATTCTTCTCCCGTTCTCGATCTGCGCGGCGACCGTCCCCGCCCGCGGACGCGCGTCGGGAAAGGCGCGCGGCTCTCGTTCGACATTCCGGTCGGGCTGTCGGAGGAGCTCGCCGGGCTCGGCCGCCGCGAGGGGTCGACCCTCTACATGACGCTGCTCGCGGCCCTCGGGGTCCTCTTGTCCCATCAGACGGGCTCGGAAGACGTCGTCGTCGGATCACCGGTTGCCGGGCGGAATCGCATCGAGACCGAAGGGGTCGTCGGGCTGTTCATCAATACGATCGTCCTCCGCCTCCGGCTCGAAGGGAACCCGTCGTTTCGCGAGCTGATGCAGCGCGTGCGCGAAACCGCTCTCGGCGCCTACACGCATCAGGAAGTGCCGTTCGAGAGGCTCGTCGATGCTCTGAAGGTCGAACGGACCTTGAGCCACAATCCGGTCTTTCAGGTCTGGTTCGTCCTGCAGAACTCGGGCGGCCCGCCCCCCGAGCTCGCCGGTCTCTCCGTCGAGGACGTCGCGCTCGAAACGGAAGCCATCCGTCACGATCTGCAGCTGTCCGCCGAAGAAACGTCTTCCGGGCTGAATATTCAGTGGGACTACGCGACCGACATCTTCGACTTTTCGACGATCGAGCGGCTGTCGGACCGCTTCGAGGTGCTGCTGACCCGGATCCTCGAGAGGCCGGACGCTCCTCTTTCGACCCTGCGGGATTCGACCGACGACGAGGTGCGCGACCGGCAGCAACGGCGCCGTCAGAAAGCCGAAATGGATTCGGTGCTCCGGTTGAAGGAGAGTCGGCGGAAGGCCGTGCGCCTGTGAAGGGAAGGGCGCGGAGTTCCTCGGGGCGCCTTCCGGCCGGAGGGCTCGCGATGACGCCGGGATCCGATCCGGCGGCGGACCCCGGCGGGGCGCCCGCCTTCCGGGAAGTGCTCTCCGGGGTCGGGGAGTCGGTCCTCGGCGCGAACGCGCACGGGAATGTGCTCCTGGAACGGAGCGTGGACGAGCTTCGAGTGCCGGGGAGCCTGAGTTATAATCCTGTGTTCCAGATCTGGTTTGTCCTCGACAACGCGCCGGTGCATGGACCTCAGCTGGACGACCTTGCGGTGCGGCCCTTGCGGGTCGAGTCCGCCGCGCTGCGGCACGATCTTCTCTTGACGGTTCGGGAGTTCACGGGAGCCATGGTAGCCACGCTCGAGTACGGCAATGACTTGTTCGATCGCGAAACAATTCTCCGTCCTGCGGAAGAGCTCGAAGTGGCTCTCTCTCAGGCCGGGTCGTCCCCGGACGCCCCGCTGACCCGGTTTCACGAAAGGATCGACGCGGAACGGGCGAGGAGACGGAGTGCGGAGCCACGCGACATGGACCTGGAAATGAAAAAGCGGCTCGAGGCGGGCCGGCGCAAGGCGGTTCGCCCGTGAACGACGAGAAGAAAATTCCGGAGGCCTCGGGCTCGCGTCCGGCCGCCACGCGTCCCGATGCCCCGAAACCGGGAGGCGCCGGCCGCCGGGTGCAGAGAGTCTCGGCCGAGTCCCTCGTCCATTCGGGCCCCCTGCGGGCGGAGGGGCCGCTGCCCCTGCTGGTCGAGCCCGGGATGCCGGGCGTGGACATCGCCGCGTGGGCCGCGACCAATCGCGAGCGGATCGAGAGGGACCTGCTCGCCCACGGAGCGATCCTCTTTCGCGGATTCCAGGTGGATTCGGTCGAGAAGTTCGAAAGGTTGATTCTGGCGGTCGGCGGACCGCTGCTCGAATACACCTTCGGGTCGACTCCCCGGAGCCACGTCAGTGGAAACGTCTACACATCCACCGAGTATCCGGCGCACCAGGAGATTCCTCTCCACAACGAGATGTCGTACTCGCAGGACTGGCCCCTCAAGATCTGGTTCCTCTGCCTGCAACCTTCTCCCGAGGGGGGAGAGACGCCGCTCGGCGACAGCCGGAACGTCTTCCGGAGACTCGATCCGGCGGTGCGCTCCCGTTTCATCGACAGGAAGATCCTTTACGTCCGCAACTACGGCGAGGGCCTCGACGTGCCCTGGCAGAAGGTCTTCGAAACCTCGGACAGGGCCCGCGTGGAGGAACTCTGCCGGGAGCATGGAGTCGAGTGCGAGTGGCTCGGCGGCGACCGGCTCCGGACGCGAGAGCTCTGTCCCGCGGTGGCGCGGCATCCCGTGACGGGGGAGGAAGTCTGGTTCAACCAGGCACATCTCTTTCACGTCTCGGGCCTGCCGCCGGAGGGTCGTGAGGCGCTGCTCGGGATGTTCGAGGAGAAGGATCTGCCGCGCAACGCGTACTACGGCGACGGCTCGCCCATCGAGGAAGATGCCCTCGAGCACGTGCGGGAGGTTCTTCGGTCCGAAACAGTCGCGTTCCCCTGGGGCGCCGGCGACCTCCTCCTCGTCGACAACATGCTGACCGCGCACGGGCGGCGGCCTTTTTCGGGCCCCCGGAGGATCGTCGTCGGCATGACCGAGTCCCACGGGACCAGAAAAGCGGGAGCCGCGGCCGGATGAGCGCCGAGGTCCTCGAAGGGTTCCGTCTCTCGCCGCAGCAGCGCGCCGTTTGGCGCGGCGTCCGCGCCGACCGTCTGCCCGCAGCGCGTTGCTCGGTTTCCATCGACGGCGAGCTCGACGCGGCTTCGCTGCTTCGCGCGATCGATGAGGCATGGAAGAGGCATGAGGTTCTCCGGACCTATTTCCCGACTCTTTCCGGCATGTCGGAGCCTCTGCAGGTCATCGCCGACCCGCAACCCGTGTCCGTGCGGCGGGATGCGGCGGCGCCGGAGTCGATCACGGGACTGGAACCGCTCCGTTTCGGCTCGAGGATTTCCGAGGGACCGGTCTCCGCCGTCGAGCTCGTCTCGATGTCGCCCTCCCGGCACCTGCTCCGGCTCGCCCTCCCCGCGTTGTGCGCGGACGGCCGCACGCTCGAGCTGCTGGTGCGGGACATCGCGGAGATCTACGCCGCGGCGCGAAAGTCGGCGGAGAGTGCCCCCGCGCCGGTTCAATACGCGGATCTCTCACAGTGGTTGAACGACCTGCTCGAAAGCGACATGTCGGCGGCAGGCCAGACTTACTGGAAGGCCTTTCTGGCCGACGGCTCTCCGCTCCTGGACCTTCCGTTCGAGCGCGTGCGCCAGCCGCTCGCGAACCGCGGGACGGCGTCCCGCACGTTCACGCTCGCCCCCGCGCTCGCCGGAGCCCTGGGCGAAGCGGCCGCCCGCATGGAGGCCTCCGCTTCGGCGGTTGTCCTCGCGGCGCTGGCTGCGACCCTCTCGCGTTACACCGACCGGTCGGAGTTCCTTCTCGCCCGGGGGTCAGACGGGCGGAGGCTCGAGGAGCTCCAGGCGGCGCTCGGGCCGCTGTCCCGCTGGCTGCCTCTCCGGTGCGAGGTCGCCGAGACGGAGACTTTCGAGGGCCTCGCGGGGAAGCTCGACCGCCGTCTCGCCGATCAGGAGCTCTGGCAGGAATATCTGGCGCCCGACGACGGGACGGCGTCCGGCGCGGAAACGGAACGCCGCTGGTCTCCCGTCGGGTTCGAGTTCCGCGACCTGCCGGCGCCATTCGCGGCGGAGGGCGCGGCGTTCGCCGTGCGCGAGATCGAGGTGGAGTCGCCCGGCTTCACGCTCCGTGTGGCCTGCACGCGCGCGGCGGATTCCCTGTCCGTGGCGCTCCATTACGACTCCGCACGATTCGCCGCCGACGACATCGACGGTTTCGCCGCGGCGCTGGAGACCCTGCTCGAGGGGGGGATCGCCGATCCCTCGACACCGGTCGCCCGGCTGCCGATCCTTCGCGGGGAGCCGCGTCACCGGCTTGTCGCCGGCTTCAATGAGAGCGCCGGAACGGCGCCGGACGCCACGCCCGTTCACCGCCTCTTCGAACGCCAGGCCCGGGAACGGCCGGACGCGGCGGCGCTCGCGGGCGAAGGCCGCCGCCTGACCTTTGGCGAAGCGGACGCGCAGGCGGATCGGATCGCGCGAAGGCTGGCCAATCTGGGGGTCGGTCCCGACTCGGTGGTCGGCATTCTGCTCGAGAGGTCGATCGAAAGCGTCGTTGCGCTTCTGGCGGTCTGGAAGGCCGGGGGGGCCTATCTGCCGATCGAAATCTCGACTCCGCCGGAGCGCCGGACCTTCATGCTCCAGGATGCGGGCGCGCGTGTGCTGCTGACGGCGCGGGCCATCGCGGAAACTTCGCAGGAATGGCCGTGCGCGACGCTCACGCTCGAAGACGCCGAGGCCGACGCGGGAGGATCCGGTCCCGCGCAGGGCGCCGGCGCCGCCCTCCCGGACGCCGCTCCCGGGAACCTCGCCTACGTCATCTATACGTCGGGCTCGACGGGGCAGCCCAAGGG
>JAIVJS010000115.1 GCA_020199905.1 Acidobacteriota bacterium
CCGCAGTTCTGGATGAATCTTCAGTCGAACAGGGATCTGGCGCTCACCAGGCCGAACCGGGGCGCCGAGGGAGTAAGAACGAGGCCCGCCGCCCGAACGGTGCGCAAGGCGGCGGCGAGCCGAAAGCGGCGTTGAACGCTCGAACGCGCTATTTCTTCGCCGGCGGCGCCTGCTCCGCCTCCGACCACGGGGGCGTGACGCCGACGGATCGGGCATAGGCGATCGACTGGCCGAGGTGCTCGTGCAGGTGCGTCTGCACGATCATCAGGATGCGCCGCTGGCTCAACTCGCGCCCGCCCAGGAAGGGAACCGAGACCTTCTTGTCGAGGTCGGCATTCGACACCCCGGAGCCGACCGCCTTCGCGTTTTCGATCGACTTTCTGAGCCAATCGACGACCTTGGCTTTCTCCGTGACCTTCGTCTCCAAGGTCCGGTCGAATCCCTCGGGCATCTTGCCGCCGACCAGCGAGGGAAGCATGTAATTCGCGCCCGTCACGTGCATGTAGACCTCGCTCACCGACCGGACTCCCGGAGCCGGCCGCCAGCCGTACTTGTCCGCTGGAACGGCGTTGGAGAGATCGACGAGCCTCTTGCCGACGAATTCGACGTCCGAAGTCCAATCCGACTGAAAGGTCGGGGCCGCCGCCGCCGTGGGCGCCGGCGCCGGGGCATTCGACGGGGCAGTTGCCTGACCGAACGCCGTCACGGGAAGCGTCAAACAGAACAGGAACAGAACCGTCTTCGCTGCATTTCTCATTGGCCGTTTCCTCCGCGCGCAATATATCGCCGCCGATGCGGCGAGGAGGCCGCGCTGGAGCCGATCATGCGCCGCCTCTGGCCCGGGATGCTCATCTCGTGGCGCGTCTCGTCGCCGGAGGCTGGAAGGATCCGCTCGTCGGACGGGATCTCGTCGTGGGCGCGTCGGCGGGCGCCCTGATCGGGATCCTGATGGGCCCGATCCGCCGCTACATCCCAATCTGGCTCGGCGAGCTTCCTCCGATTCCGCACGGCCTCCTGAGCGATCCGTCCAGCGTCCGGAACGGCGTCGCGTGGCTGATCATCTCCCCGGGGTACGCGATCTGGTGGGTCCTCGCGCTCGTGATGTTCCTCGTATTCGTCCGGCGCCTCGTGCGCTTAGTGGCTCGCCGCGATCATCGTGGCGGTCCTCTTCTCGGCGAACTCCCTGGAAGCGCCCTTGCCGGCCGTGACGCTGCCGATGGCCGCGGTGACGACCGGCCTTCTCGTCATGATTGCGATCCGCTTCGGCCTGCTCGCGGCGCTCGTCTGCCGCACCTGCGAATACTGGCTGGAGTACTGGGTGATGACCCCGGACCCTTCGGCCTGGTACGTCATCGGCGCGATCGCGATGGGCCTCGTGCTCGCGCTCGCGCTGTGGGGCCTGCACACGACGACGGCGCGAGGCGGCGGGTCGGTGGCCGCCGAAGAGCGGTGAGCCCGGCGACTCGCGCCGGTCGAAGCTCGCGAACGGAGTCGCGGCATCCGCCTGGACGATGGTCGGCCGGATGAAGGTCAGGTTCGTGCGGCCCCTTCCGACGGTCCGCGCGATCCCGAGGGCGTCGATCGTCAGGAAGTCGAGCGAGAAGCCGGGCGGAAGGCCGAACAGACTGGCGAGCTTCTTCTCCGACAGGTCGGGCTTGAACCGCTCGATGTCGACGCTCCGCTTGTTGAAAGGCTCGAGCTCCTTCACTTTCGTCCTCGCTCCGCTCGTAGACTTCTGCATGGCTGGTTTCTCCTTTCCACCTCGATTGGTCCCGCCGCCCCCATAGGTCTGCGAGGATCCTACAGCGGGGATGTCGACCAGGAGGGTCAGTCTTGATTTGATGTTTTTGGGGCTTTCCTGGCGACAGAAGACATCAATTCAAGACTGACCCCGTCGCTCCCTCCTTCGAATCGCGAGGACGAACGCCCCGAACTGCCGCTCGAGGCGGTCCCGTATCATCGCCGTCGAAAAAATGTTTCCTCTGTGCGCCCTGTCTCCGTCCGACACGCGCCGGTTTTCCCGGCCGCTCATGCGGAGCACGCCGCGCGCATTGACGGCGACCCCGATCTGGCGCCCCGCTCCTGAGGCCCCCTCGGTCATTCTCTAGCCGGCAACCGATAGAATCCCCGCACTCCATGCCATTGACACCCGGCTCGCGCCTCGGTCCCTACGAGATCCTCGCGCCAATCGGCGCCGGGGGGATGGGTGAGGTCTACCGCGCGAAGGACGCGCGCCTGGGACGCGACGTGGCGATCAAGGTCCTGCCCGCTTCCTTTTCCGCCGATCCGGATCGCCTGCGCCGATTCGAGCTCGAGGCGCGAGCGGCCGGAGTCCTGAACCATCCCAACATCACCGCGGTCCACGACATCGGCCTGAGGGAAGAGCCGGCGGACCTCTCCGTCACCAACGCCAACATTTCGCCCGGCCTCGACCGCATCGTCCGACACGCTCTCGAGAAGAACCCCGAACAACGGTTTCACTCCGCGCACGACGTGGCCTTCGCGCTCGACGCGCTTTCGGATGTCTCGGCGCCGCGCCCTGGGTCTTCGAAGTCCGGCATCGGCATCCACGCGCATGCGCCCGCGCGCCTTCCGTCGCGCCTGGCGATGGCGGCCATCCTTGCCGCCGTTGCGATCGGGATCCTCGCCGGCCGCCTGATCTGGAAAGCGCCTCCCGAAACCAGGCCGAGCTTTCACCGGCTCACCTTCCGCCGCGGACCGGTCCAGAGCGCGCGCTTTGCCCCCGACGGAAACACGATCATCTATTCGGCGCAATGGGACGGCGCCCCGAAAGCGGAGCTCTATTCGACCCGGATAGAGAATCCCGAATCGCTGAAGCTGGCCCTTCCCGAGGGGAAGATCGAAGCGATCTCCCGGGCGGGCGAGATGCTGGTTTTGAGCTCGATGCGTTCGGGGATCGGCTACGCTGCGGCCGGCACGCTCTCTCAGGCGCCGCTGTCGGGCAGCGCGTCGCGCGCGATCCTCGAGGATGTCGCCAGCGCGGAATGGTCCCCGGACGGGGCGAGCCAGGCCGTCGTGCGCGCGCCGCAATGGCGCTACCGCCTGGAATTTCCGGCCGGGAAGGTGCTGTACGAGACCACCGGCTACATCAGTCACCCGCGCATCTCTTCGAAGGGAGACGCCATTGCGTTTCTCGACCACCCGTTCGTGGGCGACGACCGTGGGGCGGTGGCCGTGATCGATCTCGCGGGAAAGAAGAAGACGCTCTCCGACGGATGGGAAAGCGTGCAGGGCCTGGCCTGGTCCGCTTCGGGCAAAGAGATCTGGTTCACGGCGACCCGCGCGGGCAGCTCGCGCGCTCTCTACGCCGTCTCGCTCGCCGGACGCGAGCGCGCCGTCCTCGCGGCCCCCGCGGGCCTGCTGCTCCAGGACATCTCCCGCGACGGGCGGGTTCTCCTGGACCAGAGCAACGCACGGGTCGGGATGATCGGCCTGATTCCGGGAGAGGCGAAGGAGCGAGACCTCTCGAATCTGGAATGGTCGAACTTCCCGCGGCTGTTCGAGGACGGAAAGTCGATCGCCTTCAGCGAGCAGGGGGAAGCCGGCGGCCCGGGGTACTCCGTCTATCTGCGCAAGCTCGACGGCTCCGCCGCGGTGCGGCTGGGGGAGGGCAACACCGTGGCAGTCTCACCCGACGGGAAGTGGGTGCTGACCAACCAGATCCGGACGACGCCCGCGACACTCGTGCTCCTGCCGACCGGCGCCGGCCAGCCGAAGACCTTTCCGAAAGACTCGATCGACCGCTCCGGCTCCGTCGGCTTCGGCGCGTTCCTGCCCGACGGCAAGCGCATCGCGTTCAACGGCCACGAGACGGGAAAGCCCCCGCGCGTCTTCGTGCAGGGCCTCGATGGCGGCGCCGCCCGGCCCGTCACCCCCGAGGGAGTTACGGCCAGGC
>JAIVJS010000022.1 GCA_020199905.1 Acidobacteriota bacterium
GGAGGAGAGCCGGGCGGCGAACTCGCCTCCGCGGGGCACCTCGAAAGGCACGTTTGCGTCCGCGAGGGCGCGCTTGGCGCGAACGATGCGCTGCGCCACGGTCGCCTCCGGGACGAGGTACGCGCGCGCGATCTCCTCCGTCGTCAGGCCTCCGAGCAGGCGCAGCGTGAGCGCGACGCGCGCCTCCATCGACAGGACGGGATGGCAGGCCGTGAACATCAGCCGCAGGAGGTCGTCGCCGATGTCGTCGTCGATCGCCGCTTCGAGCTCGGCCACGACGGACTCCTGCTTTCCGTCGATCTCCCGTCCGAGCTCCGCGTGCTTGCGATCGAGGACCGCTCGGCGGCGGAGGCGGTCGATGGCCCGGTGCTTCGCGGTCGCCATGAGCCACGCTCCCGGGTTGTCCGGGACGCCGTCCTCCGGCCACCGCTCGAGGGCGGCGACGAGCGCGTCCTGCGCCAGATCTTCGGCCTGGCCCACGTCGCGCACCATCCTCGCGAGGCCGGCGATCAACCGGGCCGACTCGATCCTCCAGACCGCGTCGATGGCTTCGTGAGTCTCCGTGGCCGTCACGGCAGCGGATTAGAGCATCGCATGCCGCCGACGGGAGGGGCGGCCGGCTTTTGCCCCGAAACCGGACCGGAGCTGCGCCAGAGGTGCAGCGTCGCGTACGCGCGCCACGGGCGCCATCGCGCGGAAATTTCCTCCGCCCGCGCGGCCGTGACACCGCCGAGCCTCTGACGCAGGACGATGTCTTCCTTGGGAAACGCGTCGGGCCACCGGAGCGCCCGCATCGCGATGTAGTTCGCGGTCCACGCGCCGATTCCGGGCAGAGCCGCGAGCTGCCTCATCGTGAGATCCGGATCGGTGCCGGGATCGAGCTTGAGCCGCCCGGACGCGACCTCCTCCGCGAAAGCGATGAGGCTGCGCGCGCGCGTGCGCACGATGCCGAGCGCGGCGACCTGATCCACGGCCGCGGCCGCGACCCGCTGCGGCGTCGGAGAGAGCCGGTCGAGCGCCGCGTCCGCCGTCACGATCGGATCGCCGAAGGCCTGAACGAACCGGCCGGCCAGTGTTCTCGCGCCTTTCACCGTGATCTGCTGCCCGAGGATCGCCCGGACGCCGAGCTCGAAGCCGTCGAAAGCGCCCGGGACCCGCAGCCCCGGATTTTCCGAGACCGAGGCGTTCAGCACAGGGTCCCCGGTCAGGTGAGCGGCGATCACGTCGGGCCTCGCGGTCAGGTCGAAGAGGTGGCGCAGTCGTCCGAGCAGCGCGGGGAGGACGGGCGTCAGAGAATGCGGGAGCTCCACGAGGACGGCGCGGCGCTCGGGTGCATCGGACACCCGAATCCAGCCCGTGTGGGCGCCGAGCCGGATCGTGCGGGAGTACGAGGCCTCGTCCACGCGCTCGACGCCCTTGAGCGCGCGGGCGTCCAGGAACCGCATCAACCCCGCCCAGTCGAACGGCGGGCGATAACAGAGCTGCAGCGTGAAGGACTCCGACGGCCGCGGCCCGCGTGACGTCGCGTCGGCCGCGTTTCGGAAGCCCGACGGGGCGAGGCCGTACCGCTTGCCGAACGCGTCATGGAACCGGCGCAGGCTCGAAAAGCCGCTCGCAAACGCGACCTCGGTCACGGGCAGGGACGTCTCCGTCAGAAGCTGCTTGGCGAGGAGGAGTCGCCGCGTCTGAGCGAGCTCTATCGGAGAGACACCGAGCTCTCTCTGGACGACACGCCGGATCTGGCGGGAGCTCCACCCGAATTGTCTCGCTATGGTCTCCAGTCCCGCGCCGTCATCGAGCAGGCCCTCTTCGATGCGCTGCGCGATCAGCCTCGGGATGCGGCGCGCGTCGTCCACCGGGGCGTTGCCGGGCGCGAGCTCCGGCCGGCAGCGGAGGCACGGGCGAAAATTCGCCTTCTCCGCGGTCTCGGCGCTCTCGAAGAATCGGCAATTCGCCGCCTTCGGAGTGCGGGCCGTGCACACGGGCCGGCAGTAGATGCCCGTCGACGTCACGCCGATGAAGAACACCCCGTCGAAGCGGGGATCGCGCGACGCATACGCGTTGTAGAGAGCGGCGGGGTCAGGCGTCATGAGGTCAGTTGTCAGCTCTCCGTTGGCAGTTCTGGGTCACTCGATCGGACGCTGAACGCCGAAATGTCACTTTAGCCCATTTCGGGCCCTCATTTGAGCCGTTTTCGGACAGCACAATCCTGCTTCATGGCTCATCGTAAGAGTCACTTAGCGTCCGAATTCAGATGTCCGAAAACGGCGAGCACCCGAAGAGGAGACAGGTAGATTGGTCGGCCCAGGAACGCTCGGAGGTTTCGAAGACGGCGAGGAGGCGATCGTGACGTCGCACGCGGCCACCCGGAGACTCGACCCGAAATCCTCTCCCACGGAGCACGATCCTCGCTGGAGCGCGGTCGTGGCGCGCGATCGGGCGGCCGACGGCGCGTTCTTCTATTCGGTCGCGACGACCGGCGTCTATTGCGTTCCGTCGTGTTCCGCGAAACTTCCGCTTCCGAAGAACGTCCGCTTCCACGTGACGTCCGAGGTCGCGCGACGCGCGGGCTTTCGCGCCTGTCAACGTTGCCGGCCGGATGCGAGCGGCCGGAAGACCCGGCGCGCCTCCCGAGCGGAGGCTCTGTCGGCCGTCGTGAGCATCGAGGAGCGCGTCGACGCGATCGATTGGGCGCGCGTCGGGGAGGATCTCGACGCCCGCGGGTGGGCGATGGTCCCCGGGCTTCTCTCGCCGGGAGAGTGCGATGCGATCGCCGGGCTCTACGAGGACCCGGGCCGGTTCCGCAGCCGCGTCGTGATGGCGCGGCACGGTTTCGGGCGCGGGGAATATCAATATTTCTCGTACCCGCTGCCGGAAGTGATCCGCTCGCTGCGCGCCGCGATCTATCCCCACCTGGCTCCCGTCGCGGACCGATGGAACGAGACGCTTCGAATCGACGCGCGTTATCCCGTCGCCCTCGATGGCTTCCTCGCGCGGTGCCACGCGGCCGGCCAGGTTCTTCCGACGCCGCTGCTCCTGCGCTACGGCGCGGGCGATTTCAATGCCCTGCATCAGGATCTCTACGGCGAGCATGTCTTCCCGTTTCAGGCGGCCTTTCTGCTTTCCGAGCCGGGCCGCGACTTCACGGGCGGCGAGTTCGTGCTGACGGAGCGGAGGCCGCGCATGCAATCGCGGGCCGAAGTCGTGCCTCTCCGGCAGGGAGACGCCGTGATCTTCGCCGTGAGTCACCGCCCGGTGAAGGGGACCCGCGGCCACTATCGCGTCCACCTGCGGCACGGGGTAAGCCGCGTGCGCTCCGGGCGGCGGCACACCGCGGGCGTGATCTTCCATGACGCGCTGTAGCCGGGCACGCCGCCGCCCGGAGGGACGATGAAGACCGGGGACGTGCTCCGACGGCTCGAGGCCGGGTGGAGCGAGTTCGAAAATTCCTACGCCGGATTATCGGAAGCCGATCTGCTCGTCCCTGGCGTCTCGGGGACGTGGTCGGTCCGCGACGTCATCGCGCACGTCTCCTGGTGGGAGGAGGAGGCGCTGAAACACCTTCCGCAGATCCGGGAAGGAGGGAGGCCGCCGCGGTACAGCGTGCGCTACGGCGGCATCGACGCGTTCAACGCGCTCATGACCGAAGGGCGAAAGCATCTCCCGCTCGCAGAGATTCTTTTCCGGCACCGTGAGACCCACGAGCGGCTGATCGCGTACGTGCGCGGCGCGCCGGAGGACCTCTTCACGAAGGAGACGCGTTTCCGCCGCCGGCTGAGGCTCGACGCCTGGGGGCATTACCCGCTCCACGCAACCGCGATCGTGCGGTGGCGGGATCGTCTGCCCGCTCCTCGCGGCGGAGGCGGTGACGGCGTCCGGTGATGAGACGCCGTCACCGCGGAGCGCGCGATCGGAGGATCAGGATTCGAACGCCGGCTCGTCGTGCATCAGGCGAATCTCCGACTCGCCTTCGCCGACGACCTCGAGAAACTTCTTCGCCCAGTCGATCGCTTCCGCTCTGGATTTCACCCGGACGATCGCGAATCCCGCGATCAGCTCCTTCGTCTCCGTGAAGGGGCCGTCGATCACCGAGAACGCGCGTCCCGAGATCCGGACGCGCACGCCTTTCGAGCTCGGCTGGAGTCCGTCGGTCGAGATCAGGATGCCGGCCTTCGCCATGTCTCCGATCAGGCGTCCCAAGTCCGCTCTTTCCTTCTCCGTCGGCGGAGCGTCGGTCTCTCTTCCGGGCTTGTACAGCATCATGAAACGCATGGCTTCTCTCCTTGAAAAATGGATGGCGAGCCGGCGCCCGGGCGCTTTCGCCCGGAAAACTGGCCGATCGACCTGACGCGCAACCTCTTCTTTGGCGCGAGCGCCGCGCTCCGGGAAGACCGGCGGTCAGGAAGTCCGCAGGGGGATGAGCGCCTTGAGACGGTCTTCGCGGAGGTAGAGGCCGAACCAGATCAGGATTCCGAGCACGATCTGCACGATGAACGGGTCGCCGACCCGCCAGTGCGTGCAGATGGCGCCGCCAACGAACCCCGTCAGGAGAATGGCTCCGAGAGCGGCCGTCGCCGGAATCGCGTAGATCACGACGCAGGCGATCTCGAGAATCGCCAGCGGGACGACCATGGATTCGGGGATGCCCATGTGCGCGATGCCCTGGGCGAGCTCGGGCCCGCCCTTCAACTTCATGAACGCGCTCATCAGGAAGACGAGGCACACCAGGATCGAAATCCCGCGGCCAACCCAGACGATTTTTCCGCTCGCCGCCATGGTGGTGCCTCCTCTTCGTTGACGGCTTGCCGCGCCTTGTGGAGGGCGCCGTTATTTCTGGTTCTCGGCCGCTTTGGCGCGGATCCGCTCCTCCTGCTCCCGAAGCTCCGGCGTGAAGTCCGCGCCGAAGTCCTCGGCCTCGAACACCTGACGGATCTCGATCTCGGACTCGGTGCCGGGAAAGGGATTGGGTGAGCGTTTCACCCACTGGATCGCCTCCTCCTTCGACTTCACCTGGATCAGCCAGAACCCGGCGATCAGCTCCTTCGTCTCGGAAAACGGCCCGTCGATGACGGTCCTCTTGTCTCCGGAAAACCGGACGCGGGCGCCCTTCGAGCTCGGCTGCAGGCCCTCGGCCGCGAGGAGCACGCCGGCCTTCACCAGCTCTTCGTTGTACTTCCCCATGTCGGCGAGCAGCTTCTGGTCCGGGAGAACACCCGCTTCCGAGTTCTTGTCCGCCTTGACGATCGCCATGAATCGCATGTCTTTCTCCTTCTGTTTCAGAGCCGGGCCCCGGACGGCTTGTCGGCCGAATCCCCGGCTCTGCTATCACGACGAACGAGGGCCGGCGAGATCGACACGGCCGCGGAAAAAAAATGACGGGAAGCCGGATCGGACGAGACGCCGCGGTATTCCGCAGTCAACGAGATCGGAAATCGGGCGTCGAAGGGAGGGGAGGAAGGGCCCGGCCCCTCACCCCGCCCCTCTCCCCGGCGCGGGGAGAGGGGGGGAAGAAAGGATCAGTCTTCGACGAACTTCCGCAGGCGATCCAGGGCTTCGTCCCACCGCCGCGAAATCTGATCGAGAGTGCGGCCCGCTTCGGTCAGCCGGGTCGAGTCGAGCTCCCAGATCCGCTCCCGGCCGCGGCGGCTGTCCTTGACGAGGCCCGCGCCCGCCAGGACGTCCAGATGCTTCGTGATGGCCTGGCGGGTCACGTCCGTCCGCGTCGTCAGCTGCGCGATCGACTGCGGGCCGCCGGACGACAGCCGGGCGACGAGGCCCATCCGGGTCTCGTCGCCCAGGGCGGAGAAGACGGACCGGGCGCGCTCGATCCTCGCCGGGGCGGCGCTAGGAGACATGCCGCTCGATGTTCCTGAGCTGAGAGGCCCATCCAGTGTCGTTCATGCGGAACGCCTCGGCGCGCCGCGCCGCCGGAATGCGGTCGAATCCGGACTCCAGGACCGTGAGCTCGGTCCCCCCCGGAACCTCCGCGAGCGTGAACTCGACGAGCGTGGTGGGTTCGGCGGAGTAATCCACCCCAGGCTGGACGGCGTAGGGATGCCAGCGATAGGACAGGAGAGTCTCCGGCTCGATCCGCTCGATCGTGATGTCCATCTTCACGTGCTCGTAGCCCTTCAATGTGATCTGTCCCTGAACGCGGGCGCCCGGCGCGAAGGGGCTCTCGAGCTCGACGCCGAACCAGCGGCCGAACTCTTTCGAGTCCGAGAGGGCGCGCCACACCCGGGATCTCGGCGCTTTCAATACGATCTTCTTCTCGATACGGTCCTGGCCCATGTGCAACCTCCAGATTGCATATTGGCACATACGGATTCAAAACGCAACCCCCGAGTTGCATGAATCCGAAGAATTGGCGCTCGCCGAGAAAAGGTGACTGCTCGTCCAGGAGGCCCGGATCGAGCGGATGCGAGCCGCCCGGATCGCCGGCACCAGGGATGCCACGAGGCGATGCGCCACGCACACCTGGACGATCCCCTCTTCGGGCGTCTCGAGAACGCGGTCACGGGCGCGAGCCTACCGAGAGAGCCGCGCTCGCGGAATCCCCGGAGGGCGACCGCCTCCTGCGCGGGGACGAAGGCCCGGAGGATCCCGTCGAAAGCGAGGCGCCGTCCTTCCCTCAGAGGCCGAGGTCGCTCAATCCGGGGTGATCATCGGGGCGGCGGCCCGGGAGCCAGCGGTACAGCCGGTCGGATTCCCGGATCGGCAGGTCGTTGATGCTCGCGAATCGGTATCGCATCAGTCCTTCGCCGTCGAATTCCCAATTCTCGTTTCCGTAGGAGCGAAACCAGCTTCCGCAGTCGTCGTGCCATTCGTACGCGAAGCGGACCGCGATGCGATTTCCATCGAAGGCCCAGAGCTCCTTGATCAGCCGGTAGTCGAGCTCCCGCGCCCACTTGCGCGTCAGGAATGCGACGATCTCCTGCCGGCCCTTCGGAAACTCCGCGCGGTTGCGCCACTGCGAGTCCGGCGTGTAGGCGAGCGACACCTTTTCCGGATCGCGCGAGTTCCAGCCATCCTCCGCGAGGCGGACCTTCTGGATCGCAGTCTCGCGCGTGAAGGGAGGCAGCGGGGGACGGGGCATATGTTCTCCTGTTGAGTGGCGGGTCTTTTTGCTTTCGATTCCCGATTCCCTATCTCCTTGACCGCGGAGTACCGCGGCCGTCTCGCTCCCTGGTCGCTCGGCTCCCGATTCGGCCCGATCAGGGAAGCGGCGAGGACGCCTGACCGAAGCCGTATCCTCCAAAAACAATTTGCGATGCTATCGCCGGATGGGTCGAGGACAGCCGAAGCGCGACCGTTAGAATTCGCGGATGAACGGCGATCGCCGGTTTCGATGGCTGGGAGTTGCCGCGCTGGCTCTTCCGATCTTCGCGGGTGCGGCCCAGGGTCCCTCGTCCGACGAGACGGCCGCGAAGTTCTCGCGCGACGTCACCGTGCTCGCGTCCGACGACATGGAGGGGCGCGGGCTCGGGACGCGGGGCCTGGAGAAGGCGGCGGACTGGATCGAGGGCCAGCTTCGCTCGATGAAGCTGCGCCCCGCCTTCGGCGGCTCCTATCGCCAGCCGTTCGACGTCAAGATCGGAGTCGCCCTCGAGCCCGGCAACCGCCTTTCCGGCGTGGCCGACTCCGGCTGGTCCCCACTCGGCTTCTCTTCACCGGGCGATTTCTCGGGCGAGATCGCGTTCGTGGGCTATGGGATCGACGCCCCTCCGCTCGGTTACCGCGAGCTCTCGGGCGTCGACCTGAAAGGCAAGGTCGCGCTGATGCTCCGGTACGAGCCGCAGGAGAAAGACGAATCGTCGAAGTTTGACGGCCGGCGCCCGAGCCGCTGGTCCGCTCCGCGATACAAGGTCCTGCAGGCGCGGGAGCGGGGCGCGGTCGCCGTGATCTTCGTCGACGGGCCTCTTCAGGACGAAGGCAAGGACAAGCTGCCGGTCCTGAGAAACGACGGGCCCGAGAGTCCCGCCGGCATTCCCGTCCTCCAGGTCCGCCTCTCCGTCGCCCGGACATGGCTCTCGGCGGCGGGCATCTCGCTGGATGAGTTTCAGAAGGCGGTCGACGCGGACGCGAAGCCGCGCTCGGCAGGAGCGACCGGGGTGCGCGTCGGGGGACGCGTCGTGCTGCGCGCTTCGTACGTGAACGCGGCGAACGTCGCGGGGATCCTTCCCGGACGAGGCCCGCTCGGGAAGGATGTCGTCGTGATCGGCGCGCACTACGACCACCTGGGATACGGCGGCGCCGGATCCATGAAGCCCAACACGACCGCGATCCACCACGGCGCGGACGACAATGCTTCCGGGACCGCGGCGGTGCTGCTCGCGGCCGAGCGCCTGTCGGCGGCGCTGGACGGACAGGCCAACCGCCGCACGCTGGTCTTCGCTCTGTTCTCCGGCGAGGAGATGGGGCTGGCGGGCTCCTCCTGGTTCGTCAGCCATCCGCCGTTTCCCTTCGAGACCGTGCGCGCGATGGTCAACCTCGACATGGTCGGCTCCCTCCACGACGACGAGCTCATCGTCTTCGGCACCGAGTCCGCAAAGGAATGGACGGCGGCGATCTCTTCTCTCGGGGAAAAATCGGGCCTGAAGATACTGGGTCGCGGGGATGGATACGGCCCGTCGGATCAGACGTCGTTCTACGCGAAGCAGGTCCCCGTGCTGCACTTCTTCACGGGCGCGCACCAGCGGTACCACACGCCGGAGGACACGGCGGACTCGGTGAACGCCGCGGGCGCCGCGAAGGTGATCGACTTCACCGCGCGGGTTTCCGAGGCGCTGGCGCTCGGCCGCGTTACCCCGACGTACGCTCGGAGCGCCGCCGCGCCGCCGATGGAGGGAGACCGCCGCGGCTACGGTTCGTACCTCGGCACGGTCCCCGACTTCCGCGCGATGGAATCGACGGAGGGCGGCGTCCTCCTGGGAGACGTCCGCGCGGGCGGACCGGCGGACCTCGCCGGCATCCGCGGGGGCGACCGGATTCTGGCCATGGCGGGAACCCGGATCGCGAACCTCTACGACATGACCTACGCGCTCGAGGACCACAAGCCGGGCGAGACGATCGAAATCGTCGTCGAGCGCGGCGGCGAAAAGAAGACCCTCAAGGCGACGCTCGGCGAGAGGCGGGCGCCAGCCGAGGCGGCCCGGACGCCGGCGCCCGGCTCCCCGTCTTCCTTTTCCCCGGGCGCGGCGGGGCGCGGGTGAGGCGCATTTCCGGGACATCCGCCAGCTCACCTTCGGCGGCGAGAACGCGGAGGGGTACTTCTCCCCGGACGGCCGCAAAGTGATCTACCAGTCCACCCCTCGAGGCGCCGCGTGCGACCAGGAGTTCGTCATGGACCTCACGAGCGGCGTGTGCACGCGCGTGTCGGATGGAAAAGGCCGAACGACCTGCGGCTACTTCCGATATCCGCAGGGCGACCGGATCGTCTACTCGTCGACGGAGGGCGGCGGCGCGGCGTGCCCGCCGCCGCCGGACCGGTCGACGGGCTACGTCTGGGCGATCTACTCGACGTACGACATCTGGACGGCGCTCCCCGACGGATCTTCGCCGCGCCTCCTGATGAAATCCCCCGGCTACGACGCCGAGGCGACGTGGAACCCGAAGGGCGGGAAAATCGTCTTCACCTCCGACCGCGACGGCGACCTCGACCTGTACGAGATGGACGAGGAAGGAAAGAACGTGCGGCGCCTGACCTCGACGCCCGGTTACGACGGCGGCGCGTTCTACAGCCCCGACGGCACGGAGATCGTCTGGCGCGCGAGCCGGCCCGCGGGCGCGGAGCTCGACGAGTACCGGGCGCTGTTGAAGCAGGGCCTGATCCGCCCGACGAAGCTCGACATCTACGTCATGAAAGCCGACGGCACCAGCGTCCGCCGGCTGACCGACAACGGCGCCGCGAACTTCTGCCCGCTGTTCACCGCGGACGGAAAGAAAATCGTGTGGAGCTCAAACGTCGGCGACCCGAAGGGGCGCGAATTCGACCTCTGGATGACGGACAAGAACGGCGGCGGATCTCCCGAGCGCGTCACGACGGCGCCGGGCTTCGACGGCTTTCCGCACTTCTCGCCGGACGGCCGGTGGATCGTCTGGGCGAGCAACCGCGCGGACCCGGCGAGCCACGAGACGAACCTGTTCATCGCTGGCTGGGTGGACTGAAAACGCCGGGCGGATTGCTCCCGGAGCGGAACACGAACGCGGAGGCCTTCATGACATCGTCCGCGACGAGGTCCGTCCCGATCTTCCTGCCGGCTTTTCCTCGGCGGCTCAGCCGCCGAGCCCCGGAAGAGAGGCTCGAGAGGACTCGCGCGATCGCGCGCCGCTTAGCTGCCGTCCGGCGCGGCGACGATGCTCAGGATGTTTCCCTCGGGGTCCTTGAACCAGGCGACTCTCATCTTTCCGGAGACGTGGACGTCGCCTTCGTGCGTGGTGTTGGGCATGTCGTATTTTTCGAACACGACGCCCTTCGCCTTCAGAGCTTTCGCGATGGCGTCGACCTCGTTGCCCACGGTCCACGTTGCGGCCGTGGCCTTGTTCGTCCCGGCGTACTGCGACCGGTAGACCATGAGACGCGAGCTTCCTGTCTTGAACGCGAGCACTTCGCGATCGCCGGTGTCGACGGCGGTCAGGCCGAGAGTGTCTCCGTAGAATTTCTTCGCCGCGGCGAGATCCGACACGGCGATCGTGGCCCGGACGTCCTTGTCTGACAGCATGACTCCTCCTCTTTCGATCATTGCCTTTTCGGCATTCCAAGCATATTCGGCGAGCTGGTCGAAAACCTCGTTCCAGCCATCCTGGTGATCGTCGCAATCTTCCACGGTCTCGAATTCCGCCTGACGCAGCGTGAGGGTCCTCCAGGGCCACCGAAACTTCCATCTCCCGTCCCGGGATCCGTCCCGTTTCTCCCACGCCCGGGTCAGGACGAGCCGTTCGGGCGCGACCACCTCCCGGTGAACGCCGTGCGCCCCGTGGTACGTGCCCTGGGGCGAGCGCATCGAGATTCGGCAGTGTCCACCGGGGCGAACGTCCATCTCGAGCGCCGTCGCCGTGAAGCCTTTCGGTCCCGATCACTGCGCCAGCCGGACAGGATGCCTCCCCGCTTCGAACACAGGCTTCGGAGGGCATCGAAGACGCGGGTGATGACGAGCGTCCGACGCTCCGTTGCGGCCGCTGGATCATTTTTTTCGGCCAGGACTCTTTCCTTTCGTTTGAACCCTTGCCGGGTAATCGTCCAGTCGATCGAAGCTGTCATCCCGGAATCGTCGATATTTCTCGAGCCAGTCGGCGACCTCCCTGAGCGGATCGGCACGAAGACGGGAGGGCCGCCACGGCGCCTGGCGGCCCCGGGAGATGAGGCCGGCGCGCTCGAGGACCTTCAGGTGTTTCGAGACCGCCGGAAGGCTCATCTCGAAGGGTTCGGCGATTTCCTGGATCGAGGCCTCGCCGGATTCCAGCCTAAAGGAGGGGAAAAGGGAGCCTCGGGCGCCCTCGATCGATTTGCCCGTGGCGGCGGCTTTCGCGCGACGCGGGCTTCGATGATTCAGGGCCTTCACCGACCGGTCTTCATCTCTCCTTCCAGTCCTTGACCGTTGTTCTGGTTCCGCCCGGGACCGGCTTGATCGTGACGGTGTTGTCCGACGTGTAGAAGATGTGCCCCTGCTGGTCCTCTGACGTGTAGAAGATCGGATTGGTCAGAAACGTCGAGTTTGTCTGGGTCTCGCCGCGGTCCGTTCCCACATACGGGTCGCCATTGGAATACAGCACGCTGTAGAAACGGGCGGTGCCTCCGGCTCCTCCGCAGCGCAGCGGGTTTCCGCATGCCGCGTTGGACGCTCCGCCGACGCCGGGATTGAATGTCGAGAAACTGATGACGCCCTTGATCGCCAGCGAGTCGGTGATCACGCGCTCTCCGGGCGCGAGATTCAGGAACCATCCCCGGGGCGCCGGAACGATCGACTTCGGCGAGGTCGAAGAGGCGATCCTGACCAGATCCGCTTCGGTCCTCGTCCGGGAATTCGAGTCGTCGAGAACGTAGTAGAACCTCTGGCTGTACGTCAGGCTCGAAGTGTCGGTGGTTGCCAGGATGTCGTCCCGGTCGCCGGTGCCGAATGCGATACCTATGATCGCCCGGTTGCCGGAGGTATACCCGAGAGACACGGCGGTGGGACGGAAGTAGATGGGGAAAAACGGCACCGTCGCGGGTGAGCCGGGCTGCGGCGCCTGGAACAGAAGGAAGGGTTTCCCGGAGCCGGCCGCGAGATCGAGCTGGTTTCCAAAGGAGCCGCCAGTCGGGGCCGCCGACTGGCGCAGATCGGTCAGGTCCAGTCTCCAGAGCTGGCCGCGGGTATCGCCGACGTAGACGAAGTCCATGTACCCATCGCCGTTCAAATCGAGCGCTGCGGGCTCCGACGGTATCGAACCGAAGTAGGTCGGAACGCATCCTCCCGTACCCGAGTTGACACCGCAGCTCGAGTTGGCGCGATAGAGCGAGCGCCCGGTCTCGATGTCTACCATGTACAGCCAGTTGCCTCGGCGGTTGGACCGTTCGCGGTCGAAGCCGCCGCCGAAGATCGCCACATAGTGGTCTTCGAACCCGGGGGCTGGAGAGCTCGTGCTCCCGCAATCGGAGACGCAGATCTTGACGCGGCCGACGGCAGGCTTGGACCACGTCTCGCCCATGTCGGGATATCCCGCCCCGGGGGAACCGGGGGCGTCGGCGTCGCCCGCGTCGCTGATCTCCCAGAGGACGGTCGGCCAGGCGCGCGCGGGCTGGACGCCCCGCACGGCGGGGTCGGACGCGTCCCGGCCGCAGCTCGCGTCGCCCGAGGCGTTCAAGCACTTCGGGGCGGTGTATCCCGGCGGAGTCGCCGGGGGGACTACCGCTCCCGAGCCGTCGGTGACCAGTTCATCCGGCTGCGTCACGTCCAGCGCGTAATAACTGCCGGAGGAGTGGCGCGGCGCGGCGCCCGCGGTCCCCTCGAAGGCGGACCCTTCGCGCATCCCGCCCACGATCACGGTCCTCCACGCGCGCCGCGCGGGATCCGGCGTTCCCGGGTGGTTCGCGTCGGTGAACACGTCGGCGCCCGCGGGACCGCCATCCACCGTCCACTCGTCGGCCTTCGTCTGCGGGCCCGCTGCGTCCTTCAGGCGTTTGAAATTCTGGAAGACCGACCGCGGGGCGTACGCGAAGAGCTCCGCGCCGGTGCCCAGGTCATAGCAGGGCGGGGTCCTCCCGTCGGAGAGCGCGCGGCACATCGAAGGATCGCGTGCAAAGGCGCCCGCGTCGAAAGCGTGCAGCAGGCCGTCGTTGGCGCCGAGGAACAGGACGCGGCGTCGCTGCCGATACGTACGATAGAACTTCTGATACGAGTGGAGGTTGGCGACGTAGTATGGATAGTCGCCCGGCTGGCCGACGACCACCGGTGTCGAATGAAACACGTCGCCCAGCTTCAAGCCCTGGTAACGCTGGCTCGCCTCGGTCGTCGTCATGACGGCGTCGCGGTCGCCCCAGATGAATCGGAGCGTATTGCCGGCATCCGTGTCCGTGAGCGCGGGCGACAACACGCCCGGGGGCGCGGTCTGCGGACCGAGCAGGGCTTTGACGGCGGGCCACCAGGGTGCCGCGGGGGAGTACGTCATGTCCCATCGAGCCTCCGGGACGCCGCCGGCGGAGGTGAGCGGCAGGGTCGTGAGGGGCGCCGGCATCGACGCCGGAAGGGAGAAGACGATCTTGCGGCCTGGATAGAAGCGCGTGGCGATCATCGTCACGGTGTCGTTCGAGCTGTCGGCGTAGCTTCCCGTCAGGAGCGGCGCGCCCGGGAACAGCACCGCCGCCGGATTCGATGCGCCTGTTCCCGGAGTCTGCGCGAGGTTCTGCCCGGCGTTCCAGATCAGCGACGCCGGAGAGTTGGAAGGCGCGGGCAGCGTCAGCCCGCGATTGGGATCGTTGGGATCCGCGATCGTCTTCACACCGAGCTGCACCGATCCCTGCGGGTCGAGGCGGTAGCCGTTGACCCGCCCGTTCCAGATCGACCGGTTCTTCGCCGCGTTGAACGTCGCGAGGTAGACCATCTGGTCCGCGCCGGCCTGGACGGAGGAAACGGTGGCAGAGGCGAAGTCCTTCGACCCTTCGTTGACGATCGAGAAGATGTCCGAGAGTGCCTGACGCAGCCCCTCGGAGGACGAGACCGGGAAGTACCCGATGCTTCCATCCGAAAGGACCGCGCCGCTGTTCTGCGCGATGCACACGCCGGTCGAGGAGCCGGCAACCGCTCCGGCTCCGAATCCGATGACGAACACCGGCACGCCGATCCTTTTCAAGGGCGTCAGCACGAAATTCGTCAGAAAGGAGCAGTTGTCGTTCTGACAGCCGTTGAAGTTGTCGTAGATCAGGATGACGACGGAATGCCGGCAGCTCGCATCGGGATCGTCGAGCCGCTTGCCATTCTGGAAGCCGTCGATCGAGGAGGTGTTGAAGTAGTCGTAGACGTTCTTCAGCAGGTCCTTGATCGGCGCCTGGGAACCATTGCGGGTCGTCAGGATCGCCTGATTTTCCGTGACGTTCAGGCCGGCGTCCACGGCTCCGAGCAACGCGGAATCGCATCCGTCCGCGAACCGGCTGCCGGAGCCTGCGTAACCCGGGTTGTCGTGGTCTGCCGTCGAGAAGGCGCCGGTCGCAGGGTCGTAGCTCGAGAGGACGCCCTGAGGACGCATCATGCGCGAGACGCAGGGATAGGAGTCCTGAGGGGGCAGGCAGCTCGCGCCCCACTTGTAGTCTCGGGGAACTTTGACGAGCGGCAGCGGTGCGCTGTTGACCTGAAACTCCCAGCCCGAGCAGTTCGAGCCGACGGCGAAGTCGCCCCTGGGGTCGTTCAGGAACCCGATCTCACTTCCGGCCGAGGGAGCGCTCGTGAAGAAGGAATCGGCGTCGAGGACTGCGGGCGGCGTGTAAGCCACTGTCACGGTGCCGGGATCGCCCGAAGGAGTCCGCGTCATCGTCTGCCAGATCCCCGAGACCTTCTCCTGATATTCCTTCGTCACTTCCATCGAGTGCGGCGGAGGGCCGGGGAGCGGATACGCCGAAAGCGTCCCGTCCGTGAAGGCGTCTCCATACGCTCCTCGCGTGAGAGTCGAGCGAATCCGGCGCGACGCGGAGCTCGCGCTTCCGTTCAGGTAGACGAAGGGTGCGACGCTGCCCCGAGGGCCGAAAAAGGGGCCGACGACAGTGGCGTTTGCGGCGAGCGTCACGAAGAATGACGAAGCACCCGCGCAGGAAGGCGACTGCAGACTCGTGCACGGGCCCTCGCCGCCCGGCCCCCATCGCTCGATCGTCCCCGCCGGCTCCTTCCAGCTCTCCGACGGGAAATCGTCCGACAGCGGAGAGTAGAGCCAGTGCTTGCCGTATATGGAGATGCTGCCGGCATTGGGGTTGTGCGCGAAGCTCGTCAGTCCGACGTTGAAGTTGCCCCGCTTGTCCGCCACGAATTGCCGCAGCACCCGCTTGGCAGCGCCGAGCTTGCTCGACGGCGAATCCGCGTCCCCATCCCAGGCGCTGGACGATCCCTGGATCGGCTGATTGGTCGACTGCGAGTTGCCGAAGACGATCAGAACGTTCGGAGGGACCGAACCCCGCTTCAGCAGATCCTTGTCGTCCCCCAGGAGCGCCCGGGCGTGCAGCACCCCGAGCGCCGCAAACGCCGCGAAGGCCGCCCGGCGAATCCGGAGCCTCGTCATTTTGGAATCGCGAGCAGCTGGGGGTAGATCCCCACGGCTGTCGTGACCGTCTTTCGCGACTGAATCGACGGCGCCTGCGCGGACGACGTGAAGTTGTAGTAATTCTCGACGATCTGGTTCGATCCATAACTCGCGCCCGACGACTGGATCTGGTCTCCGGGATGGATCGTGTAACCGACGTTCACAGGCCTCGTGACCGTGACCTGGATGTCGGCTGACGTGCCTCCGGGGTAATGCGCGGAGAGTCCCACGGGAAGCCTTCCCCCGACGTACTTGGCGTCGGTCGCGAGCTTCGCGGTGGCGTACTGAACGCCCGAGTCGGCCGCGTAGAAGGTCTTGGACACCATGGTCTGATGGCTCGAAAGACTCTGCTCGCTCGCGGACGTGAACATCAGGGAGATTCCGGCGATCGTCAGCACAAACAGCATCAACATCGCGAGAAACAGGACGAAACCGCGCTGCGACGAAACCCTCCTTGTCCGCGATCGAGCTCGGGTGGTCTGTCTCATTGGTAGTTCCTCATCGCAACAGAAAAGGACTGCATGCGGCGGCGGTAGGCCTGACCGGTCACGGACGGGCTCGAGAAGGAGACGGCGGTCGAGTCGAGGGTTCGAATCCCGGAGGCGCCCGGTCCTCGGTAGCGCGCATCGGGCTCGGCGGACTTGACGACGAGGGAGAGCCAGATCGATCGGAGCGCGGGCGTCGCGAGAGAGGGGTTCGGAGGTCCGCTCGAAATGCTGCGGTCGATGAATCCCTGGACCTGAGTGATTCCGGACGTCGAGACCGGCAGCATCGTTTCGACCTCTCCGGCGACGTCTCCGACCCACTCGTCTGCGTTGGGGCTCGCGACGTCGACCGCCGATGCGGAGATCCCCCGATCGGGGATCGATCCGTCGGCGCCATCGATCCCGTACGCAACCTGGAAATCCTCCACTTCCCCGACCAGCGGGGAGATCTCGAATGCGCCGGAAGAGGGGTCCGAGATCGCGGCGGAAAGAACCGGATGCGTATCGCGGGCGTTGCCGGAGGCGTCGGTCGGTCCTTCGTCGACGAACAGAACCACGTCGTCCACGGCGCCCGACAGGAACGGCTTCTGAAGCGCCGGCGACCCGCTGGTGGTTGCGTTCAACCCGCGCGCTGCGGGATCCTGCGGGTTCATCGTGAACGTGAAGGTGTCCGCCGTCCGCGTGTACCAGGTCCCGGCGGCTTCGACTCGGCCCACGTAATAGAGAGGGACCAGGTATATCGAGCTTCCTACCGTCACGGTCTGGCTGGCAGAGTCGGCGATCACGAAGAAGAACGGGCGGGCCTTCGATGCCAGGGTGGGCAGGGATCCCGACGCGTAGTTGACGACGCCGCTGTTGGCCGTCGCCCGGATCGTGATCGTCATCAGCGATGTCCCGTCGCAGCCGCCACTGCAGGTGACGTCGCCCGACGTGAGCGCGTACTCGTCGCCGAAAAGAACGCCCCGAACCCGGAGAGCGTCGGTCCCCTGTCGGATGAAGTGCCGCGCGCCGGCGGTGTCCGTTATCGACCGGCCCCCTGGGACGTTGTTCGCCTCAGGAAGGATCGCGCTCGCGTAGAAGAGCTGTCCTGCACGCGCCTGCCGAACGATCCGGACCAGCTCCCCGATCCCCGCGCGGACGGACTGCTGGGCTTCCGCCACGGACGTCTCCTGCTTCGCCAGCCGCGACGACGAGTCGAGAAGACCGTAGATACCGGCGACGAGACCCACGACGAGCGCGGTCGCTACGAGCGCCTCGACGAGCGCGAAGCCGCGCTGGACTCCGACTCTCCCTCTAGTTCGCACTGGCGTCCCGGAAGCGGACGTACTCGGACTGCGTCGTGGCGCGGAGTCCCGGGAAGGGACCTTCGGTCGGGCGCACCGTGACGGTGACGAGCTTCACCGAATAGGTCGCCGGCGCGACGACTCGCGTGGCGAGATCCGGGGCCCACTGCTCGACGACGTACGTGCGCGTGTAGGGAAAAACGCGCCATTCCGCTCCCGGAGAGGACGGCGAAAAAGAGAAGCCGCCCGTTTCAGGCTCGTACCAGAGCGGGAGGTCGTTCGCGCATCGGGGATTCGCCGCGACGATGCTGCCCGGCCCGGTCGTCGCGACCCCCGGAGGGGCGGCCGCGTTGGTGCCGTCCGCGATCGCGAGCCGCCGATCGGTGGCGGGATAGCCGATCAGCTCCTCGAGCTTTTCGCCGGCCAGAGCATTGACGTTGCCGAGCTGGTTCGATGACGCGTTCGTCTTGACGGAGCTCGCGAAGAGCGGGGCGATCGCCAGGAGGCCGAAAGCGAGGAGCGTCATCGCGACAGCCACCTCGATGAGGGTGAGCCCCCGCTCGAGTCGCCGCCGGGGCGACTTCACAGCCAGCTCCAGCCACTGGCCACATAACCCCGACCGTCCTGATACTTGTCCGAGCGAATGTGTCCGGTGAGGTCCGAGTCGACCGTCACGCGAAAGAAGTTCAGCCCACTCCAGTCCGCGAAGTAAAGGCCTCGTCCTCCGGCGGCCGTCGGCAGGAAAGAGTTGGACGGGTCCTCCGGACGCAGGATTCCGCCCGTCGGAAGGAAGACGACGCGATCGGCGATACCCGCGTCGCCGGCGTAGGTATCGAAGGACATTCCCCCCCGAAGGTCGTCCGGCGTGCCTCCGTACTTCCAGAAGCGCACCGAAGTCTCGATCGTGACGTCTCCGAGAGTCGGCTCATCTGTCGCAGGAGATGTCGCGAAGGTGCCCGAGTCCTGCCGGCAGTTGGCCGCTGCCAGCTGCTCGTCGGCGGGAAGAAGGGGGGAGAAGTCGTTCGCTCGATCCTGAAAAGTCCGCAGGCGGATCTGACCCTCGGCCGACCTCGCAGCGACGACTACGACATTCGCCCCCCGCCGGATTGCCTGGAGCCGTGCGACCGCGAAGACCTGTCGAATCGAGGCCACCGCCCCGAAGGTGCGCGCCCGGCGAATCATTTTTCCGGCGAGGGGGACCGTGACCGCGCACAGAAAGCCGAGAAGGACGAGAGTGATCAGGAGTTCGACCATCCCGAATCCCTCGTCGCCTCGTCGGCAAGCGCGATGCGGTCGGGGCTGGAGCAATGTGTTCTCCGGAAAAGCACCTGAAGGCTAGCGCCGGAAACGCGCGAAAAGTACTGTCCGGGACCGTAACAGGAAGGTCAGCAGGACCCTGTCCGTCCCCGTTCTCGGGGACAGGTTTCAGAGCGTGTTTCATGGGTCAGCCGCATGGACTGTCTTTCCGCGATACAATTTCCTGGCCCGTGCCCCCCTCTGCCACCCGTCGGTCGGTCTGTGTTTTCTCCTTTCATCCGCTGATGCTCCAGATCGTGCGCGGTCTCCTCCCGGAGCCCGTCTTCGCCGTCGCGGAGCAGCGGGTCGCGACGGAGGCGAGCTCGATCGCCGCGGAGGTGCCCGAGGCGGACATGTATGTCGTCGAGGCACATCCGCGGCCGGGATCGACGGCGGCGGTCGTCGGCAGGATCCTGGGTCGCTTCCCTTCTGCCCCGATCTGCGTCGTTGGAGAGGCTTTGGGCGAAGGGTATGCGTTCCCGCTGATGCAGCTGCGCGTCCGCGGGTTCGTGACCTATTCGGACGCCCCCGCCCAGCTCGCTCGGGCCGTCGAGGCGCTATCGGACGGAGGGTTCTGGATCTCTCGAAGCCTCCTGACGAGGTTTCTGGAGGCGACGGTCGCCACGAACGGGCGAGCGCGGGGAGGCGGGGCGGCCGGCGAGCTCACCTACCGGGAACAGGAGGTCCTGAACGGACTGCTCCAGAACTTGTCGAACAAGGAAATCGCGAAGGACCTGAGGATCACGGAGCGCGGAGTGAAGTTTCACGTCTCCAATCTGCTCGCCAAGCACAAGGTCCGCCGTCGATCAGACCTCATTCTCCTGTTCCTTGCGCACGGCGGCCCTCTCCTCTGACGGCGCGCGGCGTCCCGAGGCCGCGGCTCTATTTTTCCGGCGCGAACGCGCCCTTCGCCTCCTGCCAGGCGCGGTCGACGATGGGGCGACGAACCCGTTCGGGAAGGCGCGGCGGCGCTGCGGATCGTCGGGCAATCCGCTGGCGAAAGACTTCGAAATCGACCCGTTTGCGGGGGTCTCCTCGAGCGACGCGCCCTGCCGGACCGCCTCGCCGGCCTGCGCCCGGACGGACTCGAGCCGCTCGACGAGGAGCTTCGGGTACGCCTGGTCGCGCATGACCGGCCCGTGTTTCGGGACGATCGCGGCAGCGTCGAACGCCATCAACTGAGCACGTCGATCCACTCGCCCGGAAAGGATCCGAATGCGTAGGGCGTCGGGAAGACGATGACGTCCCCGTCGCCAGGCTGGAGCGGCCCGAGGCCTAAGATGGCCGGCCATGAGAGCCGGGTGCATGGCGGCCTTCGCGAGCGGCCGGGAGACCTCGCCGGCGCTCGCGGCACGCGTGACGGGACACGCCGCGGCAGGTCTCAAGATCCGGGCACGCTGAAGCGCGCCGTCGATGAAGAAGCCGAAGCGAAAGCGGCGGTGGTGGCGCCCCGTCCTCCGTCCCCGCTCGGGCCGGAGGTTGCCGCCGGAGCTCCGGGCGGCGAACGTCGGGCGTCTCGCGGGCGCGCTGCCGAAAGGCGTGCGGGATCCGGGCTTCTCGATCCTGCTGCAGAGGATCGACGAGTCTCCGGTCTTGTTCGGCAACCGGGTGCGGGTGTTCTTCCGGGGGCCCGAGACCTTCGAAGCGATGCGCGAGGCGATCGACGGGGCGTCGAAGGACGTGCTTCTCGAGTCGTACATCTTCAAGGACGACGCGACGGGCCGCTCTCTGCTCGAAAGCCTCGGACGCGCCGTCGATCGAGGCGTGACGGTTCGCGTGCTCGCGGACGCCTTCGGCTCCATCGCGACGCGGCGGGAGTTCTGGAAGGAGATGCGGGACCGAGGCATCGAAGTGCGCCTCTTCCACCCTCTGTTTCCCCACCTCCTCCTCCAGCCCTTCCGCGATCACCGCAAGATCCTCGTCGTCGACGGGGCGACTGCTTTCACCGGCGGGATGAACATCGGCGACGAGTACGGGTCCTCGACGCCTTCGGCGCACGGCGGCCCGTGGCGGGACACGCACGTCCGCATCGAGGGCCCCGCCGCGTGGGCGATGGCGACTGTCTTCACGGAGGCCTGGCATGCGGCAGGAGGCAGCGCCGTCGTGCTCGATTCCCTCGAGCCCGCGACGGGCGGCGTTCCGATCCTCGTGCTCGACTCGCGTCCGTTCCGGGGCACGGGGGAGATGGCCTCGTCGCTCGCGGCAATCGCGGCCGCGGCCAGGCGCCGGATCTGGATCACCAATGCCTATTTCGCTCCCCGGTCGCGCGCCGTCGTCGCGCTGGGGAACGCGGCCGAGCGCGGCGTCGACGTCCGCCTCCTCCTTCCGGGCCGCAGCGACGTTCCGCTGGTGCGGCACGCCGGCCACGGCTACTTCCGCGAGCTGCTTGAGAGGGGCGTCCGCGTGTTCGAGTACCGGCGCGCGATCCTCCACGCCAAGACCGCCGTCGCCGACGATTTCGTTTCCCTGACGGGGTCATCCAACCTGGACTTCAGGTCCTTCCACTTCAACGCCGAGTGCAACGTCCTCATGTTGGACGAGGAAACCGGCCACGTGTTCTCCGACGCTTTCGAAGCGGACCTGAAGGAATCCGTCGAGATCACGCCCGCTCTCTGGCAGCAACGGTCCTGGCAGCACCGTCTCGGAGACGCGCTCGCCAGGCGGCTAGGGCCGATCCTCTGAGCCGCCTTGCGACGGGTCCGCACCCTCGACGCTCAACGCTGAACGCTCGACTTCCCCTTCGCCGTTTCGATCAGCGGGATCAGGATGTCCCGGACGTAGTGCCAGTACGGGACGAGAGCGAGCGCCTCGCGGGCGTCACGGTCGGCGGCCGCGACGTCCGGATCCGTCCGGTTCAAGTTCGCGAACGCGAGATTCATCAACAGCTCGGGCTCGCCCCAGGATGGATCGAGGTCGTCGGACACCCGCTCCCGCTTCGCGGCTTCGAGCCCGGCCCGATAGGTTTCGATCGCCTTCGACTGGCTGCCTCCGAACTGCGCCGGCGTGTAGAACTCGGTCGCGCCCCGCACCCACGCGAGCCTCGGATTGTTCGGAGCCTCCTGCTGCGCCTGCGCGAGGAGCTCCTGGTGTTTCTTGTACCCCGACATCCGCTCCGAGCCCGTCGCGAGGAACGCGAGGTTGACCCGGCAGGACGCGTCGCCGATACGGGCGTCGGTGAACTGCGGGTCGGAGGACAGGGCGAGCTCGAACTCCTGGATCGCGGTCTTCAAGTCCGCGGCAATCTCCGACGGATCGGCCTTGTCGTTGAACCCGTTCAAGGCGCGGCGCCAGAGCGCGAAGCCCCGCCAGTAGCGCGCGCGTGCCGCGAATGGCCCATCCGTGTAGGGAGCCATGGCGGCGAAGAGCCGCGCGAGCTCCGGCCGCTTTCCTTCGTAGTCGGCCCGGCGGATCCTGGCGGCGAGATCGGCGACGGCCGCGCGCGACTCGGACCCCACGGTCCGGGAAGCTGGGACGCGCGGAGTCTGCGGCCGACTCGTCGAGCACCCCGTGAACGCGATCCCGGCCGCGATCAGAATCGACGGCCATGCCTTTCCAGAGGTTCGTCTGGTCATGTCTTCTTCCTCGGCGAACCGAATTTGGTTCAGGCCTCTGGCTCGATACGGCGGCCGATCCCGAAGGTTTTCGGAGACGAGCATCGTACGGGGGAGGGTGGACGCAGGAGTAAGAGAGCGGGCCCGCCGGTTGCGTGGGACACGACCCTCCGGCGATGGCTCTTCACCTGCGCCGCCGTAGCGCTGTTTTCGATGGTTTCCGCCCTGGCCACGGCTCAGCAGCAACCCATCTTCGGCTGCCGGCACGCCATCAACTGCCGCGCGTCCCCCGTCGGCGCGTCCGCCTTGAACGACGCGTCGTCGTCGGGGCTTCTGGTCAGCGGCAGTGTCCGGTGGGGACCCGGCTTCCACTTCGGCCTTTCGATGCCGATCCTGAATCTGCCGGCGCGGGAGTCCCCTCCGGAGATCGACATCCACGCGTTTCACCTGCACGACGTCACCCTGCTCCCGACGGCCGTCCCCGCGCCCTCTCCGACGCCCACCGTGCCGCCGGCGTCGCCCGCCGGGCCGGCGCGATCGATGGGGGAGCGGGGTTAGTCCTTACTTCAGCAGATCGTCGATCGCCGCCGACAGCCTCTCCTCGGTCATCCGGGTCGGGGAGTAACGGACGACCACGCCTTTGCCGTTGACGAATACGAAGGTCGGCGTCGCGGAGGCCCCGTAGCGCAGCATCGCCTCATCGCTGACCGGCACCGGGACGGATCCATTCAGCTTGTAGACCTCGGCCCACGACTTCTCGATCTTCTGCTTTTCCTCGGAGTGGTCCCCCGCCGCGTAAAAGCGCGTCGGGGCGACGAACGCGACCCCTTTCGGGGCGTACTTCTCGACGGTGCGGCGGAATGCGGCGGCCTGCATCCGACAGTCGCCGCACGCTTCCCACCAGAAGAAGAGGACGACCGGCTTGCCGCGCAACGATGCGAGATCGGGCGCTTCCGAGCCGACGCGGTCTTCGGCCCGGATGGCCGGCGCCGGCTTGCCTTCGAGCTCGATCAGGTTTCGGCGCTTCCAGATGCGCGCGCGGAGGTTGAAAGGCGCGCTCTCCCTCGCCCGCGAGCTCTCCTCCAGAAACCGGACCGCGTCCGCCTTCTTCCCTGACGCGGCGAGCGTCTGGGCCTGGACCTCGATCGCCGTTCCGAGCGCGTACACGGCTTCGCGATGGGTGTCGTAGTCCGCCGGCGTTTTCAGCGCCGCGTCGGCGATCTCGCGCGCCGATTTCGCGTACCTCGAGGCGGTGGTCCACTCGCCCATCAAGGCGGCGCCGCGCGCGACCCAGGCGAGTCCCAGAAGATAGTCGCCATCTTCACCCTTTTCCGACCGGTGATACTCCAGGATCGACTCGGAGCTCGGCAGGTCGCCGGCGGAAATCTTCAGCCGGATCATCCGCACGTCGTCGGGGGCCGATGCCGGCGGAGCGGCCGATGACGACGCCGGCGGAGTCACTGGCGGAGATGTCGGGAGGGGAGTGGGCTGCTGGGCGGCCGACACGGCGGAGATCGCGGAGACGATGCAGGCGAGGGCCAGGGGCCGCAGGTCGCTCAGGTTCATGGTGCTCCTTCTCGTCGCGCCTCGTCAGGGGCCGAACCTCGTCCGCGGAAGGAACATTCCAATCCCGCCCGCCAAAAAATCGCGCCACCGATTCAACCGGTGATCCCGCTCGAGAAGACCGGAATGCGCGCGTTGGCGGAGGGCCGGTAGGTTCGAGTCTTCGTCACGAGCGCGACGTCCATCCCGCGCCGCAGAAGCTCCGCGACGCCGGCCGCCGCGATGGAGGCGGCGAGATCCTGGCCCGGGCATGCATGCGCTCCGCTCCCGAACGAGAAGGCGCGGCGATCGCCCCGGTGTGCATCGAAACGATCCGGATCCGAGTTCGCCGACGGGTTGCGGTTGGCGGCCGCGAGGACCACGAGGATGGTGTCGCCGGGAGTCACCTGAAATCCGGCGATCTCGCAGGGCTCGGCCACGAAGCGCCGCGTATTTTGAATGGGAGGGTCGAGGCGGGCGACCTCGTCGACGACGCCGCGCGGGATGCGGCCCTCCGAGACGGCCGCGCCGACGTCCCGCCTCAGATCTTCACGGGCGTCCAGCGCGACCAGCAGATTGCCGAAGAGCCCGGCGGTCGCGTCGTACGCCTGAAAGAAGAAACCGGCGGCGTTCGCGGCGGCGGCCTCCGGCACCCCGGACCGGCGGGCCTCGAGCCCCAGCGCGTCCCGCAGGTTTTCCGGGGAAGCCGGGGGGACGCCCAGGCGCTCTTGCGGTTCGAAGACATGGAGAAGTGCTTCGGCCGCCTGCTTTCCCTTCGCGACCTGAGCGGGGGAGGCGCCGGGCGTGAGCGCCGCGGCGAAATCGGGGGTCGAGCGCGCGAGCTCCGCGCTCTCTCGAGGCGGGGCGCCGAAGAGCGAGGCGAGGACCTCGACCGACAGCTGGAACTGGTAGTCGGCGAGGCGGGAAAATCCGGCATCCAGCCCGAGCCGGTCGAAGAGCGCGGCAGCGGCGGTTTCCGAGGCGGCCGCGATCGCGGAGGGATCGAGCCAGCCGAGGCCGTTCGACACTGCCTGTTTGCGAGCGTGATGCGCGGCGCCGTCCGTCATCCGCGCGAGGTGTCGAAAGATCTCGCCCGCCGGAGATCCGAGAAGGCCCGCCGGGACGGGCTCGGCCGCCGGGCGAACGCGGCACGAGACGCTTTCGAGAACCGCCGTGACGGCCGAAGCGCCCGAGGCGACCCAAGCCCGCAGCTCCGCGTCGAAATAGAACGGCCGTTCGGCGGTCAGCCGCGCGTAGTAGGGGTAAGGATCCGGGTGGGTCACTGCCGCGACGGGGTCGGCTGGAGGCGCGATCATGGGCAGAAGATAGACGGCAAAGGGACGTCGCCGCCGGCGCGGGGGGGCCGAGCGTAAAGAAGGTGTGAAGTTTCGGCACGCGTCGCCGCCGGATCCGGCCTAGCCCGACGCCGCCGGGCGCATTTCTGAGGGCCCTCGCCCGGGCAACCGCGCGAAACGGACCGGAAGGTTCCCTTCATTCTGAATCCCGGCGGCGGATTTCGCGTAACACACCGATGCGGTGCGGGTTGATAGGCTAGAAGCTCCCGAGCGCCCCCTGACCCGACCGCCTCGAAGCCCCCTTCGAGTGCGCGGGTCTCACGACCAGCCGGGAAACGAAATGGAGAAGATTCGATGAAACGACGAATGATTCTGATGCTGGCGGTCGCGGGCATCTTCATTGCGACCATTGCCGCCATCAAGACCCGGCAGATCCAGGCCGGGATCAAGCAGGGCGCCTCGTTCCAGCCGCCTCCCGAGTCGGTGACGACCGTCATCGCGAAGAAGGAGCAGTGGCCGACGACCTGGAGCTCGATCGGGTCCGTGACCGCCGTGCACGGCGTGACGGTGAGCGCCGACCTGCCCGGCATCGTGGAGAGGATCCAGTTCGAGTCGGGACAGACCGTCGGCGCCGGTGCCGTGCTCGTGCGCCTGGACACGAAGCAGGAGCAGGCCCAGCTCGCCGCGGCCGAGGCGGCGCGAAACCTTTCCGATCTGAACCTGAGGCGCGCAAAGGGTCTCGTCGAGCAGGGCATTTCCGCGCAGGCGGACCTCGACCGGCTCGCCGCCGAGCAGAAGCAGGCCCTGGCCCGGGCCGGCGAGATTCGCGCCACGATCGAGCGCAAGACGATCCGGGCGCCGTTTTCCGGCGTCCTGGGCATCCGGCAGGTCAATCTCGGTCAATACCTCGAGGGCGGCGGGGCGGTCGTGCCGCTTCAGTCCGTCCGGCCGGTCTACGTCAATTTCAGCGTGCCGCAGCAGCAGGTGGCGGCTCTCAAAGTCGGCTCGGGGATCCACGTCGCGGCGGAGGGGGGAGACGCGGTCGCCGCGGACGGGCGCGTGACGGCGATCGACTCCGTGGTCAACGAGTCCACACGCAACATCCAGGTCCAGGCGACCTTCGACAACAAGGATGGAAAGCTGCGGCCCGGCATGTTCGTCAAGACCAATGTGGGCCTCGGTTCCGCGGAACCGGCGATCACGATCCCGACCTCGGCGATCAAGTACGCGCCCTACGGCGATTCCGTCTTCATCGTCGAAGACGTCACGGGACCCAAAGGACAGAAATACCTCGGCGTCCGGCAGCAGTTCGTCAAGCTCGGCAACTCGCGGGGAGACCAGGTCGCGGTGCTCACCGGCGTCAAGCCGGGTGAAACGGTGGTCACGTCCGGAGTCTTCAAACTGCGGACGGGCGCCGCCGTCAACGTCAACAACAAGGTGCAGCCCGGCAACAATCCGGCCCCGAAGCCGGAGGATTCCTGATGAAATTCACCGATCTCTTCGTCAAGCGCCCGGTCCTCGCGATCGTCGTCAACCTCGTCATCCTGATCGCGGGGCTCCAGTCGATCCGGTCGCTCTCGGTGCGGCAGTATCCGAGGAGCGACATCGCCGTCGTCCAGGTGTCGACCGTGTACGTCGGTGCCAACGCCGACCTCGTCCGCGGGTTTCTGACGACCCCGCTCGAGCGGGTGATCGCGAGCGCCGACGGGATCGACTACCTGGAATCCTCGAGCGCGCAGGGCGTCAGCACGATCACGGTTCACCTGAAGCTGAACTACGACGCCAACGCCGCCCTGACGCAGATTCAGACGAAGGTGGCACAAGTCCGCAACGACCTCCCGCCGGAGGCCCAGGCGCCAGTCATCGAGCTGCAGACAGCGGACACGCAGTTCGCATCGATGTACCTGGGTTTCGCGTCGAAGGATCTCGACCAGAATCAGATCACCGACTACCTGACGCGCGTCGTCCAGCCGAAACTCTCCGCCGTCTCGGGCGTGCAGCGCGCCGACATCCTCGGTGCGCGCGTGTTTGCGATGCGGATCTGGCTGAAGCCCGAAAAGATGGCCTCCCTCGGGATCTCGCCGTCTCAGGTGCGCGACCTTCTCGGCGCCAACAACTACCTCTCCGCGCTCGGAAGCACGAAGGGGTCGATGGTCTCCGTGAACCTGGTGGCGAACACGAATCTCCAGACCGTCGAGGAGTTCAAGCAGCTGGTCGTCAAGCAGGATAAGGGAACCGTCGTGCGGCTCTCCGAGATCGCCGACGTCGTGCTCGGCGCCGAGAACTATAACGAGGACGTTCGCTTCAACGGGCAGACGGCGACGTTCATGGGGATCTGGGTCCTGCCGACCGCGAACTCCCTCGACGTGATCCGAAAGGTCCGCGAGGAGATGAAGCAAGTCCAGACGCAGCTGCCCGCGGGCATGACGTCGGGCATCCCCTACGACTCGACGCTCTATATCGACAAAGCGATCAGCGAGGTCTTGAAGACGCTGTCGGAGACCCTCCTCATCGTCATCATCGTCATCTTCCTGTTCTTAGGCTCGTTCCGCTCGGTCCTGATTCCCATCGTCGCGATCCCGATCTCCCTGATCGGAGCGGTTTTCCTCATGCTCGTCGCGGGCTTCACGATCAACCTCCTGACGCTTCTGGCGATCGTGCTGTCCGTCGGGCTGGTGGTGGACGACGCCATCGTTATGGTGGAGAACGTCGAGCGGCACCTGCACATGGGGCAGAAGCCCTTTGAGGCGGCGATCCACGCCGCCCGCGAGTTGAGAGGGCCGATCATCGCCATGACCATCACGCTGGCGGCGGTCTACGCGCCCATCGGTTTTCAGGGGGGATTGACGGGAGCGCTCTTCCGGGAATTCGCCTTCACACTGGCGGGCGCGGTCATCGTGTCCGGGATCGTAGCCCTCACGCTTTCCCCGATGATGAGCTCGAAGCTGCTTCGGGCGGGGCATACGGAGAAAGGCTTTGCGGGATGGGTGAACCGTCGCTTCGACGCCGTCCGCCGCCGCTACACCGCCCTTCTGACCGGGACGCTCAACTACCGGGCCGTGGTGTTCGTCCTGTGGGCGATCGTCACGGCCCTGATTTTCCCGTTCTACATGTTTTCGCAGAAGGAGCTGGCGCCCACGGAGGATCAGAGCATCGTGTTCGGGATCATCCAGGCCGCCCCCAACGCGACGCTCGACCAGACGAAGCTCTTCACCAGCCAGGTGAACGACGTTTTCCAGTCCTTCCCGGAGACCCAGTCGACTTTTCAGCTCACGTTCCCCGGCGGCGGATTCTCCGGCATGGTGACGAAGCCCTGGGACGAGCGGAAGAAGAGCACTCCACAGCTCCAGGTCCAGGTCGCCGCGGGAGTCTCCAGGATCCCCGGGATTCGCGTCATACCGCTCGTCCCGCCCGCGCTGCCGGGCGGCGGCAGCTTCCCCGTGGACTTCGTCATCACCTCGACCGCCGAGCCACAGCAGCTGGCGGAATTCGCGAACCAGCTGGTCGGTAAGGCGTTCGCCAGCGGCAAGTTCATGTACGCCGACTCGGATCTCAAATTCGATCAACCGCAGGCGGAGGTGGTCTTCGACCGGGACAAGCTGCGGTCTCAGGGCGTGGATCTGGCTCAGGCGGGCAAGGACCTCTCGACCCTCCTCGGCGGGAACTACGTCAACCGCTTCAGCGTGCAGGGCCGCAGCTACAAGGTCATTCCCCAGGTGAAGCGGTCGGAGCGGCTGACGCCCGACCAGCTCTCGCAGATCTACGTGCGCGGATCCAACGACAAGCTGGTCCCGCTCTCGACGTTCGCCACGATCAAGACGTCGACGGAACCGCGGGAGCTGAAACGGTTCCAGCAGTTGAACGCCGTGCACATCCAGGGGGTCATCCCGCCGGGCGTCTCGCTCGTCACCGCTCTGGAGTATCTGGAGGGGGAGGCGAAGAAGATCCTGCCCTCCGGGTTCACGGTCGACTACGCCGGGGAGTCGCGCCAGGTGCGCACGGAAGGCGGCAAGTTTCTGGGGACGTTCCTGTTGTCGGGCATCCTCATCTATCTGGTGCTCGCCGCGCAGTTCGAGAGCTTTCGCGATCCCTTCATCATCCTCGCCGGATCCGTGCCGCTCGCGCTGGCCGGATCCCTCCTGTTCTCTTTTCTCGGTTTCACGACATTGAACATCTACAGCCAGGTCGGGTTGATAACCCTCGTGGGCCTGATCGCGAAGAACGGAATTCTGATCGTCGAGTTTGCCAATCACCTTCAGGAAGAGGGCGCGGACAAAGTGCGGGCCGTCATCGAGGCGGCGGCGACGCGATTGCGGCCCGTTCTGATGACGACCGCCGCGACGGTCATGGGGCACATGCCGCTCGTGTTCGCGCGGGGGCCCGGCGCGGGCGCCCGGAACAGCATCGGGATCATGCTCGTGACCGGGATGATCATCGGAACGATGTTCACGCTGTTCGTGGTTCCGTCGATCTACGTCCTCGTCGCGAAGACCCATAAGGCGATCGGGAGGGACCTCGAGGCCGACAACGGAGTGGCGGATCTGGCGGAGGCCGCCGGCTGATCTCTCAGCGAAGGGGCGCCGGGTGAGGGCACCCGGCG
>JAIVJS010000023.1 GCA_020199905.1 Acidobacteriota bacterium
CCCCTCCCGTCCCGGAGGTACAGTTCCTGCATCCAATCCTCGAAAAACACCCTCGAACAGAAATGAGGAGATGCATGAACCCCATCAAACGCTTTGCCCCGATTTTTCTGACGCTTGCCTGGATCGTCGCCGGCCACGCTTCCGCGGCGCCCGCCGCGAAAGCGAAGGTCGATCTGAACTCCGCTTCCCAGCAGGACCTCGAGGCTCTCCCGGGTGTCGGGGCCGCGACGGCGAAGAAGATCATCGCCGGCCGACCTTATTCGAGCGCGGCGGACCTCTCGAAGGCGGGCGTCTCCGCCGCCACGATCAACAAGATCTCGGGCATGGTCACGGTGAGCGGCGCCGCTCCTCGCTCCGCCGCGTCCGCGGCTGCTCCGGCGCGCGAGAGCCGGACGCGTCCGGAATCGTCGCGAGCGGCGGGCGCCCCGGGACCGGCATCCGCTTCCGCCGGATCCTCGTCGGGCCCTGTCGATCTGAACAGCGCCTCTCAGAAGGATCTCGAGGCCCTGCCGGGCGTCGGCGAGGCGACCGCGAAGAAGATCATCGCGGGGCGGCCGTACACGTCCGTCGCCGACCTGTCGAAGGCGGGAGTCGCGGCCGGCACCATTCAGAAAATTTCCCCGCTCGTGACGGTTTCGGGCTCGCGCGCCGGATCGGCCGCCGCGGGTTCCTCATCCGCGTCCGCGCCTCCGGCCTCCTCCGCGAGAGGCGATGCCCCGGCCGGAGCCGCGGCATCGTCCGGCCCCATGGATCTCAACAGCGCAAGTGAAAAGGATCTCGAGGCGCTTCCCGGCGTCGGCCCGGCGACCGCGAAAAAGATCGTGGCCGGCCGGCCGTACTCATTTGTCGGAGACCTCGGCCGCGCGGGAGTGTCCGCCGCGACGATCTCGAAGATCTCGCCGATGGTGACGGTCAGGGCCTCGTCGGCGTCGTCCCCGAGCTCCCGCACGGCGTCCCGCGGCTCTGCCGCCCCCGCGGGGTCAAACGCGCCCTCCGCGTCCTACCAGCCGCCTCCGTCGCGCGGCATGGTGTGGGTGAATCTCGAAACGAAGATCTTCCACCGCGAAGGCGACCGCTGGTACGGCCGCACGAAGCGGGGTCAGTACATGAGCGAAGCGGACGCGATCAAAGGCGGGTACCGCCTCTCGAAGGAAAAGGACGAGCCTAAATAGAGTCGGGAGCTAAGCGTCGAGAGTTGAGAGTCGGGCGGGAGCCGATTTCGGTTGGCAGCGTTGTCGCGCGTCAGACTGCGCAGCTGGTCCCGGGTCAGGGGCGGAGCGTCGATCCAGCCCCTTCGCGCCGCGCCCTCGAAACGCGCCGCGAGGAAGCGGCCCCACCACAACGGAAGGTGGACCAGCGGCTTCCTGCGCTTTCCGACGGCAGTCGCGATCTCCCTGTAGATCTCGTCGAGGGTGAACGTCTCCGGCCCTCCCACCTCGTAGACCTGCCCGATCGTCCCGGGTTTTTCGAGCGCGTCGCCGAAGACGCGGGCGACGTCGTACACGGACACGGGCATGAACCGCGTCTGCCCCTTTCCGATGACGGGGATGAAGAGGGGATTCCACCGCACGATCGGGGCGAGCAGGGACACGAACCCGTCGCCCGGTCCGAAAATGATCGACGGCCGGAAAATCGTCGCGTCCAGGCCGGACTCGCGGACGGCGCGCTCGCCGGCCGCCTTCGTGCGGCCGTATTCGGAGGGCGCGTCCTCCCCCGCCCCCATCGCGCTCATGTGGAGAAGCCGCCGCGGACCCGCTGCGCGCATGGCGGCGGCCACGTTCCCGGCTGCCTCCCGATGCATGCGGTCGAAGGTCTGCTGCCCTTGCTCGTGGATGATGCCGACGAGGTGGATCACGGCCTCCCGGCCGGCCATCGCGGCCGTCAGCGACGCCGGGTCGAGGACGTTTCCCGCCACCGTCTCGACGGGGCGGTTGTACCGGTTCCTCGTCGCGCCGGCATCGCGCGCGAGCACCGCCACCGAGTGGCCGCGGCGAACGAGAGCGTTGACGAGGTGCGTTCCGACGAATCCGGTTCCGCCGGTGACGAGAACTTTCAAGAGCTCCTCCTTCCAGGCGTCCTGGTGCGCGGCCGTTGTACCACGCGCGCTCTCCTCGTTCTCTTGCCGGTCTCCGTCTCGTCTTCCTCGGACGGCCCGGCCGCCGGCGCCTTTTCGGCGGACGCGGCGGCATCCGGAAAGAGCGCGCTCTCGATGCGCTCTCCCGCCTCGAAGCGTCTTCGAGCCTCCTCCCGGGCCTGACCGAGGCGCGGCAGATCGGCGATCGGGTCGGCGACCCGAAGCTCCGGAAGGCCGGACTGCCGCACGCCCAGAAGGTCTCCGGGTCCGCGCGCCAGAAGGTCGCGTTCGGCGATCTCGAATCCGTCGGAGGTGTCCTCGAGAACCTGGAGCCTCGCGCGGGCCTCGTCCGAGACGCGCTCCCCGACGATCAGCGCGCACCAGGAAGGGCGGGAGCTGCGGCCGACGCGCCCGCGAAGCTGATGCAGCTGCGCGAGACCGAAGGCCTCCGCGTTCTCGATCACCATGAAAGTCGCCTCCGGCACGTCGACGCCGACCTCGACGACCGTCGTGGCGACGAGGATCCCGATCGCGCCCCTCGCGAAGTCCGCGAGGACCCGCGAGCGCTCCTCCGGCGGGAGCCGGCCGTGGAGGATCCCGATGGGCGTTCCCGGCGCCGCCTGAGCGATCCGATCCGCCGTCTCCCGCGTCGCCGCGATCTCGCGCTCGCCCTCGTCGATGGCGGGAACCACGACGTAGACGCGCTCGCCCGCGCGCACGCGTTCGGCGGCGAACCGGTAGATGCGTTCCCGGCTGGACGCCTCGCGCACACGCGTGGCGACCGCGGTCCGGCCCGGAGGCTTCTCGTCGAGGACGGAAAGGTCGAGCTCGCCGTAGATCGCCCACGCGAGTGACCGCGGGATCGGGGTGGCGGTCATCACGAGCACGTGGGGGCTGACGCCCTTGCGAAACAGCCGCGCGCGGTGCGCCACCCCGAACCGATGCTGTTCGTCGACGACGACGAGCGCGAGCCGTTTGAACCGGACGGGAGTCTCGACCAGCGCGTGCGTGCCGATGAGCAGATCGACGTCTCCCCTCTCGAGCGCCGCCAGCAGCTCGCGCCGCTCCCGGCCGCGCACCCGGCCGGTGAGAAGCCCCAGCCTGGCGCCCGCCCGCTCCATCCACCGCGCGAGGCTCTCCGCGTGCTGTTCCGCCAGGATCTCCGTCGGCGCCATGAGCGCGCCCTGGACCCCGTTGCGGGCGGCGAGCAGGAACGCGAGCCCCGCGACGACGGTCTTCCCGCTGCCGACGTCGCCCTGGAGGAGCCGCGCCATCGCCCTCCCCGAGCCGAGGTCGGCCGCGATCTCCCGGACCGCCCGCTTCTGCGCGCCGGTCAGCCTGAACGGAAGCGACGACCGGGCGCTCGCGCGCAGCGCGTCGTCCGCCTTCAGGACGAGACCGGTGCGCTCCCGGAGCCGCGCGCGCTTCCTCTCGATCCCCGCGGCCAGGGCGAGGAGCTCTTCGCCCGCGAGAGCCGACCGCGCGGATTGCGCCTCCGCGGAGGAGGACGGGAAATGAACGGCGTCGAGCGCGCGAGCGAGGTCGGCGGGAGGCGCGCTCGCCGCCGCCCATTCGGCGCCGAGCCGGTCCAGGGCCGCGCGCGTGAAGCTGCGCCAGACGCGCGGAGAGAGGCCCCCCGTGCGGGAGTAAACGCCCACGATCCGGCCCGAGTGCAGCGGGTCGTTCCCCTCTTTCGAAAAGAACTCCGTTTCCGGATTCTCGATCCTCAGCTCGCCGGCGGCCGTGACCGCTGGCGTTCCGTAGAGGACCGCGTGCGCTCCTTCCGCTCCCTTCGCAAACGAGGGATACCGGTTGTGCCAGACCGCCCGGATCGCGCCGGTGCCGTCGTCGGCGACCGCCTCGATGCGGAGTGTGCCGCGCCGCATGCGCACGGACTTGACGCTCGAGAGGCGCACCCGTACGGTCGCGGGCTGCCCCGCCGTCAGGGCGGCCACCGTCTCGAAGCGCGCGCGATCCTCGTAGCGGAAAGGAAGAGAGAGGAGGAAGTCGCCGATCGTCCGGACGCCTGCTTCGGCGAGCTTTGCCGCCCGCGAGATTCCGAGACCCGGGAGCGCGGAGATCGGATCCGACGGGGAGAGAGTCTTCGGAGCCGGCGCGCGGACGGGAGCTCCGGGAGGGTCGCCGCCCGTCAGCGGACGCTCCTCAGGATTCCGCGCTGTAGAACGTGAGAGGGACGAGCCCGAACTTGAGGATGTCGCCGTGGTTGACCGCCGCGGGAGCGCCGGTCGCGAGCCGCTTGTCGTTGACGAATGTCCCGTTCATGACTCCGATCTCTTCCATGATGTAGAAGACGCCGCCCATCTGGTAGAGCTTCGCGTGGCGGCGCGAGGTCGACCGCTGCCCGTCGAGATTCGTCAGGTCGACGTCGGGCGTGATTCCTGTGACCGGATCCGCGCGGCCGACCAGCGTGTCTCCTTCGCGGTTCAGGAAGAACTCGGCGCCACCTTCCGGCGAAACGAGCCGGTAGAGGTCCCGCTTCGGTCCCGCCTTGCGCATCGCGGGGCGGCCTTCCGGCGCGGCGGCGGTCTTCTGGCCGAGCGCCTCTTCGAGCGCGGCGGAGACGTCCCGCAGCCGCCGGGAGAGCTTGCGCATCATCCGGATCGCGATCTCGGTGTTGCTCTTCAGCATCGTGTCGAACATTGCGCCGTTGATCCGAACCACTTCGACGTCGGTCTTCGCGCGCGCCGACGCGGTGCGGGGCAAGTCCTCCAGCACGCTCATCTCGCCGAAGAAATCGCCCTTTTCCAGGGTCGAGAGAACCCGGGCCTCGCCGCCGATCGATTTGAAGAGCTCGACGACCCCGGACTGGATGATGTACATCTCCGTCCCGATCTCTCCCTCGGAGAAGATGATCTCGCCCATCGGGTGCGTGGCCACGTACCGCTCGAAGGGGCTGCGCCCTCCGCCGGTGCCCGCTTTGAACACCGCCTTCATGAGACGGCGGGACCCGGAAAGACGAGAGTGCCGCCGCCATCGTCGGCGGTGAGCGCGACCGGCAGCCCCAGAGGAAGCGTCCGGGGAGCGGCCAGGTGGCCGGCCGGAACGCCCGTGACGACGGGAAATGGCGCAGCGCGGAAGCGGTCCCGGAGGTACTCCCGGACCGCTTCCGACGACTCTTCGCGTCCCGGCACCACGGACCCGATCACCATCCCTCGCAGACCGTCGAGCGTACCCGAGCGTTCCAACTGGGTCAACAGACGGTCGAGCCGGTAGACGGGCTCGGCGACATCTTCCCAGAAGAGGATCCGATCTTTTCCGTCCACGGCCTCCGGCGTTCCCACCAGAGAGCCCAGAACGGACAGGCAGCCCCCGGCCAGGAGGCCTTCGGCGGACCCGCTGACGATCACGTCGTCGGGGCCGATCCTGTGCTCGGCCGGCGCCGAGCCGCTCAGGACCTCTGCCCAGTCGAGCACGCCGCCGCGGCCCATCTCGACCGCCACCATGGGACCGTGAAACGTCACGAGAGACGCACCCTTCGCAACGAAAGCCAGGAAGGCGGTCAGGTCAGAGCCCCCCAGGTGTATTTTCGGGTGGGCCCGGATCTCGGCGGAATCGAGAAGACGGAGCGTGCGGGAAGCGCCGTACCCTCCGCGAGCGAAGAAGATCGCATCGATCGAGTCGTCCGTCACAAGTCGGCGATACCCCCCCGCCCGCTCCTCGTCGGTGCCGGCCAGGAAGCCCTCTCTTCGGGCGACGTTGTCCGCCAGGACCGTCGTATAGCCGAGCCCCTCGAGCTCCCGCACGCCCGCCGCGAGCCTCTCCGGATCGACGGGGCCCGAAACCGCCGCAATCCCGATCCGGCCGCCAGGCCGAAGCCGTCGAGGCCGCTGCAGCTCCTTCATGAGTGCCTCGATGTTAAGGGAAAGCCTCTTTCATCCTCCGCAAAACGGTCAACGACAGGGGTCCGATCGGGTTGCCCGCCCGGCGCCTCCCCATTCTCCCCATTCCCGAGGGAGAAGCGCGGGCATCTCTCTCGGCGTCCGAACCCTGTCGGGCTGGATGTGCCGCTTCTGACGCCAGCCCTCTGCCCGGCGTGCGGGGAGAGGGCGCAGAGCGGCGCCGTCGCAGCTGCTTTCCTCCGCGCCGCCGTTACTTCGCCGGCGACGTCGCCGGAGGGAGCGGGGTTTTAGAATACAGACCGATCGGGTGGCCCGACGAATCGAGGATCAGTCCAATGGCTCCGGTTCCGTCTGTGAGGTTGAACGGAAATCCGGGCGCGATCGTTCCCCCGAGCTCGGCCGCCTTTTTGCAGCTGCCGGGAAGGTCCGCCATCTGGACATAGACGACGCCGTTGAACGGGCTGATCCTGCCGTCCGCGGTGTGCGGGCTTCTCGGGCGCGAGGGTGAGGGAACGGACGGAGGCGAGGCGGGAGGCGGCGAAAAGACTCCGAGCGGGCCGGTAAGCCGAATTCTGTTCCCCGGTTGCCCGGGGCCGCGATCATTCCTCTAGACCCGGGGTCGCCCCCGGGTTCCAGCAGCCGACCCGGAGACGGTCCGTGCGGACGTTCCGCGCGGAACGGGACGGGTACCCTCCGTCTCCCTATTTGGCCTTGCTCCGCATGGGGTTTACCGTGCCCCCGGCGTTGCCGTCGGGGCGGTGCGCTCTTACCGCACCGTTTCACCCTTACCGTCCACCCCGTGAGGGGCAGAAGGCGGTTTGATTTCTGTGGCACTTTCCTTCACGTCGCCGCGACCGGGAATTACCCGGCATGCCACCCGTTCGGAGTTCGGACTTTCCTCCCCGGTTTCCCGGGACGATCACGTGGCCCGCTCGGAGCCGCCAGGAGTATACCGGGCCGGGAATCGGAAACGGGAGCCGAGCGACCAGCGGGAGCGAAACGGCCGCGGCACTCCGCGGTCAACCAGATTGGGAATCGAAAGACGGGAACGGACGGAAAGCGGAAATTACGGGGATCTAAGGCTCTTTGTTTTCCGGGTCCGAGAAGTACTTCATCCACTCTTCGACGTCCACACGGACTTCCGATTTCTCTGGACCCGTTCGCCCGGCGGTGTCTCCCTTTCCGAACCTGTCCCAGAACCGCCCCGGGTCGAGAGTCTTCGCGCCCGCGTCCCGGCATCTCCGAGCGAGGTCCCGGTCGGCGGTGACGACGGTCATCCCCCTGGCGTCGGCCGCCGCGAAGATCTCGCGGAGGATGGCCTCGTCGGCGGAGCCCCCGGGCCGCCGGATCGTCAGGGACCCGAGCGTCCTGGTCTGTTCGGGCGGGCCGTCGTAAAAGACCCGGACCGACGAGCGCGTTCCCCGCAGCCGCTCGGCGAGCTCGATCTCGAAGGCTGACCGGTCGTCTTCCCCGGGAGTCCGCGCCTGCCGCTCCGAGGCGATCAGATTGTTTCCGTCGAGGAGGTAGGGCAACGGCCCGGTCTCTGAACAGGCGCCCGCGTCAGGCGCCCGTCTCGGTACGCCGCCGGGGGTGCTGAATGCGGAAGAAGAGGACCTGGAGGCCGCGGGCGACCCGGGGCCAGTGCATCAGGAGCCCGACCACGAGCGCCGCCAGGAACAGGGGCGTCAGCCACGGCTGGAAAAAAAGCAGGACGGCGAGCATGACGGCGACGACGTCTTCCGCCACCGAAAGCGCGATCTGAGTCCAGCCTCGGGTCGCGGCTGTCGACGTCAGGCGGCTGGTCGATTTCGCGGCGTGGGCCGCCAGAGTGACGACCGCCGCGAGCAACGCGATGCCGATCCTCGCCGGCACCGACTGCTCCCCGATGGCGGCCAGTGCGAGCAGCGCACCGACGATCGGGCGCAAAAGGGTGTGCGCGGCCTCCCAGAAGCGGTCGACCAGCGGGATCTTCGTCACGACGAACTCGGCGATGAACATCACGATCGCGATCTGGAGCATCGCCGGGCTCGCCAGAAAGCCGGCGGGACCACCCGGAAAGTCCTGGGGAAGCAGCGCATAGAGGGCGTTGAAAATCAGCAGGACCGACCACGCGTTGAGCCCCGCTGCCGTGGCGAGCCCGAGTCCCGTGAGGAGGGGGATCAATTCCGGGATCGAAAGATTCGCGACAGAAGGCCGGGGCGCTCTTCGTGCCCGCGCGCCAGCGCCGCCGCGGATCGCTCGAGCGTGACTTCGTCCGGAGACGTCGGCGAATCCAGGATCTCCAGCGGGTCGGCGTCCGGCTCGTCCTCGAAGCGCGCCGGCACGGCCCCCGCCAGAATGCTGCTCAGAAGCTCCTGATTCTCCGGGGACGGGTCGAGGTCCACGAGCCTCCGCGCGAACGGCTCGGCCTCGTCGTTCCGGCCGTGCTCGTGCAGCGCGCGCGCCGCGGTGCGGATGAAGGGGACGCGCCGCGGCTCGAGCCGGGCGGCCTCCTTCAGGTTCTCGAGACCTTTGGGAATCCAGAGCGCGTTCCGGAGCTCCACTTGGCCGAGGCACATGCGGTACTCGGCGTTGTCAGGGACGAAGCGGATCGCCTCCCGCATCATCTCGACCGCCGGGTGGAAGTCCTTCTGCGCGATCAGCTCGCGGGCGCGCCGGTAGCTCTGTTCGGCGAGGTTGCGGCGGACCTCGGGGTTCGCGGACGTCTCGGCGACAGCGACGGGAACCGGAGCCGCGTCCAGGGAGTCGTCGTATTCGCGGCGGCGATCGGCATCCGACAGGACGTCGTGCGCGGTCTTCAGCCGCTCGAAGACCGCCGCGAGCTCCCGTTCGAACTGGCGCAGGTCGCCGCGGTGCCGCAGATCCGGATGGAAGAGGCGGCTCCGCTCGAAGTAAGCCTTGCCGATCTGCTCGGTCGTCGCCGTCGACGCCACGCCCAGCAGCTCGTAGTGAGTGAGCCAGTCGATCCGGCGATACGTGTTCTTCACGAGCTCCGCGTGGCCGGGCGCGCCGTCCGGCGGCTGCGCGTCGACGACGACGTTCAGACCCTCGAATCCGCCGGCGTGGCCCGTCGCGGTTCCCTCGGTCTTCCACTCGACGATGCCGCAGGAAAAGAGGGCGTAGAGCGTCTTCGCCGCGGAGCCCCGGGATCCGCCGCCGATCTTCAGCAGCGACTCCAGATCGAGGACGCCGTCGATGCGCGAGAGGAGATACGCCTCCTGCGGGGTCAGAGGCAGGTACTGGTAGCGCGACATCGGATCGCGCGCCAGGCTGGGCACCGCGTGGCCGTCGCCGAGGCGCTTCTGGAAGGTATCGTTTTCCGGCAGACGTCGAATGCCTTCGACGATGATCGCCGCCGTCGAGAGCGTCAGGGCGACGTCGGGATCGAGCACGCCGGTCGAGGACTGGAACCGGTACTCCCCCTGGTCCCACTCGAACGTCGAGAAGACGATCTCTTCGACGAGCCGGCGCATCTCCGCGTCCAGCACCTGCCTGGAGACGAGGCCCTTCTCGACGAGGATCTTGCCGAGCCGCGCGCGCCCCTGTTTCGCGACCGTCTCGAGCGCCCAGGAGAGGTCTTCGTCCGTGATCCAGCCGCGCCGCTTCAGAAAGGCGCCGATCCGCTGCCCCTCGCGGGAGGAGGTCGCGGTGCGCAGCTCCCCCTTCTCGAAGAACAGATGCCGGGTTTCGTCGCCCCGAACGAGCGTCAGGGTTCCTTTGAGCCCTTCGAGGAAGATTCGGCGGAGAACCTGGGGAAGCGGAGTCTCCGCCAGAGAACCCCGAAAGCCGGAGCGCGGTGTGTTCATGATCACCGGAGGTGTTGACAGAGTATCAGAATCGGGCCGGAATCGCCCTCCCGGCGTTCGGAAATCCCGCGCGGACAGCCGCTTGCGCGGACTTCGGGCGGGCGGCGCGTCCGGACGTCAGGGAACCGAAACGACGGCCGGATGGTTTGCCGGAGTCGAAAAGAACGAGGGGATCCCGGACTTGCCCCGGCGCGCCGCATCGAGCGTCCGATACCGTCCCCAGAGCACGCGGAAGCAACCGCGGGAGCCGTGCTGGCTCGTCAAGAGCCACATGGAGCCCGTGGGGCGATCGTGCTTCCACGCGTCGGAGAGAGAAGGCACCTCGCAGGCCAGCTCGAGCTGAATCGCGTAGCGCGCCCGGCTCGATTTGAGCCGCGCCCGGTCGCGCGCGGCTCGGGCGAGCCACTCCGACCGGCCGGCGGAAGACGAAGCGGCGGGGGAGGACGGCGCCGCGACGGCAGCCGGGGGCTTCGGGGCCGCCGTTCGCGCCGGGGGCGCGGAGGGTTGCGCCGGTTGCGCGGTCCGGCGCGCCGGACGGGCCGCGGCGGGCGTAGCGGCGGGCGGGACCGCGGCGACGGGAGAGGTTGCGGATTCCAAGGCCGCCGCCGCCGGGGCAGTGGCCGCCGCGGCGGGCTTCGCGCCGCCGGGCGTGGCGGAGGGTCCCCCGCGCGTCCGCACGAACACGATGGCCCCGACGAGCGCGGCCAGTCCAACGATCACCCAGACGAAGGGTCCGATGCCGCCGGCGCGGGGCGGCTCGGACGTTCCCATTTCCTCGGGGGGGATGGGGTCGAAGACCGGACCGCGATCCTGGCGCGGCGGATCGGACGAGGGGGCCGAAGAGTCGCGCGCGCCAGGGAGAGGGAAAGACTCGAGCGATGAGGGCGGCGTCGGATCGAGGTCGAATTCGGAAGTTTGCGGAAGGACGGCCGCCGGAAGAAAGCCGCTCTCCGGCGAGGGGATCTCTTCGGGCAACTCCACGGCCGGGCTTTCCGGCGCGGCGTCGAAAACGTCCGGCTCGGGAAGAGGGCGCGCCGCGGTCGCCGCGTCGGACTTCCCAGCTTCCCGGAGCGCCTCTTCCCGTTCGGGCGGCATCTCCAGCTCCTCGGGCGCTCGCGGGACGGTCACCGTGGCCGCGAGCGGGTCCTCCCCCTCGACCGCCGGCTCTCGCGGTTCGGTTCTCAGGAGACCGAGCGTCACGAGCGCGGCGAGCAGCTTTCTCACCGCGAACTCGTCCGCGGGCGCTCCCCGCGCGATCTCGTCCGCCGTCGCCTCCCCGTCGATCATGCGGACGACGGACTCGGCGTCGGCGGTGAGGCCGAACGTGGCGAACTCGGTGTCGAAGTCGCCCGAGCGAACCAGCGTCGCGTCGGAGCGGCCCAGCTGGTGCTCTATGAGGTTGCGGTCCCGCGACCGCAGAAAGAGCTCGAGCAGCAGGCGGGGAATCGCCACCGTGAATTCCCCGGGTGCAGGCCTCGCGTCGCTGTCGAGGTAGTACTTGCCGTCCGGCCAGCTCAACAGGTCCGCGAGCACCTCGATGCCGCGGATCTTTTCCCCCCATCGCCACTCCCTCTTCGTCAGGATCCCCGCCTGCAGAGCCGCCAGCGCCCCGTCCTGGCCTTCCGGGGCCGACAGGCGCTCGAGCGCGGCGGCGTCGAGCTTGCCGGCGCGGACGAGAATCGCGGAGCTCTCGAATCGCGGTTCCGAGGACGAGACCGACACGACGTCGCCGTCCGCGATCCCGAACGCCGCGGAAGCCCCCGCCCGGGAGAAGGAGATGAGCCCTGCCGATTTCCTCCGCCACCGGTCGACGAACGCCGCCAGCAGATCGACGTCGCGGACGTCTCCCACCGCGTCGAAAACTGTCTTCACGAGTGGGATTCCCGCGGGTCCGGCGACGGGGGCGCGGCTCCGACCGGGAGCGCGCTCGTCCGAGTGTTCGTCACCGGCACGTCCCCTAGTGTAGCGCGAACAGTGCGGCTGTCAGCTCTCAGCTCTCAGCTGTCAGCCATCCGTCGTCCGGGGTCCCGCAGGCGTCAGGCCGGACCGGACTGGATCGGACCGGGCTGGATCCTGAACTCTCGTCTCTGAGCTTTCGACTCTCGACTGCGGCTCTCGCGCGGATTCGGCGAGGTATGCCTGCACCGCCCGCGCCGTCGCGGGACCCACGGCGGCGATGATCTCCAGAGGGTCCGCGGCGGCGACGCCCGAGAGAGAGCCAAACCGCTTCAGAAGGATCCGGGCGCGGGTAGGCCCGACGCCCGGAATGGACGTCAGGGACGTTTCCCGCATTCGCTTCGAGCGCCGCCCTCGGTGCGTCGTGATCGCGAAACGGTGCGCCTCGTCGCGCAGCCTCTGGATCAGCTTCAGCGCCGGGTCTTTCGCCGAGAGCCGGATCGGATCGGGGCGGCCGGGCATCCAGATCTCTTCCTCCCTCTTGGCGAGACCGACTGCCGGAAGCTCGACTCCCACCCGGTCGAGAGCGGAGAGCGCCGCCTGGAGCTGCCCGCGCCCGCCGTCCACGAGCACGAGGTCGGGCATGGGCCCCCCCTCGTCACGGACGCGGCGGTAGCGCCGCTCGACGGCCTCGGCCATGCTCTTGAAATCGTCGGGCGCCAGGAGACTCTGCGAAGCGATCCCGAACAACCGGTAGTCCGACTTTTTCGGCTTGCCGTCCTCGAACACGACGACCGAAGCGACGCTGTCCGTGCCCTGGAGGTGCGAGATGTCGAACGCCTCGATGCGCCGCGGCGGGACGGAGAGGTCGAGAACGCGGGCGAGCCGTTCGACGCCGAGGGCCTCCTCCCCTCCCAGGCGCCGGAAACGAACGCGGTGGCGCTCCTGCGCGTTCGTGTTCGCGAGCTCGACGCGGTCGGCCGCGGGCCCCCGGCGCGGCACGCGGACGAAGACGCGCGCGCCGCGGCGCGCGAGGAGGAAGGCTTCCAGAAGGCCGGCGTCCGCGATCTCGACCGGGAGGTGGACCTCCTGCGGGAGAAACGGGTTCACGTCGTAGAACTGGGGAAGGACATCTTCTCCTCCAGGCGGGGAATGAGCTCGCGGTTGCGGCCCTGGAGAAAGAGGAGCACGTCGCGCACGGCCTCCTCGTACGCCTCCCGGGTCGTGAGCCCGGCGACGCATGGACCGAGACACGCGTGGAGGTCGTAATAAAGACAGGGGCGCGGCAGCTTCCCGTCGATCTCGATCGAGCAGGTCCGGATCTGGAAGTGCCGGGTGATCATCCGCATGATCCGGCGCGCAAGGCCGCCCCAGAAGGGGCCGAAGTACGAGTGGCCGTCCTCTTCGACGCGCCGCGTGACGAGCGCGCGGGGCCAGGGCTCCCCCGTCGTGACCTTGATGTAGGGATAGGTCTTGTCGTCCCGGAGACAGACGTTGTACTTCGGCCGGTGCTTCTTGATGAGGGTGTTCTCGAGAAGCAGCGCCTCGAGCTCGGTGTTCGTGACGATCGTTTCGATGTCGTCGAACGAGCGCAGGAGGGCATCGGTCTTGGAGGACTCGGTGCCGCGCGTGAAATAGGAAGAGACCCGCTTCTTGAGCGAGTTCGCCTTGCCGACGTACAGGATCTTCCCGCGAGCGCTCTTGAAGAGGTACACCCCGGGCGCGTCGGGGAGATTTTCGGGCGGCCTGCCGGGCTCGGACATGAGGAAAGGATAACAACGGCGCGGCCGGCGGAATGCCGGGATGCGGAAGCTCTCAGCTGTCAGCGGACATCGGGATTCAACTCCCGCGTCGCCTGGCCGCTTCGATTCCCGATCTGGTTGACCGCGGAGTACCGCGGCCGTCTCGCTCCCGTTGGTCGCTCCTCCCGTTTCCCGGCCCACGGCTGCCTCCCGGTATGATCTCCGGGTGATCGAGTGCCCGTATTGCTATTCCGTCGTCAAGCCGCAGGACGCGGTGTGCCCCAATTGCGGCAAGCCGATCGAGCGCTGGCAGACGGGCTTCTACAGCCGGCAGGCTCTCCCGAAGAAGGGCCGGAATGCCGTCCTCGCCGGGGCGGCACTCCTCTTCCTGCTCATGGTCGCCGGGTTCGCCCGGTCGTGCCACTGGATCTAGCTATCAGCTATCAGCTATCAGCTGTCAGCCAACGGCGTCGAGAATGAACCGGCGCTGTTTCGAGTCCTGGCTGGCGGGTTTGCCGCGCGATCGCGCAAGAGCCCGTCTCCTTCAGGCTGAGAGCTGAAAGCTGACAGCTGACAGCTACCGAAAGATCTGCAGCTCCCTCAGCGACCGCAGCTCGTCGCGCAGCTGCGCTGCACGCTCGAAGTCGAGCTCCTTCGCGGCGGCCTTCATCGATTTTTCGAGCTCCGTGATCCGCGTCCGCAGCGACTCGGCGTCCGGCACCGCTCCGCCCTCCCGCGGCGGCAGCAGCCCGTCGTGGTAGTCCATGCTCGACATCCGGACGAGGGGCGAATCGACGTCTTTGACGATCGATGCGGGCTCGATTCCATGCTCGAGGTTGTAGGCCTCCTGGATCGCGCGGCGGCGCGTCGTCTCTCCCATCGCGCGCCGCATCGAATCGGTGACCACGTCGGCGTAGAAATACACCCGTCCCGCGAGATTCCGGGCGGCGCGTCCTGACGTCTGGATGAGGGACGTCTCGCTCCGGAGGAATCCCTCCTTGTCGGCGTCCAGGATCGCGACCACCGCGACCTCCGGAAGGTCGAGGCCCTCGCGGAGCAGGTTGATCCCGATCAGGCAGTCGAAGATGCCGCGGCGGAAGTCGGTCAGGATCTCCATCCGCTCGAGCGTCTCGATGTCCGAGTGCAGGTAGCGGCAGCGGACGCCGACCTCCGCGAAATAGGAGGTCAACTCCTCCGCCATGCGCTTGGTGAGCGTCGTCACCAGGATGCGCTCGTTCTTCGCGGTCGCTTCCCGCACGACCCCGAGCAGGTCGTCCACCTGGCCCTTGACCGGCCGGACCTCGATCACCGGGTCGAGCAGCCCGGTCGGGCGGATGACCTGTTCGACGATCTCGCCGCCGACCGTGGCGAGCTCTTCCTTGCCCGGCGTCGCGCTGACGTGGACGATCTGGTGGATCCGGGACTGGAACTCTTCGTACGTGAGCGGACGGTTGTCGAGAGCTGAGGGCAGGCGGAACCCGTACTCGACGAGGACCTCCTTGCGGGACCGGTCGCCGTGGAACATGCCGCGCACCTGCGGCAGGGTGACGTGCGACTCGTCCACGACCAGGAGAAAATCGGAGGGAAAATAGTCGATCAGCGTCGGCGGCGGCTGTCCCGCGGTCCTCCCGGAGAGGTGGCGCGAATAGTTTTCGATCCCGTTGCAGTAGCCGAGCTCCTTGATCATCTCGAGGTCGAACATCGTGCGCTGGTGGAGCCGCTGCGCCTCCAGCAGCCGGCCGGCGGCAGAGAGCTCGGCGAGACGCTGGTCGAGCTCGATCTTGATCGTGTCGACGGCGCGGTTCAGAGTCTCGCGCGGCGTTGCGTAGAAGGTCCTCGGGTAGATCGCGAGCCGGTCCACGCGCCGCAGCGCCGTTCCGCGAAGCGGATCGGTGCGTGTGATCTTCTCGATCTCGTCGCCGAAGTATTCGACCCGCACCGCGACGTCCTCGTACGCCGGATGGATCTCCACGACGTCGCCCCGGACCCGGAAGGTGCCGCGCGTCAGATCGAGATTGGTCCGCTCGTACTGCATCTGGACGAGCTGCGCGAGCAGGGCGGGCATGCCGGATTTGTCGCCAACCTCGACGTAGGCGAGCATGTCGTAGTAGGCCTCCGGCGCGCCGAGGCCGTAGATGCAGGACACCGACGCCACGACGATGACGTCCCGCCGCTCGAACAGCGCCTTGCTCGCGGAAAGGCGCAACTTGTCGATCTCCTCGTTGCGGGAAGTCTCCTTCTCGATGTAGGTGTCCGACTGGGGAATGTAGGCCTCGGGCTGGTAGTAGTCGTAATAGGAGACGAAGTACTCGACGGAGTTTTCCGGGAAGAAGCCGCGGAATTCCTGGTAGAGCTGCGCCGCGAGCGTCTTGTTGTGGGAGAGCACGAGCGTCGGGCGGTTGACGGTCTCGATGACCTTCGCCATCGTGAACGTCTTTCCCGAGCCGGTCACTCCGAGAAGGACCTGGTCCCGTTTGCCCTCGCGCAGCCCTTCGACGAGGCGCGCGATCGCCTGGCCCTGGTCGCCCTGGGGAGAAAAATCGGTGACGAGGCGGAATGTCCCCTTCGAGCGCGACTGCGCCTCCCGGTACGAATCCGGCTTCGAGGCGAGGGAGAGAGGGGCGTCCGGGCGTTCCCGGGCGCCGGGACGGGGGCTCACGGCGCCGGCGTCGTCCCCGCCGCCGGCGGCGTCGTCGGGCCGGGCGCCAGGATCCCTCCCGGCGTCGGAGCCGGGGTGACGGGAGGCAATCCGGCCCCCTCCCGGAAGACGGCGGTCAGCTGCCGGACCTGCTCCCGGCTGACGCTGCCGGCGCGGTTGCGCAGGAGGATGGTCTGGATCTGATCGAGCGAGCGCCTCTGCGGCCCGCTCTTCTGGAGGCGCTCCCGGTACGCGGAGTAGGCGGTGTGCAGGTCGGCCCTTTCCTGGTCCGTGACGTCCGAGGCCAGCGCCGAGTCGACCCGCGCCATGAAGAAGTCCGTCATCGCCTGGGGGTTGCGTCGCAGATAGAGGCACGAGCCCACGATGCACAGCAGGACGAGCAGGCCGGCGATGCCGCACCCGATCAGCCCGGTCCGCCAGCAGCCCCGCGGGCCGCCGCGCGGTGTGTCGGGAGGCAGCGGAGTGGAAAAGCTGCCCGTCGGCGGGGTCACGGTGCTCATCGGGCGAAAACTTATAGCACGAGGAGTTGTCAGTCTTCCGTTTTCAGTTATCAGTCGGAGCGGGCACTCGGCAAGGGGAATTCGAGCGTTTTGTCTTTCGATTCCCGATTCCCGGCCCCGGGACCAGCGGCTGGCCGCCGCTACCTTACAATTCTCTCGTGGCCCTCGCCCGGCGTGTCTCTTTCTTCCTTTTCCCCCTGATCGCCGTGGGCATGCTGGGCGCTCTCGCGGGGTCCGCCACCACCACGTTCGTGCGGGTGCCGCGCGTCTCCGAGCTCGAGACCTACCGGCCGGACATCATCACGGAGATCCGGGGAAGCGACGGCTCCACGATCGGCCGGTACGCGATCCAGCGCCGCATTCTCCTGACGCGCTCCGAGATTCCGGGTGTCCTGAAGAACGCCATCGTCGCGACAGAGGACAAGAATTTCTACCGTCACGGAGGAGTCGACCTGCGGCGGACCCTCTCGGCGGTGGCGGCGGACATGCGGTCCCAGCGCTACGGCCAGGGCGGCTCGACGCTGACCCAGCAGCTCGCCCGGGCGATCTTCCTCTCGCCCCGGAAGACGATCTCGCGGAAGGTGAACGAGGCGCTCGTCGCGTTCGAGATCGAGCGGCGCTATTCGAAGGACCAGATCCTGACGATGTACGTGAACGAGATCTATCTCGGGCACGGCAACTACGGCTTCGAGGCGGCGGCGCGCTACTACTTCGGAAAGGGCGTGAAGGACCTGACGCTCGCCGAGGCGGCCCTGCTCGCCGGAATCGTCCAGCGGCCCGAGGACCAGTCGCCGTTCCGGAACCCGGCCCTGGCCCTGGGCCGGCGCGCGACGGCCCTGCGGCGCATGCAGGCCGCGCGCTACATCACGGATCCGCAGCGGCGCACGGCGGAGGCGGAGCCCCTCCCCTCTTCTCCGTCGCTCAAAGAGACCGTCGTCGCCCCGTACTTCTGCGAGGAGATCCGGCAGTACCTCGAGCGCACCTACGGAGAAAAGGACCTCTATCGCCGCGGCCTGCGGGTGGATTCGACGCTCGATCCCCAGCTGCAGGCCTGGTCGGAGGAAGCGGTCGGATGGGGACTGCGCCGTCTCTCGCGGCGCCACGGATTCCGCAAGCCGCGCAACCTTTCCGCGGAGGGCTACGCGGACTTGTCGGCGTACGTCGACCCCTCCTGGGAGAACGCGAAGCTCGCCGAGGGCGACACGGTCCGCGGCGTCGTCATGTCGGTCACCGCCACGGCGGCCGACGTGCGTATCGGCCGCGACCGCTTTCCCCTGCGCCCCTCCGGCTACAAGTGGACCACCGCGACCAACGCCACGAAGATCCTCAAGACCGGCGATCTCGTCACGGTGACGTTCGAGAAGCAGAAGGATGGAGGCGCGATCTCTCTCGACCAGAGCCCGACCGAGCAGGGAGCCCTTCTCATCCTGGAAAACTCGACGGGGGCGGTCCGGGCGATGGTTGGGGGCTACGACTGGACCACGTCCAAGTTCAACCGTGCCACCCAGGCGCTGCGCCAGGCGGGATCGACGTTCAAGCCGTTCGTGTACCTCGCCGCGATGGAATCGGGCTACACGCCTTCGGACACGATCTTCGACGGGCCGATCGCGATCTCGATCGATCCCCGCCAGCCCGCGTGGAGGCCGGTCAACTACGACCGGAAGTTTCGCGGCATCGTTACGCTGCGAAGGGCGCTCGAGCACTCGATCAACGTCCCGACCGTGCGCCTGGCTCAGCTCGTGGGGCTGCAGCGCGTGATCGAGGCCGCGCACCGCCTCGGCATCCACGAGAAGCTGCAGGCCTACCCTTCTCTCGCGCTGGGCGCTTTCGAGGTGTCGCTTCTCGAGATGACGTCCGCCTACACCGTCTTCGCCAACCAGGGGCTCGCGTTTCCGCCCTACACGTTCGAGCGCATCACCGATGCGAACGGAGACCCGCTCGAGAAGACGCACCCGGACGCGCGCGAGGTCACGACCCCGCAGGCGTCCTTCCAGCTGCTGGAGATGCTGAAGGGCGTGACGTCCCGCGGAACGGGCGCGGCCGCCGCGAAGCTGAAGCTGAACATCGCCGGCAAGACCGGGACGACGAGCGACTACACCGACGCGTGGTTCATCGGGATGACGCCGCGGTATTCGATCGGCGTGTGGGTCGGCAACGACATGAAGACGACCCTGGGGCACGGGATGGAGGGCGCCCGGGTCGCTCTTCCCATCTGGATGCGGGTCTTGGAGCACATGCGCGACGGCGGGCGGCTCGACCCGAAGGCCGACTTCGAGCCGCCGCCCAACGTCGTCTTCACGGCCGTCGACTACGAGACGGGTCTCAAGGCCACCCCCGGCAGCCCGCGTCCGATCCTGGAGGCCTTCGTCAGCGGCTCCCAGCCGACCGAAGAGTGGAGCTCGAAGTGGGAGGAGATCACTCGCCTCCCCTGGTCTCTCCAGAAATCCTTCTACCTGCCGAAGAAGGGTGAGAGCCCCGACGACGGAAGCGCGGCGCCGGTGCCGGCAGGGACTCCCGCCCCGGCGGTGACGCCGCGGTAGCTGTCAGCCGTCCGCTTTCCACTTTCGACCGGGAAGAGGCGGGGCCGGGAAACGGGAGATGAGAAACGAAAAGAAAAGCACCGGGTCGCCGCGGTGCCTGGTTTCCCGTCCAGAACTGAAACTGAAAATCGCAAGCTGACGGCTGACAGCTGACAGCTGAGAACTTTTACTGCGTCGCCGACGTCAGCGGCTGCACGTCCACCGTCAGGACCGTCGTCACGTCCCGGTGCAGGCGGATGTGGACCGTGTGCTGACCCACGCGCTTGATGGGCTCGGCCACTTCGATGCGGCGGCGGTCGACGTCGATGCCGCGAGCGGTCAGGGCGTCGGCGATGTCGGTCGCCGTCACGGAGCCGTAGAGCACGCCCTCGTCACCGGCCTTCTTGGTGAGCGAGATCGTCAGCCCTTCCATCTTCTTCGCTGTCTCATCGGCCGCGGTCTTCTGATGAGACATCTTGGTGTCGTACTTCTTCTTCTCTTCTGTCAGGCGTCGGAGGTTCGCGTCGTTGGCTTCGTAGGCCACGCCCTGGGGGAAGAGGAAGTTGCGGGCGTACCCCGGCTTCACGGTCACGGTGTCGCCGCGATGCCCGAGCCCGCGGACGTCGTCGGCCAGGATGACTTTCATGTCTGCTTCTACGCTTTCTCGCCTCGCCGGCGAAAGTCCGCGTACCAGTCGAAGAGCCCGAGGAGTCCCACCGCCACGTTCAACGGGAAGTACACCACCAGGGCGTAGAGACCAGCGCGGAGGATCCGCGCCCGAAACCACCTTCGGGCGAAGTGGCAGATGATAGAGAGGCCGGTCAGAAAATACAAGGCCGACAGGGGCAGGAGCAGATCTCCCGCCCACGGGCGGAGCGGCCGGGGGAGCAGCGCGAACCCCGCCCCGGCGGCCACGAAAAGCGCCACCACGGGCGCGGGAACCCTCAGGGCTTCGAATCGCGTGAGCTCCGCGGACGGCGCAGGCCGCGCGCTCCACGCGCCTGCGAAGAACGCGATTCCTCCCGCGAGCACCCACGAGGCGCCCACCAGGCCCAGCCAGTAGGCCTGCGCGAACTCCTTGAAGCGGGTGAACGTCGCCTTCATTCGCGCGGCGGTCTCGGGGTCCAGGGAGGACTTTCCCCCGGGGGCGGGAGCGGCTGAGGGCGCCATCGCGTCGAATGCCGCACCGATCTCGGTCCGGACGGAGCGCTGGACGGCCGCTTCGCGCAGGAGGAGAGCTCCGCTCAGGAAGGCGAATCCGGCGGCGCAGAGGACCAGAAAGGCGCGGGAGGCCGGCGCCCCGCGCCGCACCCATCCCGAGAACAGAACCGGGAGCGCCATCGACACGGCGGCGAGGACCACCGCGGCGGCGGCGTCGGCGGCTCCTCCCGTGGTCCACCCGAGCGCCGCGAGGATGCCGGAGGAGAGCGCGGCGGCGGCGAGTCCGGGCCCGAGACCCCGCCGGTGGGCGAGGCGAACCAGCGGAACGCCCGCGAACGCCAGCGCCGCGGACCCCGCGAGAGGCAGAAGCAGAAAGAGAGAGAAGAGAAGGGCCGACGTCAAAGCCGCGAACAGGGTCTCCGTGAAGGCGGCGCCGGTCGGGCGGAGCTCCTGCTCCGGCGCAGGGGAGGACATGGAATCGTTCCCGATCCCGGTCATCCGCTCTCAGCCGGGCCCGGGCCGCTACGCGCACCCGGCTGAAAACGCAGACTGGAGGAGAGAGTGGCCGTTCGTCAGTCCGTCGCGTACGGCAGAAGAGCGATCGAGCGGGCGCGCTTGATCGCCGTCTGCAGCTTCCGCTGGTGGAGCGCGCACGTTCCGGAGATGCGGCGCGGGAGGATCTTGCCCCGCTCGGGGATGAATCCCTGAAGCAGCTTGATGTCCTTCCAGTCGACGTACTCGATGTGCTCCGCGCAGAACTTGCAGACCTTGCGGCGGCGAACGAAAAACTTCTTGCGCCCGGGGGTCTTGCCGTCGCGGTCCTTCGCGGCCCCGCGTCCCCCCGACCGGCTCGGCATGGCGGTCATGACTCACTCCTTTGATCGGTCCTATGATCGGCGGGCGCGGGTCCCGAGGGTCCCGGACCGGCGGCCGCGCCGCCTTCCGCTCCCGCGGGGACCGGGCGGGGCGGACGCTTCGCCGCCTTGATCTTCATTTTCTCGGCGCTCTTCGCCGCGCGCTTCAGCTCCTCGTCCGCGCGCACGGCGAGGTGCCGCAGCACCTGATCGGAGAGTTTCAGCCGGCGCTCGAGCTCGGCCACGGCGGGCGGGTCGGAGTTGACCTGAACGTAGTGGTAGAAGGCCTCTTTCTTCCGCAAAATCGGGAAGGCGAGTCGCCTCCGGCCCCACGGCTCGTCCTTGACGATCTCGGCGCCGCCGTCGGTCAGGATTTTCTTGTGATCGGACGTCAGCTTCGCCGCGTCCTCTTCGGAGAGATCCGGGGTCACCAGGATGACGATGTCGTACAGCCTCATGTGTTCCTCCTCATGGATGTCAATCCGGCTCCGAGGCGGGAGCCGGAGAGGAAGGTTTGGGATTCGCGCTTCTCATGGCGGCGTCGATTCCTTCGGCGAGCCAGAGCCGGAGCGCTTCGACCGCGCGGCCGATCGCGTCCTCGAAGATCGCGCGCTCCCCTTTGGCGAAGGGCTCGAGCACGTAATCGCCGAGATCGCGCTCCCGGGAGTAGCGCTCCCCGCGAATGCCGACACGCAATCGCGGAAAGTCGCTCGTCCGGAGGGCCGAGACGATGGAAGCGATCCCTTTCTGCCCCCCCGCGGAGCCCCGCGCGCGCATACGCAGGGTCCCGAGGGGCAGGTCGATGTCGTCCGAGACGACGCAGACCTCCGAGGAATCGATGCCGTTCTTCTTGCAAAGAGCCGAGACCGCCTCACCCGAGGCGTTCATGTACGTCTGGGGAAGCGCCAGTAAGACCGGCGAGCCCTCCACGTTTCCGCGACCGACCCGCGACCGACACTGCCGAGACCGGATTCGGATCCCTTCCTGGGCGGCGAGCGCCTCCACGACGCGGAACCCCGCGTTGTGCCGCGTGTCGTCGTAACTGTCCCCGGGGTTTCCGAGGCCGACGATCGCGCGCAGGCGCTACTTCTCCTTCTTTTCCGCCTTCTTCTCGGGCTTCTTGTCGTCGCCTGCGGCGCCCTCTTCGTCCGTCACGACCTTGCCCTTCTTCAGGACCTCGGGCTCGGTCGTCTCGGCAGCCTCGGGGGCCACGACCGGCTCCGCTTCCAGGGTCGGCTGCGCGACGTGGACGATCACTTTCTCGGGGTCGTCGACGATCTCGACTCCCTCGAGGGCCTTGAGGTCCTTGATCCGGACCGCGTCCCCGATGCCGAGATCGGACACGTCGACCGGAAGATGAGCCGGGATGTTGCCGGGAAGCGACTCGACCTCGACCTCGCGGGTCACCATGTCGAGGATCCCGCCGTCCGTCTTGACGCCGCGGGCGATGCCGACGACCTCGATCGAGACCTTGACTCGGATCTTGGCGTCCATCATGACGCGCACGAAGTCGATGTGCAGCGCCTTGCGGGAAAGCGGGTCCTTCTGGAGCTCCTTGATCATCGCGTGGCGGCTCTGCTCGGAGCCGGCGAGCTTGAGCAGAAAAATGGCGTTCTCACCGGCGCCGCCCCGGAAGGCGTCGGAGAGAGACCTGCGGTCGACCGAGATCGGGACCGTCGCCTTGCCGGCGCCGTACACGATGGCCGGGATGCGGCCCGCGGCGCGCGCGCGCCGGGCCTCGTTCTTGCCCCGTTCGGACCGGCGTTCGACGTTCAGTTCGATGGTTTTCATGCTGTTCCCCGCGCGAAACTCCGCGCAAAACGTTAGATCCTATAGGAAAAAGGGCGAAAGGCGAAAGGCGAGGGATTCTACACAAAAGGGAAAGAAAGGGAAGTTCAGACGAAAAGGGAGGATACGGACGTCCCGTCGTGGATCCGCTGGATCGCCTCCCCCAGGATGGGGGCGATCGAGAGCGGCCGGATCCGGGCGCACCGGGCGAGCGCCGCCTCGACCGAGACCGTGTTGGTCACCAGAAGCGATTGAAGCTGCGAGCTTTCGATCCTCTCGATGGCCGGTCCGGACAGCACGGGATGGACGGCCGCCGCGTAGGTCCGCCGGGCGCCCTGCTCCCGCAGAGCCGCCTCTGCCTGCACCATCGTCCCCGCGGTGTCGATGATGTCGTCCAGGATGAGGACGTCCTTCCCCTCGACGTCGCCGACGACGTTCAACACTTCCGTCTCGTTCTTGCCCGTCCGCCGCTTGTCGATGATGGCGAGCGAAGCGCCGAGCCGCTTGCCGATCGCCCGCGCTCGCGCCACGCCTCCCACGTCCGGGGAGACGATCACGAGGTCCTCGAGCTCCATCTTCCGAATCGCGTCGAGAAGGACGGGCGCGGCGAAGAGATGGTCGACGGGGATGTCGAAGAAGCCCTGGATCTGGGCGGCATGCAAGTCCATCGTCAGGATGCGGTCGGCGCCTGACGCGGTCAGGAGGTCCGCCATCAGCTTCGCCGCGATCGGGACGCGGGGCTTATCCTTCTTGTCCTGCCGCGAGTATCCGAAGTACGGCATCACGGCGGTGATCCGCGAGGCGGAGGAGCGGCGGAACGCGTCGAGCAGGATCAGCAGCTCCATGACGTGGTCGTTGACCGGGGAGCTCGTCGGCTGGACGATGAAGACGTCCGCGCCGCGGACGTTCTCGTCGATCTGGCAGTAGTTCTCCCCGTCCGAAAAGTTGTAGAGAGTCAGCTGCCCGAGGGGGATCTGCAGGTACGCGCAGATCTCGCGGGCGAGCGCGGGGTGCGCGCGGCCCGAGAAGATCTTCAGGTCTCCGTAGGAGAAGTTGGGAACCAAGCGAGCGGATTCTATTCCGTCGGCGCTGCCCGGGGCCTGATGGGTCGGCCCGGCGGTTCTGGTTCCTCTCCCGGCGGGAGGGAGTCGGGTTGAGCGGGCCCCGAGTCGGGCGCCGGCGGAACCTTCGAACGACGGCTAAACTGCCCCTCAGCGCCGGGGCGTTGGTGGGATGTTCGACGGTGGCGACGTCACGGTCGGGTGCGGGCGTTCGCCGCCGATCGGGGTCTCTCGCGGAAGCCCGTAGGGCGTCGCCGGCTCGCCTGTGGCTCCGCTGCCGCTGACGACCGTCCCTCCGGACGTCTGGCAGGAGGCCGACAGCGCGAGAAGCGCGATGCCCGAAAGCAACTTTTTCATCCCCGAATCCTACGCCCGCCGGCGCACGGCGAGCATCGTGACGTCGTCGAAGGACTCCTCCCCCGCCGCGTGCGCGGCCAGCGCGCCGTCGATCCGGGCGAGCAGGGACGATGCCGAGATGGGAAACGGGTCGAGGAGAGCCAGGAGCCGGTCTTCGCCGAAGTCCTGGTGGGACGGGGAACGCGACTCCGTCACCCCGTCGGTGAAGCCCAGAAAGAGGTCGCCCGGAGACATCTGCGCCCGCCGGACCTCGAACCGCTGGCCGGGCAGCAGTCCCACCGCAGGGCCGGACGGCGGCAGCCGCGAGGCGCTCCCCTGCGCGGTCAGCAGGATCGGGGGTTCGTGCCCTCCGTTGATGTACGTCAGGAGCCCGGTCTTCGGGTCGAGCACGGCGAAGAAGAGGGTCGCGAACATGTTGGAGTCGCCGTGCGTGCGGGCGATGTAGTCGTTCGTCCAGGCGACGGCGTTGGTGACGCGCGCGGCGGCCCGTTCCGCCGCGTCGGTCATTCCGGAGAGGGCCGGCTCGGCGAGCTCGCTCGAGGCCCGGATCAGGGTGCGGAAAAGCGCCATGAAGAGAGCCGCCCCGACCCCTTTGTCGCAGACGTCCGCGATGACGAGGCCGATCCGGCCGCTCGCGAGCGTGAAGGCGTCGTAGAAGTCTCCGGCCACCTGCCTTGCGGGACGGAAGAAGGCGGCGACTTCCCAGCCCTCGGGAGACGGGAGCTTCTCCGGAAGGAAGCTCGCCTGGATCTGGCGGCCGATCTCCATCTCGCGCTCGAGGCTCCTGGCGTGGAGCTGCTCCCGGTCTCTCAGCCTCTTCTTCTCGAGGGTCGCGTGGACCCTCGCCTTGAGGAGCACCGCATTGAAGGGCTTCGGCAGGTAATCGGTGGCGCCGAGCTCGACGCACCGGACGACGCTTTCGATCTCGTCGACGGCGGAGATCATGATGATCGGGATGTGCTTGCGCTCCGGGTTTGCCTGGAGGCGCGCGAGGACCTCATACCCGTCCATCTCCGGCATCATGATGTCCAGGAGGATGAGGTCGAACTCGTGCGTCTCGACGAGCTCGAGAGCGCCGCGGCCGCTCGCCGCCGAGGTGACCGAGTGCCCGAGCTGGCGCAGGCGCCTCGCCAGCAGATCCCGGTTCGCCTCCACGTCGTCGACGACGAGCAGCCGGCCGCGCTCAGAGCTCACGAGGGGGTCAGGCGCCCGGCGCCGCGAGCAGGCGCCGCAGATACGGGAGCTGCTGTTCGGCGGCGCGCTCGCCCTCCTCGATCACGTAGGGGATCCGGTGCGTGTCGAAGAGCCCGATCCGTTCCTTGAATTGAGGAACGATCGGAATGATCTCGTTGTGATGCGCGAGATTGTGAAACGAGAAATTCGCGCGGAGAAGGTTGTTCGAGGTGATGCTCGAGAGCTGGAACGCGAACCGCAGCAGCGACGTCACGCGAGGCTGATACGGGCTCTCGAACCCCATCGTCACGATGATGTCCGCGCCTTCCTTGATCGCCACTCCGACCGGCATCGGGTCGGAGAGGAACCCGTCGACGAAGAGCCGGTCTCCGACGGGCCACGGCTCGAAGACGTACGGGATCGCGATAGACGCCCGAACGGCGTCGACGACAGAGCCGGAGCGGAACACGACCTGCTCGCCGTTTCCGAAGTCGGTCGCGGTCAGGAAGAGAGGGATCCGGGCCTGCTCGAAGCGGGCGTCGCCGAACGCCGAGCGGAGCCGCTGCATGATGAGCCGATCGTCGACCAGTCCGAACCGCTTCGGGAACTTCAGAAACGGCACGAACGCGCGAAGCAAAGCGACGCGGTTGCGGCGCGCCGTCAGCTCTTTCGTCCACAGCGCCCGCGTCATCTCCTCCGCCCTCGCGGGCTCGGTCCCGAGCGCCATCATCGCGGCATAGAGGCTGCCTCCGCTGCATCCGACGAGGAGGTCGATCCCGATCCCCTCCCGCTTCAGGACCTTCAGGAGCCCGAGGGCTGCCGCGCATTTCACGCTTCCGGAGCCGATGACGACGGCGAGGCGCGGACGGCGGTGGGACGAAGCGGGCCCGGAAGGCTCCGATGTCGCGCTCATCCGGCAAAGCTCGCGGCGGCCGAGGACACGTCCGGGAAGATCTTGAGGATGCCCGTGAAGCCCGAGAGCTCCAGGACCCGGAGCACTTCGGGCCGGACCGAGGCGAGCCGGAGATCTCCCCCCTGGCGCCGCGCCTCCTTGACGGTCTCGAGGAGCGCTCGAAGCCCCGCGCTGCTCGTGTAGTCCACGCCCGCGAAATCGCCCACGAGGTGCGCCTGCCCGCTCTGGACTTCCTTGCGAAACGCGGCGCTGAGGTCGGCCGACGTCAACCCATCCACGCTTCCCGAAACGAAAACGATCGTGACGCTGTCGCGCCGGTCGACGGTGATTTCCATGTCCTTCTCCCCTGTTCAGCTTTGCTGCCGCGCGCGAGCCGACTTGACGAGGGTCAGACGGTTGCCGGCGGAATCCGATTCATAGCGGAAATGATCGACGGTCTGCCGGATCAGGTGCCAGCCGAGGCCCCCGGGCTCCCGCTCCTCGACGGGCGCCTCGAGGTCAGGCGCCGGAATCCGATCCGGATCGAAAGGGCGGCCGCGGTCTTCGATGACGACGGTCATGCGGCCGCCTTCGCACGCGAAGGAGACCGTCATTCTCCCGGGCGGCTTCCCCGCGAACCCGTGCACGACGATGTTGGTGCACGCCTCGTCCACCGCGAGCTTCAGGTCGAAGCAGGCCTGGGGATCCGCTCCCGCGCGAAGACACTGCTCGCCGACGAACTCGCGCACGCTCGCGAGATTCCCGGGGCTCGCTTCCCCCTGCCACGCGTTCGGCGGGTTGGCGCCGGCGTCCGTCAGAGCGAAGGTCTCCGCCGCAGCAGGGCTTCGATTTTTCCCAGGAGGCGCGGCATCTCGATCGGCTTGGTGTCGTAGTCGTCGCAGCCCACTTTCCGCGCTCGATCCTCGTCGTCGGCGAGCGCGTGGGCCGACAGCGCGATCACCGGGATGGACGCCGTGCTGGTGCGTGCCTTGATCTGCCGCGTCGCCTCCCAACCGTCGATGACGGGAAGCGAGAGGTCCATCAGGATCAGGTCCGGCCCTTCCGACTCCGCCATCGCGATGCCTTCCTGTCCTTCCACGGCGAGCACGACGTCGTAACCGCTGCGCGACAGCCGGCGGGACAGCATGTCGCGGTTCAACTCGTTGTCTTCCACGATCAGGATCTTCGACAAGGCGACCTCCCGGGACTCTTACGATCACGCCACCCGATCCCTGCGAATCCGGCTCAGGGCCGCCATGAGTTTCTCGTGGTCGACCGGTTTCACAAAATAATCCGACGCGCCGAGGGCGAGGCCCCGATCGCGCTCGTCGGCGATCGTCACGACCACGACCGGGGTCCGGCAGACGGTCTCGTCCTTCTTGAGCGCCGCGAGCACGTCCCAGCCATCCATCCCCGGCATCACGACGTCGAGCGTGATGAGATCCGGGCTCTTCTCCCGCGCGAGGCGCAGCCCTTCGTCTCCGCTGCGCGTCGCGATGACGCGATATCCGGCCTTCGAGCAGATGCGCTGCATGAGATCGAGCACCGCCGGGTCGTCGTCGATCACGAGTACGACTTTGGGCTGCCCCTCCGGAAGAGGGATCGGACCGGCGATATCGGTCAGTTTCATCCCGGTCAGCGTCGACACCCGAACCGAGCTCGCTTCTCCGTCGAAGTTCTCGATTTCCCCGGGCAGGCGGATGGTGAATGCCGAGCCCTTCCCCTGCGCCGACTCGACCTCGATGTCGCCCCCCATCATCGTGCAGAACTTCTGGGTCAGAGCGAGGCCGAGCCCGGTCCCGCCGTACTTCCGCGAAGTCGCCGCGTCCGCCTGGCTGAAGGGCTGAAACAGCCGTCCGACCTGTTCCGGGGTCATGCCGATTCCGTTGTCGGAGACCTTGAGGTAGACCCAGTTCCCGTCGACCCGGTTTTCTCTCCAGACATCGAGCGTGACGACGCCGCCCTGCGTGAATTTCGCGGCGTTCGAGAGGAGGTTCAGAAGGACCTGCCGGACCTTCGTCATGTCCTCTCTCATCGGCCCGATGTCCGCGGGACAGCGCACTTCCAGGCGATTTCCGTTGTTCTCGATGAGCGGGCGGGCCGTGTTGACCGCTTCCTCGATGACCTTGGAGACTTCGAAAGTCTCCAGGAAGAGCTTCATCTTCCCGGCCTCGACCTTCGAAAAATCCAGGACGCCGTTGATCAGCCCGAGGAGATGCTTGCCCGCGGACTGGATCTTTTTCAGGTCGGAGACGACCTCGGTGTCCCCTTTCGCGTCCGCGTCCTCCATGAGCATCTCGCTGTACCCGAGGATCGCGTTCAGAGGGGTCCGCAGCTCGTGGCTCATGTTCGCCAGGAAAACGCTCTTGGCCTGGTTGGCCTGGCGCACGGCGTCGTTCGAGTCGAGAGCGGACTGCAGGGCGCGTTCGATGATCGTGTACTGGTCCTGGATCTGCCGGTGCTGATCGGTCAACTCGCGCCGTGCCTTGACCACCCGGCGCGTCTGGATGTGCGAGTGAAAACCGAAGATCGACGTGAAGGCGAGCATTCCGACCACCGAGAGGCAGGTCGTCAGAAGGCTGGCTTCGTGGACGACGTGGAATCCCGTCAGGGCGCCGACGGCGAGCATCCCGGCCATGATCGACCCGATCGCCCAGGCCGTGAAGCGCACGCCTCCCACCGAGAGGCAGGCCGTGATGATCGCGGAGGTCATCATGAGCGACGGCAGGACCGAGAAGCCGGTCGCGGCGGTCCAGCATCCGACCAGCAGCGAATCGAACAGCAGGTTCGCGAGCTCCGCGCGCTTGCTGTCACGGGCGCGGCTCGCGATCAGGTAGGCGAGCTGGGGCCACACGAGGCCCGTGAAAACGATCGCGATCCAGGGAACGGCGCCCTGGGGCTTATCGACGAGGTGGGCGATGCCGATGAGCGCCACGATGAGCATCGCCGGCACCCGAACGCGATAGTCGAGCGCGACCAGCGGGTGGGGATGCTCGTGCGGGGCCCCCCCCGCAGGCGTTTCGCGGGCCGGGCGCGGCGCTCGTGGCTCGTCGGCGGACCGCGTTCGCGTGAGCTCTTCAGGCGTCTGCATGGATGGTCGGAACGGCGGCTACTCTACCGCCGAAACGGAACGAGCTGCCAGCTGCCAGCTCTCAGCCGTTCTCCGTGGGAACGACGACGAGTAGACTGGCTCTCGTGAACGTCGAGCCCGCTCTCGTCCTCGTCTGCCCGGTGTGCGGGAAGGAAAAAGCGTTTTCGGGCCCGCTCGACCGGGACGCGTGGCACCCCGCCGATTGCGCGTCGAACGCGGTCCGCGGGACCGACGACCACCGCTACTGGTGGCGCCTTCGCTCCAACCCGATGACGGGACGAGAGCCCCTTCTCGAGTACTCGACCGTGGACCCGAAGGCGACGCCGGACCCGAAGACCGCGCACTGACGCCCGCGGAGGCTCGCGGAGCGCCGCGTCCCTCCCGCCTGCCCTAGCCCCCCGCCGGCATCTTGGCGGCGAGGATGTCGATCTTTTCGATCTTCGGCGGCTCCGAAAAAAGGTCGGGCGCTTTCTGCATGAGAGCGGCCGCGACCTTGCCCGAGAGGTGCGCGTCGCGCCCCGCGTCGTCGGAAAACGTGTCGAAGATGCCGAATGCGGAGGGCCCGATCTGGATCGCGTACCAGCTCGTCGTCGCCGGCTCCGCCTCGACCAGCGCCAGACCTCCTCTCAGAAAGTCGGCGACGTCCTTCTCCTTCCCGGGCTTCGCCTTGAGCACCACCCAGAGCGCCTTCTTTACGGTGACGGCCATTTTTTCAATCTCCTCTGCGGCGGCATTCTGCAGCAGATCGGGCGCGCAGGGAGAGACTGTCTGGGGGCGCGAGCCGGAGTGTCCCGGCACGCCGGTGCCCGGCTCAGGAAGTAAACTGGAGAAGTCCACCGATTGGGGCGTCGCCAAACTGGTAAGGCACCGGCCTTTGGAGCCGGCATCTGAAGGTTCGAGTCCTTCCGCCCCAGCCACACGTCGCTCGCGGGGAGCAAGGCACCTCGCTTCGCGACCGCCGAGCGGCTCGGCCGGACGCGGCCTCGACCGCTCGCCTGGTGCCCTGCTCCGCGCTCGCTCCCGCCTCGGGAGGCTCTTCCCTCCCTTCGGTCGGGAGACTCCTCCCGCGGCGAGCTACTTCACGACGTTGCCGGAAGGCGTTCGCCGCGCGAGTCCGCGAGCGAAGAAAGGCCCCGAGCCGACAGCCCAGAGCTGAGAGCTGAGAGCTGAGAGCCGGGAGCCGTCAGCTAACTTCCGAAGGTCTGGATCCCGTGCGAGGCGAAGTCGGCGTTCGCTTCGGCGTAGTCGCCCGACGGCTCGGCGGCCGGAGGGGCGTGCTTCGCGCGCTCGTACTCGTCCAGGATCCGGCGCTCCATCCTCTCCCGCGTCTCACGGTTCAGCGGATGCGCGATGTCCTTGAAGTCGCCGTTCTTCTTGCGCTTCGACGGCATCGAAATGAAGAGGCCGTTCGGCCCGTGGATGACCTTGAGGTCCGATACGAGGAAGCAGTCGTCGAGAACGATGGAGACGTAAGCCTTGAGCTTCTCCTCCTCGACGGGAAAGACTTTTACCTGGGTGATCTCCATTGAGCACCTCCAGCAGGGCGAGTCCGCTCTTCGTACTCCCGGCGCCCGAGAGTCCGGGTCCGCAGCAGGCTCGCCTCAGGGTGTTGTTTCTCCAATTGCGTTTCGGCTCCCGCTCCCGCGCCGAAAAGGACGATCGTGGATCCAGAGCCGGTGATCGCCGCTTCGGAGGCGGCGTCGGCGGCGGATTTCAGATAGGCCTTCATCGCACCCTGTGTCGCTAGCACGGGGGATGCCAGCTGATTGGGCCCGAAGAATTTTCCGGAGGTTTCGATCTCCAGATGCTCCGGGATCCTCGAGCGGCCGGAGGTCTGCCGGGCGTGCTCAGCAAAAACCTCCGCGGTCGAGAGCGCGAACGGCGGAATCAGGAGAAGGAGCTCCGCGAGGGGCTCGTCGGGGCGCGCCTCGACGTGCTCGCCGCGCCCGGAGACGTCCGCTTCTCCGCCCGTGAAGAAGTAGGGCACGTCGCTGCCGAGAGCCGGAGCGATCGCCCGGAGGTGCGCCTCCGGCAGATCGGGCGCCCAGAGGGCTCGCAGCAGGCGCAGTGCCGCCGCGGCGTCCGAGCTCCCGCCGCCGAGTCCTGCCCCGACCGGAATCCGCTTGTGGAGCCGGATCTTCGCCCGAGGAAGGACGCCGGTCGCCTCCGACAGCGCGCGGGCCGCTCGAAGGACGAGGTTGTCCTTCCCGGCCGGAACGGGACGTCCCGTGATCGAGAAGTCCAGGCCGTCCGACGGCTCGACCTCGAGCTCGTCGCAGAGGTCGATCGACGCAAAACGCGAGAGGAGCTCGTGGAATCCGTCGGGCCGGCGCCCTCCGACCCGAAGCTCGCGGTTGATCTTGGCGGGGGCGAGAGCGCGCAGGAGGCCGTCGCGCGGCCGTGCGTTCACCGGGAAGGCTCCCGCCCGACGAGTGTCAGGCGGAGGGTGCTTCCGCTCGAAACGTCCTTGATCTCGAGTCGGGAGGGCCACGGATCGGCGGTCCCGGGATAGGCCGCCTCGAGGACCTTGCCGCCCCGCTCGATGCGCAGCGATGTGAAGCGCGCCGCCGGGACGTTTACGACGGCCTCCGCGCGGACCGCGCCGCTCCACGCGAGAAGAGCGTCGTCTCCGTCGAACCCCTTCACCTCCGGCGCTTCCCCCTTCCAGACGCCGGCGAGCAGCCAGAGCAGAGGCTCGGGCTCGATCGCGACCGGCGGGAACTTCTCTCCGCGGAGCGCGCCGTCCGAATACGTCGCGAGGGTGGCGCCGAACGGGCCCGTTATCGTTGCACCGACCGGATCCGTCGAAACGGCGAGCGTTCCGGACAGCGACCCGATCCCCTGCCGGATCCGGGCGTCGTAGAGAAGGCGGGCGGCTCCGAGTGTTTCCGATCGCGCAACCGCCTGGCGCCAGGCGGCGGCCGCGCGGACAGCCTGCTCGGGACCCGAAAGAGCGAACTGGCGCGGTCTCGCGAGAGAGGCGCAGCCGGTCAGCAGAAGCAGACCGGCGATCGCCAGGGGGAGAACGCCTCGACGCGGTGTCACGAGCCGCCCCGGTCGCGCCTTCGAGGCATCGCTCCGTGTCTGTCCGACGGCCCGTTCAGCCTTTTCCCGAGAGCCTCGGGCGGGCATTCTTCAATTTGGCGCGCACCTTCTCGGGCTCCTCCGGCTTCAGGGTCAGGGACCGCTCCCAGTAGCGCACGGCCTCCTCGATACGCCCCTGCCTCTCGGCGAGGTCGCCGAGGTGCTCGGCGATCGTCGCGTCGTCCGGATCCCGGCGCTGCGCCTCCTGGAGGTTCTTCTCGGCCGCCGGATAGTTGCCGAGGCGGAAGTAGGCCCAGCCGAGGGAGTCCCGGTAGGCTCCGTTGCGCGGCTCCCGCGCGACGGCCTTCTCCAGGAGATCGCGCGCCTGCTCGAGGTGCACGCCGCGGTCCGCCCACATGTAACCGAGGTAGTTCTGGGCGGCGGCGTCGTTCGGCCGCGTCTCGAGGAGCTGGAGGAAGATCTTTTCGGCCTCGGCGGAGGTCCCGGCGCGTTCGAGGCTCGAGGCGAGGCGGAACTGCACCTCGGTGCTTTCGGGAAAACGCTTGGCCGCCTCGCGGGCCACCTTCGCCGCCCCGGAGTAGTCCTTGAGGCGCGCCTGCGCGTCCGCTGCCGACATCACCCGCTGCAATTCGGAG
>JAIVJS010000053.1 GCA_020199905.1 Acidobacteriota bacterium
CCGGAGGCGATCGACGCCGTTCTCCGCACCGGGGGGCTCGGACGGATCCTGGAGCACGCGCCGTCGGATCAGATCGTCGTCGCGGAAGCGGGAGTTCCGCTCGCTCGCCTTCAGGAAACGGTCGAGGCGCACGGGCAGAGGCTGGCTCTCGATCCGCCCTGGCCGGACCGATCCACCCTCGGGGGACTCGTGGCGTCGAATGCGTTCGGACCACTGCGCGCGCGCTACGGCTCGATCCGGGACCTCATCATCGGCGTCTCGATCGTACGCGCGGACGGCACCGGCTCTCGCGGCGGCGGAAAGGTCGTCAAGACGGTGGCGGGGTTCGACATCCCCAAGCTCATGGTGGGGTCGCTCGGAACTCTGGGTCTGATCGCGACGGTCACGTTTCGCCTGCACCCTCTGCCCGAGACGTCGGCGATGGTCCTCGTGCCCCGCTGCTCCGCCGCCCTTCTCCGGAACCTCGTGCGGGAGATGCGGCGCGCCCAGCTCGAGCCCGCCTCCGCGGTGGCGATTCTGGCGGGGCCCCTGACCTTCGACCTCTCGGTCCAGTTCGAGGGCTTCGCGGCCGGGGTCGAACAGCAGCGGGACCGGTTCATGAGCCTCCTGGCGCAGAGCGGCGTGGAAAACGGGCGGACCGCGGACCGGCCCGCGGCGGACGACTTCCGGGCGCGGCACGATGCCGTTCGAGGGCCGTCTTCTCTCCGCGCGAAGATCGCCGCCCCCCGCTCCGCGGTCGAGAGCGTTGCGGCGGACGTCCTCGCTCCGACCCTGGCGACGCTGCAGGACGCCGGCGCCATCTGGTATCCGACCCTGGGCCTCGGGTTTTTCGGCGGGGCTTGCGGAGCCGCCGATCCGACGGCCGCGGCGCTCTCCCGCGCGAGATCGGTGCTCGCGGGCTTCGGTGGCTCTCTCACTCTCGCCGCGGCCCCGGCGGAGATCCGCGCGCGCGTGGACGTCTGGGGCGACCGGCCCTCTTCGTTTCCCCTCATGCAGGCGATGAAATCGCGCCTGGATCCCGACGGCCGCCTGGCCCCCGGCCGCTTCGTGGGAACGCTCTAGCGTGGTCGTCGAGAGCGGCCCGCACGGTGTGCTGCCCGGAACCGAGGACGGGGCGGTCCACGGTCCGCGCACGCTGATCGACGATTGTGTGCACTGCGGGTTCTGCCTTCCCGCCTGCCCGACCTACAACTCGTGGAGCGAGGAGATGGACTCGCCCCGGGGGCGCATCGATCTCATGCGGGGGCTGGCCGAGGGGACGCTCGCGTTCACCGACACCGTCGTCGCGCACTTCGATCGCTGCCTCGGCTGCATGGGGTGCGTGACCGCGTGCCCTTCGGGAGTTCGATACGACGTTCTCATCGAGGAGACGCGGGCCGCGATCGAAAAGGAGTACCGCCGACCGATCCTCGACCGTCTGTACAGGGGGTTTCTGTTTCTGCTGTTCCCTTACCCGGATCGGCTGAAAGTCGTCCGCCGTCTCCTCGGCCTCTATGCTTCGAGCGGGCTGCGGCGGGTCGTGCGCGCCTCCGGGCTTCTCGAGATCCTGCCGCGGAGGCTCGCGCAGCTGGAGACCCTGATGCCGCCGGTGACGGGAGGCGCCGCGACCTCGGACGTGCCCGGGTTGACGGAGGCGGTTCCGCCGGCGCGGGCGCGCGTGGGCCTCGTGTCGGGCTGCGTGCAGAGTGTCTTCTTCCCCGAGGTCAACCACGCCACCGTCCGCGCCCTCTCCGCCGAGGGGTGCGAGGTCGCGGTCCCTCCGGGGCAGGGCTGCTGCGGAGCCCTCTCGATGCACGCCGGGAGAGACGGCGAGGCGCTCGCCTTCGCGCGAGCGCTGATCCCGCAGTTCGAAGGGCAGCGGCTCGACGCGGTCATCGTCAACGCCGCCGGCTGCGGTTCGCACCTGAAGGACTACGGGCGCCTCTTCGCCGCCGACCCGGTGTGGGCGGAGCGCGCGGCCGAGTTTTCCGCGAGAGTCCGTGACGTGTCGGAGTATCTGGCGGCGGTCGCGCCCGCCGCGCCGCGTCATCCGATCCCCCTGCGCGTCGCCTACCACGACGCCTGCCACCTCGCGCACGCGCAGCGGGTCCGCGAGCCGCCGCGCCTTCTTCTGCGCGGGATTCCCGGGCTCGAGATCCTCGAGGTGCCGGACGGGGACCAGTGCTGCGGAAGCGCGGGGATCTACAACCTGACGGAGCCCGCCAGCGCCGAAGAGATCGGAGGCCGCAAGGCCGACAACGTGGTCGCGACGGGCGCGGACCTGCTCGTTTCGGCCAACCCGGGATGCACGCTCCAGATCCAGAAGATCCTCAGGCAGCGCGGCATCGACCTGCCCGCGGCGCATCCGATCGAGATTCTGGACGCCTCCCTGGCGGGCGCGGGGTTTCCGCCTCGATGAGCGGAGATCTCGAGGCCGGTCGGGACGGCGCGCGAGCGCCGCGCGTTCTGCTGGTCGACGCCGACGCGGCGCTTCGGGAGAGCCTGCAGAGGGTGCTGCAGATCGACGGGTACGAGGCGGCCGAGGCGGCGTCCTCGCGGGTCGCGCTCGAGTCCTTCCGCGCCGCGAGGCCCGACTTGACGGTGCTGGCCGCGCAGCTCCCCGACGGGTCGGCGATCGACCTCCTGCGCGAGCTCCGGAAGATCGATCCCGCGTCGCCCTGCATCGTTCTCGCCCGCTACGAGGACCTCGAGCTCGCGGCGCTCGCGCTGCAGGAGGGCGCGGAGCAGTTCCTCACGAAGCCCGTGCAGATTCCGGCGTTTCTCCTCGTGGTCGACCGGGTGCTCGACAACGCGCGCAACCGCCGCCGCGCGCTCCGGGAAGAAACTCGAAGCGCGCGCGAGCGCATCGACCCGTTCCGGGGAACCGGGCACGCCATCCGCCTTCTGGCCGAGCGCGCGCGCCGCGTCGCCGATGCCAGCGCGCCCATTCTGATCCACGGTGAAACGGGGACGGGCAAAGGCATCCTCGCGGCGTGGCTTCACAGGAACGGTTCCCGGTCGGAGGAGTGTTTCCTCGACCTGAACTGCGCCGGTCTTTCGCCGGAGTTTCTCGAGAGCGAGCTCTTCGGGCACGAGAAGGGCGCCTTCACGGGGGCGGTCGCGGCCAAGCTCGGCCTGCTCGAAGTGGCGCATCGGGGAACTCTCTTCCTGGACGAGATCGGAGACGTTCCTCTGTCCGTGCAGCCGAAGCTCCTGAAGGTCCTCGAAGAGAAGAAATTCCGGCGACTGGGCGACGTGCGCGAACGGCAGGTGGACATCCGGCTGATCGCCGCTTCTCACGAGAACCTGGCGGCGCTCGTCGAGAAGAAGCGGTTCCGGGCGGACCTCTACTTCCGCATCAACACCGTGGTCCTGGAGATCCCGCCGCTGCGCGAGCGCCCCGAAGACGTGCCGGACCTCGCCCTTTCCCTGCTCGAAGACATCGGGCGGGAGCTCGGGCGCGATCCCCTGAGACTCGCTCCGGCCTCTGTCGAGAGGCTCGCGGCCTATGCCTGGCCCGGAAACGTCCGGGAGCTTCGCAACGTCCTCGAACGCGCGGCGCTTCTCTCGCACGGCGGTGAGATCGGCGCCGCCGAGCTCGGCTTCGAGGCGCCGGCGACCCCGGACCGGGCGGCCCGGCAGGACTTGAGCCTCCTCGAGACCGAGAAGGACCTGATCCGCCGGGCGCTCCGGGTGGAGGGGGGGCGCGTCGAGAAAGCCGCCCACTCCCTCGGGATCTCGCGCAGCTCCCTCTACCAGAAGATCCGCAAGTACGGCCTCGCGGTTTCCCGAAGCTAGTCCTCCCGTCCAGAAGCTGGAACGCCGTCGTCCGCAAACTGGACGCGCGGGGTCCCTCGAAAGAAATCTCTATTCCGATCCCGCTGCGGCAGAAGCAGATCGGGCCCGCAGGCTCCGCGCGACCCCGTGGCGGCAGCCTTGCTCTCTCTTCGGGCGTGGGCCAATACAAGGAGGCGGTCATGGCGGAAACGAAGTTGAGCGCGTCGAAGAGCCGGAACGGTCAAAGGGACGGATGGATGGGCGCGGGAATGGGGCTGGCGCTGATCGTGGCCGCCCTCCTCTCGATCGGAGGAACCTCCGCGAACGTGACAAACGAGTCGCTCCACGCGGCCGCTCCCGTCGAAATCGCTCCTGCGTTGATCGCCAACGCCGACCGGGACATCCTCGACCTGCAACTCGACTGAACCGGGCGGGCGGCGGGAGGCGGGGAAGAACGAAAAAGATTGAAGAGATGATGAAAAGGCGGGCGGGGCAGCGGCCCCGCCCGCTTTCGTTTTGCGCGGAACGCTCAACTCCCGACTCTCAACCCTGACTCTCAACTCTCTCGACTCTCCCCTTAGACTTCCGCTCGGGGGGAACCACATGCCGCTCGTTCGCGTCTCGATTCGAAAGGGACAGACGCCTGCCTTTCGCGCCGCGATCGGAGAGGGAATCCACCGGGCGATGGTGGGCACGATCGACGTTCCGGCCAACGACCGCTTCCAGATCTTTTCCGAGCACGCGGCCGACGCGCTGATCTACGACCCGGGTTATCTCGGGATCGAGCGCGGAGGCGGATTCCTCGTGATTCAGATCACCCTGAACACGGCCGCACGCTCGAGAAGAAGCGGGCGCTCTACCGCCGCATCGCCGACAACCTCGCCTCTGACCCGGGCGTGCGGCGCGAGGACATTCTGATCACGCTCACCGAAGTCCCGAAGGAGAACTGGTCGTTCGGCAACGGCCTCGCCTCCTATGCGCCCGAGGGAGGGTGAGCGTTCTCAGGGATAATTCCGCGGGTTGCGAAAATCGACGCAGGGTCCGACGATCCACAAATTCGGCGGAGCCTCGCTCGCGGACGGAAGAGCGCTCGCGCATGCGCTGACGCTCGTCGAATCCGCGCCCGCTCCGGTCGTCGTCGTCGTGTCCGCCTTTGCCGGCGTGACGGACGCGCTCCTCGCGCTCGGCCGGAGCCTTACCCGGGAAGGAGACGCGCCGGCGCGCGAGGGCGCTCGCCGCCTGCGAGACCGCTATCGCGCGGCGGCGAGGTCCGTTCTGCGCCGGGCGCCCGCCCGCAGTCGCGTTCTCGAGGAGATCGACGGGGAGTTCGCCGAGGTCGAAGCGCTGGCGCGCGCTCCTCGCTTCCTCCGCGAGCTCTCTCCCTCGGGCGTGGACCAGATCCTCGTGCGGGGGGAACAGCTCGCGGCGCGCATTTTCGCCGCCGGGCTGTCGGAGCGAGGGATTCCCTCCGAGTACGTCGACGCCGTCGGGATGATCGCGACGGACGGCCGGGCGGGACAGGCGTTTCCCGATCTGCTCGCCACCGACCGGAATGTTCGCGGGCGGATCCAACCGGTCCTGAAGGCGGGGCGGACACCGGTCGTGCCCGGGTTTGCGGGCACGGGGCCCGATGGGCGCGCCGTCACTCTCGGCCGGGGCGGATCGGACCTGACGGCCACGCTCCTCGGACGCGCTCTCGCGGCGCGCGCGGTCATGCTCTGGAAGGACGTTCCTGGATTCCTGACCGCGGATCCCGGCGAGGTCCCCGACGCGCGCGTTATCCCCCAGCTGAACGTGCGGGAGGCGGCGGAGCTCGCCTACTACGGCGCGCGGGTGCTCCAGCCCCGCGCGCTGATCCCTCTGGCCGGCCGCCGGGTGCCCGTGTTCGTGCGCCCCTTTTCGGACCCCGGCCGCCTGGGAACGGAAATTTCGCGCCGCCGCACGCTCGCCGGGTATCCCGTCAAGGCCATCTCCGCGATGCCGGGCCAGGCGTTGGTCACCGTGGCGGGCAACGGAATGCTGGGCGTGCCCGGCATCGCCGCGCGCACCTTCGGCGCCCTGCATCAGGAATCGATCTCCGTTTCTCTGATCTCCCAGGCATCCTCCGAGCATTCGATCTGTCTCTCCGTTCCCTCGGACCATGCGGAGCTCGCGCGGGAGAGTCTCCGATCCGCGTTTTCGGGTGAGCTCGAAAGAGGCGAGCTCGATGGAGTGGAGGTCTCGCCGAATCTCGCGACGATATCGGTCGTGGGTCTCGGCATGGCAGGCACTCCGGGAATCGCATCGCGCGTGTTCGCGCCGCTGGCCCGCGCCGGAATCAACGTCGTGGCCATTGCCCAGGGTTCGTCCGAGTTGAACATCTCCTTCGTCGTTTCCGCGGCCCAGGCGGGGGAGGCTCAGAGGCGCATCCACGAGGCCTTCCAGCTCGCGAAGATCGGCGGCGGAGCGGCGGAGGAGAGGGCCCGCGCGGACGTCGCCCTCCTCGGGTTCGGCCAGGTCGGCCGGACACTCGCGAAGCTGCTCGTCGCGCGGGGCCAGCGGGTCCGGCTCGTGGCGGTGATCGACCGCGGCGGCCTCCGGGAAGCGGTCGAAGGCAACGGGCGAAGGCTCCGATTCGAGGCGACCGTCGGCGCGGGGCTTCCGATTCTCGACACATACCGCAAATTGATCGACTCGGGCGACCGCGTCTTGAAAATCGAGGGCTGTCTCTCCGGCACGCTCGGATTTCTGCTGACGGAAGTCGAGCGCGGGCGGAAGTTCTCGGAGACGCTCCGGATCGCGGTGCGCCGCGGATATGCCGAGCCGGACCCCCGGGAGGATCTCTCCGGCGCGGACGTCGGACGCAAGGCCCTGATCCTGGGCCGCCTTCTCGGCTTTGCGGGAGAGCCCGAGGCGGTGTCCGTCGAAAACCTGGTGGCCGGGCGCGCGCGCCGGATTCCGCTCGAGCGGTTTCTCTCTCAACTGGAGTCATTGGATGCGGCGTGGGAGCGCCGGGTGGCGGCCGCGCGATCCCGCAAGACAGTCCTCCGCTACGTCGCCTCCGTGACGCGCCGCCGCATCCGCGTGGGACTGATCGAGGTCGCGCCGGGGGAGCCCTTCGGCAGCCTCGCGGGAACCGACAACCAGGTCGCCTTCACGACGGCGCGTTACCGTTCGAACCCTCTGATCATCCAGGGACCGGGAGCGGGCCTCGAGGTCACGGCCGGCGGCATCTTCAACGACATCGCGACGCTCGCCGGCCGATGACCGGCTTCCACGCCTTCGCCCCCGCGACGGTCGCCAACGTGGGGCCCGGACTCGACATCCTCGGGCTCGCGCTGGCCGGACGAGGCGACGTCGTGTCCGCGTTCCCCGGCGGCGGCGGCCGCCTCGTCATCCGCGCGTCCGGCCATCCGGAGCTCTCCTCGGACCCCGGGCGGAACACCGCCGGCATCGCCGCGGACGGCGTCAGAAAAAGAGCCGGCGCTTCTTCGATGGGAGTCGTTCTCGAGATCCGGAAGGGCCTGCCGCTCTCGGGGGGCCAGGGCGGCAGCGCCGCGTCCGCCGTCGCCGCGGCATTCGCGACCAATGCGCTGCTCGGGTCGCCTCTCTCGCGAGCGGAGCTTCTCGAGCCCTGCCTGGACGCGGAGGAGGCCGTGTCGGGACGCCACGCGGACAACGTCGCCGCCGCGCTCTTCGGCGGCGTGATCCTGATCCGGTCGGTGGACCCGTTGGACCTCGTGGCGCTCGCGTTTCCGCGGGACCTCCTGGTCGTCCTCGCGGAGCCGGATCAGCGCGTCTCGACCGGCGACGCCCGCTCCCGCCTGCCGTCCGACGTCAGCCGCGGAATCGCGCTCTCCCAGGCCGCCAACGTCGGGGCGCTCGTCGCCGCGCTCGCCTCGGGGGACTTCGATCTTTTGCGGCGGTCCGTCGACGACCGGATCGCCGAGCCCGCGCGGGCGGGCCTGTTGCCCGGATTCCCGGAGGCGAAGGCCGCCGCCCTGGAAGCCGGCGCCTTCGGCTGCTCGATCTCGGGCAGCGGCCCCGCCGTCTTCGCGTTCGCGGCCGGGCAGGCGATGGCGGACGGGATCGGGGAGGCGATGCGCGAGGCCTACGCGTCGCGCGGAGTCCGCGCCGCGACGCGCGTGGCCTCCGTCGATCCGGCGGGAGCGCGCCTCCTTTCTTCGGAGGAGTCATGAGCGAGGCGGCTCCTCGGGTGAGCCGGCAGATCTGCCCGCGCTGCGGCCGGGAAACCGGGGTCGACTTCGCGCAAACGCGCTGCCCGTCGTGCGGAGGCCTTCTCGAGGTGCGCCACGCGCCGCCGGAGCTTCGCGGCGCGGAGCTCTCCGCCCTTTTCGCGGCCCGTTCGGCGAACCGGAAAGGCCTCGACGCCTCGGGCGTCTGGCGCTATCGCGAGCTCGTGCTGCCGGGGGCGGACGCGGACGTGGTCTCGCATCCCGAGGGGAACACGCCGCTGCTCGAGAGTCGCGCGATCTCGAAGTGGACGGGACTCGCCAGGCTGTCCATGAAGCACGAAGGACACAACCCCACGGGATCGTTCAAAGACCGCGGGATGACGGTCGGAATCACGCAGGCCCGGCGCATCGGGGCGGCGGCGGTCGCCTGCGCTTCGACGGGAAACACCTCGGCCTCGCTGGCCGCCTACGCCGCCCTGGCCGGGATCCCGGCGCTCGTCTTCGTTCCGTCGGGACAGGTGGCCGCCGGCAAGCTCGCTCAGACGCTCGCGTACGGCGCCCGGACGCTGATCGTGCGTGGAGACTTCGACGCCTGCCTCGCGCTGGCCGTCGAGGCCGGCCGCAAGCTCAACGTGTATCTCTTGAACTCCGTGAACCCTTTCCGGCTCGAGGGTCAGAAGACGATCGTGTTCGAAGCCCTGGAGCAGCTCTCATGGGAGGCCCCCGACTGGATCGTTCTTCCGGCGGGGAACCTCGGGAACACGTCCGCGTTCGGGAAGGCCCTGAAGGAAGCGGGGGAGCTCGGGCTGATCTCGCGCGTCCCGAGGCTCGCCGCCGTGCAGGCCGCCGGAGCGAATCCTTTCGCGCGCAGCTTTCGGGACGGGTTTTCTTCCGTTCATCCCGTGAAAGCCGAGACGCTCGCGACCGCGATCCGCATCGGGGATCCCGCCTCGCACGAGCGCGGAGTGGAGGCAATCCGCTCGACCGGAGGCGTCGTGACGGACGTCCCCGATCGAGAGATCCTGGAAGCGAAGGCCGCGGTCGACGCCGCCGGCATCGGCTGCGAGCCCGCCAGCGCCGCGTCGATCGCGGGCGCGCGGCGTCTGCTCCGCGAGGGCGTCATCCGGCCGGAAGACACCGTCGTCGCCGTGCTCACCGGTCACATCCTGAAAGACCCCGGGCTCATCCTCGCGTACCACCAGGAAATGGATCCGCCTCCCCCGGGCGCGAATCGGCCGATCGAGATAGAGCCCTCGCTGTTGGAGGTCGAGCGGGTCCTGGGAAGTTGAGAGTTCAGGGTTGAGAGTCGAGAGTCGAGAGTCAAAGGCGATCGGGCCCCCGAAGTCCGGCTGCGACTCTTAACTCTTAACTCTTAACTCTCAACCCTCTAAGATCCACCCGTGCCAGATGCACAGCCCTCCCGGCCGTTCACGATCGCCCTCGTCCAGATGGCGTGCGGGCCCGATCCGG
>JAIVJS010000024.1 GCA_020199905.1 Acidobacteriota bacterium
GCGCAGCACGGCGTATCTCGGGGTCGCGGTCGCCGAGTCGCGCTCGACGGCGATCAGGCGGCGGCGGGTCAGGTGCCGGACCGCCTCCTGGACGGCGCGTTTCGAGAGACCCGTGTCCTCGGCCAGCGTCGCGTAGCTCACCGGTGCGGACGCACCGCGGCGGCCTGCGGTCTTCGCCCACAGCGCCAGATAGACGGCGAATGCGGACGGCGAACGGTCGTGCCCGATGAGGTCCGGCATCAGAGTCTCGAGCACGTAGGGATCCATCGAAAGTCGTAGAGTCATGGCACTATAGTAACAGACGCTATAGCAGTTGAATACCTCACAGATTCTTCTGGACACGCCCGGGGCGTCTTCTTACAGTCCCGGGGGAGGGAGGACACCATGATCCGTCAGGTCAAATTCGTCGGAATCCCCGTCGCGGACCAGGAGCGGGCGCTCGCGTTCTACCGGGACAAGCTTGGGTTCAAGGTCCACACCGATCAGCCCATGGGGAAGCAGCGATGGATCGAGCTCCGGATTCCCGGTGCGGAAACCGGGGTGGTGCTCTTCACGCCGGAGGGGCATGAGAACCGCGTCGGCACGTTCTTCAACGGGTCGTTCTCCTGCGACAACGTGGAGAAGTCGTACGAAGAGCTCCAGGCGCGCGGCGTGACCTTCAAGAGCGGCCCGAAGGAGGAGCCCTGGGGTACCTTCGCGATCTTCGAAGACTCGGAGGGGAACTCGTTCGTCCTGGGATCCCGCTAGCGCAGGCGGTTTCAAGCGTTCAGCGGGGCCAGGATCCTCCCGGCGCGAGCTCGATCACTTCCGTCGAGAGACCTCGGCTCGAGAGTTCCTCGCGGAGCGCCGACGGCGTGCCGGTGAGCGCGGGGAAGGTCCCCCAGTGCATCGGGATGACCCTCGGCGCGCCGAGCAGCTCGCACGCTTTCGCCGCCTCCCGCGGGCCCATCGTGTAGAAATCGCCGATCGGCAGCAGCGCGAGGTCGGGGCGGTAGAGCTCTCCGATGAGCGCCATGTCGGAGAAGACGTTCGTGTCGCCCGCGTGGTAGATCCGGAAGCCGTCCGGCAGCGTCAGGACGAACCCGCACGGGTCGGACGGGGGATTCTTCTTTCCGGCGGCGGTGGTGCCTGACGAATGGACGGCCTGCACCATTCGGAACTCGACGCCCGCGACCGTCTGCGCGCCGCCCTTGTTCATACCCGACACCCGGTCGATCCCCTCGCTCTGGCAGAACAGCCCGAGCTCGAAGACGCAGACGACCATGGCGCCGGACTTCTTCGCCAGCTCGACTCCGTCGCCGCCGAAATGATCGAAGTGTCCGTGCGTGGCGGCGACGACGTCGAGCTTTCCGTACTCGAATCCCCTGGGAAATTTCGGGTTCTGCTCGATGAACGGATCGATCGCGACCCTCGTCCCTTCGGCGGTCTCGATCAGGAAGGCCGCGTGCCCGAGCCAGGTCACTTTGCCGCGCGTCTCATTCATGGCAACGTCTCCCAGGCAATTACAGGCACGAGCGCGTTCACGAATCGTTCCAGCCCGGCGCGGTCCTCATCATCGAACCGGGAGGGGCGCGGCGCGTCGACGTCGAAGACCCCGACGAGCGCGCCGTTCGAGAGGATCGGGACGACGATCTCGGATCGGGACGCCGCGTCGCATGCGATGTGGCCCGGAAACGCGAGGACGTCCGGAACGACGAGGGTCTCCCGCCGCTCGGCCGCGATTCCGCAGACGCCTTTCCCGAGCGGGATGCGGACGCACGCCGGCTTGCCCTGGAACGGGCCGAGCACGAGCTCTCCGCCGCGCAGCAGGTAGAACCCGCACCAGTTGATGGCGTCGAGCGCCTGATTGGCGAGCGCGGCCGCGTTGGCGAGATTCGCGAGCGCGTCGCGCTCTCCCTCGCACAGCGCGACGACCGAGCGGGCGAGGTCGCGGTAGAGAACGTCCTTCGGGCCGGAGGGGTCGAGAGCGGCGGTAAACATCGCGCGATTCTAAGTTATGTTTCCCGCCGATCGTGAAACTGACAACTGAGAACTGACGAATTGAAAACTCCTTCCATGCCTTCCTCCTCGCTCCGCGGGCGCGAGCTCGCCGTCTATGTCTTCCTCTGCGCGGTCTGGGGCTCGACGTGGCTCGTCATCCGGGTGGCCGTCCGCGACCTCCCTCCGTTGACCCTGGCGGCGCTGAGGATGGGGCTCGCCTGTGCCGTCCTGACCCCTCTCGCCTGGCGGCGCAGGTCCGGCCCGCGTCCGACCGGCGCCGAGTGGCGCGCGATGGCGTTCTCGGGGCTCCTGCAGATCGGCGTCGCGTACGCGGCGATCTTCCTCGCGGCCGCCTGGATCGAGTCGGGCCTTTCCGCCCTGCTCTTCGGCTCCTTCCCGATCTGGGTCGGCGTCTTTGCCCAGCGGCTTCTCCCGCGGGAGGGCTGGACGAAGACGACCGCGGCGGCGGCCGTGATCGGCGTGGCGGGGGGGGGTCCTGGTGAAGAAATCCCTCGGTGCCGTCGCTCCCGACCTGAACGTCTGGACCCAGACTCTCGTGGGGACCCTCTTCCTGGCGGCCCTCGCCGCCATCTTCGAGCGGGGCGCGCCGATGCACTGGACACCCATGGCAATCGGCTCCCTTCTGTACCTCTCGATCCTCGGCACGGCCGTGACGTTCGTGGGACTCTTCTGGCTGGTTCCGAGAGTCCCCGTCTCGGTGATCGGATCGATTCCACTGGTCGACACCCTGATCGCGGTCTGCCTGGGAGCGCTGGTCCTCAAGGAAACGCTCTCCGCCCGGATTCTGGTGGGCGGCGCGATGATCGTTGCGGGTGTGTGGATGGCGACGAGGCGGGAAGAGAGAGGGGTGAGCGTCGAGCGTTGAGCGTGGAGAGTCAAACAAGAAGGCCGCGGGGCGCGATCTCGGCGAGGTCTCAACGCTGAACGCTTGACTCTCGTCCCTCACGGCCTCATTCGCAGGATCGGGAGCCAGCCTCGGGTGGCGAAGTCCGAGAACGTCAGGGCCAACAGGATCGCGAGCCAGAAGAGCCCGCCGACGATGATGATGCGGGTCAAATTCGAGCTCCACCGGATGTGCATGAAGATCAGCACGACGAGGGTCGCCTTGATGAACGCGATCCCGAGGGCCACGACCGTGTTCCAGGGCCCGAGATCCACGAAGGCCACCAGGGTCGTCGTCGCGGTCAGAACGAGGAGCGCCAGAAACACCGCGACATAGCTCTTCGGCGAAACGATGTGTTCCGGATGAAGGGACTCCCGGGCCTGGATTTCTGTCTGGTTCATCGGTTCCTTCCGTGACTCGGTTCCCGGGCTCCTGCGCTCAACGCTGAACGCTCAACGCTCAACCGATCCCTTTCGGACTCAATGAACATGTCTGCCAATCAAATACAGCAGCGGAAACAGGAAGATCCAGACGATGTCGACGAAGTGCCAGTAGAGGCCCGACATCTCGATCGGCGTGTGCCACTGCCCGGTGTAGCGCCCGCGGCGCGACTGGACGACGAGCACGGAGAGAATCCCGAGGCCGATCACCATGTGCAGCGCGTGAAGGCCGGTCATCGCGAAGTAGAGCGAGAAGAAGAGCTCCGCCGGCCGCGCGTGAATCTGAGGGCCGGGATAGTGGAACCAGGGCCCCGGGAACAGGTGATGCCGGATGTGCTCCGTGTACTCGATCGCCTTGATTCCGAGGAACGTGGTCCCGAGGAGCATGGTCGCGGCGAGAAAGGGAATGATCAGGCGCCGCCGCCCCGCCGCCGCGCTGTGCACGGCCATGGCCATCGTGAGACTGCTGATGATGAGCACGGCGGTGTTTGTCGTCCCGAGCCGCACGTCCATGTGGCGGCTCGCGTCGGCGAACGCGAGCGGGTACGACCAGCGGTAGATCGTGTAAACGAGGAAGAGCCCGCCGAAGAAGAGAATCTCGGTGACCAGGAAGAGCCACATCCCGAGAGAGGAGGCGTCTTTCTGCTGCACCAGGCTCTCGAAGTGGTGCTGGAGATAGCCCGGCCCCGTCGCGGGGCCGCCGTCCTCGCCGTGCGGGAGCCGGCGCGGGTCAGCCAACGACTTCGCTCTCCGTCGCGTACACGTAAGGCTCCGACGTCACGACCGGCGGCACCGGGAAGTTCTCCGTCGGCGGCGGAGAGGTCGTCTGCCACTCGAGGCCGGTCGACCGCCACGGATTCGCGGGCGCGTTCTTTCCATACCGCATCGACCAGGCGAAGTAGATCATCGGGATGACGTACCCGACGCCGAGCACCGAGGCGCCGGCGGTCGACATGACGTTCAGCACCTGGAACTCGGGCGGGTACGCGTGGTAGCGCCTCGGCATGCCGAGGTACCCCAGCACGAACTGGGGAAAGAACGTCAGGTTGAAGCCGATGAAAACGATCAGCGCGGCAAAACGCGCCCAGCCCTCGGGATACATCTTGCCGCTGATCTTCGGCCACCAGTAGTGCATGCCGCCGAGGTACCCCATGATCGCGCCGCCCACCATGATGTAGTGGAAGTGCGCCACGATGAAGTACGTGTCGTGCACGTGGACGTCGACGCCGAGCGTGGCAAGGAAGAGGCCCGTCAACCCGCCGATCGTGAAAAGGCCGATGAACCCGAAGGCGTAGAGCATCGGGGTGCGCCAGGAGATCGATCCCCTGTACATCGTGGCCGTCCAGTTGAAGACCTTGATGGCCGAGGGGATCGCCACGAGAAACGACAGCAGCGAGAAGATCATGCCGGCATACACGGACTGGCCCGAGACGAACATGTGGTGGCCCCACACGAGGAACCCGAGCACCGCGATCGCCACCGACGCAAACGCGACGAACCGGTACCCGAAGATGTTCTTGCGGGAAAAGGTCGTCACGACCTCGGAGATGACGCCCATCGCGGGCAGGATCATGATGTACACCGCCGGGTGCGAATAGAACCAGAACAGGTGCTGGAAGAGCACCGGGTCGCCGCCGAGCGCGGGGTCGAAGAGACCGAGGTGGAAGATCCGCTCGACGCCGACCATCAAGAGGGTCACCGCGATGACCGGCGTGCCGAGCACCATGATCAGGCTCGTCGCGTAGTGCGACCAGACGAAGAGCGGCAGCCGGAACCAGGTCAATCCCGGCGCTCGCATCGTGTGGATGGTCACGATGAAGTTCAACCCCGTCAGGATGGATGAGAACCCCGTGATGAAGATCCCGACGGCCGTCGCCACGACGTGCCCGTTCGCGGCGGCGGTCGAGAGCGGCGTGTAGAAGGTCCAGCCCGTGTCGACACCGCCGTGGACGACCGCCCACATCGTGAACGCCGCTCCGACGATGTAGATGTACCAGGACAGAAGGTTCAGGCGCGGAAACGCCAGGTCCTTGGCGCCGATCATCATCGGGATGAGGAAATTGCCCAGCACCGCGGGAATCGACGGGATCAGGAAGAAGAAGATCATCACGACCCCGTGCATCGTGAAGAGCTTGTTGTACGTCTCCGACTGAACGAGGTCTCCTCCGGGCGTCAGCAACTCCAGCCGGATCAGCAGCGCGAAGAGGCCTCCCAGGAAGAAGAAGAACGTGATCGACGCCAGGTACAGGAGCGCGATGCGCTTGTGGTCCCGGGTCAGGAGCCACGAGCCGACGCCGTAGCGCACGTTCAGATAGTTGTCGCGGGGATGCAGCGGCTCGGCTTCGGGAATGAATTCGGCGGCCATTATTTGGGAGCCTCCCGCTCCGGAGACGAATTCTTGACCGGCGGCGCCATTCCCCCGGGGGAGGGCGCCGCCGCGGACCCGGGGCTCGGCGAGAGCGACCGGATGTAAGCGACGAGCTGCAGGATTCCCTCTTCGCTGATCAGCCCCTGGAAAGTGGGCATGATCGGCTGGTAACCCGCGACCATCTTCGCCGAGGGCATCAGGATCGATTCGCGGATGTACTGCTCGTCCGCCGTCACCGTCTGGCCGTTCTGCAGCTGGACGGGCTTGCCGAACAGCCCTTCGAGGTTGGGGCCGCGCGCCTGCGAGTCGTTGCGATGGCACGTGTTGCAGGCATGTTGCTGGAAGAGCTTGGAGCCCGCCGAGGCGAGCGACTCGCTCCCGGAGCCGCCCGAGAGCCAGGCCTGGAACGCCGTAGGCTCCATGACGTGGACCGTTCCGATCATGGCGGAATGCTTGGTCCCGCAGTACTGGCTGCAGAAGATGTGGAAGTCGCCGGGGGTCGTGGCCCGAAACCATTGTTGGGTGTACCGGCCGGGGATCACGTCCATCTTCATGCGGAAGGCGGGGATGAAGAAGCTGTGGATGACGTCCTCGGAGGTCATGGTCAGCCGCACGGGCGTGCCCACGGGGACGTGGAGCTCGTTGATCTCGCGCTGGCCGTCCTGGTGCTGCAGCTTCCACATCCACTGCTTGCCGACGATGAAGATCTGCGTCGCGTCGTTCGGCGGCCGGTTCATCCTGAAGTAGAGCTTCGCCCCCCAGACGAAGAACGTCATCGTGATGAGCAGCGGGATGACCGTCCACGCCAGCTCGAGCTTCAGCGACCCCTCGTTACCGACCGGGACTTCGTCCTCGGAACGCCGCCGGAACTTGATCGCGAAGAAGATCACCAGGATCGCGATCAGCAGGGAGAAGAACGCGCTCACCGCGAGGAGATAGAAGTAGAGCGCGTCGACGTGCGGCGCCATCGCGGACGCCTGACTCGGGAAGAGGGGGAGGTCCGGCCGCATCGTCAGTGCGCCTCGCCGGGACGCGGCGGGCGCGTCAACCGCGGGTCGGCGGCGTCGCGCCGCCGGTCGCGGCGCCACATCACGAAGAGGAACGTCGACAGGACCAGGACGGCGCCGACTCCCGCCAGGCGCACGATGTTCATGATGACGGCGCCGTATTTTCCGACCTTCGGGTCGTAGTGGTAGCAGTACAGCAGGATCTGATCCACGGGGTTGCCGATCTTCCGGTTCGACGCCTCGATCAGGCCGAGCCTCAGGTCGCGCGGCGCGTACTCGATCCCGAAAAAATAGCGGGAGAGCTTTCCGTCCGGGGTCAGAACGAAGATCCCGCTCGCGTGCGCGAACTGAGCGAGGTCGTTGTCCCAGCGGAACCGGAATCCGACCGCGGACGCGACGCGCTCGATCGATCCCGGCCCGCCCGTCAGGAAGTGCCAGCCAGCCGCCGCGCCCGGCCGGTTGTACTCGCGCAGGTACGGCTCCTTCTTGGCGGCGGCGTCCCGGGGCCGGTCGCGCGGGTCGAAGCTCAAGGTGACGACCTCGAACTCCCTGCCGGCGTCGAAGGAGAGCGCGCGCATCGAGGAGACGAGCCCGTTCAGCACCTGCGTGCAGAGCATCGGGCAGTTGTAATAGGCGAGGACGAGGATGACGGGGCGGGCACCGAAGTACCGGCCGAGGCGCACCGGCCGGCCCTGCTCGTCCTGGAGGATCACGTCGAGCGGCAGCGACGAGCCCAGACGCTGCTCGATCCCGACGTCCTTCAGAATCGCCGGACGCATCATCGAGGTGAGCCCCGGATCCGGGCGGGCCGTCTGCGCGGGGAGAACAGCCGGCGCCGCGAGGGCGAGATAGAGAGCCGGCAGGACGGCGGCGGCGCGGCGGCGGCTCATTTCTTCGCCGCTCCGCCCGCGGGAGGAATCGCGGCCGCCGTCGCCGCGGGCGGGCCCCCCTTCTCCGGGAGGCCGCGCTGCGAGAGAAGCTCCATGGCGCGGTCGATCGGGATGTGCACGGTCCCCGCGTTTCTGTCCACCCATCCGTAGGTCGTGAGCCGCGCGTTCTCCTGCGCGTTCAACTTCGTGCGGGGCGCGAGCGGCCGGTCCTCCAGGCGCGGGGCGGGAGGCAGCCGCTTCATCGCGCGGGCGACGGATGGTGTCAGCGGGCGGTCTTCGCTCCGGGACGGCCGCGCGAGGATGCGGAACATGCCCCAGATCCCGAGCTGGATGACGACCGCGGAGACGGCGAGTCCGACGAGAAACCGTACGATGCCGCGGGTCGAGACGTCGTTGCGCTCGTGGCCCGGTCCCGGGCGCGGGTCAGTGTGCTCCATCGGCTCCATGCTCCAGGGCGGCGGCGAACTCGGGGTCGTTGACGGGAAGAATCGGACGGCGCAGGAGCTGTCCGAGGAAGACGAACAACCAGATACCTAGAATCCCGACCGGCGCCGCGACGTCCATCCAGCGCAGCGTGAAATGTCCCGGGGTCGCGGCGGGCCGCACCAGCCAGAAAACGTCCACGAAGCGCATGAAGACGACGAGCAGGGCGACGGAGCTCAGGATCCTCGGGTTGCGGTTCGCCGTCGCGGGCAGGAGGAGCAGGAACGGCAGCACGAAGTGGAAGAGGATCAGCGCCATGCCGAACCAGCCCCAGCCGCCCTGCAGGCGCCGGAGATACCACGGGATCTCCTCAGGCAGGTTTCCTGCCCAGATGATCAGGTACTGCGAGAACGACACGTACGCCCAGAACATCACGAACGCGAGCATGAGCTTGCCGAGATCGTGGAAGTGCTTCCGGTTGATGAACCCGGACAGGGGCGGGTAGCGCGCGAGGACCACGGTCAGCGCGATGACGAAGGCGAAGCCGGACAGCGCCTGGCCCGCGATGAAGAGGACCCCGTACATGGTCGAGTACCAGTGGGGCTCGAGCGACATGACCCAGTCGATGGAAAAGAACGTGATCGTGAGCCCGTAGACGACGAGCCCGGCGGAGGAGAGAAGCTGGAGCCTCCGCGACAAACCGCGCGTGGGCCGCTCGTCCTGCTCGCGCGACCAGCGGTTCAGGAAGAACGCGAACGCCATCCACGCGGCGAAGCAGATCACCGTGCGGGCGAGGAAGAAGCCGGTGTTCAGGTAGAGCTGTTTGTGGCGGAGGATGGCGTCGTGCGCCACGTCTTCCGGACGCGCCCACTCGTAGAGCGACCGGAGGCCCGGCAGCAGCGGCAGAAAGAGTGCGGCGACGACGGGCAGGGTCCGCGTTCCGGCCTCGAGAGAGCGGCGGATCGGAATGCCCCAGGCGCCTCCCGTGACGTGGTTCAGCATCAGCACCGCCTGGCAGCCGAGCGCCAGCCCGAGGCAGAACATGCACGCGAAGAGATAGGACGGAAAAAAGGCGGCGGGGGCAAGGAAGTAGCCGGCGGCGCACGCGATCATCCCCGCGAGCCCGGCGATCAGGGCGGGACGCCGGGCGCGCGCGATCGCGTCCCGAAGGCCAGCCGAAACGGCGGGATCGATCACTTCGGGGGCTTCGCTTTCACGCCGCCCGCCGGCGCCCCCGGATCCAGCTGGGCGCCGGGGACGCTCCCCGCGCCGCTGCCCCGGATTGGCGCGCTCTTGTACAGGGTCGGGTATTCGGGAGAGGCGGGAGAGGGCTCGCCCGTCGGCTTCGCCCGGTCGAGCTCGCCGCGGCTCTCCGGCGGAACGTCGCCGACGCGCGCGCCCTGAGAGAGCTGCAGCGCCCGCACGTACGCGACGATCGCCCAGCGGTCCTCCACGGGAATCTGGGCGGCGTAGTCGGGCATGGCGCCGAGCCCGTTGGTGATCACGTCGAAGAAATGCCCGACCGGCTGCTCCCGGAGGCGGTCGATGTGGAGAGAGGGAGGCTGCCGGTATCCGCGCTGCACCACCATGCCGTTGCCGGCGCCGGTGCGGTCGTGACAGGGCGCGCAATAGATGTTGTAGCGCTGGCGTCCGCGGTCGAGCAGCGCTCGCGTGACGGGCAGCGGGAACACGGAAACGAGCGCGTTCCCCTCTTTCCCCGTGTACAGCCGCGAATCCGCCCGGAGCATGCCGCGGGCGACCGTCCCCTCGACGGGCGGCCTCGCCTGGCGGTTGTCGGCAAAGAAATCACTCCGGCCGAGGGGCTTGTAGCGCGGCTGGTTGTACATCTCCTGGCGGCAGGCCGCGGCGGCGGCCGCGCACAAGAGAAGTCCGACCGCGGCGGCCTTTCGCTCAACCCGCACCGTCAATCCTCCACTTCCGAGACAACCCTCGCGCCCAGATTGGCCAGAAAACGCGTCGTCCTGTCCCGATCGAAGTTCGGGTCTCTTGCTTCGATGCAGAGGAAGAAGCGGTCGCGCGACGCGAGGGCGAAGCGCGGCGCGTTGAAGACCGGGTGGTAGGGCTGCGGCAGGCCGTTCAAGCCGAGCATCCCGAAGACGGCGAAGAGCGACGCGAAGAGCACCGTCAGCTCGAAGGTGATCGGGATGAACATCGGCCAGCTGCCCAGAGGCCGCCCTCCGACGTTCAAGGGGTAGTCGATGCTCGCGGAATACCACTGGAGAAAGAGTCCCGTCGCGCATCCCAGGATGCCGCCGGCCAGGACGAGCAGGGGTAGCCGCGTCCGGCGCAGGCCGAGCGCCTCCGCCAGCTCGTGCATCGGGTAGGGCGAGTACGCGTCCATCCTGCTGTACCCCTGCTCGCGCGCCGTCCGCGCCGCCGTGACGAGCTCGGTCGGGCTCTCGAACTCCGCCATGAGCCCGTAGAGCTGCCCGCCCTCGCCGGGGTCGTGCTCGAATTGCGTCATTCGTTTCCCGTTTCCCGTTTCCCGTTTCCCGGCTCGGGCTGAGAGCTGACGGCCGACAGCTGACGGCTCATGCTTCCTCCCGCACTTCGGCTTCGGGCACGAGGGTCCGCATCTCGAAGATGGAGATCATCGGGAGGAACCGGATGAAGAGGAACAGGAGCGAGAGGAAAAGGCCGATCGTTCCGATGAACGTGGACCAGTCCCACATCGTGCCGTGGTACATGCCCCAGGAGGACGGCAGAAAGTCGCGGTGCAGGCTCGTCACGACGATCACGAAGCGCTCGAGCCACATCCCCACGTTGACGACCATCGCGACGATGAACAGGAGGCCCGGCGTCGAACGGACCTTCTTGAACCACAGGGCCTGCGGCGTCAGGATGTTGCAGAAGATCAGCGCCCAGTATGCCGGCCGGTACGGCCCGAGCATCCGGCTGGTCGTCACGTACCCCTCGGAGGGCACGCCGCTGTACCAGCCCATGAACGCCTCGATCATGTAGCCGTAGCCGACGATCAGGCCGGTCGCGAGCAGGATCTTCGCCATGTTCTGCAGGTGCCGCAGCGTGATGAAGCCCTCGAGCCTGTAGAGCTTGCGCAGCGGGATCGAAAGAGTCAGCACCATCGCGAATCCCGCGTAGATCGCGCCCGCGACGAAGTAGGGCGGGAAGATCGTCGAGTGCCACCCGGGCGTGATCGCGATCGTGAAGTCGAAGCTGACGACGGTGTGGACGGAGATGACGAGCGGCGTCGCCAGCCCCGCGAGAAGCAGGTACGCGGTCTCGTACCGGTGCCAGTGCACCGCCGACCCGCGCCATCCGAGCGCGAGCATGCCGTAGACAATCTGGAAGCTCTTCTTCCGCGCCCGGTCGCGCAGCGTCGCGAGATCCGGGATCAGGCCGATGTACCAGAAGAGGGCCGACACGGTCGCGTAGGTCGAGACGGCGAACACGTCCCACACGAGAGGGCTGCGCCACTGCGGCCAGAGCGCCATCGTATTGGGGTAAGGCAGGAGCCAGTACGCGAGCCAGGGGCGGCCCATGTGAAGGATGGGGAAGAGGCCGGCGCTCGCGACCGCGAAGAGCGTCATCGCCTCGGCGAAGCGGTTGATCGACGTCCGCCACTCCTGCCGCAGCAGAAGCAGGATGGCGGAGATCAGCGTCCCGGCGTGCCCGATCCCGATCCACCAGACGAAGTTGATGATCGCGAATCCCCAGCCGACCGGGATGTTGATGCCCCAGATGCCGGTGCCCTTCAGCAGGAGATACCCGATGGACGCGAGCAGCGCCATCATCAGCAGGAACGAGATCCCGAACCCGACCCACCAGAATGTGGGTGTGCGGCGCGAGAGGACGATCTGCCCGATCTGGTCGGTGACGGACGCGAACGTGTGCCCCGGCTCGATCACGGGAACGGGCGTCGCCTGCCCCGGCGGAGTCGGCTCCCGCTTCTGCGTGCTCATCCCTGCTCCGTCTCATTGGCGTAGGACTGCGGCCAGTCGGTCCGCATCGGCGAGGAGAGAGAGGGGTGCGGGTTGCGGACTCCGGCGAGGTAGGTCGTCCGCGGCCGGGTCCCGAGCTCTTCCAGGAGCCCGTAGGTGCGCGGATCCCGGCGCAGCTGCGAGACCCGGCTTTTGGGATCCGCGAGGTCGCCGAAGACGATCGCGTCCGCGGGGCAGGCCTGCGCGCACGCGGTGGTGATCTCCCCGTCCCTGACCCGCCGCCCCTCGATCTCGGAGGCGATCTTGCTGCCGTTGATCCGCTGCACGCAGTAGGTGCACTTCTCCATGACGCCGCGCCAGCGCACGGTGACGTCCGGGTTCGTCAGCATCTTCAGGCTCGGCGCCCGGAACTGCGTCGAGTAGTGGTAGAAGTTGAACCGCCGCACCTTGTAGGGGCAGTTGTTCGAGCAGTACCGCGTGCCGACGCAGCGGTTGTAGATCATGTCGTTCAACCCCTCGGCGCTGTGGACGGTGGCCGCCACCGGGCAGACCAGCTCGCAGGGGGCCTTCTCGCAGTGCATGCAGGGCACGGGCTGGAAGTAATGCTGCGGGTTCGCCGGCTCGCCGCCGTAGTAGTGGTCGATGCGCAGCCAGTGCATCTCGCGGCCCCGCCGGACCTGGTCTTTTCCGACGACGGGGATGTTGTTCTCCGACTGGCACGCGATGACGCACGCGTTGCAGCCCACGCACTGGTTCAAGTCGATCGCCATGCCCCAGGCGTAGGTGTCCGAGGGGTACTCGGGGTACATCGACTCTTCGGGCTCCGGCGCCTTCGTGCGGCGGTGCGCGAAGTTCGGGTCCGCCTGGAAATCGCTCACGTTGCCTGCGCGGGCGAGGTCGCGCCCTTCCATGTTCTGGTGGAGCTGCGTGCAGGCGAGCGGATGCGTCGCGCCCGTCTTTTCGATCGTCGCGCCGCGGCCGATCCAGAGCGCGTCCGACGACCGGATCGCGTACGCGTTGAAACCGGCGCCGTTGCCGAAGCGGCCCGAGCGCGTGCGACCGTATCCGAAGTGGACCGTGACCGAGTCGTCGGGATGGCCGGGCTCGATCCAGACGGGCGCCTGGACGGAACGCCCTCCGACGGAGAGCCGCACGACATCTTCCTTCGCGAGCTTCAGCCGCGCGGCGGTGCCGACGGAGACGATCGCGGCGTTGTCCCACGTCAGCTTCGTCAGGGGCTTCGGCAGCTCCTGGAGCCATCCGTTGTTGGCGAACCTCCCGTCCCAGATCATCGGGTCGGGCCGGAAGATCACCTCGAGCCCGGGCGCGGCAGAAGCGCCGGCGCGCGGGATCTCCGGCGGCATGCCCCGCGAGGTCACGGCGCGGACCGGAGAGGCGGTGTCGGGCAGAATCCCGTCGTGCAGCGCGCGGCGCCACGCCGCTTCGAAGTGCGCCCCGAGGGGCCCGCGCCAGGTGTCTCGCACGATCTCATACGCCGACCGCTCCGGCTGGTCCGAAAGCGCCCCGAGGACTTCGTGAGCGGAGCGGCCGGCGTAAAGGGGCGCGATCAGCGGCTGCACGATCGACGCGGTGCCGTCGTACGCGCGCGCGTCGCTCCAGGCCTCGAGAAAGTGCGCCTGCGGGATGTGCCACTGACACAGCCGGGACGTCTCGTCCTGATGCGGCGAGAGGTGAGCGCGCAGATCCACCTTGCCGAGCTTTTCCGCGAAGCGCAGGTCCGCGGGCGCCGTGAAGGCCGGATTTCCGCCCAGGATGATCAGGGTGCGCACTCGGCCCGCGTCCATGTCGTTGACCAGCTCGCGCAGCAAGGCGAGCTGGTCCGAGGGCTGCGCGTCCGCCGGCGAGACGTACGCCACGGTGTTCCCCGCGTTTCCGAGCGCGGCGTTCAACGCGTGGGCGATCGCGTGCACCGCCGGGGGCTGGCCGTCTCCCGCGAGCACGAGGCTCCGGCCCCGGCTGCCCTGAAGGTCGGAGACCAGGGCGGACAGGAACGCCGGAGGAACGGACGGGATCGGCGCCGTCTTCGCTCCGGCGCCGAGCTCTCCGGCGAGGAGCCGCCCGAACCCCTCCACGTCGCCGGCGCGCAGCGGGAGGCGGTGGTCCGCCTTCGCCCCGGTGTTGCCGGGAGTGCTCTCCACCGCGTACAGCCGGTTCATGCCCGCGCCGCCCGGCCGGAACCGCCGGCGCGAGGCGAAGTCGCGCGCCCAGCGCAGCTGGCCGGGACCGCAGGAGAGAAAGTCCGCGTCCAGGCACAGCACGACGTCGGCGCGGTCGAAGCGCGGAATCGTCTCGACCGGCTCTCCGAAGGCGAGCATCGCGCCCGCGCGGGCGTTGTCGCGGCCGGCGGGCTCCCATTGGATCCACTTCGCGGCGGGAAACGCGCGGAGAATCCCCTGGATCTGAGCCGCCAGCGTCGGCGAGGTGACGGTCTCGGTCAGGATCCGAAGCCCCGCGCCCCGCCCGATGCGTTCGGCCTCGATGGCGACTCGGATCGCCCCGAGGAAGGCGGCCCACGGGCGGATCTCCTCGAGATACAGGAGCGTTTTCGACCGGTCCGGGTCGTAGAGGTCGTAGAGCGCGGCCTGACAGAACGCGTCGGACGCGCCGAGGCTCGCGGGATGGAGCGGGTTGCCCTCCGCCTTGGTCGGACGCCCCTGCTGGCTTTCCACGAGGAGCCCGGTGGCGTATCCGCCGAGGGTCGCCGCCGTCGCGTAGAAGAGCGGCTTGCCCGGCACGATCTCCTCGGGCTGCCGCACGTAGGGCACGATCTTCTCGGTGGGCTGGCGCGTGCATGCGGTCAGCCCCGCGAGCGCGAACGAGGCCGACATGTACTTGAAGAGCTCGCGCCGATCGATTCCCTCGACGGTGTTCTCCGGGAACTCGCGGTGGATCATCGACTCGAACTCGGGCGCCTCCGCGAGCTCCTCGAGGCTGCGCCAGGGCTCTCCGCCGCGCTCGGCGGTCCGCCGGCGGGCCAGCGCGAGAAAGTCGAGCGGGTCGGGCTCGGCTGCCGGCGCCGGGACGGGAGCGCTCGCCGCCGGAGACGGCGCGGCCGCCGGGGCGTACGCCGGAAGGAGCGGGCGGTCCGAGCTCATGCGTCGTCTCTCATCGGTGGCACGTCGAGCACGACTCGAGGACGGTCACTTTTCGGATCCCGTACTCCTTCTGGAGCTTCCGGCCGAGCTCGAGCTGGTCGCCCGCGGGCACGTAACCCATCGTGAAGACCTGGTCCTTCGGGCGCAGGTATTTCTCCGTGTTCCGGTGGCAGTCCAGGCACCACGACATCTGAAGCCGCGACGCCTGCCACATGAGCGGCATCTGGTCGACCCGTCCGTGGCACGTCTCGCAGCCGACGCCCTTGTTCACGTGGATCGAATGATCGAAATAGACGAAGTCGGGCAGGTCGTGGACCCGCGTCCACTCGATCGACCTGTCCGTGCGATAGCTCTCGCGCACGGGCTCGAGGTAAGGGCTCTGCGCCCATATCTGGGAGTGGCAGTTCATGCACGTCTTGGTCGGCGGAATTCCGGCGAATGCGGCCTTCTCGACGGAGGTGTGGCAGTACCGGCAGTCGATCCCGATCGCGCCGACGTGATGGGCGTGGGAGAACTGGACCGGCTGCTCCCGGGCCACGTTCTGCTGCGTGTTGTAGGAGGACCTCTGGAGCGAGTCGAACACCCAGCCGAGAAGCGCGATGAAGAACACGGCGCCAAACAGAGAGACGCGGGAGATCGTGTTCGTGCTGCGATGAAAAATCTGCATGAACCGAGCGCCGCTCCCCCTTCCCACCGCAACGGCGTGCGTATCCTACGTTAGGCGCGGGCGCCGCCGGAACCTGTCGAGGTCCGCCGAAAAAGGTCTACGTTCCGCCTTGGGACAGAGCGCGATGCACGACCTCGGCCACGTGAAAAGCGGGCCGGTCCGCGAGCTGCGCCACCTGTTCGCGGCAGCTGAATCCGTCCGCGACGACCAGGGCGTCCGGCGCGGCCGCGAGCGCGGGGAGCAGAGCGTCCCGGGCGATCGCCACGGAGACCTCGTAGTGGCGCTTCTCGAACCCGAAGGCGCCCGCCATCCCGCAGCAGCCGGCGTCGAGGAGCCGGACATCGAGCCCGAGCCTCGACAGCAAGGCCGCGTCGGGGGCCAGGGACGAGAGCGCGGCCTGATGACAGTGCCCCTGGATCAGGGCGGCGCCCGAGACTCGCCCCGGCGTCCAGCCCGGACGCGCGCGCTCGAGAAACCCGGCGAAGAGCGCGGTCTGCGACGAGAGCCGCCGGGCGTCGGGGTCGTCGGGAAAGAGATTGGGAAGCTCGTCCTGGAAGACGGCCGCGCACGATGGCTCGAGCACCACGACGGGAAGACCGCGGCGCAGCTCGGGCCGAAGGACTTCGAGGACGTCTTCCAGGAGATCGCGCGCCGTCCCGAGCATCCCGTGGTCGTAGAGGGGCCGGCCGCAGCAGAGGCGCCGGGAGGGAAGGCGCACTTCGAAGCCGGCGGCCGCAAGGACCTCCGCCGCCGCCCGGGCGATCTCCGGATGGAAGAAGTCGTTGAACGTGTCGGGCCAGAGCACGACCTGTCCCCGCGAGCCCGCCGGGGCGGGGCCCTCCCGGAACGTCGAACGGAAGGACGCCCGGGCGAACGGCGGGATGCGCCGCTCGGGTGCTATCCCGGCGGCGCGTCTGGCGAGGGGCGCGAGAAGGGGAGATTGCGTCAGGAAGTTGGCGAGGCCCGGCACGGCGCCTCCGATGGGAGCCCACCGGTGGATGAGCCCGAGCGCGTAGGCGGATCGCGGCCGAAGGCGGCCTTCGTAGTACCGGTGCAGGAACTCCGCCTTGTAGGTCGCCATGTCGACTTCCGCGGGACAGTCCCCGCGGCAGCCCTTGCACGAGAGGCAGAGGTCGAGCGCCTCCCGCACGTCCTCGTCGCGCCATCCTCCCCGGATTGTCTCGCCCCGCAGCATCTCGAAGAGCAGCCGCGCGCGCCCGCGGGTCGAGTGCTTCTCCTCCCGCGTCGCGCGATAGCTGGGACACATCGTGCCGCCCTCGGTCCGGAGGCACAGTCCCACGCCGACGCATCGAAGCATGGCGCGCGAGAAATCGCCTCCGTCCTGTACATACGAAAACGCGGCGGCCGGCCGCGCCGGCGCGTACGCGGCGCCGAGGCGCAGGTCCGCGTCGAGCGGCCGCGGGTCGCCGAGCTTTCCCGGATTCATCCGCCCTTCCGGGTCCCAGATCGCCTTGAATTCCCGGAAGGCCCCCACGAGATCGTCGCCGTACATCTTCGGCAGCAGCTCCGCGCGGGCCTGCCCGTCGCCGTGCTCGCCGGAGATCGATCCGCCGTACGACACGACGAGGTCCGCCGCGTCGGAGACGAACGCCCGGTATTTCCGGATTCCCGCGGCCGACTGGAGATCGAAGTCCGTGCGGGTGTGGACGCAAGCCTGCCCGAAGTGGCCGTAGAAATGGCCCCCGTAGCCGTGCCGCGTCAAGAGCGCGCGCAGGTCGCGGAGGTAGCGGCCGAGCTGCGCCGGGTGGACCGCGGAATCTTCCCAGCCTTCCCACGTCAGGGGCTCGCCGGGAGCGTGCGACGTCGCGCCGAGGCCGGACTCCCGCACGCGCCACATCCGCCGCTGCTCCCCGGGCGCCTCGACGATCCGGGAGCTCACGCGGGGCGCGCCGGAGGTCCACTGCGCGGCCAGCGCCCTCGCCTGTTCGAGCGCGCCTTTTGCGTCCTCCGCGCCGAACTCGACCAGGAGCCAGCCGCGCCCCGGCGGCAGCTGATCGAGCGCGTCGGGGAAGAGGTTGGCCTTCCGCTCCGCGGCGACGAGGCCGTCGTCGAATCCCTCGAAGCCGATCGGCCGGTGCTCCAGGATCGCGGGGACGTGATCCGCGGCGGAGTATACGTCCTCGAATCCGAGCACCACGAGGCAGCGCGCCGGCGGGCTCCAGATGAGCCGGACCGTGGCTTCGAGAAGGAACGCGCACGTCCCCTCGGAGCCGACGAGAGAGCGGCCGACGTCGAACCCGTTTTCGGGGAGGAGCGCGGGCAGGTTGTATCCGGAGACCCGGCGCGGGATGTCGGGGAAGCGCGCGCGAATGGCGGCCGCGTGGCGGTCGCGCAAGGCGGCCAGCCTCCGGTAGATGTCGGCGCGCCGCCCTCCCGCCGCCGCGATCTCCCGGCGGTCCCCGTCGCTCGTGCGGCCCGCCGTCAAAACGAGCCCGTCCGACGTGACGACCTCGAGTGTCTCCACGTTCTCGTCCGTCTTTCCGGCCATGACCGAATGAACGCCGCAGGAGTTGTTGCCGATCATTCCTCCGAGCGTGCAGGATCGGTGCGTCGCGGGATCCGGTCCGAAGGTGAGCCCGTGCTTCTCCGCTTCGCGGCGCAGGTCGTCGAGCACCACGCCCGGCTCGACCCGCGCGAGGCGGCGGGCGGGATCGATCTCGAGAACGCGGTTGAAGTGCTTCGAGCAATCCAGCACGACCGCCACGTTGCAGCACTGTCCCGCGAGGCTCGTCCCCGCGCCGCGCGCGAGAATGGGCGCGCGGTGGGAGCGGCACACGGCGAGCGCCGCGAGTACGTCCTCGCGGTCGCGCGGCGCCACGACCCCGATCGGAACCTGCCGGTAGTTCGACGCGTCCGTGGAGTAGAGCGCCCGCGTGCCGGCGTCGAAGCGGACCTCGCCGCGAACGGCGCGCGAGAGGTCTTCCGCGAGGGCCGCCGCGGCGGAATCCTCGTCTCCCGCCGGAGCCGCGATTCGTCCAGACCCGCCGGCGGGCTCGAGCGTTTTCATGCAGTCCTGACGGATCCTATGCTTCGCCTGCCGGGCGGTAGGGGGTAGGCGGGAGGCGGGAATGAAGAATTTGCCGGGCTGCCCTTCGAGCCTCCCGATCGTTTACTGTTTCCCGTTTCCCGACCCTGGATTGCTAGTATCCCGCTGGACGCTTCCCCGGAGGTCCGCATGAAGAAGATGATCCTCGCGAGCATCTTTGCTTCGCTCTTCGCCGGCTTCCTGTCCGCCCAGAGCGTCGTCGAGCTTTTCCAGAAGGCGAAGCAGCAGGTGAAGGCCGCTTCCTACACCGACGCGCTGACGACGCTCGACGCCCTCGACGCCGAGACGGCGAAAGAGGGCCACGAGAGCGAGCGCAGGATGGCGGAAGGCCCGCTCGCTTTTCTGCGCGGCGTCTGCGATGCGGCCCTCGGGAAGGGCGAGGAGGCGCGCGCCGAGTTTCAGACCTACCTGACGTTCGTTCCCAACGCGTCGATCGACGCGTCCATGTACCCGAAGAAAGCCGTCGTGGCCTTCGAGGACGCCCGCAAGAGCCTGGCGTCGGGAGCAAAGCGGGCGCCGGCCGAAATGGCTTCGCTCGCCAACTCGTACGCGAGGTTCCGCGGGACGACGCCGGCCGCTCCCGAGAATCTCAACGAGACGTGGGGAAACGGCCCCGTCCGGTTCCTGATGACCGCCGAGGAGAAGATCGAGTGGTCGCGGCTTTCGGATCCCGTCTCGCGCTCGGAGTTCGTCACGAAGTTCTGGACCTCACGGGACCTGCGTCCCGAGACTCCCGACAACGAGTTCCGGCAGGAGTTCGAAACGCGGGTCGCTTTCGCCGACGCGAACTTCTCGCAGGACGAGGTGCGCGGCAGCCTCACGGACCGCGGAATGGTGTTCGTGCTCGTAGGGCCTCCCACGTGGGTGGGCCGCAAGCCCATCCGGACGGGAGAGGACACCGCCGACGCCGCCGGCATGTCCACCTCGACCCGCAACGACGTCACGACGGCGACCGCCGGTGCGGGGCGCAATCAGGCGGCGATTGCCGATCGCATGACGGGCCCGGGGACGCGAATCCTGGACTCGGCCGCGAACTGGCGCGAAGTCTGGCACTACCGGCGCGAGCTGCTTCCGGCGGCGATCCCGTACCACCAGGTGGATTTCGACTTCATCACCCGCAAGGGATACGGAAAGAACGTCCTCCAGCGGGACGCGATCACGCTTTCGACTCTCGAGGCCGCCAGACGCGCCAGGACGGGCGGCCGCCCTTCCTGAAGCGGAACGCTCAACGCTCGACCTGAACGCTCGACCGTTTCTCGCTAAGCCCCGAGCTTTTCTTTTATTCGATACCACAGGCTCCGCCGGTACTGGCGCCCGTGCGCTCCCTGGTCGTTCAATCCCCAGTCGTACGGCTTATACCCGATGCGGCAGGACTCCCCGGTGACGAACGACCGATACGCATCCGGCGCGTAGATCGAAAGCACGCCTCTCACCCCGCCCTTCTCCTTCTCGAAATCCGCCGCGTTCCACCGGAAGATCGGCGAGATCTCCGCCCGCCTCTCCGCCAGATCGAAATGGTTCAGGTCGTCGCGGGCGAGCCAGCGCAGCATCGCGTAGGACGTCTGGGAGACGAACCGGTCGGCGCGGTAGGCCTCGCGCGCTAAGGGCGGACAGCTCCGGGCCGCGCAGACGAGAGCGGCGTGCACGAGGAAGCCGACCTGCGGCCGCAGCGTCCCGTTCTCGATGTCGTCGAGCGACACATCCCGCGCCCCGATCCGATGCCGCGCGGCCGTGAAGGACGCGGGCAGTTCCTGGATGCTCTCGACCGGGTAGTGCTCCAGGATCCAGGAAACCGTGAAGGCGTTGTAGGCGTTCACGAGCGCCGCGCCTTTGTCGGCCTTTTGCGCGGGCGTCGCCGGGGCCGCGGCGAACCGGGAAAGGTAGCTCTTGAGCGCGGCTCGATCGGACTCCGACGCCTTCCAGCGGGCGTAGTCGACCAGCCCCCGCTCGTCGACGTACGCGCGCAGCAGCCGGCTCCACTCCGAGTGGTCGATGCCGGCGGCCACCTCGATCGGAGCAGAAGGAGCGCCGAGGCCGCACGCCGCCGCAGCGAGGGCCGCCCCGAGTGCCACAAGCGCAAGCGCCGCGAGGACCGTCGGCGTCCGGAAGGGCCCCGCGATGTCCTTCCTCATGAGGCCGCCGCCTGCGGCGCGACACGGCTCTTCGCCAGCTCGGCCTTCGCGGCGCGGGTGACCCAGACCGTCACGACCGCGGTCGCGACCAGCCCCGCGCCGAGCGCGGCCCACTCTCCGGGAGAGCGCCCCGTTCGCCCGCCCAGAGCGGCCTTCCCCGCGGCGCCGATCGTCAGGTAAAGGAGGGTGACCGGGATCATCCCGACCCAGCTCGCCAGCACGTACGGCCAGAAGCGGATCGCGGTCACCCCGTAGAGATAGTTCGAAGGACCGTAGGGAACGACGGGGGAGAGGCGGAGCAGGAAGACGATGCGCCACCCCTTGCGCTCGATGGCGCGGTCGATCGCCGCGAAGGTCGCGTTGCGCCGCGCGAACGCCTCGACCTTCGCTCGAGCGAAGTGCCTCGCGATGAGGAAGGCGAGCGCGGCCGCGAGAGTCGAAGCGGCGGAGACCAGGGGGAGAGCGGTGCCGAGCCCCCACGTCAGCCCGGCGACGAGGGTCAGCAGCCACACCGGTCCGATCAGGAGCGCCACGGCGACGTAGACGGCGGAGAACACGAGCGGCGCCGCGGGACCGAGCCCCGAGATCCACGCCTGGAATGCGCCGACCCACTCGCGCGCCGGAAGCAGCCGCGCGGCCGCGACGAGCGCGACCGCGATCGCCGCGATCGCAAGCCACCACCACGGCCGGGAACGGGCGCGCTTCATTTTTGGAAAGGATGGCATAACCGGGCGGGAGGCGGGAGGCGGGACGGGGCCGGGGAATCGGGAGTCGAGCGACCAACGGGAGCGAGACGGCCGCGGTACTCCGCGGTCAACGGGATCGGGAATCGAACGCTCAGCGCCCCACGCTCAACGCTGAACGCTCAACGCCCAACCTCCCGAACTCCTGCTATCGTGCCGCGTCCATGAACGAATATCGCGACCGGCTGCTCGCCCTCCTCGGCAGCCAGGACCCTTTCGCGGTCCTCGAGGCGACGCCGCGGCGGGCCGTCGACCTCCACGGGCACCTCGGCGACTGGCGCGTCTCTCAGCCCTGGGCCCCGGGAAAGTGGACGGCCCGCGAGGTCTTCGCGCATCTGGCCGACGTCGAGCAGGCGATCGGCTTCCGAGTCCGGCAGATCGTGACGTCGCCTCCGGGCCACGTCATCCAGGCCTTCGACCAGGACCTCTGGGCGAAGCCGTACCGGCGCCTCGCCTCGCGCGCCGCGGTGCGGGCGCTGGTCGCGGTGCGCGCCTGGAACCTCTCCTATTTCCGCACACTGGAAGCCGAGGACCTGGACCGGGTCGGGCTTCACCCGGAGCGCGGCGACGACGAAGACGACGAGTAACCGTCGCACCGCTCGCCCGGGCCCGACGGCGCCGAGCCCCGCCGGCGGAGGGATTCAGGCACAAAAAAGCCCCGCTCGCGCGGGGCTGGCAGTTAACCGAATGAGGAGTTACGCGTTGAACGACTTGCCGCATCCGCAGCCGCCGGTCGCGTTCGGGTTTTCGACCGAGAATCCCGCTCCACGAAAATCTTCCACGTAGTTGACGGTCGCATCCTTGAGGTAGATCGCGCTCTGCGGATCCACGACGACGGTGATGCCGCCCTGCTCGAGTACGGCGTCGTTTTCCTTCTTCTCGTCGAAGGTGAACCCGTACTGAAATCCGGAGCACCCGCCGCCCTGGACGAAGACCCGAAGCGGCTTGTTCTGCGAATCCGGCATGGACTCGGCGAAGAACTTGACTTTCGCGACGGCCGCGTCGGTCAGCGAAAGAAGAGGCTTCGTCGCGTCCCCGGGGGCGGTCATCGGGGTCAGCGGCTTTTCGAGAGTCGAAGACATCGGATCTCCTTCCGTTCCAGACAATGGACAACGCGGCACAGCCGGCGTTTCTTCCCTGATTATCCGGCACGCGGGCCTACCGGTCAAACCCGCGCGGTTGCAGGGGTTTTGCCGTCCCGGCGAGGATCAGCGCCATCGGGGTTCGCCCGGTCTGGACTGCCAGCACGAGCGCCCCGCCGTTCTGCCGAAGGGCCATGGGGGAGACGGCGCCGGCGGCGGCCGGAGCGCGAGCACCGCGGGATGTCCGGTCCCCGACACCCGGCCGCTCGCCTCCACCAGCGTGTCGACGCCGGCCGCGGCCGTCAATTCGCGCGCGGCGACGAGCACGAGCGCCCTCCTACGACGCCTTGCGCACGTCCTCCGTGGCGGTCGCGAGAAGGCGGTCGATCGATTTCCAGGCGATCGGCACGTTCTCCGGAGGGGCCACGAACGAGATCCTTTCGCGGCCGAGCTCGAATTCCAGGAAGCCGGGCATCGGATCCTGCTCCCAGGCCCGGCGAAAGCGGCGCGCTTCGCGGTCGAGAAGCGGGCGCGTGAAAACACCGATGGCGAGACGCGAATCGTCCACTTCGAAGACGGACTTTTCGCGGATTTTGAGAGGATTCCGGGGCGATGTCTGACTTCTGCTCACGTCGTATCTCCTGTTCTCGGACGTACGAACAGCAAGCGTCGTGCCACCATTCCGAGTGCAGTTTTAGGCCCAAACCACCACATCTTGTGTTTTTCCTTGACAGCCCTCATTCCTGGTTTTAACCTGATTCTCAATCGATTCGAACGTCCTGCGAACACTTGTAAACAGGTAAATCGGCTGGTGGGGTCGGTTTTTCTGCACGGCGGCGGGAGCATTTCTTTCGAGAGAAATAGGGGGGCGATGGGATGAGCGCGACGGAGAAGCAGACGAGTGCGGCAGCGGGCGGTCAGGCGGGCGAATCGGGCACGGCGGCATCCCCCGGGTCGGCGCAATCCCATCGAGCTTTGCGGGGTCTGACCTTCCGGCGCGTCTACTCCGACGCGTCCGTCGCTCCCTTCGACGCGATCGAGTGGGAGCTGAGGACGGCGGCCATCACGTCGGACAAGGGCGACGTGATCTTCGAGCAGAAAAACGTCGAGGTTCCCAAGTCCTGGTCCCAGACGGCCACCAACATCGTCGTGCAGAAATACTTCCACGGGCGGGCCGGGTCGCCGGACCGCGAGACCTCGGTGCGGCAGCTGATCGGCCGGGTCGCCAACACCATCACGGGGTACGGCGAGAAGGACGGTTACTTCCGGACCGCCGCCGACCGCGAGGCGTTCCGCGACGAGCTGACCGCCATCCTCGTCAACCAGGTCGCGTCCTTCAACTCGCCGGTCTGGTTCAACGTCGGGATCGAGCCGCGGCCGCAGGGCTCCGCCTGCTTCATCAACAGCTGCGGTGACTCGATGGACTCGATCCTCTCGCTCGCGAAGACCGAGGGGATGCTCTTCAAATACGGCTCCGGGACCGGCTCGAACCTCTCTTCGATCCGCGGCTCCCGCGAGGGGCTGTCGGCCGGCGGCACGGCCTCCGGCCCGCTCTCCTTCATGAAAGGCTTCGACTCCTTCGCCGGCGCGATCAAGTCGGGCGGCAAGACCCGCCGCGCTGCCAAGATGGTCATCCTGAACATCGACCACCCGGACATCGAGGACTTCATTCTCTCCAAGGCGAACGAGGAGAAGAAGGCCTGGGCCCTGATCGACGCCGGCTACGACGGGTCGTTCAACGGCGAGGCGTACGGATCGATCTTCTACCAGAACGCGAACCACTCGATCCGCGTCACCGACGAGTTCATGCAGGCCGTGGAGAACGACGGCGCGTGGCAGACGAAGGAAGTGCTGACCGGCCAGCCCTGCACGACGCACAAAGCCCGCGACCTGATGGCGAAGATCGCCGAGGCCGCGTGGGTGTGCGGCGACCCGGGCATGCAGTACGACACGACGATCAACAAGTGGAACCCCGTCAAGAACACGCACCGGATCAACGCGTCGAACCCGTGCAGCGAGTACATGTTCGTGGACGACTCGGCCTGCAACCTCGCCTCGCTGAACCTCATGAAGTTCTTCAACGAGGATGCGTCCTTCGACGTCGAGAGCTTCCGGCACGCGTGCGACGTCGTCATTTCCGCGCAGGAGATGCTCGTGTCGAACTGTTCCTATCCGACTGAGGCGATCGGCAAGAACTCCGAGCGGTTCCGGCCCCTGGGCCTCGGGTACGCGAACCTGGGCGCGCTGCTGATGGCGACCGGGCACGCGTACGACTCGGACGAAGGCCGGGCGTACGCCGCCGCGATCACGTCGATGATGTGCGGAGAGGCGTACCTGCAGTCCTCGCGGATGGCGGCGGAGCTCGGGACCTTCGCGAGCTACGAGCCCAACCGCGACGCGTTCCTGAGCGTCATGGAGATGCACCGGGAAGCGGCCGAGAAGATTCCCGCGAAGCAGGGCGTCCCGAGCGAGCTCCTGAAGGCGCAGCGCGCGGTTTGGAACGCGGCCGTCGAGAGCGGCAAGCAGCATGGATACAAGAACGGCCAGGTCACCGTGCTCGCGCCGACCGGGACCATCGGCTTCATGATGGACTGCGACACGACGGGCGTCGAGCCGGATCTCGCGCTCGTCAAATACAAGAAGCTCGTCGGCGGCGGCACCATCAAGATCGTCAACCAGACCGTGCCTCTGGCGCTGCGCCGCCTGAAGTACACCGAGGACGAGGTGAACCGGATCGTCGAGTACGTCGACGCGAAGGGCACCATCGAAGGCGCGCCCGGGTTCAAGCCGGAGCACCTTCCCGTGTTCGACTGCGCGTTCCGCGCCTTGAACGGCACGCGCTCGATCCACTACATGGGCCACGTCAAGATGATGGGCGCCGTGCAGCCGTTTCTCTCGGGCGCCATCTCGAAAACGGTCAACCTGCCTCCCGACGCGTCTCCCGAGGAGATCGCGGGCGTGTATTCCGAGGGGTGGAAGCAGGGCTTGAAAGCCATCGCGATCTATCGCGACGGATGCAAGCGGACGCAGCCTCTCAACACGTCGGCATCGATGACCGACAGCAAGACGCCCGAGAAGCGCGGCGCGCAGAAGTTCGGAGGCTCCGACGCCCCCGAATACGTCGGCAAGGCGGTCGCTCCCGCGCCGACACCGTTCCGCCGCAAGCTCCCGGACGAGCGGCGTTCGATCACCCACAAGTTCAACGTGGCCGGCCACGAGGGCTACGTCACGGTCGGGCTCTTCGACGACGGGAAGCCGGGCGAGATCTTCCTGCGGATGTCCAAGGAAGGCTCGACGATCTCGGGCCTCATGGATTCGTTCGCGACCGCGATCAGCCTGACGCTCCAGTACGGCGTTCCGCTCGAGGCGCTCGTGAACAAGTTCACCCACATGCGCTTCGAGCCGGCGGGCTTCACGAAGAACCCGGAGATTCCGATCGCGAAGTCCCTGGTCGACTACATCTTCAAGTGGATGGGATCGAAATTCCTCTCCGCCGAGGAGAAGGAGGCGATCGGGGTGATCTCCCGCGACATGCCCGTGCCCGCTCAAGCGCCCGCGCCCGTGACCGGCCAGAGCGTGGCGGCCCGCAGCGCCCCGGTCGCCGGCGGCAGCCAGAACTCCCTCGTCACCTTCGAGACGAGCACCGACGCGCCGGCCTGCCACGAATGCGGGAGCATCATGGTGAGAAGCGCGGCCTGCTACAAGTGCATGAACTGCGGCGCGACGAGCGGCTGCAGCTAAGCCGGCGGAAAGCCGGGAAACGGGAAACGGGAAACGAAAGGGAGACACATCAAAAAGCGATTCCGCTTTTCCCGTTTCCCGGGTACCGGCCGCGGAGCGTCGTCGCTGACCATTCTGGCGTCTTTCCTCTTCGCCGCCTCTTCGCCGCTCCTCGCCGCGGGGACCGGTCCGGAAAAGGCGTGGAAGGCCGCCGACTTCGCGACCGCGACCTGCGGCCACATCCCGCCCATCCCGCTGACCTTCGCGTTTCCGGCGGATTTCGTCCCCCGCAACCCGAAGCGCGGAGCGCAGGTCGGATGCCTCTGGGGAACCGCGGACGACCTGGGCCGCGCCCTGGCGGACCCGAAGGGCGCGCACTTCGACAAGATCGCGAACGGGATCTTCTGGATGCACCTGGCGGGAAACCTCCGCTTCGACGCGAAGAGCGGGAAGTTCACCGGCGAGCCCGACCTCGTCAAGAATTTGGCCGGCACCGGCGTGGCCGACGCGAAGATCACGCACCGCACGTTCGGCGGCTTTCCGGGCCTCATCATCGGAGGGCGCACGAGCGCCGGCGCGCAGGTCTACACGCTTTACCTCGGACACGGGGTTGACGATCGTGTCATCCTCGTGAATTACCGGCCCCCGACGAAGGCATCGCCCGCCGACGCCGTGGTCTGGGCAAAATTCATCGACGCCATTCATGGAAACAAGTAAATGGAAGTTAGAGCAGAGGACAGGCAGTCGCCCGTGAGAGAGATGAAACCGTGGTACGCGATCGGCAAGGCGGTCTTCGACGGGACGGGGGAAGCCGTCGCGGCGGTGCAGTCCGTCGAAGAGGCGCGGCGCATCGCGGCCGCCTTGAACGCCGTCCACGGAATGCCGACGGAAGCGCTCGAGGCCTGGACCCTGGGCTCGATCCAGGATCCGACCAACGACCTCCTGGCCGAGCTCGAAGCGGTTCTCGATCCGCCCGCGGCCGAGGATCGCCGGAGCGGCGCCGACCGGAGACAGACCGACCGCCGCCGCGCCTTCACGCAGGTTCGGATCGAACGGATGTAGCCGGGCGCCGGGCGCCGGGCGCCCTGGCGTCTCACCTTCGTCTGAGGCTCAACGCCGGATGGTTAACGCTCAACCCTTGATGGCCCCCATGACCGTGCGTCCCGCCATCGCGGCGGATCGCGCCTGGATCCTCCCGCTCTCGGCGCGTCTCCACGCTTTCGGCCCGCCGACGTTTCGCCCGCGAGACCGGATGGACGCCGCGGTCGCCGCGTGGATCGACGAAGCCCTGCAATCGCGCGGTGAGAATCGGATTGTGCTGGTCGCGGAGGATGAGGAGCGCCGCCCGGCGGGGTTCATCTACGTGCACGAGGCGGCCGACTTCTTCACGGGCGAGACACACGGCCACGTCTCGGACGTCGTCGTCGCGGCCGGGGCGGAGGGCGGCGGCGTCGGCCGAACGCTGATGGCGGCGGGGGAGGAGTGGTCTCGGGCCCGCGGGCACCGCCTCCTCACGCTAAACGTGTTCGAGAAAAACGTCCGGGCGCGAACGCTCTACGAGAAGCTCGGTTTCGAATCGGACACGTCGAAGATGGTCAAGGTGCTGCGCCGCTGACCCCCCCACCGGCCTCGCGCGAAGCTCGCGGCTTTTTCTCGCGACAGACTTTCTCGCAACAAGGAAAGGCGGGCCTGCGCCCGCCCTTTTCTCTCGGCCGCTCGACGCTTCAGTGGCGGCCGCCGCCGCCGTGATG
>JAIVJS010000025.1 GCA_020199905.1 Acidobacteriota bacterium
GTGGAAGAAAGGGTAAGAGCTCTCAGCTCTCAGCTGTCAGCCAAACGGATGCGGCGGCGAATTGTAGCTGAGGGTCTGCCGGAAGATGGGAGCCGAGTTGGGCCCCCCACAAGGCTTCTGGCTGATAGCTGATAGCTGATAGCTGATAGCTGACAGCTGACCCCTTCGTTCGCACCTTGACACTCGCGGATCTCGGGATTAGCCTCCCTCCCAATGACCACCTCGCTTTCGTCTTTCTCCTGGTGGCGTCTCGAGAAGAGGCGGTAGGGCGAATTCCGCCCTGCCGAGTCCGTCGGCCGGGGCGCAACGAGATGCGGGAATCGCGACCCCCGGCCGGCACGGTCCGGGGGTTTTTCATTTGAGCCAGCGCGTTCTCGATCTTCCTTCGCACGTCGCCTCCGTCGCCCCGCGCGACCTGGACGACGCGCGGCGCGTTGTCGCGGTCCTTCCGGAGGCAGCCGGCGCCGTCGAATACCGGTTGGATCTCGCGGCCGAGCGGATGCCCGTGTCCGCGCTTCTCGCGCTCGATCCGAGGCCCGCGATCGTCACGTGGCGGTCCGTCCGCGAGGGCGGCCGCTTCGACGGAGGGGCGGACGAATACCGGGCCCTCGTCCTCGAGGCGTACGAAGCCGGCGCGACCGTGGACGTCGAGCACGCCTCGGGTCTTCTGACGGACCGCGCCCTCTTTCCGGACAGGAGTCGCGTCGTCGTCTCCGCCCACTTCGCGTTCGCTCTCCCACGGGACCCGGAGGCGGAGCTGTCCGCCATGGGTCAGGCCGGCGCCCGCGTCGTCAAGCTCGTCGCCGGGGCGGGCGACCTGCACGCGGCGCTCGAGACCGCGGCGCTGCAGAGCGCGGCGCGCCCGTTTCCTCTGTCCGTGTTTCCGATGGGCCCGGCGAGCGCGCCCGGCCGCGTCCTGTCCGCCCACCTGGGCGCGGCGCTCGTGTACGGGTCGGCGGCAGCGCCGACCGCGCGAGGCCAGCTGTCGGTCGCCGATCTCGCCGGCACCTACGGCACCGCGACGCCGTTCCTGCCCGAGGCTCTCTACGGGATCGTCGCCGGAGATCCCTCGAGATCGCTCTCGCCGCGTCTTCACAACGCGCTCTTCCGCGCCCGCGGGCTGCGCTTTCTCTACCTGCCGCTGCCGATGTCGGATTTCGGCCGCGAAAACCCTCCGGAGCTTCAGAGCGCCGCCCCCTTTCGCGGCTTCTCGATCACGAGGCCGTGGAAGCGCGCGGCGGCGTCCGCCGGCATTCCTTCGGAGGACGTCCGCGCGACGGGGGCCGCGAACACGCTCGTGGCCCGACGGGGACGCTGGCGGGCCGACAACACCGACGTCGACGGCATCTTCGACCCGCTGGCGGACCACGACACGGGCGAGGGCCGTTCCGCGGTGGTGCTCGGCGCGGGGGGGACCGCCCGAGCCGCCGTCGTCGCGGCGCGGCGGCTCGGGTACGACGTCGTCATCGCAAGCCGGAGCGACGAGGCGGCGGACGCGGTCGCCGCCGAGCTGAAGGTGGACGCCGTGGCGTGGAGCGACGTCTCCGAAACGGAGGCGGACCTGTACGTGAACACGACTCCGGTCGGCATGAGCGACGGGGACGGTTCGGCCGTGCCGGAGCGGGTGCTCGAGAACCGGCCGCTCGTCTTCGACTGCGTGTACCGTCAATCGGGAGAAACGGCGACCGTCGCGGCGGCCCGCCGCGCACGCTGTCCCGTGATCGACGGGCTCTCGATGTTCGCCGCGCAGGCGCTCCGCCAGGCGCGCCTGTTCGGGGTCAGCGACGCCGGGATGGAGGAGGTTCGAGAGATCCTTTCCGAGGCCGTGTCGTGAGCGCGAAACGCGAGGCGGAACGGAGCGCCTTCGCCGCCAGGGCGGCGGACGGACACGCGACGCCCGTCGCGCGCGTCTTTCCCGCCGATGCCCTGACGCCGGTGACCTTGTTTCGCCGCATGCGCGCCGCCGGATCGGAGTGCTTCCTCCTCGAGAGCGTCGAGGGGGGGGAGACCATCGCGCGCTACACCTTTCTCGGGTGCGAGCCCGTCGCCCGGCTGACGGCCCGGGAGGGCGCGATCGAGATCGAGGATGGGTCCGGCCCCCGGCCCGCGGGGCAGGACTTCCTCGCTGCGCTCGAGACGCTGGCGACGCGGCCCGGTTTCGCCGCCGATCCGGAGCTCCCGCCGCTTTCCTCCGGAGCGGTCGGGTTTCTGGGCTACGACGCCGTGCGCCTGTTCGAGGAGATTCCCGACGCAAATCCCCGCGAGGGCCGGATTCCGGATGCGCTCTTTCTCCGTTTCGAGTCGGTCGTCGCGTTCGATCACGCGCGGCAGCGGCTCCTCCTCATCACCGACGTAATTCCCGACGGTCCCGGCGCGGAGGCGGCCGGAAAGGCCGCGGAGGCCGCGGCGGCGCGGCTCGACCGGCTCGAGTCTCTTCTGCACGCCCCCGACCCGCCCCGTCCCGGGACCGCCGGGAAGGCCGGTCTCGCCCAGGCCGCCGTGCCCCGCGAGCGGTTTCTGGAGCTCGTCGCGCGGGCCCAGGAGGCCATCCGGGACGGAGAGGTCTACCAGGTCGTTCTTTCGCAGCGCTGGACGCTGACGCTCGACGTCGACCCGTTCGAGGTCTATCGCGCGCTGCGGATGCTGAATCCGTCGCCGTATCTGTTTTACCTGGAGACCCGCGAGGCTTCGATCTTCGGCGCTTCGCCCGAGATGCTCGTGCGGTGCCGCGGCCGCCACGTCGAGACGCGGCCGATCGCCGGTACCGCGCCGCGCGGCGCGGATGCCGCGGAGGACGCCGGCCTCGCCGAGCGGCTCCTGGCCGATCCCAAGGAGCGCGCCGAGCACGTGATGCTCGTGGATCTCTCGAGAAACGACCTCGGCCGCGTCTCGGCGACCGGCAGCGTGCGAGTGCCGCGTTACGCCGCGGTCGAGAAGTACTCGCACGTCCAGCACATCGTCTCGGAGGTGCACGGTGATCTGGCCGCCGGCCGGCGCGCAACCGACGCGCTGGCGGCCTGCTTTCCGGCCGGGACGCTCACCGGAGCGCCGAAGATCCGCGCGATGGAGGTGATCGACGCGTTCGAGTCCTGCCGCCGGGGAGTCTACGGAGGCGCCGTCGGATATCTCGATGCCGCCGGGAACCTGGACGTGGCCATCGCGATCCGGACCGCCGTCGTCGAAGGGGGAGTCTGCCGCGTCCAGGCGGGCGCCGGTATCGTCGCCGACTCGGTTCCCGAGAGCGAGTACCGCGAAGCCGAAGCGAAAGCGGAGGCCGTCTTCCGGGCCATCGAGATGGCAAGGGAGTGGGCGTCGGAGCCGGGCGCCTCGCCTCCCCCTTCGCCCTTCGCCGTTCGCCCTTCAACGGAAACGCCATGATTGTCATCATCGACAATTACGACTCCTTCACCTGGAATCTCGCTCAGGCGGTGGGAGCCCTCGAGAGCGACGTCGTCGTGATCCGCAACGACCGCTTCGATCCCGACGAGACGCTCGCGCGCGGGCCTCGCGCCGTCATCATCTCCCCCGGGCCCGGCCGTCCCGAGAACTCGGGCCGGTCGATCGACATGATCCGCGCATGCGAGAAAAAGGGAGTGCCGGTCCTCGGCGTGTGCCTGGGACACCAGGCGATCGGCGCCCTGCATGGCGCGATCGTCGAGCGGGCTCCCGCGCCGCGCCACGGGAAGAGCTCGGAGGTCCGGCACGGGGGAGACGGGATTTTTTCCGGCGTGTCGGATCCCTTCCATGCCGCGCGGTACCATTCGCTGGTTGTCCGCGAAGAGAGCCTTCCCCCGGAGCTCACGGTCACCGCGCGCAGCGACGACGGCCTCGTGATGGCGATCGCCCACCGGACGCTGCCGGTCTTTGGCGTGCAGTTTCATCCCGAGTCGGTCCTGACGCCCGAGGGCGACAGGATCCTCGGTAATTTCGTCCGGGGTCTCGCGGGATGACGCCCGACGTCGCCGAGGGGCTGAGAGTCGTGGCGGGGCGCCGCACTCTGCCGCGGGACCTCGCGGAGCGCGTCTTTCTGGACCTCATGGACGGAAAAGCCTCCGAGGCGCAGAAAGGCGCGATACTCCTGGGCATCGCCACGCGGGGCGAGACTTCGGAGGAGATCGCGGGCGCGGTCGCGGCGCTGCGGCTTCGCATGCGGCGGGTGCCGACCTCGCGCGAGCCGCTGCTCGACACGTGCGGGCCGGGGGGAATCGGGAGGGACCTCTTCAATCTCTCGACGGCCGCGGCGATCGTGGCCGCCGGGGCCGGCGCGTCGGTCGCGAAGCACGGAAACCGCTCCATCTCCTCGCGCGTCGGCTCGGCGGACGTCCTCTCCGCCTGCGGGGTCGCCGTCGACCTCGCTCCGGAGGCCGCGGGCCGTGTGCTGGACGACGTCGGGCTCGTTTTTCTCTTCGCGCCGTCGTTTCATCCCGCGATGAAGGAGCTGGGGACCGTCAGGCGCGAGCTCGGCGTCCGGACGATCTTCAACGCGCTCGGGCCCCTCGCCAACCCGGCGGGCGCGCGGCGGCAGCTGATCGGCGTCGGCCGCCCGGAGCTCGTGCGCCTGCTCGCCGACGCCCTGGCGTCCCTGGGAGCGGAGAGGGCCATCGTCTTTCACTCCGCCAACGGCCTCGACGAGTTCATTCCCGGGGTCGAAGCCGCGGGTGTCGAAGTGCGCGACGGGTGGACGCGGCCGTGGAAGCTCGACCTTTCCCTTCTTCCAAAGCAGACTGTCGATCCCGAAGAGCTCCGGGGCGGCGACGCGGACGAGAACGCCGCGATGCTGAGGGCCCTGCTCGAAGGGGAGGCCGGCCCGCGCCGGGACGCGGCGCTTTGGAACGCCGCCGTCGCTCTGACGGTGGAGGGGAGCGCACGCGACGTCGCCGACGGCTACGAGCGCGCCGCGCACGCCATCGACAGCGGCGCGGCGCGGCAGCGCTTCCAGCGGCTCCGCGCGGAAAGCTCGGCCGCCGCGGGAGCGCCGGCATGACGGACGTGCTGTCCCGAATCGTCGCCGACAAGCGAGCCAGGCTCGGCCGCGGAGAGTACGCGGCCTCCGCGCGCGACGCGGCGATCCCGAAGCCGGACGGCGCGCGGTTCGTCGCGAGCCTGCGGGAGCCCGGAACCCGGATCATCGCCGAGATCAAGCACCGATCGCCCTCCGCGGGGGAGATCCTTCCCGGCGCGGCCGGCAAGGTCGAGACCATGGCGCTCGCCTACCGCCGGGGGCACGCGGCGGCGCTGTCGGTCGTGGTCGAGGAAGACCACTTCGGAGGGCGGCCGGAGTGGCTCCCGCGCGCCCGGCGTATCGCGGGACTTCCGGCCCTGTGGAAAGACTTCGTCGTCTCCGTCCGGCAGGTCGAGCTCGCCGCTTCGCTCGGGGCCGACGCCATCCTGCTCATCGCGAGGATTCTGACGGACGCGGAGCTCGCCGCGCTTTCCGGCGCGGCCCGCGAGCTCGGAATGGCCGTCGTCGCCGAGGCCCACGACGCGGCGGAGATCGCGCGCGCCGCGGCCGCGACCCCCGACGTGCTCGGCGTCAACGCCCGGGACCTGTCGAGCTTCGCGACGCGGCTCGAGACGCTGGAGGCTCTCGCGCCGGGGCTGCCGCCGGCGGGGCCCGTTCGTCTTGCGGAAAGCGGCATCCACGGGCCCGCGGACATCGCGAGGCTCCGCCGGGCCGGGTACGAGGCGTTTCTGGTGGGCGAGGCGCTTCTCCGCTCGGAAGATCCCGAGGGAGCGTTGCGCGAGCTGCGCGCGTGAAGGTTCTCCGCGGATGACGGACGTGAAGATCTGCGGGCTGACGCGCCCGGCGGACGTGGCCCTGGCGTGCGAGCTCGGCGCGCGCTACCTGGGGTTCAATTTCTCGGCCGCGTCGCCCCGCCGGATTTCCCCGGCAGCGGCGCGTGGCCTCGTCGCGTCCGCGCCGCGGCACGTCTCGCGTGTCGGCGTGTTCGTCGACGAGACGGCGGCGGAGATGCGGGAGGCGGCGGATGCGGCCGATCTCGACTTCATCCAGATCCATCGCGTTCTGCGTCCGGACGACATCGATCTGTCGCCGCGGCCCGTCTTCGCGGTCGCGCGCGTCGGGACCACCCTGGGCGCCCCTCCCGATGAGACCCTCGCGCGCTGCCGGGCCGTCCTGTTCGACGCGGCGGCCTCCGGAAGGGCGGGCGGCACCGGCGCGACGTTCGACTGGGACCTGCTGGCGGGGCGGCGGTGGCCGGTTCCGGTGTTTCTTGCCGGGGGGCTCGTCCCGGAGAACGTCGGCGACGCGATCGCGCGCGCGGGTCCGTCGGCGGTGGACGTCGCCTCCGGGGTCGAATCTGCTCCTGGCGTCAAAGACGAAGAAAAGATGGCCCGGTTTTTCCGCGCCGTGGAGGAGGCCGATGCCCGTCTCACGTGAAAAAAAGAGGCCCGGATACTTCGGCGAGTACGGAGGCCGGTTCGCGCCCGAGACGCTCATGGCGCCGCTCGAGGAGCTCGGCCGTGCCTGGAGCCGCTTCCGCCGGGACCCGCGTTTCCGCGCAGAGCTCGACTCGCTGCTTCGCGACTATGCCGGGCGCCCGACCCCGATCACGGTCGCGGAAAACCTGACTCGGCAGGCGGGCGGAGCGCGGATCGTCTTGAAGCGCGAAGACCTGCTCCACACGGGCGCGCACAAGCTCAACAACTCGCTCGGCCAGGTGCTGCTCGCGAAGGCGATGCGCAAGTCGCGCGTCGTCGCGGAGACGGGCGCCGGCCAGCACGGCGTCGCCACGGCGGCAGCGGCCGCGAAGATCGGGCTGCCCTGTGTCGTCTACATGGGCGTCGTCGACATGGAGCGGCAGGCGCCGAACGTGTCCCGCATGAAGCTTCTCGGCGCCGAGGTGGTCGGCGTCGATTCGGGATCGCGCACCTTGAAGGACGCCATCAACGAGGCGATGCGCGACTGGACGGAGAACGTGCGCACGACGCACTACGTGCTCGGATCCGCGCTCGGGCCGCATCCTTACCCGACGCTGGTGCGGGAGCTCCAGTCCGTCATCGGAAAGGAAGCCCGCTCCCAGTTTCGAAAACTCGCGGGGAGGGACCCGCACGCGGCGGTCGCGTGCGTGGGTGGCGGCTCGAACGCCATCGGGCTCTTCTCCGCCTATCTCTCGGGAAGCACGAAGCTCTTCGGGGTCGAGGCCGGCGGGCGCGGCACCGGTCCCGGCGACCACGCAGCGCGATTCTCCGGCGGCTCCGTCGGCGTGCTGCACGGGACCCGAACCATGCTCCTCCAGGACGCCGGAGGACAGGTGCTCCCGACGCACTCCGTCTCCGCGGGACTCGACTATCCGGCCGTCGGCCCGGAGCACGCGGAGCTCGCGCGGTCCGGGCGCGCCGCGTACGTCCGCGTCGACGACGCGGACGCGCTGCGGGCGTTCGCCGCCCTGTCGCGGACGGAGGGAATCATCCCCGCGCTCGAGAGCGCCCACGCCGTCGCGTTCGCGTGCCAGCTCGCGTCTGAGATGCCGCGCTCCGCCTCGATCCTGGTCAACCTTTCGGGGCGCGGCGACAAGGACCTCGCGGAAGTCGAGCGCGTCCTTCGCGGCACTCAGGCGTGAAAGCTCACGCGGGTGTGAAACCCCGGCCGTTCCCTCGCGCGTCCGCGCGCCCGGCCTCGTCGGGCCGGATCGCGGCGGCCTTCGCGCGCGCCGCCTCCGAGAACCGCGCGGCGTTCATTCCCTACCTGACGGCCGGAGACCCGGACCTCGAGACGACGGCGGTTCTGGCCCGCGTTCTCGAAGAGAGCGGCTCCGATATTCTCGAGCTCGGCGTGCCGTTCTCCGATCCGATCGCGGACGGTCCGGTGATCCAGCGCGCCGCCTCCCGCGGCCTCGCGTCGGAGACGACGCTGGAGAAGGTCCTCGAAACCGCGGCGCGAATCCGCCGGGAGACGTCTCTCGCCCTCGTCCTCTTCACGTATCTGAATCCGCTCCTGCGCTTCGGGTTCGAACGGGCGGCGCGCGAAGCGAGCGCGGCCGGCGTCGACGGCGTGCTGGTCACGGATCTCCCGCCGGAAGAGGCGCCCGCGTACCAGCCGCTCCTTCGCGCCGGCGGCCTCGACACGATCTTTCTCGTCTCCCCGACGTCACCTTCGGCGCGCATGGCCGCCGCGGGCCGGCTCTCGAGCGGGTTTCTCTACGTCGTGTCGCGCTCCGGGATCACAGGCGCCCGCACGGCTCTGGCGCCCGAACTCGAGCAGACGGTCCGCCGCGCGAGGCGACAGGCCTCGGGTCTGCCGCTCGCCGTCGGATTCGGGATATCGACCCCGGAGGCGGCACGTCAGACGGCCCTCCTGGCCGAAGGCGTCGTCGTCGGATCCGCTCTGGTGCGCGTGGCGGAGCAGGCCCGCGCGGCCGGAAAATCCGTTTCGCGCGCCGTCGGAGAGCTGTCGGCGTCCCTCGCCCGCGCCTGTGCGAAGACCGGGTCCCCCGGCGAAAAGAGAGGAGCGACACCGGGAACTCCGCGCCCGCGACGGAGCATGGAGCGCCGGTAGCGGTGTGGACGGAGGGGAGCCTTCTCAAGCTTCTCCGGCAGAGCGATCTGCCCCGCGAGCGGTTCGAGGAGATCCTCCAGGACCGGGCGGCACGCCGCTCTCACGTCGTCCGCCGCCTTCTGGCCGCTCACCCGAGGACCCCTCGCCGGGAGGCGCTCAGCCTCGTTTCGACCCTCTTCTGGCGGGACCTGGCCCACGTCTCCGCGGACGTTCGGGTCCACCCGGAGATCCGCCGGGCCGCGGACCGCGACCTCCTGCGGAGGCTCTCGGAGATGGCCCTTGCCGAGCGGATCGATCTCGCCCGCTCGGCCGGGCGGGGCGTCCTGGCGGCCCTGCGCCTCGACCCCGACCCCCGCGTCGTGGCGGCGGTCCTCGACAACCGCTTCACGATCGAGCCGGACGTGGTCCAGGCGGCCGCCCGGCCGGAGGCCGATCCGGACGCCCTGGCCGTCATTGCCGCCCACCCCCGCTGGACCCTGCGGCCCGGTGTCCGCGGCGCGCTCCTGCGCAATCCCGCCCTCTCGACCGGGGCGGGCCTCGCGCTGCTGACGTCCACGTCGTCGCGCGACCTCCGGGAGTTGCTCGAGAACCCCGCGATTTCGAGGCTCCTCGCGGCCTGCGCGGAAAGAGTTCTTGCGGAAAGGGGCGCCGGGGGGCTAGCATCTGGCTTCAGCCCGGGAAAGAAATGACCGATTCCCCCGCGCTCGCGTTTGGCGGAGAACTTCGCCGCGAGCGACAGATTCGAGAGATTTCGCTCGAGGAGATTTCCTCGGCGACGAAGATTTCCGTCCGATTGTTGACCGCTCTCGAGGAAGGCAATCTCGAGCGTCTCCCCGCCCCCGCCTTCACACGCGGCTTCATCCGCGCCTATGCGCTCCACATCGGGATCGATCCCGAAGAAAAGGTGAACGCCTACCTGGCCGACCTCGCCGGGGGACCGAGAGAGGCCGCGGGACCCAAGAAGGCGCGTCCCCGCTCGCGATTCTTCCGCGGACGCCGCGGCTCGGCGAGCCTCATGGTCGGCGCCGTCGCCGCGGTTCTGCTCGTCCTGGGTTTCATCGGCAGTCCCCAGCGCCACGATCGGTCCGCGGCCGTCACCGTCGTGGCCCCTCGCTCCGTGCCGGTCGCCTTCAAGAACGTCGACGTGTCCAACGAGCCGACGCCGTTCATCCAGAACCGGATGGACGCGGCGGGACCGAATCCGGCGCCCGCACCCGCCGGCGCCGCTCAGCCGGCGGCTCTGTCGACTCCCGCGGAGACGGCGCGCGGGATCGCGCTCACCCTCGAGTTCGCGGACGACTCATGGGCGAAGGTCGACGCGGACGGCCTCACCGTCCTCAACGGAATGGTGCACCGCGGCGAGACCCGGCGGCTTCAGGCGCGGGAGGGATTCCGACTCACGCTCGGCAACGCCGGCGGCGTTCGCGTCAGTGTCGACGGCCGGGCGCTCGAGCCGCTCGGCGCCACGGGGGAAGTGGTTCGCGATCTCCCGCTCCCGGCCGCACCGACTCGCGGCTGAACCTCCCTTGACGGCTACGGAATCACCGGATCCGCACGACCTAATCTCGCTTCTCCGCTCCGGGGAGGCGGCGCCGGAAATCCGGCAGTTCGCGGCGCGAAATCTCCTCCCTCTCGAGCAGCTCGATCAGACTCGCGCGCTTCTCGCCGTGCTCGGAGACCCCGAGGTCGGCGAAACCGCGCGCGAGACTCTCCGCCAGACGCCCCCGGACAGCCTGGCGCATTTCATCCGGGAGGCCCTTCCGAACGCGACCGAGCTCGACGAAGTCGCGCAGGCCTGTGACGACCCACTCGTGCTCGAACAGCTGATCCGGCATCCCGGCGTCGCGGACGGGACGCTGGCGCGTCTGGCGCGGACGGTGACGGGGGGGCCGCAGGAAGCCCTCGTGATCAACCAGGTGAGACTTCTGCGGAACCCGGACTTGATCGACGCCTTCTTCGAGAACCCGGATCTCTCGACCGACACCCGCCGGCGGCTCCTCGAGATTCGCGAGGAGTTCTTCGAGAAGGGAAAGCGCAAGCAGGCGGCGGACGAGGCGAAGGACGAAGAGGACGAGCGCCTGGCGGCTGAGATTGCGGCGGCGGAAGCGGAAGAGGTCAAGGTCCAGGCCCTTCGCGCGGCGGGCAAGGACCCGGGGATCGTGGATCTCGAGACTTCGCTGACGACCGGCGCCGCCTACCGGCGCATCGCGGTGATGACCGTTTCGCAGAAGATCAAGCTGGCTTACAGCGGCGGCAAGGAGGAGCGGCGCATCCTCATGGGCGATGCGAACAAGCTCGTCGGCGCCGCCGTCTTGAAAGGACGGGGGCTGACCGTCAATGAGGTCGAGTCGTTCTGCGGGATGCGCCACCTCGACGAGGACATCTTTCGAAAGATCGCGCAGAACCGCGAATGGATGCGAAAGCCCGCCATCATCGCGGCCCTGGTCAAGAACCCGAAGGTGAACCTGGCGGTGACCCTGCCGCTGATCAAGCGGCTGCACGAACGGGACCTCAAGGCCGTCATGCGCGACCCCAATCTCCCCGAGGGCGTCCGCATCTCCTCGCGCAAGATTCTCCAGGAACGGCGCAAGTAGCCGGGAAAGGCGGCAGAGGGCGCAAAAGGCGCGGAGACAGAGGGTTCCGGCGCCGCGCCTTGCCCGTCTGGCGGGATTCCCGTATGTTAATCTTTTCGATAACTTTCGGACGCGAAACAGGTAAATCATGCCCCGAGAAGTTGACTATTACGACCTTCTGGGAGTCGCGCGCGACGCGACGAGCGTCGAGATCCGGGAGCGCTTTCGAGGGCTCGCGCGCGAAGCGCATCCCGATCGCGCTCCCGCGGAGCGTCGCGCCGAGGCCGAAGCCAAGTTCCAGGAGCTCGCCGGGGCCGTGAACGTGCTGACGAATCCCGAGCGACGCAAGATGTACGACTTCGAGCGGTCGATGGTGGTCTCGACGAGCGCCGGAAGCACCGACGGCGATGCCGTCGCCCAGACCTACGTGGCGCAGGGAATCGTGGCCTACAAGGAGCAGAAGTACGCGGACGCCGCCGGCAACTTCGCGCTCGCGACCCACCGCAACCCCAAAGACGTCCGTGCCCAGCATTACCTGGGCCTCGCCTCCGCGCGCTCGGGCGACCTGAGAACGGCCGTTCGAGCGCTCGAGGCGGCGATGGGGATCGAGCCGCAGAACGTGCGGCTCTTGAAGGACGCCGGAACCGTCTTTCGCCAGGCCGGTCTGCTTCTGAAGGCCGAAAAGGCGTTTCAGGAAGCGATGCGCTGGGACCCGTCCGCGCACGACGTCCGCAAGGCACTCGAAGACATCCGGGCGCAGCGCGCCGTCAAGGGAGCCTGACCTCTGAACATGACGAGTATTGAGGTTTTCGGCTTGAGCGACGTCGGCCGGAAACGCAAGCACAACGAGGACTCCTTCGCGTTCGACGCGGAGGAGGGACTCTTCATCGTGGCGGACGGCATGGGCGGTCATGCCGCCGGCGAAGTCGCCTCCAAGATCACCGTCGAGACGATCAACGAGTTCATCGCGGCGACGCGCCAGAAGGAAGAGGCAACGTGGCCCTTCAAGTACAACCACGAGCTCGACTTCAACAGTAACCGCCTCGCTGTGGCGATCGAGAAGGCGAACGAGCGGGTGATGTCGGCCGTCGCGGCACAGCCGTGGTTGAAGGGAATGGGCACGACCGTCGTCGCCGGGCTGCTGAACGAGAAGATCCTCTCCCTCGCGCACGTTGGGGACAGCCGCGCGTACCTGCTGCGCGACGGACAGCTCTCATGCCTCACGGACGACCACTCCTGGGTCCACGAGCAGGTCAACGCCGGAATCCTGACCGAAGAAGAGGCGAAGTCGCACCCGCTGAAGAACGTCGTCACACGGGCGCTCGGAGGAGGGCCGTCGGTCTCGCCCGACCTTCAGGAGCTCGTCTTTCTTTCCGGAGATCGGTTTCTCTTCTGTTCGGATGGACTCACGACGATGCTCTCCGATGAAGAGATCCGCGACATCGCCCTTGCCGAAAAAAGCTCCAAGGTGATCTGCGAAAAATTGATCGACCTTTCCAATCAGAAGGGCGGGGTCGACAACATCACGGTCGTCGTCGTGGCGATTCTGAATGGCTCGGCAGCGCCGGCGGAGGCCGCTCCCGCCTCGTGATCGCTCGTGAGGCGCCGGCCTCGCGACAAGAAGAGGCAGGCGGCCGGCGGGCCGCGACGTCCGTGAAAAACGCCTCGGCGGGCCCGACGCGGGCATTCCGAGATCCGTAAAAGCGTTGACGGAGCTGCGTCAGCGGACTATTCTGAAATTGAATGCACTCGAAGAGAATTGCGAACATTTCGCGTAAGCTGCTGATCTGCGGCGTGTTGTGCCTTTTTGCGACGCACGTTCCGGCGGTCGAGAAGAACGCGGACACGGGCGCGCCCATGGACTGGGCGACCAGCGCCTTCCACAGCTTTGGCGCGCCCGAGTCGATCCTCGACGGGACGATCCAGGTCGCGGACGAAGGTGGCGACACGGGCTTTCGGGCGGCATTGTCGGCCGAGCTGAAACGCCTGCGGGCCGACCTCCACGAGCGCAACGGGTGGGCCGATCCTCTTTCCGCCGGCGATCCCCTCCGCATCTACGTCGCTCGCCGGGACGGGCAGGGACTGCGCCGCCTCGCCGCGCGGGCCATCGACCGGCACCGCCTGGTCGGCGCTTCGATCGAGGTCGATGCGACGGGGCTGTCGCCGCGGGAGACGCTGCGCGCCATCGCGCGCCTCTACGCACAGGCCACGCTCGACGCTTACGGCGCCCCCGATCACAGCTTCCTGTCTTCCGCGGTCGCGGAAGCGCTGTCCGCACGCGAGGGAGCCGATGACCGCTTCGAAGTCCTTCGAGCGGCCGCGGCCGCCCCGGGCCTCGATCTCTCCCGTCATGCCGACTCCTTCGGACGCGTGTACGTCGAGGAGTTCGCGCGATCGGCCGGTGCGACGGCGCTGCGCACGATCTGGGAACGGGCCGCCCAGTCGGGCGAAGAGGTGCTGCCCCTCTTCCTGAGGACGTGGACCGAGACGACGGGAGAAAAGGATGACCTGCTCCTGCTCCGCTCGGCCGCCCGCATGTACACCCTGGTCGAGGCGGAGCCCTCGCCGTCGCGCGTTGGGCTCGCGGATCTTCAGAGCGGAGCGCTCGACGCCGTCACGCCGCCCACGTTCGCGGCCCGCCATCGGACGTTTCTTCCCGCACCCGACGCCACAGGTGCGTTGAAGGTGGCGTGGCCCGAGCGCGGAGCGTCCGCGGCCGCCGTCGTCCGCTACCGGGACCCCGCGCTTCCGCCGGACGTCGTCTTCTGGGCGCCCGGGACGACCCGCACCCTGCCGCTCTCCGGCGTGTCGCGCATCGACTGGGTCGTGGGAGGCACCGCCGGGGGACCGCCGCTCGAGGAGCTCTCCGCGTCCGTCGAGCCCGTCGCCGCATTCCCCTTCGCCAATCTCGTCGCCCAGGCGTCCGTCGGGCCCGGTGCCCCGCGGATCTCGTGGACGACGTCGGGGCACGAAGGCCTGGCCGGATGGGCGCTCTTCCGGGAAGAGGTCCTCGCCGACGGACGTGTGGTCCGCACCGGTCCGCAGATCCTTCCCTCGACCCCGCAGGCGGAGGGCTCGTTCCGCTATGCCTTCATGGACTCCGACGCGGCCGCCGGGACCTTCTACCGCTACAGCGTTTGGGCCGTTACCGATGACGGGCTGCTTGCCAGGGCCTTCTCGGCGACGCTCCGAACGGCCGACTGATCCGCCCCCTTCCTCGATGTTCCGGTCCACGTTGGATGCGCGTCGATTGATCTGCCGATGAAGGCGCCGCGCAAGGTGCGCCGTCCGCCGGACGTCGCGCGCATCATCGACCGCACGATCGTGCGCCTGTGGGACACGATCGAAGAGCTCGAGTCCCTGAATCCGGCGGAGCTCAACTTCTACCGTGTCGCCGTGTTCGGCAGCGCGCGCGTTCAGCCCGGAGACAAGGAGTACGCGCAGGTTCGCGAGATCGCATCGCGGCTGACGGAGCTCGGCTGCGACATCGTCACGGGCGGCGGGCCGGGGTTGATGGAAGCGGCCAACGAAGGCGCGGCGTCGATGCGGGCGCGCGGGTTGCGCAAGACGCGCTCCTACGGACTGACGATCGCGATTCCGTACGAGAAGGCGAACCCTTACCTCGACAGCGTCACGGCCCACCGCACGTTCTTCTCACGCCTGCACCACTTCGTGCGGATGTCGCAGGCTTTCATGATCTTTCCCGGAGGAATCGGCAGCACCCTCGAGCTGATGATGGTGTGGCAGCTTCTCCAGGTGGGATTCATGACCGAGCGGCCGGTGATCCTCGTAGGAGACATGTGGACCGGCCTCCTCGAATGGATGCGGCGCGACATGGTGCCCCGCCAGCTCGTCAACGCGGAAGACCTCGACCTGGTCCACCTGACCACTTCGCTCGACGACGCGGTCGCCCGGATCGAGCGGCACAAGCAGAAGTTCGATCAGGCGCGCGAGCTCGTCATCCTCGAGAGACGGCGCGTCGAGCGGATCGAGAAGGACCCGCCCTCCGCGGTGACCGCCGACGAGACCGTCGAGCCAACTGTTCCGTGACGATCCGCCGGTGATCGAAGGCGAACTCCACGCCTTCGAGCTCCTTCTCGGAAAACCACCGGGCGTCCTCCGCGTCGTCTCCGCCGCGCGCCCTGCCCTTGATCGGCGTCGCGTCGTACAGGATGGTGACGTTGTGGCCGCGTGGATCCCGTCCCGGATCCGAATAGACGCCGAGCAGCTTTCCGACCGCGACCGTGAGGCCGGTCTCCTCGAGGGCTTCGCGCGCGCAGCAGTCCTCCGCGCGCTCGTTCCAGTCGAGGAAGCCTCCCGGCAGCCCCCACCGGCCGGTGTAGGGAGGTCGGCCGCGGCGGATCAGCAGCAGCCGCCCCTTCGCGTCCCGGATCCAGGCATCCACCGTGATCCGAGGGACCTTCTTTCTCCGGTAGAAGAGGTCTGGGTCCATCAGGCGCCGTCGGCCTTTCCGGCGCCGTAACCCTCGAAGAATTCTCGAATCTCCTGCGCGGGACGCTGCGTGATCAGCTCTTCGGGGCTCTCGTCGTACCAGTCGCGCGGCAGCCGCGACACGTAGGGCTCCTCGAGAAAGCGCCGGCAAATGAGCGCGATGACGCCCCGGTCGGTTTCACTGCGGATGAGGCGCCCGGCCGCCTGAACGACGCGGGTCATGCCCGGTTGCAGGTACGCGTAGTCGAATCCGGCATCCTCGCGGTCGTCGAAGTACCGCCGCAGCAGCTCGCGCTCGAACGACACCTGCGGGAGCGCGGGAGACACGACGAAAACCCCGGAGATGAGCTCTCCGGGGTAGTCGACACCCTCCGCGTACATTCCTCCGGAAACGGCGAGCAGGAGGATCCCCTGCGGCGGCGGAGCGGCGAGGGAGCCCAGGATGTTCTGCTTCTCAAAATCGGTGAGGTTCGGGCGCTGCACGAGAAGGTGCGCGCGAGTCTTCGGCATGAGCGCGGCGACCTCCGTCAGGAAGCGATAGGACGGAAAGAGGACGAGGTCGTTGCCGGTATGAGCGTCGGACATTTCCGCGATCAGCTTCGCGATGCGCCCGTAGTTCTTCTCGCGCGCCGAGTACGTCGTGCGGACGTTCGGCAGGATCATCAGCTTGCGGTTTTCGCGCGGGAACGGCGGCGGGAGCGAGAGAGACGACGTTCGGCCGGACTCGAGCCCCAGGACGCGCTGGAACGCCTCGGGTGGCGAGAGGGTCGCCGAGAGAAAGATCGTCGAAGACGCGGCGGAGAAGACGGGGCCGAGGACCTTCGCGGGATCGAGGCAGATGAGCGCGAGGCGGATGCCGCCCGATCGGCGTTCCACGACGCTCGTGAACTCTTGCCCGTAGAGGTTCAGGACGGCCGCGAAGCGCTGGAGCGCGAAGTGGACGTCTAAGACCGGATCGTCGACGAGGGCCAGCTTCGACTCGCGCTTCCAGGCGAGATACCGGAGAAGCTTCGGCTCCCAGTCCGCCCGCAGCGCCCGGATGGCGTCGGCCGGCGGCTCCGTTTCCGCGATGGCTTCGCCCTCGGGAAGCTCGTCGGCGGCATTCTCGAGCAGCGCCAGCAGGTCGTCGAGAGACAGGAGAAGGTCGGCGAAGATCTCCCCCGGCTGCAGCGAGAGCCGGTTTCTCAACGCGCGCAGCTCCTCCTCGAGCAGCTCCGGCGAGAAGATCTGGCGCGCCCGGTCCGGAAGGTTGTGGGCTTCGTCGACCAGCAGGATGGCGTTCGGGAGGCCGTCGCCGGTCAGATGCCGCAGCGCCACACCGGGCTCGAAGACGTAGTTGTAGTCCGCGACGATGGCGTCGGCGCGGGCGGCGAGCTCGAGCTGCACTTCGAAGGGACAGACTTCTTCCCGGCGCGCCTCTTCGAAGACGGTGGCCGGATCGTGGTGGGAGTAGCCGTCCTGGAGCCGGCCGAGGATGTTCGACCGCTCCATCTTCTCGGGGTAGTTCCTGGCGAACCGGCAGAACTCCTCGTGACAGAGCACGCGGTCGTTGGCGCACATCTTTTCTTTCGCGCGCACCTGGACGGTGTGGAACACCCGCTCGTTCATCCCGATCAGGGACTGGACCGCCATCTTCTGCTGCAGGCCCTTCGAGGTCAGGAACACGACCTGCCGGCCCGACTTCAGGCCCGCGACCATGGCGGGGTGGAGCGCGGCGGCCGTCTTGCCCGATCCCGTCGGAGCCTCGGCCAGAAGCGTTTCTCCCTGCGCGATGGCAGTTGTCACCGCGTCCATGAGCGGGCGCTGGACCGCGCGCGGCGCGCTGTGCGGAAAGGGGAGGCGCCCGGCGGCGGTGGCCTTTCGGCGACGGGCGGCTTCCTGGCCGCGCCAGATCGCGAGCAGCCGAGCCAGCCCGCGCTCGACGCCGCGATCCGATTCGCCGGACGCGTCGGAGACGGCGATCGAAACCTCCTCGCCGGTCTCGATGTCGACGTAGACGAGCGCGCCCGAGACGCTGGGGTGTCCGAGACGCCGCCAGAGCGAGCAATACGCCAGGAGCTGACGACGGTCGCGCTCGAACGAAGCGCCGCTCGGGCGGATGCCTTCGACCGAGAGATTCGTCGACTTGAGCTCTTCGATGTACCAGTGGCCGGGGCTGCGCTCGATACAGCCGTCGAGCCGTCCCGTCAGAATCGCGGTCCAGTCGTCGATGGAAATCCGCGCCTGGAGGTGCACTTCCGCGCGATAGCTGGCGTGCGCGTCGCATCGGGCGGCCAGGACGCGGGTGTGCATCTGGGTTCCCAGGCCGAGGCGGCGCCATCCGTCTCCGCGGTCGAATCCGACGCGGCGGAAGCCGTCCTCTTCCGCGAGCTCGCGGACGGAAACTTCGAAAGTCCGCGATGCCTCGTCGAATTTCACGCGTTTCCGATTATAATTTGACGGTAGTGCAGCGACCCTCGTTCTGGCGTCTATTCACAATACTGTTCCTCGTTCTGACAATCGCCGAGACGGCCTCGGCAGCGACTCGCCGCCACCGGGCGGGAGCCAGGAAACGAAGGCCGGCGGCGGAGGCGAGGCTGCCGGAGCCGCGCTCACTCGAGGAAGCCCTCGATCAGTGCGCGCGCAAAGTGGGGCCGAACGCGAACGGCGTCTCGATTTCCGTCGTCGAGGTGAACAGCGGCGCCTCCATCTTCGAACGGAACCCGGACATCCCGGAGACGATCGCCTCGATCACGAAGCTCTTCACGACGGCGGCGGCGATTCACTACCTCGGGCCGGACTACAAGTTCAAGACGTCCTTCTGGCGGCGGGGCGAGATTCGCGACGGGACCCTGGTCGGATCCCTCCTGGTTGTCGGCGGGGGCGACCCCAACATCTCCGGGCGGTTCTACAACGACGACTTCAACGCGGTCTTCGACCGATGGGCGCAGGGCCTTCTCCAGGCGGGGGTGCGGCAGGTCGTCGGCGACCTCGTGCTCAACACGTCCTTCTTCGACTCCATCTCGCGGCACCCCGACTGGCATACGGGCCAGGACGCGAAGTGGTACCAGGCGCCGATCTCCGCGCTTGCTTTCAACGACAACGTGGTGCTCGTCTCGATCCGTCCGGGCGGACGGCCCGGGAAACCGGCGGCTGTCTCGATCGATCCGCCCACGGGGGTTTTGCACGCCGTTTCCTCCGCGAGGACGGTCTCGAGCCGCGGGGCGGTGCGGGTGGCGGTCGGCCGGTCCGCGGGATCGGACAACGTGACGGTTTCGGGCACCGTCCCGGCACGACCGGTCTGGTGGTCGACGCCGATCGCGGTCGACAACGCCCCGGAGTTCTTCGGCGCGGCGCTGAGGACGCGGCTTCGGGCGGCCGGGATCCAGCTCACGGGCAACGTCGTCGAGAAGGCAATCAAGCCGGATGCTGGCTGGGCCCTCGTCGCGCAGACGGAATCCGACCTCCTGCCGACGCTCGCCATCACCAACAAGCACAGCCAGGGCTTCTATGCCGAGCAGGTCTTCAAGACTGTCGCGGCGGAGAAGATGGGGCAGGGGAGCTGGCCGAACGGGATCGCCGTCGAGAAGCAGTTTCTGACCGCGCTCGGGCTCGACCCCGGCCGTTATGACCTGCGCGACGGTTCCGGCCTGTCGGCCTACAACCGCGTGGCGGCAGGCGACCTCGTCAAGTTCCTGCGCGCGATGAACCGCCACCCGCACGCGGCGGAGTGGAAGGCGACCCTGGCGGTCTCGGGCGAGTCCGAGGGCACCCTGCGGCACCGCTTGAGGGAGGCAGACGTGCGAGGGAAGATCCTGGCCAAGACGGGCACGATAAACGGCGTTTCGACTCTCGCCGGATACGTAACCGGCGACTCGGGAAAGACTTACGCGTTCGCCATCCTGCTGAACGGCCGAAACGTCTGGGAGACCGGGAACCACGGCTTCCAGGACCGTCTGCTCCGCTCTTTGATCAAGTTCGGCTAGCGGAAGCGGGCGCCGCGCCCCCGGGCGCGGTCCTGGCCGGAGCGCCGGCGGCGTGCGATCGGACCGGCTAAGCTCCGGCTGCAAAAATACTTGACATCGGGCTTGGCGGTTGTGGTCCAATAACCAAGATTCATTTTCAGCCTCGGTGGGATTCACTCGAACAGGTAGTCCGCCACAGGTCTATTCGTCGCGCGCCGCCTTTTGAGGCGCGCGAATCGAGCGATTTTTGGCTCGGGTTTTTCGCCCGAGTCGGTTGCG
>JAIVJS010000026.1 GCA_020199905.1 Acidobacteriota bacterium
GCCGGGAGACAACGTGGCGCTGGAGATCCAGCTGATCACCCCCATTGCCATGGAAAAGGGCCTGCGCTTCGCCATCAGAGAAGGTGGACGGACCGTCGGCGCCGGCACGATCACGGAAATCCTCGAATGAGCCGGGAATCGAAAGAGCGAGAGTCCATCTCGTGCGTTGAAGCCATGGGCTGGTGGAGAGCCGCCGTTTGCTCCCTTCCGGTCCCGTCGAGGGACCGCTAAACATGAAAAACGACAAGATCAGGATTCGACTGAAGGCCTTCGACTATCGAATCCTCGATCAGTCGGCGACGGAGATCGTCGATACGGCGCGCCGGACGGGTGCGAAGATCGCCGGCCCGATTCCTCTGCCGACGGCCGTTTCGCGTTACACGGTCAACCGGTCGCCGCACATCGACAAGAAGTCGCGCGAACAGTTTGAGATGCGCACGCACAAGAGACTCCTGGACATCCTGGAGCCGACGTCGCAGACCGTGGACGCGCTGATGAAGCTCGAGCTCCCCGTCGGTGTGGATGTCGAGATCAAGGCGTTCGGAAAGTAGCGTTATGCCAGTACACGGAATCATCGGACGAAAAGTGGGCATGACCCAGATCTTCACGGCGGACGGGACGGTCATCCCGGTCACCGTCGTCCAGGCGGGTCCGTGTCTCGTCATCCAGAAGAAGACGGTCGAGAAGGACGGCTACGAATCCGTGCAGATCGGACTCGTGGAGTCCCGGCCGGACCGGCGCGCCAATCGCGCGGCCAGGGGCCGCTTCGAGAAGGCAAACGTCGCCCCGATGCGCCTTCTCGCCGAGTTCCGCCTCGACGCGGGCGACGAATTGAATCCCGGCGACAAGGTGCTCTGCGATTCCTTCCACGAGAAGGACTCGGTGGACGTGATCGGCGTCTCCAAGGGCAAGGGCTTCGCGGGCGTGGTCCGCCGGCATCACTTCCGCGGCGGCGCGGCGACGCACGGCTCCATGTTTCACCGTGCGCCGGGCTCCATCGGGCCGTCCGCGTTCCCGTCCCGCGTCTACCCGGGGACCCGCTCGTCGGGCCGGCTCGGCGGACGCCAGGCGACCGCGAAGAACCTGACCGTCGTCCGCGTGGACGCGGAGAACAACCTCCTGTACATCAAGGGCGCCGTACCGGGGGCCCGCAACTCGGTCGTCAAGATCGTGCGCTCGGGCAACGGCGCCGCGGCCACTTTGGCCGCGAAGTAAGGGACAAGAGCGATGGCAACAGTTCCCGTTCTCAACTGGAAGAAGGAGCGCGTCGGCGAGGTGGACCTTCCCGCCGAGGTGTTCGAGTACCCCTACCGGCGCCACCTCGTGTGGGAGGTCGTCAAGGCCTACCGCGCGGGCCAGCGCGCCGGGACTCACAAGACCAAGGTGCGTTCCGAGGTCTCCGGCAGCGGCAAAAAACCCTTCAAGCAGAAGGGCACCGGCCGCGCCCGCCAGGGAGGCAGCCGTCCGCCGATCCACCGGCATGGCGGAACGTCGCACGGCCCGCGGCCGCGCTCGTACGCGCAGGGCCTGTCGGTCGGCGAAAAGAAGAATGCGTTGAAGGCCGTTCTCTCCCGCCGCGTCAAGGAAGAGCGGCTCCTCGTGGTGGACACGATGGAGCTCGCGAGCCACCGCACGCGCGACCTCGTCGCCGCAATCGGCGGGCTCGGCGTCACGGGCCGGACGCTCTTCGTCGACACGCGAGACAACGAGAACTTCTCGCGCGCCTCGCGCAACGTGCAGGATTGGAAGATCGTCGATTCGCTCGGCGTCAACGTCTACGATGTCATGAATCACGGCACGCTGGTCCTGTCGAAGGCGGCGCTGTCGCGCGTCGTCGCGACCCTGGGAGGGGAGTGATGGACCCGCAACAGATCATTCGCCGGCCTCTCATCACAGAGAAGTCGACGCGGATCAAGGAAGCCGCCAACACGATCTGTTTCGAGGTCGCGCGCGACGCCAACAAGATCGAGATCGGGCGGGCGGTCACCGCGCTCTTCGGGGTCAAGGTCGCCGAGGTGCGGGTGGCGAACCGCCAGGGCAAATTGAAGCGGATGGGACGGTTTCTCGGCCGGCGCAAAGACTGGAAGAAGGCCTACGTGCGGCTGGCGGCGGGCGAGAAGCCCATCGAGTTCTTCGAAGGCGTTTAGGAAGCGAGCACCATGCCAGTCAAAAAGTACAAGCCCACATCCGCGGGACGCCGTTTTCAGACGACGCTCGACTTTCAGGAGATCACGGCCTCGCGGCCGGAGAAGACCCTGACCGTCGGTCTGCGTTCGACGGGCGGCCGCAACAACCAGGGCCGGATCACATCCCGGTTCATGGGCGGCGGCCACAAACGGCTGTATCGGATCATCGACTTCCGCCGCGACAAGTTGAACGTGCCGGCGAAGGTCGCCACGATCGAGTACGACCCGAACCGGACGGCGAGAATTGCGCTGCTCCACTACGCGGACGGCGAGAAGCGTTACATCCTCGCTCCGAACGGACTGCAGGTCGGCGCGCAGGTCGTGTCGGGCCCCGCCGCCGACATCGTCCCGGGAAACGCCCTGCCGCTGCGGGGGATCCCCCTCGGGACGACGATCCACAACATCGAGTTGAAACGCGGCAACGGCGGGCAGATGGTCCGCTCCGCGGGCGCCGCGGCCCAGCTGATGGCCAAGGAAGGGGACTACGCCCAGGTGCGCCTGCCCTCCGGCGAGGTCCGCCAGGTGCACATCGAGTGCTACGCGACGATCGGCCAGGTCGGCAACCTCGAGCACGAGAACGTCTCGATCGGCAAGGCGGGCCGCAACCGCTGGCTGGGATGGAAGCCCCACAACCGCGGCGTCGCGATGAATCCCGTCGACCACCCGATGGGCGGCGGCGAAGGAAAGACCTCGGGCGGAAGGCACCCGACCTCGCCGTGGGGCTGGAAGACCAAGGGCATGAAGACGCGAAATAACAAGCGGACGGACGCCATGATCGTCCGCCGCCGCAAGTCGAAGGGCTAGGCAGAACATGTCGCGTTCAGTCAAGAAGGGCGCTTTCGTCGACGAGCACCTCATGAAGAAAGTGGGCGCGATGAACGACGCTCGAGAGAAGAAGGTCGTCAAGACGTGGTCCCGGCGCTCGACGGTGATTCCGGACATGGTGGGTCACACGATCGCCGTGCACAACGGCCGGAAGTTCATCCCGGTGTACATCGCGGAGAACATGGTCGGGCACAAGCTCGGCGAGTTCTCCCCAACCCGGATCTTCAAGGGTCACAGCGGCAAGAAGGCCGAGGCGGGCGCCCCCGCTCCGGGCAAGCCGGTCAGCGCACCGGGCGCCGCTCCGGCTCCGGCGGTCAAGGCATGACGATGAAGGCCACAGCAAAGCTTCGCTTCATGAAGGGCTCCGCGCAGAAGGTGCGGCTGGTCGCCGACCTCGTGCGCGGCAAGAAGGTGAACGACGCGGTCGCGATCCTCCGCCACACGCGGAAAGTCGCGGCGCGCGACATCTTAAAGACGCTCCGCTCGGCGGTTGCCAACGCGGAGCAGCAGGAAGCCCGGGTCGATGTGGACGAGCTGGTCGTCCAGCGGATTTACGTCGACAAGGGACCGCAGGAGAAACGCGTCCGGCCGGCGCCCATGGGGCGCGCCTATCGGGTTCTCCATCGGAAGAGCCACCTCACGATCGAACTTTCGGACACGGGCTCCGAGGCGAGGGGTTAAGCATGGGACAGAAAGTCCATCCGTACGGATTTCGCCTCGGGTTCAACCGGACCTGGCACTCGCGCTGGTTCTCCGTGAAGGACTACCAGAAATACCTGCACGAGGACCTCGCGCTCCGGAAGGAGCTGAAGGGGCGGTTGTCGCATGCCGGGGTCTCGGAGATCGACGTGGAGCGGTTCGCCAACAAGCTGAAAGTCAACATCCAGACGTCGCGGCCCGGGATCATCATCGGCAAGCGCGGCGCGGAGGTCGACAAGCTTCGCGACGAGCTTCAGAAGCGGACCAAGTCCGAGGTCCATATCAACATCATCGAGATCCAGCGCCCGGAGACGGACGCCCAGCTCGTTGCCGAATCGATCGCCCTGCAGCTCGAGCGGCGGGTCGCGTTCCGGCGGGCGATGAAGAAGGGGATCGAGTCGGCATTCCGCTTCGGCGCCCAGGGAATCAAGATCCGCTGCGCGGGCCGCTTGAACGGCGCCGAGATCGCGAGAGCGGAATGGTACCAGGAGGGCCGGCTTCCCCTTCACACGCTGAAGGCCGACATCGACTATGGATTCGCGGAGGCGAACACGACTTACGGAAAGATCGGCGTGAAGACGTGGATCTACCGAGGCGAGCAGCACAAGGCGAAGAATCGGAGAAAGACGGCCTGAGCCGGGAAACGGGAAACGGGAATCGAAAGAGGAGATGACGCAAATTCAAACGGACGGGCGGATGAGGGCGTCGATTCCCGATTCCCGATTTCCGATTCCCGACCGGACATAGCGAGCAACGACCATGCTAATGCCCTCAAAGGTGAAGTACCGGAAGCAGCAGCGCGGGCGCATGCGCGGCAAGGCGTATCGCGGCGGGACGCTCGCTTTCGGCGACATGGGCCTGCAGATCCTGGAGCCCGGGTGGATCACCGCCCGCCAGATCGAAGCCGCCCGCATCGCGATGACGCGCGCCGTCAAGCGCGGGGGCAAGATCTGGATCCGGATCTTCCCCGACAAGCCGTACACGAAGAAGCCGGCCGAGACGCGCATGGGCAAGGGCAAGGGTGCCCCGGAAGGCTGGGTCGCCGTGGTCAAGCCCGGCCGGATCCTGTACGAAATGGAGGGGGTCGACCTCGCGACGGCGAAAGAGGCGCTGTCGCTGGCATCCGACAAGATCGGACTGCGGACGCGGTTTGTGACTCGCGATACCGAGACGGAGATCCTATGAAGAAGAAGGAACGCGAGACGCTGGCGAGCCAGGGAGCGCCGGAGCTCGCCGAGAAGGCCAGGCAGCTCAAGGAAGCCTCGTGGAAGCTGCGCCTCCAGAAGGCGACCGGTCAGCTCGAGAACCCGAGCCGGCTGAAGGTCGTGCGGCGCGACATCGCCCGGGTGCGGACGTACCAGCGGGCGCTCGAGCTCGCGGAGAAGAAGTAAATGGAACAGCCGGCAGAAAGAAAAGCGCTCGAGCGGCAGACCAAGGTCGGCCGCGTCGTCTCGGACAAGATGGAAAAGACGATCGTCGTCGAGGTCGAACGGCGCGTGCAGGAAGCGCAGTACCAGCGAACGATCCGCCGGACGAGCCGCTTTCTCGCCCACGACGAGGCCGGCACCGCCAAGATGGGCGACCGGGTCCGGATCGAAGAGACGCGGCCGCTCTCGAAGAAGAAGCGGTGGCGGCTGCTCGAAGTGTTGACGAAGGCGGAAGCGTGATGAAGAACCAGATCCGGGAAACGGGAAACGGGAAACGGGAAACGAGGCCGTCCGGCCCCCGTCCGTTTGACGTTTTACGTTTTCCGTCTCCCGGCCGGGGGCTCGCATGATCCAGATGGGCACCATCCTCGAGGTCGCGGACAATTCCGGCGCGCGGCGCATTGCCTGTATCCGGATGCGCGGCGGCTCGGCCGGACGGTACGCGCGCCTGGGCGACGTGATCACCGCGTCCGTGAAAGAGGCGGCTCCCGACTCGCCGTTCGTCGAGAAGCACGGAAAGCGGGTCGTTCGGGCCGTGATCGTGCGGACCCGCCGAAACCACCGGCGCCGGGACGGGTCCTACATCCGGTTCGACGACAACGCGGCCGTGCTGATCTCCAACGAGGGCGAGCCCGTCGGAACGCGCGTCTTCGGGCCCGTCGCCCGCGAGCTGCGCGAAAAGAAATTCATGAAGATCATCTCTCTCGCGCCGGAAGTGCTGTGATGAAGAAGAAGACGAAGCTGAGGAAAAACGACGTGGTCATGGTGATCGCGGGCAAGGACCGCGGACGTCAGGGGCGGATCCTGCGGGTGCTTCCCGCGGCGGACCGCGTCATCGTCGAGCGCGTCAACATGATCAAGAGGCACACGCGTCCGAACCCCTCGAAGAACATCGCGGGAGGCATCTCGGAAAAAGAAGCGCCTCTTCATATCTCCAACGTGATGTTGATCGACCCGGACCGCAGCGTCCCGACCCGGATCGGGCGGCGCCGGGATGCCGAGGGAACGCCCGAGCGTTTTGCCAAGAAGAGCGGCGCCGCTCTGGCATGAGCCGGGAAACGGGAAACGAAGGAAATTCAATGGCAGCCAGACTGAAAGAGCGGTACATGAAGGAAGTGGCCCCGAGCCTGGGCAAGGAGCTCGGGATCGACAACGCGATGGCGATTCCTCGCGTCGAGAAGGTCGTGCTGAACATGGGGCTCGGCGAGGCGGTCGCCAACCCCAAGATGCTCGACGGCGCCGTGGACGAGCTCTCGTCGATCGCCGGACAGCGGGCCGTAGTGACCAAGGCGAAGAAGTCGATCGCGACCTACAAGCTGCGTGCGGGTATGCCGATCGGCGCGCGCGTCACCCTGCGCGGCGAGCGGATGTACGAGTTCCTCGACCGCCTGATCAACATCGCGCTGCCGAGGGTCCGCGACTTCCGCGGAGTTCCGACGAAGGCGTTCGACGGGCGCGGAAACTACACGCTCGGGATCCGCGACCATTTCATCTTTCCGGAGATCGACTACGCGAGGACCGACAAGTCCAAGGGTTTGAATGTGACGATCGTGACGACGGCCGGCCGCGACGACCGGGCTCGCCAGCTCTTGAAGGAGCTGGGGATGCCGTTCGGCAAGTGAGCATGAAGCAGGGGACCTTGCGGTCCCCCGCACCCCCAGGTATCTGAGTTTTAGAGAGGCGACCAATGGCGAGAAGGGCAATGCGAATCAAGGCGGCGAGGAAGCCGAAGTTCATGACGCGGACGGTTCGGCGCTGCCGGGTCTGCGGGCGCGCGCGCAGCGTGCTCCGCAAATTTGAGCTGTGCCGGATCTGCTTCCGCCAGAACGCGAACCTCGGGTATCTGCCCGGGGTGAGGAAGGCGTCATGGTGAAGGCTCGCAAGGTCTCGACGACGACGGGCGATCCGATCAGCGACCTGCTGAACCGGCTGCGCAACGGGATGACGGCCGGGCACGAGCGCGTCGAAATGCCCGCCTCGCGGCTCCGGGAAAATCTGCTGCGGGTCCTCGCCGAAGAGGGCTACATCGCCTCGTACCGCCGCGTGGACGAGAAGGGCCGCCCCTGGCTGCGCGTCGGGCTGAAGTACGACCCGGAAGGCGAACCGATCGTGACGGGACTCGAGCGGGTGTCGCGCCCGGGCCGGCGCGTTTACTCCGCCGCCAAGGAGATCCCCGAAGTGCTCGGGGGTCTTGGAATCTCGATCGTGTCCACGTCGAAGGGGATCGTCACCGGCAAGGCGGCGCGCGAGTCGCGCCTCGGCGGCGAGATCCTTTGCAATATCTGGTAACGCCAAATCTGGAAATGAGAGCCACCCGATGTCACGCGTAGGAAAAATGCCGGTCGTGATCCCGAAAGGGGTCGATGTGAAGTCGGAGGGGGACTTCGTGCGGGTCAAGGGACCGAAGGGGGACCTGACGACGCGCGTGCCCGCGGGGCTGACGGTCGCCATCGAGGACGGCGAGGTCCGCTTCTCGCGCTCGAACGATGAGCCGCAACAGCGGGCGTTTCACGGTCTTCTTCGCGCGCTCGTCGCCAACAACGTCGAAGGCGTCACGAAGGGGTTCAGCAAGGACCTCGAGATCGTGGGCGTCGGGTACAAGGCGGAAGTGAAGCCGAAGGCGATCGTTTTCTCGCTCGGGTACTCCCATCCGGTCAATTTCCCGATTCCCGACGGGATCACGGTGAACCTCGACGCGAAGGCGGGGAAGCTGACGGTCTCCGGGGCCGACCGGCAGAAGGTTGGCCAGACGGCGGCCGAGATCCGGAAGCTCCGCGTCCCGGACCCCTACAAGGCGAAGGGGATCAAGTACGCGAACGAGGTGATCCGGCGCAAGGTCGGAAAGGCGGGCGGAAAGTAAGCCATGAAAGCCGAAGAGAGAATCGAATCGCGGCGGCGGGTGCGCGTGCGCATCCGTGAAAAGGTCAAGGGCTCGGGCGCGCGCCCGCGGCTCGCGGTCTACAAGAGCGGGCGTCACATCTACGCCCAGGTGATCGATGACGCGAGCGGGCATACCGTCGCCCACGCCTCCTCGGTCGAGGCGGACCTCCGGAAGGCCCCCAAGGCGGGCGCGAACGTCGCCACCGCCGAGCGCGTCGGCGAGCTGGTCGCAGCGCGTGCGAAGGAGAAGGGCGTCCTGAAGGTCGTCTTCGATCGCGGCGGGTACATCTACCACGGCAAGGTCCGCGCACTGGCCGATGCCGCCCGCAAGGGTGGTCTGGAGTTCTAGCCATGAAGGAAATCCGATGAGCAGCAACCGGGGAGGCGGCCCGCGTCCGCCGCGCGAGCGGGAAAAAGAGCGCGACGCGCAGGGGCGGGAGCTGATCGACCGCGTGGTTCACATCAACCGCGTCACCAAGGTCGTCAAGGGCGGCAAGAACTTCTCATTCTCGGCGCTCGTGGTCGTCGGCGACGGCCAGGGCCGCGTCGGCTACGGCTCCGGCAAGGCGAAGGAAGTTCCGATGGCCATCAAGAAGGGGATCGAGATGGCCAAGAAGAACATGCAGGCGATCAGCCTGCGTGGCTCGACGATCCCCCACGAGGTCATCGGCCGGTTCGGCGCCGGGCGCGTGCTCTTGAAGCCGGCCGCAGCCGGCACCGGCGTGATCGCGGGGGGACCGGTTCGCGCCGTCCTCGAATCCGTCGGCATCGCGGACATCCTGACGAAGTCTCTCCGCACGACGAACCCGCACAACGTCATCAAGGCGACGATGGACGGGCTCACCCGCCTCCGCAATGCCGACGAGATGAAGAAACGGCGCGGCGCGGCGGGCGAGAAGCTCGAGGCCGAAGCGTCATGAGCGCGGAGCGCAAGAACGAAAAGGCCGAGAGGAAGAGTGACAAGACGTTGACGTTGCGGCTCGTGCGCAGCGGGATCTGCACGCCCAAAAGCCAGAAGGCGACGCTCAAAAGCCTCGGTCTCCGCCGTATGGGCCAGCAGGTCGAGCGGCCGGACGACCCGGCCATTCGCGGGATGGTCCTGAAGGTCCGCCACCTGGTCGAAATCGTGAAGGGCTGAGACATGGTCGAGAAAAAGGGATCGAAAAAGCCGGCCTCGCCGGCGCGCCGGGCGGCGAAAGCCAAGGCTTCGGCCGGCGGACGGAAGACGGAAAAGGTCGCGAAGCCGGCCGCCCGGGACGCGAAACCGGCCGGACAGAAGGCCAAGTCCGCCGGACAGGACAAGTCCGCCCGGTCGGCCGCGCCGCGTCCGCCCCGCCGCGGACGGGCGGCCGCGTCGGCGTCTGCCTCGGCCGACACGCGCCCGGCGGCGCTGGGCATCCATGACCTGCGGCCCGCTCCCGGCGCGACACACTCCAGGAAGCGCCTCGGGCGGGGACCCGGCAGCGGGCACGGCAAGACGGCGGGCCGAGGAAACAAGGGCCAGAGGTCGCGGAGCGGATACCGGCACCAGCGCGGTTTCGAGGGCGGTCAGATGCCGCTGCACCGCCGCGTCCCCAAGCGGGGTTTCACCAACATCTTCCGCGTGGAGTACGACATCGTGAATCTCTCCGATCTGGACCGCTTCGAGGCGGGCCAGGCCGTCAACCCGGAGACGCTGGCGGGCATGCGCCTCGCGCGCAAGAACCGCCGGGTCAAGATCCTTGGCGACGGTGAGATCGGGAAGGCGCTGACGATTTCCGCGCACAAATTCTCGGCGAGCGCCCAGGCCAAGATCGAGGCCGCGGGCGGCCGCTGCGAGGTGATCTCGAATTGAGCGCTCTTCAGAGCTTCGCGAACATTTTCAGCGTGCCGGACCTGCGCAAGCGGGTCTTCTTCACGTTCCTCATGCTGGCGATCTACCGGCTCGGGGCGCACATCCCCACGCCCGGGGTCGATCCGACCGCGATCAACGAGTTCTTCCGCGCGTCCGCGGGGTCGCTGTTCGGATTCCTCGACATCTTCTCGGGCGGCGCGCTGCGGCGGCTGTCCGTGTTCGCGCTCGGGATCATGCCGTACATCTCGGCCTCGATCATCCTGCAGCTCCTGACCGTGGTGTGGCCGTATCTCGAAAAGCTCTCGAAAGAGGGCGAAATGGGCCGCAAGAAGATCACGCAGTACACGCGCTACGGGACGGTTCTTCTGTCCTTCGTCCAGGCCACGGGGATTGCGCTGTGGCTCGAGAAGCAGACGGCGCCGGGCGGAGCGCACCTCGTGCCGCATCCGGGCTGGGCCTTCCGATTGATGACCGTTCTGACGCTCACCACGGGAACCATCTTCATCATGTGGCTCGGCGAGCAGATCACCGAGCGGGGCATCGGCAACGGGATCTCGCTCATCATCTTCGCCGGCATCGTCGTCGGCCTGCCGCGGGCGATCTTCACCCTGTTCGATCAGATCCGCACGGGGAACATCTCGATACTGACGATCCTCTTCGTCCTGGTGTTCATGTGCGGGATCGTGGCGCTCATCGTCTTCGTCGAGAGGGCGCAGCGGCGGATTCCCGTCCAGTACGCGAAGCGGGTCGTGGGCCGCAAGGTCTACGGCGGGCAGAACACCTATCTGCCGCTGCGCGTCAACACGGGCGGCGTCATTCCGATCATCTTCGCCATCTCCATCATCCAGATTCCGTACTACTTCTCCAATTTCATCGGCGCGGACTGGATGAAGCGGGTCGCCGGCTCCCTCTCCCAGGGCCAGCCTCTCTACGTCATCCTCTACGCCGTCGGGATCCTCTTCTTCTGCTATTTCTACACGTCGATCGTCTTCAACCCGACGGACACCGCGGACAACATGCGCAAGTACGGCGGGTTCATCCCCGGCATCCGCCCGGGCCGCAAGACCGCCGATTACATCGACGTCGTGCTCTCCCGGCTGACCCTGGTCGGCGCGGTGTATCTGACTTTCGTGGCGCTGCTGCCGGAGTTCCTGGCCAGCGGCTTCAAGGTCCAGAGCATCCCCTTCATCGGCCCGGGCCTCGACACGCTGCTCCCGCGCTTCTTCACCCAGGGGTTCGGCTTCAACTTCTACTTCGGCGGCACGTCGCTGCTGATCGTCGTCGGCGTGGCCATGGACACCGTCCAGCAGGTCGAATCGAAGCTGGTCGAGCACCACTACACCGGTTTCCTGAAGAAGAGCCGGATCCGGGGGCGCCGGGTCTGATGCGAATCATCTTTCTCGGCCCTCCCGGCAGCGGGAAGGGCACTCAGGCGAAGCTGCTTTCGGAGCGGCTCGGCGTTCCCGCGATCTCGACGGGTGAGATCCTGCGGTCGGCCGTCCGGGCCGGATCTCCGCTCGGCCTCCAGGCCAAAGCCACCATGGAGGCGGGAGAGCTCGTCTCCGACGACCTCATGATCGCCCTGATTCGGGACCGCATCGCATCTCCGGACGCCTCCCGCGGGTTCATCCTGGACGGCTTCCCTCGGACCGTCGAGCAGGCGGCGGCTCTGGAGAAGCTCATGGCGGGGAATGGCCCGGGCCTTTCGGCGGTTCTGAATCTCTCGGTTCCCGAGGCGGTCATCGTCGACCGTCTGCACGGGCGTTCCAGGGACGAGGGGCGGTCCGACGACCGGCCCGAGACCATCCTGGAGCGCCTCCGCGTGTACCACCAGAAAACGGAGCCTCTGGCGGATTTCTACCGGGGCCGGCGGCTTCTCGCGGACATAAATGGCATGGGCGACGTTTCCGAAATCTCCGATCGCATCGACCAGGCGCTCGCCGTCGCGGTCTCCTCCGGGAGGACCGCATGATCACCATACGCAGCGAGAGAGAGCTGGCCCTGCTGGAAGAGGCCTCGCAGGTGGTCCTGGAGACGCTCGAGCTGATCGAGAAGGCCGTCACGCCCGGCGTGACGACCGAAGAGCTCGATCGCCTGGCCGAGGCGGAGATCCGCCGGCGCGGGGCGAAGCCCGCGTTTCTGGGCTATCGCGGGTATCCGAAGACCCTCTGCACGTCGGTGAATGACGAGGTCGTGCACGGGATCCCGGGCAAGCGCATCCTGAAAAACGGCGACATCGTCGGGGTGGACTGCGGCGCGGTCGTCGGGGGGTATTTCGGCGACGCCTCGCGCACTCTGGCGGTCGGAACGATCGATCCGGAGAAGGCGAAGCTGCTCGAGGTGACCCGGCGCGGACTCGACGCCGGCATCGCGGCGGCGCGGCCCGGCAACCGGGTCTCGGACATCGGCGCCGCGGTCGAGGCCGTCGCGATCCCGCACGGCTATGGCGTGGTCCGCGACTTCGTCGGACATGGCGTCGGGACCGCGCTCCACGAGGAGCCGCAGATCCCGAACTACGGTCCCGCGGGCCGCGGCAGCCTGCTGCGCGCCGGCATGGTGATCGCCATCGAGCCGATGTTCAACCTCGGCCGCGCCGAAGTCTCGACGGACAAGGACGGCTGGACGGTGAGGACGCGGGACGGCAGTGCGTCGGCGCATTTCGAGAACACGGTGGCGATCGAGGCGGATGGCGCGGTCGTCCTCGGCATGGGGCGGCTGTTGCGGCGCGCGTCGAGCGCGGTGGCGTCCTGATGTCGAAAGAAGAGGCCATCGAAGTCATGGCGACGGTCGTCGAGCCGCTGCCGAATGCGATGTTCCGGGTGGAGCTCGAGAACAAGCACCAGGTGCTGGCCCACATCTCCGGCAAGATGCGAAAGAACTTCATCCGCATCCTGCCCGGGGACAAGGTCTTAGTCGAGCTGTCGCCGTACGATCTGACGCGCGGGCGGATCATTTACAGGTACAAATGAAAAACAGCTGTCAGCTGTCAGCTGTCAGCCGGAGAACACGAGGAAGCCATGAAGGTCAGAGCGTCGGTCAAGAAAATCTGCGTCAAATGCAAGATCGTCCACCGCAAGGGCGTCGTCCGGGTCATCTGCTCGATTCCCAAGCACAAGCAGAGGCAGGGGTAGAAGCATCGGCGAGAAGCTCCGGCCCCCGGGCTGAGAGCCGACAGCTGAGAGCTGATAGCTAAAGGATCTCAAATGGCACGAATTGCTGGCGTCGACCTTCCCTTGAACAAGCGCGTCGAGATCGGCCTGACCTACATCTTCGGGATCGGGCGTCCCAAGGCGAACTTCATCCTCGAGAAAGCCGACGTGCGCGCGGACACGCGCGTGAAGGACCTCTCCGAGGAGGAAGTCGTCCGGATCCGCAAGGTGATCACCGACGACGTGAAGGTGGAAGGCGACCTGCGCCGCGACACCTCGATGGACATCAAGCGGTTGATGGACATCGGGTGCTACCGGGGGATGCGCCATCGCCGCAATCTCCCCGTGCGAGGCCAGCGCACGCACACGAACGCGCGGACGCGGAAGGGCCCCCGCAAGGGCACTGTCGCCGGCAAGAAGAAGGCCACGAAGAAGTAACAAGCTGTCGGCCGTCAGCTCTCAGCTTTCAGCGCAGATACACGAAGAGAGAACTCGAGGACACTTATGGCAGAACAGGCTCCCGTCTCCGCGGCTCCCGAGAAGACCGCGCCCAAGGGCAAGGGCAAGCGCGCCCGCGCCGGCGGGAAGAAGGAAAAGAAGTCGATCCCGCACGCGGTGGCGACGGTACAGGCTTCCTTCAACAACACGGTCATCGCGATCGCGGACCAGGAGGGCGGCATCCTGGCCTGGTCCTCGGCCGGCCGGATCGGGTTCAAGGGTTCGCGCAAGGGCACGCCCTTTGCGGCGCAGCTCGCCGCGGCCAACTGCGCGGAAGGCGCGAAGGAGCATGGCGTCCGCTCGGTGGACGTCCGCGTGACGGGGCCCGGAGCGGGCCGCGAATCGGCGATTCGCGCCCTCCAGGCCAACGGGCTCGACATCAAGTCCATCAAGGACACGACGCCGATCCCGCACAACGGATGCAGGCCGCGCAAACGCCGCCGGGTTTGAGGCGAGCCGAGCGACCAAGGGGAGCGAGACGGCCGCGGTACCCCGCGGTCAACTAGTTCGGAAAAACGGGAGTTGAAGACACGAAAATTCTGAGCTGATCGCTGATGGCTACGAGCTGACAGCTATCCCGTCTGTAAACCGGCGTTGGATCCCTGGCCGGGAAGAAGGACGTAAATCAAGTTTAGGGATCTGGGAGGTTCTGACTTGGCTCGTCACACCGAGGCGGTCTGCCGGCTCTGCCGGCGAGAAGGGATGAAGCTGTTCCTGAAAGGGGACCGCTGTTTCAAGGACAAGTGCTCGATCGAGCGGCGGAACTATCCGCCCGGACAGCATGGCCGGCGGCGCTCCAAGCTGCTCGGCTACGGGATTCAGCTCCGAGAGAAGCAGAAGGTCAAGCGGATCTACGGGCTCCTGGAGAGCCAGTTCCGGCTGACTTTCGCGCGCGCCGAGCGGCGCAAGGGGATCACGGGCGCGAACCTGCTGGCGGAGCTCGAGCGCCGTCTGGACAACGTGGTGTACTCGCTGGGGTTCGCGGCCTCCAGGCCGCAGGCGCGCCAGCTGGTCCGCCACGGGCACGTCACGATCAATGGGAAGAAGGTCACGATTCCTTCGTACAGCGTGTCGAAGGGCCAGGTCGTGGCGATCAAGGAAAAAAGCCGGGTGAACGAGCAGATCAAGGCGTCGGTCGAAACGGCCCGCGCCCGCGGCGTTCCGGGCTGGCTGGACCTGTCCCCGGAAAGCTTTGCGGGGCGGGTGGTGGAACTGCCGAAGCGCGAAGACATCAAGCTGCCGATTGCCGAGCAGCTGATCGTCGAGCTGTACTCCAAGTAAGCCGCGGACGGAGGAAAAACACATGACTCTCTGGAAGGGATTTCAAAAACCGAAGCGGCTCGAAGTCGACGGCGAGACGCTCACCGGCACGTATGGAAAGTTCTACGCGCAACCGTTCGAGCGCGGGTTCGGAACCACGGTGGGCAACGCGCTGCGGCGCGTCCTGCTGACGTCGATCGAGGGCGCGGCGATCACCGCGGTCAAGATCGAAGGCGTCCTGCACGAGTTCTCATCGCTGCCGGGAGTCGTGGAAGACGTCACGGACATCATCCTGAATTTAAAGCAGATCCCCATCAAGATGCACACGATGGAGGAGAAGATCCTGACCCTCGACACCGAGAAGAAGGGGAAGATCACGGCGGCCGACCTGACTGGCGATCCGTCGATCGAGATCCTCGATCCCTCGGCGCCGATCGCGACGCTGTCGGAGAACGGAAAGCTGCAGATGGAGCTGCGCGTCTCGATGGGACGCGGCTACGTCTCCGCCGACAAGAACTTCGACGAGGACATGGGCATCGGATACATCCCGATCGACTCGGTCCACTCGCCCGTGCGGCGCGTGAACTACCACGTCGAGGCGGCCCGCATCGGCCAGGCCACGGACTACGACCGGCTGGTGCTGGAGGTCTGGACGAACGGGACCGTCTCTCCGGCCGACGCGGTCGGACTCGCGGCGACGCTGCTGCGCGACCATCTGACCATTTTCATCAACGTCGAGCATGAGACGGCGCTCGACGGCGCGGGAGACGGCGAGCTGCCGGAGAACCTCGCGGAGTACCTGAACCGCTCGGTCGACGAGCTCGAGCTCTCGGTCCGCAGCGCGAACTGCCTGAAGAACGCCGGCATCCGGACCATCCGGGACCTCGTTCAGAAGAGCGAGAAGGACATGCTCGAGACCAAGAACTTCGGGCGCAAGTCCTTGAACGAGATCCGCGACATCCTCCGGCCCATGGGGCTGTCGCTCGGCATGGAAATCGAGCCGATTGAAGCGAAGAGCGAATAAACCATGATGCACAACCGGGCCGGGCGAAAGCTCCGGCGCACGACATCTCATCGCATGGCGATGTTTTCGAATCAGCTCGATTCGCTGATGACGCACGAGCGGATCCAGACGACGCTGACCAAAGCGAAGGAGCTCCGGCCGCTGGCCGAAAAGCTCATCACCGCGGCCAAGAACGACGGGGTTTCCGCCCGACGCAAGGTGTCGCAGTGGATTCCCGACCGGACGACGGTGAAGAAGGTTTTCGAGAACATCGCGCCCCGCTTCGTCGATCGGCCGGGCGGGTACACCCGCATCCTTCGCCTCGGCGCCCGCAAGGGCGACGCGGCGGAGGCGGCGATCCTGGAGTTCGTGGACTACCGGTTCGAGCCGAAGGAGAAGGGCCCGCGCAAGGAGTCCCTCTCCGACCGCGCGCGCCGCGCCTCCGGAGGGCGTGTCGAAACGGTCCGGAAGGACAAGCCCGAGCCGGAGGAAGGTGGCGACGAGGGCGCCGCCGAGCGGAAGGCGGCTCCGCGCCAGCCGAAGCCGGGACGGGGCGACAAGGCCGCCAAAGGGACGAAGACGGCGCCGAAGAAGGGTCCCAGCCGCACCGGCCCCTCCAAGCGCGGGGCGTAACGGACTGAACGATTCCTCGCGGCGATTCGATCGCCTCAGGCGGGCGCGTCTGGCAGCGCTCGTCTGGGGCGCTTTTCTTTTGACCCTGACATCGTGGCCGAGCCCGCCGTCGATCCCTATCGCCGAACGCATTCCGAACATCGACAAGGTCGTCCACCTCTGCCTGTACGCGGGGGAGGGGCTCCTGATTTACCTGGCCGTCCGCTGGCCGGGGCGGGCCGGGTTCTCTCTGGCGCGCGTGCTCGCCGTCGCCGGAGCGATGGCGGTCTTCGGGATACTCGACGAAATCCATCAGACCTGGATCCCCGGCCGGTCCTGCGAAGTCGGGGACGTGGCGGCCGACGTGGGGGGCGCGGCGACGGGCGCGCTCGTGGCCTCCGCCCTCGCAGGACGCCGGGGGACGAGGGCCGGGCTCCGAGCGACCAACGGGAGCGAGACGGCCGCGGTACTCCGCGGTCAACCAGATCGGGAATCGGGAATCGAGTTCGCTACGACGGAGATCGGACGCTCGCGCGTCCTGACTCCCGCTAACGCGGAGGCGTCGGCTGCCGATCCGGTTGATCCTCCGGCAACCGCACGACCTGTCCCAGGTGGTGCCGCAGGTGCAAAACGTAGTCGATGATCAGGTCTTCGAGCGACGCGGGCTCGGATTCGGAGAACTCTCGCCAGCCGAGCCGGTGGAAATTGTGCCGCTTCCTCTTTCGCCGCATGACCTCGCCCGGTATCTCGTCGATGACCCTCGCCAGGTGGAGGTTGTAGGCCCGCCAGAGAGCAACGAGATCCCGCCAGGGCGCGCAGGCGTACGCCTGGATGCGGACGAAACCCTCCTGCTCGTATCCCGGGAACACGAGATCTTCTTCGAGCTGTCCGCGCACGAAGCGGACATGGTTGTTGGCGGCCGAATCGACGAGGTGGCCGATCACTTCGCGCGGCGACCATTTGCCGGGGGCTCGCGGCTCGGCCGAGGCCTTCTCGCCGATTGCCCGGAGGAGCGGGACGCTTGCCGAGACCGATTCCCGCAGGAGGTCGGCGGGAGGCGTCACGGGCTCTTTCTGCCTCCCGGGGAGGGCGCCGGCCGCGCGCCGCGCCGCGAGCTCGCGTCCCGCGGATCGAACCGGACGACGCGTCCCGCGGGCCCGACCGCCCAGCCGTCCGCCGCTCCGCCGAAGGCAATCGCGTTCCACCCGCCCTCGCCGGCGGTCCACGTCACGCCTCCATCCGAAGACCAGCCGGAAATCTCGGTTCCCGCGGCGACGAAGACAGGAGGAGACGTCCCCGGCACGACGGCGACCGCCGACAGAAAGCGGTCGAAAGCGGGAGGAGCGGCGACCGCCGTCCAGGTGAGCCCGCCGTCGTCGGTGCGCGCGATCGCCGCCGGCCCGTGCGCTTTCCGGTAGTCGCCTCCCACGGCGACGCCGTGAAGGGCGTCGGCAAAGGCGATGGAAAAGATACCGGCGGACGGGGTCGCCGCCGGAATGGGCGTATTCGTCACCGTCCAGTTTCGACCGCCGTCGTCCGACCGGAACACGCGCGCCCGACCCGCCCCGCCGGTACCGAACCACGCGCGCCCGCTGCGGTCGAGGGCGAGGCACGTGCCGCTCGCCGCGAACGCGCCCTCGGACGCCAGGGCGGCGGGGATCCTCGACGGATCGAGCCGGGTCCAGCGGCGGCCTCCGTCCTCCGTCGAGAAAATGGCGAAACACCCGTCGACGGGATCGCCGAGAGCGAGGCCCTGCCGGCGGTCCCGGAAGGCGATCGCGTCGAAGAATCCCTTCGGGTCGGGGTTCTGAAGCGCCAGCGACCAGTGCGAGCCGCCGTCAACCGTCGTGTAGATCCGCGACGCGGGGCCTTCGCCCGCGCTCATGACGACCGCTTCTCCCGGCCCGAAGGCCTCAACATCGCGGAAGTCGAGCGCTTCGGCGCCCGGGACCGGGACGGTGCGCCACGTGTGGCCCGCATCCCGGGTCACCAGACAGGCTCCCCGGGTCCCCGTGATCCAGGCGACGCCTTCCGACGGGGCGGAGACTCCCCGAAGGTCCGAGGAGGTGGGGGAGGCGACGGGGACCCAGGCGGTGGCGAGGAGAAGGAGGACGGCGAGCAGGGGAAGGGATCGGCGGAACATCTGGCGCGGATGAGGGTTTTTACCGTTTCTCCGCCACATCGCTGAATTTGAGCCCATCCGGCCGCGCCTGGGACGGGCGCCGCCGGACATGGGGCGAGCGCTCTCAGCCGCAGGCGCCACTTTTCTTCCTGCTCTTCGTAGAGACGCTTCACGTCCATGAGCTGGGTGATGGCGGAGAAATCGTTGTCCGACGCCATGGATCCTCCTCGGTGTTCTTCCTCGATCTGAGGGAAGAGCTTGCGAAGCTTGAGAGAGAGGTCTTCGGGGTCCGTCGAGAGCTCCATCGCGCGGCGGTACGTGATCTTTCCGTTGACGAGAAGCGCGATGAGCGACTGATTCATCGTCTGCATGCGGTAGTAGCCGACGGAGGACTCGATCTCGTCGAGAATCTCCTTCGTCTCGCCGCCTTCGATCTGCTTGGCGATCTTGGGCGAGTTGATCATGATCTCGCACACGGGGGTCATTCCCGACCCGTCGGATTTCTCGATCAACCGCATCGAAACGATTGCCCGAAGCACGAGCGCGAGCTGGGCCCTCAGCTGGTTCTGCTGCCCGGCCGGGCAGGTGTCGATGATCCGGTCGATCGACTGCGCCGCGCTGTTGGTGTGCAGGGTGGAGAAAACGAGGTGGCCCGTCTCCGCCGCCGTGATGACGGTCTGGATCGTGCTCCAGTCCCGCATCTCGCCGACCATGATCACGTCGGGGTCCTGCCGCATCATGTTCTTGAGCGCCTCGTTGAAGTTCGGGGTATCGGTGCCGATCTCGCGCTGGGAGACCGCGGCTTTTCCGTCGGCGAAGAGGTATTCGATGGGGTCCTCGATCGTGACGATGTGGACGGCGCGCTTCTCGATCGTGGAACGGATCACCGAGGCCAGGGTCGTCGACTTGCCGGACCCCGTCGGGCCGGTGATCAGAACGAGGCCCGTCGGAATGTGGATGAAGGTCTCGAGCACCTCGGGGAGTCCCAGCTCCGAGATCTCCGGTATTTTGAAGGAGATACGCCGGAAGACGGCCGCGAAGGAGCCCCGCTGGATGAAGATGTTTGCCCGGAAACGGGCCACACCGGGGACTCCGTACCCGAGGTCGACCGACTGGTTCTGGTCGAGCTTGGCCTGCTGGGCGGGGGTCAGGATCTCCCGGAGCATGATCTCGAGGTCCTTGGGCTGCAGGGCCTCTGTATTCAAAGGGATGAGTTTTCCCTTGATCCGCAGGAGGGGCGGACGCATGGGCTTCAAGTGGAGGTCGGACGCCTCCTTCTTGGCCATGAACTTGAGGAGCTCGACGAGGGTCAAGGGTGGGCGATTATAGCCCGGACGGCGAGTTTTAGGGCGACGCGTCCGCTCCCGAAGCCGGCGGATACGCTTCGAGGAGCCAGGCCTTCGCCTCGTTTCGGCTTCGCAGGCGTCCCCGCAGTCCCTCGATTTCGACGCGCCGGAGGATGTTTCCTATCTCGGGGCCCGGAGACATCCGGAGCCAGGCGAGCAGGTCCGCGCCACCGACTCTTGGCGGTTTTCGCGCCGCGGCGAGGGCGCGGGCGGCCGCCGAGAGGCTTCGTGAGGAACCTGGAAAGAGGAGACGCGCGAGGAGAAGGGCCTCTCGCGCGTCTTCCCGGGCGTCCCTGACCCAGGCCCACCGCGCATCCGCGTCCGCCACCGTTAGACGTCCGGCCTCCGAGGCGAGCCGGAGAAGCCGGGCAACGCCGGCGGCGGCCGTCCGGGAGAAGCGCCTCGAAGCCAGCCACCGCACGGCCTCCTCCGGCGAGAGCTCGAGAGCCGCGGCGAGCAGCGCGAGGCGCAATCGAAGCCGGGTGTCGTCGGGGAGGCGTCGTACGGCGGCAGCGTCGAAGGAGCCCCGGCGCACCATGGCGAGCACCTGCCCGGCCGTCACCGGGCGTCCGAGCGCGGGTGCGATCAGGCCCGCCGCCGCCGCCCACGCGAGCGCGGGACCGACGCGGGGGGATGACAGGAGCTTCTCGAGCTCGACCCGGACGCGCTCCGGGGCCGCGGAATCGAGGAGGGAAGCGGAGCGCCTGCACGCCGCGCTCGTCGGCCGGTCGGGGAGGAGCCCGATCGATGCGATGAACCGCGCGGCGCGCAGAGTCCGGAGCGGATCGTCGCGCAGGTTCGCCTCGGAGATCATGCGGAGGCGCCGGTCGCGGAGGTCCGCGATGCCGCCATACGGGTCGATCCATGCCCGGGTCGAGAGCGAGATCGCTATCGCGTTGATGGTGAAGTCGCGCCGCGCGAGGTCCTCGCGGATTTCGCCGCCCTCGACCTGCGCCAGATCGAGCTCGCGGCGGCCGGCGAGCCGGGCCACCCGCGGCGACGCGTCCGAAAGTGGGACGACTGTTCCGAATCCGGCCTGAGCCAGCGCGTCCGCGACGGGAAACGGGTCCGCGGAAATCGCCGCGTCGAGGTCAGGATCGGCGCGGCCGAGGAGCAGATCCCGCGGCGCGCCTCCGACGAGCCAGCCCTCGGCGTCTCGCGTCTTCAAAGCCCGACGCAGGGCTCGAAGCACCGGCCGCCTCCACATCGCTTCGACCGCGCGCGCAACCCGGGGCGGCGGCCCGCCGGCGCGAGCCGAGCGCGAGGTTCCCGCGGCGCGGCGTGTGTTCGAAATCAGCGGAGTGGCCTTACAATTCTGTCGATGTCGTTCGAGCCCTCGCCGGTCGCGCCGGACATGGTCCGCAAGGTGGCGGCCCTGGCGCGGCTCCGGGTGCCGGACGCCGATCTCCCCGCCTGGACCGACCAGCTCGGACGCATTCTCTCCTACGTGGGGCAGCTCGAACGGATTCCCGAGCGTCCCGCCGCCGCCGAAGCGCCGCTGCCGCCGACGCCGGTGCGAAGAGACGTTTCGCGTCCGGGTTTCGGAAGCGAGGCGCTTGCGGCGAACTGCCCGTCGACGATTCACCGGTATGGCAGCGTCCCTCGGATCGTCGGCAGCCTGACCTCGTGATCCCGTGATGGACCGCCCCGCGGAAGCGGAGCCGACCGGCGTCCTCGAGACGGCGGCGGCGGTCGCCGGCGGCGCCCGGAGCGCCGTCCAGGTGCTGACGGAGGCCCTGGAACGCGTGGAGGCGGGGGACGGGCGCGTCCGCGCGTTTCTGGAAGTCACCTCGGCGCTCGCCTTCGAAGAAGCGAAGTCCGTCGACGCGCGGGTCGCAGCGGGAGAGCGTCTGCCGCTCGCGGGCGTCCCGATCGCCGTCAAGGACAACCTCTGGATCGAAGGCCGGCGGGCCACCTGCGCATCCCGGATTCTTCAGGGTTTCCGCCCCTCCGAGGACGCCACGGCGGTCGCGCGGTTGCGGCGGGCCGGGGCGGTCTTCGTCGGCCGGACGAACATGGACGAGTTCGCCATGGGCTCCTCGACCGAGAACAGTTCCGTTCAGACGACGAGCAATCCCTGGGACCTCACGCGGATCCCGGGGGGATCGTCGGGGGGAAGCGCGGCCGCGGTCTCGGCGCGGTTCGTGCCCGCCGCCATCGGGTCCGATACGGGAGGCAGCATCCGCCAGCCCGCGGCATGCTGCGGCGTGGTCGGGTTCAAGCCCACGTACGGGCGCGTCTCGCGATTCGGCCTCGTCGCCTTCGCCTCCTCTCTCGATCAGGTCGGTCCCCTGACCCGGAATGTGCGGGACGCCGCGCGCGTCTACTCGGTGATCGCCGGCGAGGACCCGCGGGACTCCACGAGCTCTCCGGAGCCCGTGGGAGACCCGGAAGGGGCCTCGGGCCGGGGCTTTGCCGGGAAGACCGTCGGCTTCCTGGCGGAGGCCGAGGTGGAAGGCCTCGACCCGGACGTGGCGAGAAATCTGGGCGACCTGAAGAAGGCGTTTCGAGCGGCGGGCGCCACGGTGACGACCGTTTCCGTGCCCCGTGCGACGGCGGCCATTGCCATCTATTACGTCGTCGCGAGCGCCGAAGCGTCGTCGAACCTCGCGAGATTCGACGGCGTCCGGTACGGGCCGCGAGCCGAGGCCTCGGACCTGCTGTCCCTCTACGTCGAGACCCGGACCTCGGGGTTCGGAGCGGAGGTCAAGCGCCGCATCCTGCTCGGGACGTTTGCCCTCTCCGCCGGGTATCACGAGGCGTATTACGAGCGCGCGATGTCCGCGCGCCAGCTTCTGTCCGAAGACTTCGACCGCGCCTTCTCGCGCGTCGACGCTCTCGTCTGCCCCTCGATTCCGACCCCGGCGTTCCGCCTCGGCGAGAAGACGGAAGACCCGCTGAGCATGTACCTCTCGGACGTCTTCACCGTCCCCGCTTCCCTCGCGGGGCTTCCCGCGATCACGCTTCCGTCCGGGCTCTCCCGCGAGGGCCTGCCTCTCGGAGTCCAGATCCTCGCGCCGCGCCTGGCGGAAGAAGCTCTGTTTGCCGCCGCCGGCGCCCTCGAGCGGGAGATCGCTTTTCCGCAGGAGTTACCCCCTGGGATGGCGTAGCGTCGCCGGTCTCCTCTCGAGCTCGTTTCTCCTCGCGATGTCGCTCGCGGCGGAAAAGGAAGGGCCGCTCCGGACGGTCCGGGTCTCCGACGAGATCAAGGTTTCCATCGAGGCGGGCGACGAAGTGTTTCTCTCGGCTCGCCCCCTGCCGCTCGAGAATCTCGACGCCTTCATCAAGCGGTTTACGGACGATCCGAAGACGAAGAAGGAGATCCTCGCGCAGAACGCCGACTTCAAGCTGCTTCGTCGAGAGGTGTTCGTGCGGGTCCCGTACCGCCTGCTCTCCGACAGCTACAAGAAGATCGCCATCGAGGCTCTGTTTCCCGCCGACAAAGGGGACCCGCGGGGTTGGACCCACGTGGTCGGCTCGTCGAGCGGCCGCCCCGAGAGTCTCTGGAAGATCGCGGAGTGGTTCACCGGCGACGGAGCGAACTACCGCGAGATCCGGGCCGACGGGTCCGTCGTGACGGAAACGGGGGAGACGGTCCGGATTCCCGCCCGCCTCCTTCTCCCGTCCTTCCGGAGCGAGGCGGCGGCGAGCGCGCCGGCGATTCCGGGGGAGCCCGTTCTCGAGTATGGAAAAGACGCCCAGGGGCGCTACGCGCTCTATCGGCTCCGGCGGGGCGAGGCGCTCTATTCCGCGGTCATCGTGCGCTTCACCGGACGGGTCCACGCGGAGGACGTCAACGCCAAGGCAGTCGAGATCGCCGCGCGAAGCGGGATCGCGGACGTGCGGGCCATCCCGGTCGACGCCCCGATCAAGATCCCGGTCGAGGACCTCGCCGCAGAGTTCCGGCCGGCGGACGATCCCGCACGCATCGAGGCGGAGAAGTCGAGGCTCGAAGCGGCCCAGTTCGTCAATCGCGTCCGCGCCGCCAATCTGTCCGGCGTCACGTTCGTCCTCGACGCCGGACACGGGGGCCGGGACACCGGCGCCTCGGTCGACGGGATGCAGGAGGCGAAGCACGTCTATGACCTGGCATGCCGGGTCGAGTCGCTGCTGCGACATTATTCGAAGGCGCGGGTCGTCCTCACGGTGGCCGGCAGGACGCCGTGCCGGATCCACGCTTCCGAGGCGGTGGTCGACTGGCGCACGGCGGAGGTCCAGACGCACCCCCCCTACCCCATCGAGGACACGGTGGCGGGCGTGAACCTGCGGTGGTACCTGGCCAACGCCGTTCTGCGCCGCGCCGAGAAGGAAGGTGGCTCCGAGGACCGAACTGTCTTCGTGTCCCTCCACGCGGACTCTCTCCATCCGGCGGTGCGCGGGCTCATGGTCTACATCCCCGGAGAGAAGTTCTTGAACGGCCGGTTCGGGCGAATGGGGTCGATCTACGCGAGCCGCAGGGAAGTGCGGGAAGCCTCCATGACCTCGTTCTCGCGGAAGGAGCGCGTCAAGGCGGAGGGCGTCTCACGGGACCTCGCCGAGAGGATCGTCGCCGCGTTCCGGGCGGCCGGTCTTCCGCTCCACGCGTTTCAACCCATCCGCCGCAACGTGATCCGCGGCGGCAACGAGTGGGTCCCGGCGATCCTCCGCTACAACCGGATACCGGCTCGCGTCCTTCTCGAGATCTGCAATTTAAACAACCCGGAAGACCGGAAGCTCCTGGTCACTGCGGCCTACCGGGACCGGGTGGCGCGCGCGCTGGTGTCCGCTCTCATCGCCTTCTACGGCGGTCCGCCCGCCGGAACCGCGCTCGCGGCGGAGAAGAAAGCGAGTTAAGGGTTGAGAGTTGAAAGTTGAGAGTTGAGAGTGAGGAGTCGAGAGCGAAGCAGCCCACGTGGAGCCGGACCGAGAACGGATCACTGAAATCTGATGACTATTTCTTCTTCTTCTTTTTCTCGTTCAGAAACGCGACCCAGGCGGGGTCCGTCGCGATCGAAAGGTAGGTGGGGTCGGATCTCAACGCGAAACGGTCGAGCTCCCGCTGCGACTCGAGCCGGCGCAGGGCCGCGACGCATCCGGCGGCGTCGCCCGCGCGCGCGCGGACCTGGGCCTCGAGCTCTTCGCCGCGCCAGCCTTCTCCGGTGACGAGCGCGCGGGCGGCGGCAATCGCGGCCAGCGCGGCGTCCGACCGGCCGAGATTCGTCTCGACCACCGCGAGAAGCGAAAGCGCGTCCGGGTCCGGGCCGGCCATCGAGAGGTAACGGCGAAGGAGCGGCTCCGCTTCGGCGAACCGGCCCGCCTCGACTTCCATGGAGGCGAGCTCCTTCGCGGCTCCCGGCGCGGGCCTCCGTTCGCCGAGAGCGCGGAGAAAACCGGCGCGCGCGCGATCGAGGTCCCCCCGCCTGCGCGCCGCCATTCCGATCTCGTATTCGATCGGCCCGGCGGGGCCGCCCGCCGAAAGCGCCTGGCTCCAGTGCTCACGGGCTTCGTCCAGCCGCCCCTCGCGTTCCGCGGCGGCGGCGAGCTGCTCGGCCTGCCGCCACCGCTCCGAGACCGGCGCCCCGAGCATGAGGTAGGACTCCGACGTCGCGCGGTGGATGGCGAGGGCGCCGTCGATCGCGAAGAGCGCGGCGGGAGCGCTTGCCGTCAGGTACAGGAGGGGCCTCCGGGATCGGGGCACGCGAAAAGACAGGGCGAGGACGACCAATCCGACGGCCGCGATCGCTCCCAGGCGGGGGATGGCGTTCGCCCAGACTTCCTGTCGGCGTGTGCGCCGCTCGAGAGGCCGGCGTCCGAGCGACTCTCCGGCTCCGGCGGCGAGCGAAACGCCCGGTTCCGTCAACACGATGTCTTCGACGTGCCATCCGCCGCGCGCTCGCCGGACGACCCAGCGCGTCTTCAGGAGCCGATCGCCATACCGCAGCCCGAAGAGAACGTCGACGGCGTTGCCCGCGGGCACGACGGCCGACCATGGCACGTCCGTCACGGCGGAGCGGGGGGGAGCGAGCGTCTTCAGGAACCTTTCCCTCACCGCCTGGCGCAGCTCTTCGCGCTGGCGCTCCGCCAGAGCCTTCCAGGCGCGCGAGCCCAGGCGCCTCTGCACAATCCCGTCGGCGTCGAGCGCCGCGGAAAAGAGGTGCGCGGATGGGTTGCGAAGAACGTCGAACGCGGCGCGGCGGGCGACCTCGGAAGCCTCCGCGATCTCCGCGGGGCCGAGCTGCGCCGTCAGCGGGGCGCCGGAGAGAACCAGGACGGCGAGCGCCGCGGCCGCGCGCCCGCGGATCAAGCCGGGATCGGCTCCAGGCGCGATACCCGGGGAGACAGGCTCTCGGCGCCTCGCTCCGTGACGAGGATGTCGTCCTCGATCCGGACGCCGAAGCGGCCCAGGAGATAGATGCCCGGCTCCGACGTGAACGTCATTCCCGGTTCCAGGATCGTCTGGTCGTGGCCGACCATGTAAGGCGGCTCGTGCACGTCGATCCCGAGACCGTGACCGAGCCGGTGCGTGAAGTACTCGCCGTATCCGGCGGCGTCGATCACCCGGCGCGCAGCGGCATCGACCTCCGAGCAGGGCACGCCGGGAGCGGCCGCCTCGATTCCCGCGGTCTGCGCGTCGAGCACGACGGACCAGATCTTCCGGTACTCGTCCGTCGGCGTGCCGAAGAAGGTCGAGCGCGTGATGTCGTAATAGTAGCCGCCCGGCCGGTCCCACGCGTCGATCAGCACGGCCTCGCCCGGCGACAGCGCGCGCGCCCCCGAGGCTCCATGGGGCAGCGCGGACGACGGGCCGAACTGCACGACGTTGTCTCCGCCGAAACGGCCGGAGATCTCCGCCTCGACGCTGCCCGAAACGAGGGACCCGAAGGCTCTCGCAAAACGGGGGATGGCCGAGGCGATCGCCTCACGGATGGCGTCGATCTCGTCTCGAGTCTTGACCATCCGGAGCGCCCCGAAAACCATGGCCGCGGAGACGCCCTTCCAGCCACTGCGCGCCCGAAGCAGCCTTTCGACGTCGTCGAACGCGGTGGAGGGCTCGATGGCGAGGGTGCCGGCCGAGGCGGGAAAGAGCGAAGCCGACAGCGCGAAGGGATCCTCCGTCTCGGCCCACGTGTGGATCTCCGCGACCGCCGACATTCCGCGAAGCCGATCGGCTTCGAAAGCCGGGCAGACGACGAACGGCTCGCGATCGCGGAACAGGAAGAGAGCCGTCAGGCGCTCGCTCCGGTGGAAGTCGATGCCGGTCAGGTAGAAGAGGTTCGAGGACGGGGTCGCGAGGACTCCGTCGGCGGAGAGGCTCCGGAGGCGGTCTCGCATCGCCGCCAGCCGGCGGGCATAAACTGAGCGATCGAAGGGCATTTCCGGATCGTAGCAGAGGGTCCTGGTGAGTTTTCGGTTCTCAGTTCTCCGTTCTCGGTCCGAGGTTTCCGGGGGCTCACACGACTCTCAACTCTCGGACTCTGAACCTCCGGCTCCGTGTCCGTTCCTGCCCCACCGGGGCGGGCAGTCCCCCGCGGCGGCTCCGAACGGATCGGCAGGTTTCAGTTTCCCAAATCGGAAATGGGTTAATTGGATGCAAATCCAAAAACTTGATTGACGCGGCCTCCTCCCGGGATAGAGTCTCGCCCGAATAACCTGTGTTTCAACAACTTACGCGTCGGGCGGAGATGGCTTTCATCTTGCAAGACTTCCGGATCTCACGGATCGTTCCGCTCGCCCTCGCGGTTCTCGCGATGGCCGGCCTCGCTCTCGGGCAGGCCCAGAGCGGGAACATCTACGGGAAAGTCATCGCTGAGGATGGGAGCGCGCTCCCAGGCGCCCAGGTGACTCTCACCGGCGGGGGGGCGACTCAGGTTTTTACGACAGACGCACGTGGCGATTTCCGCTTCTTGAATCTCGCACCGGGAGACTTCTACAACGTCCGCGTGGAGCTTCCGGGCTTCAGTACTGTTGACCAGAAGGCCGTGTCCGTCAACCTCGGCCGCAACACCGAAATGCGAGTCGGCCTCAAACTGACCAAGGTCGAGGCGAGCGTGACGGTTTCCGGCGAGGCGCCGCTTCTCGACACACGAAAAGTTGGTACGGGTGCGACGATCACGCGTTCCGAAATGGACATGATCCCGAGCGCGCGAGACCCGTGGGTCGTGATGCAGACAGTTCCCGGCGTCCAGATCGACCGGTTGAACGTCGGGGGAAATCAGAGCGGCCAGCAGTCCATCTTCGTCGCCAAGGGCGCTCAGACCACTCAGGGAGCCTGGAACCTCGACGGTGTGACGGTCTCGGACATGGCGTCGGGCGCGTCGTCACCGACTTACTGGGACTTCGACGCCTTCCAGGAGTTTCAGGTCGTCACCGGCGGGAACGATCCCGCGATTGCGACCGCCGGGGTGACTTTCAACATGGTCACCAAGCGTGGCACCAACGACGTGCACGGTACGGCGCGTGTCTTCATCACCGATCCCGCATGGCAGGCTCACCCTTCGTTGACTGACGAGATGAAGGCGCAAGCCGCAGCGGGCAATGGCAACTTCGTGGGGAGCCAGATCACCGGAATCCAGGATTACGGTCTCGAGGTCGGTGGGCCGGTTCTTCGCGACCGTCTCTGGCTCTGGGGATCCTACGGACGCCAGCAGGTCGACCTGACCACGGTCACGAACTTTCCGGACAAGACGACTCTCGAGGACGTCAACGGAAAGTTGAACTTCCAGGTCGTCCCGAGCAACGCTATCACCGGTTTCTATCTCCGCGGAGACAAGCGCAAGCAGGGTCGCAGCGCGTCCATCACGCGGCCGCCGGAGACGACGGTCGACCAGAAGGGCCCGACGGCGCTCTACAAGATCGAGGACAACCAGGTGTTCTCTTCGAGCCTGGTGGCGGACGCGTTCTACTCGTATCTCGACGAAGGCTTCCAGCTCGTGCCGCAGGGCGGTCTCAACCGGCAGACCTTCCAGGACTCGGGCGCCGTGTGGCACACGTACGCCGTCGGGGCGTCGCGCAAGACCCTCGCGCGCCTCTCCTACGCGCGGTACGCGAATCAGCTCGGGGCCGGCTCTCCCGTCAGCCCGCTGTCCGCGATTCCCGGTGTCGCTTACGCCTACTACCCGTGGAATGACGCCAACAGCAACCGCCTCATCGATGCGGGCGAGCTCGACACGTCGGGCACGGCGATCCGGACGATCAACTTCAACCCGGCGAATCCTTCCGCGCCGGTCTCGGTGCACCGGATCGATCCAAACTTGAAGTCCCAGAAGACCGACGAGGTCGTGGCGGGAGTGGGACACGAGCTGCTCCCGAACTTCGCGGTCGACGTCGCCTACACGTATCGTCACTCCAAAGACTACTGGTTCAGTCATCGAATCGGACTGACGGACGCCGACTATCACCTCGACCATACCGTTACCGGCACACTGCCCGACGGCACCCCCTACAGCGCTCCGATCTACTCGATCAACGGGGGCCGGGCCGCCGTGCCGTCCGGCTTCATCGCGGAGAACCGTCCAAACTACTCGCAGGACTTCAATGGAGCCGAGCTGACACTGAACAAGCGCCTCTCGTCGGGCTGGCTGATGCGCGGGAGCTTCGCCTACAACGATTCGAAACAGAAGGTTGGCCGGGGCGCCTGCGTCGACCCGACGAACGGGATCTCCGGGACGTTCACGGCCTTCGGCGGCGAAGACTCCGTCCCGGGCATCTGCGCGGACGGCGGTCTCGTCGCGCCGAACGCGGGCGGCGGCTCGGGCAGCTTCGGCAACGTCAACCTGCAGTCCAAGTGGCAGTTCAACGTCAGCGGCGCCTATCAGCTGCCGCTCGGGTTCACGGTGGCGGGCAACTTCTACGGCCGGCAGGGATATCCGATCGCGTATTACGTGATTGACGCGACATCCGCGGATGGAATCTCCCGCCGCGCGTACGCCACCAAAGTCGACGCGGACAGGTACGGCTGGGCTCACCAGCTCGACCTGCGGGTCGACAAGGCCATTCCTATCACCTCCACCATCACGGCATCTCTCGCGGTCGATTTCTTCAACGTGTTGAACGACATCACGATTACGCAGCGGAATTCGCGCCTCCTGCAGGCCTCGAAGACGACCGGAACGAACACGATCTTCGAGACGCAGTCTCCTCGGATCCTTCGTTTTTCCGGACGGATTTCGTTCTAGTCGGTCTTCCGATCTCTGATCAGGCCCGGCGGGCGACCCCGCCGGGCTTCCTGTTCTTGCGATATCCGAGCGGGTATCCGCCGGCCGTCTCCGCAATCTCCGCTTGCCACGTCCGACCGCCGTGTCGGCCGAGAGTTGCGCGCCCCGTGTTCCGGGGAGAAGATAAGACCCGCGTTAGGAGGAGTGGCCATGCGCTCGGTGATCCGACTCTTCTGCAGCCTTTTCACCGCGAGCCTCCTCGTCGGCGCTTCCCCATCGGGAGATAAACCGACCCCGGAGCGGGGGGTCCGCGAAGAATCTCGTGTCGTTGTCGTCGAGGTACCTGTCAATGTGGTCGCCGGCGACGGACGGCCGGTGCAGGGCCTGACGGCCGCAGACTTCCAGGTCTTCGACGACGGGAAGGCGCAAACGATTACTGGCTTCGAAGTCCTCGATCAGCGAGCGCCGCTTCCAGCCCGCGCCGCGGCCGATTCCGCGATCAATCCCGCTGCGCGCCGGCACTTCCTGCTGGTGTTTGATCTCTCTTTCGCGTCTGCCCGCGGTGTCGTGGCGGCCCGCAAGTCGGCCCGGGACTTCGTCGTGAATCGAATGAAGGAGCTCGATACTGCCGCCGTCGCAACGTACTCGGTCGAGACGGGCTTTCGACTGCTGATCCCGTTCACCGGGGACCGCTCGCAGCTCGCGGCGACTCTCGAGACGCTCGGACTTCCCAATCTCGCACAACGATCGCCGGACCCAGTCGGGTTCCTCGTGGCCCTGCCGAACCGGACCAGCGACGGGCCCTTCGCGACAGCGGGCAACTCGGGAGACGCGATCGACGCCGCCATGGGGGAGACGATTGAGAACATCCAGACGATGTACCAGAAGAGCGCACGCTCTATCTACCGAGATCGCGTCACTCGGATGCTCGATTCCTTCGCCAAGCTCGCGGTGTCGCTCGACGCGGTCCCGGGGCGCAAGCACATTTTGTATCTCTCAGAGGGATTCGACAGCCGCGAGCTCTCAGGGGGAACGGGCCCTAACGCGGGTGCGAAAGAGGGCGAGTGGGCGCTCCGAGGCCAAACGTGGAAACTCGACAATGACGTCCGCTACGGGAACACGGACCTGAAGGAGATGATGACGCGGGCGTTGGCTCTCTTCAACCGCTCGGACTGCACGATTCACTCCATCGACATCGGAGGTCTTCGAACCAATGTCTCGGTCGTGACCACGGAGAGTCCGGTGGACGGGCAGGAGTCCCTGTACGCTATGGCCGAGCAGACCGGAGGGGTGTTCCTGAAGAACGCGAACGACCTCGGGCCCGGGCTGGAGAAGCTGCTCGAACGCACGGGCCTCGTCTACGTCCTCGCCTTTCAGCCCGTTCGCATCCCCGAGAATGGCAAATTCCACACGCTGAAGGTCAAGGTAAAAGATCGATCCTGGCGCGTTTCCGCTCGCAGCGGGTATTACGAGCCGAAGACCCACCAGCAGCTGACGCCGATCGAGCGAAAGCTCGTAATGACGTCGGCAATCGCCTCCGCGACCCCGAAGTCCGACCTGCCGGCGTGGGTGGTCGCCGTGCCGTTTCCGAATGGAAAAGATCCAGCGCGCGTTCCCGTCGTCGTGGAGATCCCGGGCGACCGGCTGCTCGCGAAGCACGACGGTCCGGCGATGAACGTCGAGGTGACGGTCTATGCGATCGACGCGAAAGGCACGACGCGCGACTTCCTCTACCAGCCGGTGGGACTCGACCTCACCCGGGTGCGGAGCACGCTCCAGAACGGCGGGCTCAAGATTTACGGGGAACTCGCCCTGCCCCCGGGCCAGTACATGCTTCGCACTCTCGTCCGCGACGCGGAGACGGACCGTTTCGGCGTCACCGTGAGCGCGTTGAACGTACCTTCCGACCCGGCCGCGGCGTTTGCCCTGCCTCCTCTCTTTCTGGAGGAGGGGCGCCAGTGGATCATGGTGAAGGCCAAGCCGCACGGAACAGCACCAGCTGTCGCCTCCGAGTACCCGTTCTCGATAGACGGCGAGGCTTTCATCCCGACGGCGCTGGCGGGAACGAGCCGGAGCGGTGAGGCCATGCAGGTCTGCATGATCGGTTACAACTTTTCGCAGACCTCGGATCTGCAGTACACCGGGCGCGCCATCGGAGTCGACGGGAAGACGCATGGACGGGTCGAGTTGAAACTCCTCAAGGCCTCGGATCGCGAGCACACCGGTGCGCGCAAGCTCCTGCTCCAGGTGAAGACGTGGGGCCTCGATCCCGGACGCTATGCGTTGAACGTCAGGCTCGATGACGCCAAAGCCGGAAGGACGGCCGAGAACTCGTTCCCCTTCGACGTGAAGTGAAGTGGGCCGCGGCGCGGCGCGGATGGCGAGCCTCGCCCTGGCGCTCGTTATCGCGGCCGGGGGATGCCGCCGGACCACGTTTCCGGCGGCCCCCGTTTTCGTCATCTCGATCGACACGCTCCGGGCGAACCACGTTCCCGCCTACGGCTACAAGGGCGTCGAGACGCCGGCCTTAGATGCTCTCGCCACAGACGGAGTCGTGTTCGAGATCGCCATCGCTCAGGTTCCTGACCCTGCCGTCACACGCGGTCCTCTTTACGGGTCAGCTCCCGTTCGTCAACGGAGTCCGCGACAACCTCGGATATCGGCTCGCGAAGGGCGCGAAGACCCTGGCGGGAGAGCTGCGGAGTCGCGGGTACTCGACGGGAGGCGCGCTGGTTGACCGCGGAGTACCGCGGCCGTCTCGCTTCCGTTGGTCGCTCGGCTCCCGGCTCCCGTGCCCGAGGCGCCTACTCGTCCAGCAGCAGGCTCCTTCCGGTCATTTCCCAGGGCTCGGGGATTCCCTGCAGCGCCAGGAGCGTCGGGGCGACGTCGCCGAGAGAGCCTCCCTCGCGAAGGAGCCGCACCGCCGGAGCGCCCCTGAGGAGAAAGGGGACCGGGTTGGCCGTGTGCGCGGTGTGGGGCTGGCCCGTCGTCTCGTCGAGCATCTGTTCCGCGTTGCCGTGGTCGGACGTCATCGCGAGGATCGCTCCCGCCCCGTCGGCCGCCGCTTCGAGCCGGCCGAAGCAGGCATCGAGCGTCTCGATCGCCGCAATCGTCTCGGCGATCATTCCGGTGTGGCCGACCATGTCGGCGTTGGCGTAGTTGACGACGTATGCGGGCGCGCGATCGGCCTCGAGCGCGCGGACGACTTCGGCGGTGATCTCGGCCGCGCTCATCTGGGGGTGGAGGTCGTAGGTGGCGCCGCGCCAGGAGGGGACCAGGACGCGCTCTTCGCCGGGGAAGGCGGCTTCGACGCCCCCGTTGAAGAAGTACGTGACGTGGGCGTACTTTTCCGTTTCCGCCACGCGGAGATTAGCGATGCCGTGCGCGCCCCAGACCTCGGCGAGAATCTTTCGCAGGACGACCGGCGGAAACGCCACCGGAAGACCGAACTCCTTCTTGTACTCCGTGAACGTCGCGAGGGTCAGGTCCGGCTGCGGCCCGCGCGGGAAGCCGTCGAAGGCCGGATCCGCGAGCGCGCGTGTCAGCTGGCGCGCCCGGTCCGCGCGGAAGTTGAAGAAGACCGCGGCGTCGCCGTCCGAGATTTTCGGGGAAGGGGACCCTTCGCTTCCGATGACGGTCGGAACGATGAATTCGTCGCTCTCGCCGGCCGCATACGCGTTCTCGACCGCCTCGCGCGCCGTCGCGGCCCTCCGCCCGTCTCCGTTTCTCAGGGCGGCCCAGGCGAGCGCGATCCGTTCCCAGTGCTGGTCCCGGTCCATCGCGTAGTAACGGCCTACGACGCTCGCGATCGACCCGCCGGTTCGCGCCAGCACCGCCTCGAGCTCGGCCAGGTACGCCAGCGCGGACCGGGGCGGCGTATCCCGCCCGTCCGTGAACGCGTGGACCCGGACTCGCGGGACCCGCGCCCGTTGCGCGAGCTCCAGGAGCCCGAAGAGGTGCCTGACGTGCGAATGGACCCCGCCATCCGAGAGCAGACCCATCACGTGGAGCGTGGAGCCGGGTGCCCGCGCCGCCTCGGCCACGGCGACCAGAGCGGGGTTGGAGAAAAAGGATCCGTCGCGCAGGGTCAGGTCGATGCGCAGGAGGTCCTGGGGGACCATGCGCCCGGCGCCGAGATTCAGGTGCCCGACCTCGGAGTTTCCCATCAGGCCCGCAGGGAGGCCGACCGGTTCACCGGACGCGTCGAGCGTGGTCGCGGGGCAGCTCGCGATCCAGCGGTCGAAGACAGGGGTGCGGGCGCTCGTGATCGCGTTGCCGCGGGAGGGGGGCGCGATTCCCCATCCGTCGCAGATGACGAGGACGACCGGCCGCATCACGCGCCGAGCGGCCGGGCAGCGGGACTCCGGCGGGCGGGCGTCGTCACGCGATGCTCGAGGTCCGAGACGACGTGCATGAACGCCATGTACGCCTCGTAGGGAGAGTCGAAAGGCGAGAAATACGCGTGGACCTCGCCGTCGCCGTACGACTTCGTGGCCATGTAATAGAAGTGATCGGAGGTCGTGAGCCGCCGGAAGTCGCGCATCGCCGTGTCGGACCCCGATGCCTTTGCGCGGTCCTCGAGGGCAAAAAGGCGCCGGAGCGCGTCCCGCTGGAGGTCGTTGCCCTGCCAGGCGGACAGGTCGCGCGCTTCGTCCGCCCAGGAGAGCAGGCGAGGCGCGGAGAGCCGGTCGCGCGCCGGAAGCGCCGCGATCGCCTGCGAAGGGGTCAGGAACCGGGCCCCCGGCCGTGACAGGTACAGCTCGACCCAGGCCTCGAAGAACTGAAAGATCCCCGTCTCCTTCCACTGGTGCTCGCCGAACGTCTCGAAATCCATGAAGAGCGAAAGGATCTCGCCCGTCAGCGCGCCGACCCAGCGGTCGTACTTCTCGGAGGTCAGAGGGTGCTCCTTCCACGTCCGATTTGAGAAACGGAACGCGATGTCGTCCGAGAGCCGGTAGTCGCGGAGAAGGAGCGGCAGGCCTCCCGGGGTCGCGGCGCTATAGACGTGGTCGGGCGACAAGGGCCCTAAGAGGGGCTCGACGCCATCCGCCAGCACTCCAGCGTATCCGCGCTCCTCGAGATACCGCGCGAGGTCGTCGGAGTAGATGAGCTCCGTGTTTCGAAACACTCGCGGCTCGACGCCGAAGTCCTCGCGAACGCGTTCCCGGTGGAGCTCGATCTGGGCCTGGAACTCGGCCGTTGAAGCGAGCCACGCGAGCGAGTGGTGAGAGGTCTCGGCCAGGAACTCGACGCGGCCCGTGGCGGCGAGCTCCTGGAAGGCCTTCCGAACTTCCGGTGCGAAGTCCCGAAACTGCTGCAGGAGGCACCCGGACAGGGAGAAGGACACGGAGAACGCCGGATGCCGCTCGAGCAGCCGCATCAGCATGGCGGTCGCGGGCAGGTAGCACTTGTCCGACACGCGGCGGAGCAGGGCCCGGTTCTTGTCGTCGTCGAAGTAGCGATGTTCGCGGCCGATGTCGAAATAGTTGTAAGGCCGCAGCCGGTACGGCTGGTGAACCTGAAAGTAGAGACAGACGGGAATCATCGGGCGCGGGGATTGTATCGGCGTTGGGAGCCGGGAATCGGGAGCCGGGAGCCGGGAATCGGAAATCGAGGGGACCGTTCCCCTCCGAACGCTCAACGCTCGACGCTCAACTCTCTATAGACCTCCAGGCACTTTAAAGCCGCATCCTTCCAGGAGAGCCGCGCGACCTCGCTGCGTCCTCCCGCCCCGAGGGCGTCGGAGAGGGGACGGAAGAGCAGCACCGAGAGGATCTTTGACGCGAGGTCGTTCGTGTCGCCGAAGTCGACCCGGAGAACGTTCCGCACGACCTCCGAGACTCCGGCGTTGCGCGAGACGATGGCCGGTGTGCCGTGGCGAAGCGCCTCGAGCGCGGTCAGCCCGAACGGCTCGGAGACGGAGGGCATGACGTAGACGTTCGCTCGGGCATAGAGCCGGTCGAGCTCCGCCGGCGGAAGGAACCCGGTGAACAGGAAGTGGCGTTCGATCCCGTGAGCCGCGACCCGGTCCATCATCGGGCGGAGTCGGTCCCCGGAGCCCGCGACCGCGAAGCGAACGTTGGGGATCTCCCGGGCGACGAGAGCCGCGGCGTCGACGAAGAACTGCGGTCCCTTCTGCCACGTAATGCGCCCTGCAAAGAGAACGAGCGGGTCGTGCTCCGAGACTTCCCAGGCCCCGACGCTCTCGTGCGCGTCGATGGCGTTGTGGACGACGCGCATCCTCTCGCGCGGAACGCCGTACCGCTCGGAGACGGTGTCCGCCGTGTACCGCGAGACGGCGATGACGCGGTCCGCCGTCGAGACCCCGAGGCGCTCCGTCTCGCTCACGAACGCGTTTCCGCCCATCGGAGACCGGTCGAACTCCGTCGCATGGACGTGGACGGCGAGCGGCTTGCCGGAGGCGCGGCGCGCTTCGATGCCCGCGAGATAGGTCAGCCAGTCGTGCGCGTGGATGACGTCGAAGCGCTCCCGCCGCGCGATCCGGCCCGCGACCTCCGCGTAGCGGAGGACCTCCGTCGCCAGATCCGGACCGTAGAGGCTGCGGAACGTGGTCCCGGTCTCGCGCGCCGCGACGAAGTCTTCCTGGTACGAGGTCTCGGTCACGTACGGCCTGAGAAGGCTCGGGACGCGGCGGAGCCGCAGCAGGAATCGCTTCCGATGGGGCCGGTCGTCCGCCGCGGCGACCTCGCCCGAGTCGACGATCGCAAGAAGCGGATGCCCGGCCGCGAACGGGTGACACGGGAGGACGAGAATGACCTCGGTGCCCGTCTCGAGCAATCCGCCGACGAGTCCCGCCGAAGCGACTCCCAGGCCTCCCGTGACGTGGGGCGGGTATTCCCACCCGAACATGAGAACGCGCACCGGGAGACGGTATCAGTCGGGTGTCGGCGAACAGGAGACCGTTTTCGTAATCTCCTGCTGCGCGCCGGCGACGCTCTCGCTGCGAGGGGAATGCTCGAAAAAGGGCTCGTGTGGCGTAGCCCGGCTACGCCTCCCCGCCCTCTTCCTGCTCTCCCGCTCTCGCTTCGGCCTCACCGCGCTCGCGACGGACATTACTCGGACGGACTCCTTTGACGCTCGGGCGTGTCCATTCCCTCGCGGGGAGGCGAAAGATCGTCGCGCAGGTGAAGCACGAGCGCGCGCGAGATCTCCGCGACGCTCGCCGCGCACGCCCGGGATCCTCGCGGCCGGTGAGGAGGCTCGCCGTCGAAACGCTCCGGGATCGAGCCGAGGCCGGCGTCGCGGACGTAGGCCCGAAGAGGGGCGAGCCACACCCGGAACGTGCGCAGGGATTCCGTGTGATGTCCCAGCACCCGGAAATGCGCGTCCGCGAACGCGCCCGTCAGCCACGGCCAGACCGACCCCTGGTGGGCCGCCAGATCCGACTCTCTCTGCGTTCCTCCCCCACTGGGGCGATACCGAGGGTCGGCGGGATCGAGGGTTCGGAGCCCGAATGGCGTGAGGAGCCGGTCGCGGACGGCAACGTAGACCGCCCGCGCGCGGTGGGGCGGCAGCAGGTCGTCGGAGAGCGAGACCGCGAAGATCTGGTTGGGCCGCAGGGTGGGATCCGGCCCGTCGTCGCCGATGACGTCGTACAGGTGCTCCTTCTCCGCCGACCAGAAAGTCTCGTTGAAGCGGCGCGCGACCTTCCAGGCCTGCGTCTCGAGGTCGCGCGCGAGGCCGGGCTCTCCGGCGAGCCGCTCGAGCCTCGCGGCGGACTTCAAGGCGGCGTGCCACAGCGCCTGGATCTCGACCGGCCGTCCCGCGCGCGGCGTCACCGCCTCTCCGTCGACGACCGCGTCCATCCAGGTCAATGCCCGCCCGGGGGCGCCGCCCACCTGCACGAGCCCGTCCGCGGCGACGCGGATTCCGAAGCGCGTTCCGGCGCGATAGGAAGCGAGCACCGACCGCACCATCCCGAGAAGCGGCGAAGGACGCGTGGGGTTGCGGCGCCATCGGCCGAACCACTCGACCGCGAGGACGAGCCACAGGGGGGCGTCGGCCGAGTCGTATTCGGGCTGTCCCTCTTCGCTCACGAAGCGCGCGGGAATCAGGCCGTCTCTCCGCATTGCCGCGAAAGAGTTCACGACGCGCGCCGCCGATCCGAAGCGCCCCGTCGCCAGCGCGAGGCCCGGGGCGGAAATCATCGCGTCGCGGCCGTGGTCGGCGAGCGCGGGGAAGCCGGCGATGATCGAGGCTTCCCGGTCGTCGCCGTCCACGAGGAACGTCTCCGCGCGGCGGGCGACCTCGTCGAACAGCAGGTCGCCGGAGCGGGGAAATGCCCCGCGGCGCCGCCTCTCCGCTTCGAGGAGATGCCGGGGGTCGCTCGCGACCTCCTCGCGGGAAAACAACGCCCAGGCATCCGCCCGCGGCTCGAGGGTCCACGTCCAGCGCAGCGGGCTCCACAGGTCCTCGGAGGCGTCGCGTCCGCTCTCCGCGTCGCGAGGGTAGAAAAACGAGCGATACCAGAGCGGATCGGCGGCGCTCTCCGAGCCGACGGCGCGCAGATACAGGCGCGGCAGGAACGCTGCGGGTCGCACCCAGGACACTTCTCCGCGGACCTCGATGGTCGGATCGATCTCGTCATGCTCGGATCGAAGCTCGTGCGCGCTGCGGAAGCGGAGCAGGGGCCGGACGGAGAGGTCCAGCGGATGTTCGCCCGCGTTGCGGTAGCGCACGATCGTGATCGATCGGTCGCGGACGAGGCACAGCGTCCGCTCCAGGGAGAAATGTTCCGTCTCATAGCGCCAGGCGGGGAAGGGGTCCAGAGAGAACTCGGTCAGGAGCCGGTCTCCCTGCGGATAGACGGCGTCGCGATAGATCTGTGTCGAGATGCCCGTTTCCCTGCCTCCCGCCGTCACGTACTCCTCGCAGCCCGCGACGAACAGCCAGCGGCGGCGAGGCGGCGGGATCGCCGGGACGTACCAGCCGTGCTCCCGGCGAGTGCGCGCGCCCGCGACCGTCCCGCAGGCGTATCCGCCGAGGCCGTCCGTCTCGAGCCATTCGAGCGCCAGACGCCGTTCGCGGTCCTGCAGCGCCGCCGCCGTCCAGGCGAGCCGGGGCGGCGAGCCGGATCCGCCGGCATGCAGCGCGACCGGGGAAGCCACGGCCGGATTCTATTCCGGGCGCCCCCGGTGCCCGCGGGGGGCGGCAGGCGGGAGTCGGAAGGGGGCCTCTCCGGGTCCCCGATTGCCGATCCCGTTGACCCGCGGAGTACCGCGCCCGTCTCGCCTCCCGCTGGTCGCTCGGCTCCCGATTCCCGATCCCGGGGGAATCCGCCCCCGCTCCGACCCCGTAATAAGATTTGAATCGGCCGCCGGGCGGCCGGATCCCGATTCGGAATTCCGTTCGGTCCCGATGCGGAGGGCTTTCCCGGCGGACGCCGTTCCTTCCGACAGCCGCGACCCTTTGTCCTCGCGAAAGAGAGGCGCTCGTGAGCACCGTGCAAAAGTCCGTCGACGAGCTCTGCGTGGACACCATCCGGACGCTGGCTATCGACGCGGTCCAGAAGGCCGAGTCGGGTCATCCCGGGCTGCCGCTCGGCGCCGCTCCCATGGCCTACGTCCTCTGGCAGAAATATCTCAAGCACGACCCGAGAGATCCGAAGTGGCCCGACCGCGACCGCTTCGTGCTCTCCGCGGGCCACGGCTCCATGCTTCTGTACTGCCTGCTGCACCTGACCGGGTACGACCTCTCGCTCGACGACCTGAAGAGCTTCCGGCAGTGGGGGAGCAAGACGCCGGGGCATCCGGAGTATCTCGATACGCCCGGCGTCGAGGCGACGACGGGTCCCCTGGGGCAGGGGACGGCGAACGCCGTCGGCATGGCGATCGCGGAGCGGATGCTGGCGTCGCACTTCAACCGGCCCGAGCACGAGATCGTGAACCACCGCACCTTCGCCCTCGTCTCCGATGGCGACCTGATGGAAGGAATTTCGAGCGAGGTCTCGTCCCTCGCCGGACACCTCGGCCTCGGCAGGCTCGTCTACCTCTACGACTCGAACCAGGTGACCCTGGACGGTCCGACGTCCGTCACGTTCACCGAAGACGTGGCGCGCCGTTACGACGCGTACGGCTGGCAGGTTCTCCACGTGGACAACGGAAACACCGACCTCGACGCGATTGACAACGCCATCGGGGCGGCGATCGCGGAGGTCAGCCGGCCGTCCCTGATCGTCATCAAGACGACGCTCGGATACGGCTCTCCGAACAAGGGCGGCACGAGCGAGGCGCACGGCAGCCCGCTCGGGGTGGAAGAGGTCGCCCGCACCAAGAAGGCGCTCGGATGGGTCTCCGAGGAGCCGTTCTACGTGCCTCCCGAGTCGCTCGAGCACTTCCGCAAAGCCGTGGCGAAGGGCGAGGCCGCGAAGAACGACTGGTCCGATCGTTTTTCCCGCTATGCGAAGGCCTTTCCGGAACTCGCCGCCGAGTGGCCGCGCTGGATGAACGGCGACCTGCCCGAGGGGTGGGACGCGAAGCTTCCGCAGTTTGCCGCGGGCGAGAAGGAGGCCACCCGGACCGCCGCCGGCAAGGCCATGAACGCGATCGGCGACACCGTGCCCTGGTTGATCGGCGGCGACGCGGACCTCGGGACCTCCACGAACACCGTGTTGAAGAAGTTCGCAAGCTTCGAGGCGGGCACCGGGACCGGCCGCAACGTTCACTTCGGCGTCCGCGAGCATGCGATGGCGGGCATCGCGAACGGCATCTCGTACCACGGAGGCCTGCGCCCCTTCGTGGCGACCTTCTTCTGCTTTTCCGATTACATGCGCCCGTCCGTGCGCCTGGCCGCCTTGAACGAGCTGCCGGACATCTTCGTCTGGACGCACGACTCGATCGGCCTCGGCGAGGACGGCCCGACGCACCAGCCCGTCGAGCACCTCTCCTCGCTGCGCGCCATGCCGAAGATGACGATCATCCGGCCGGGCGACGCCAACGAAGCCGTGGAGGCCTGGCGCGTGACGATGGGCAGAAAGCGCGGTCCTGTCGGGCTCGTGCTGTGCCGCCAGAAGCTGCCCGTGATCGACCGCACGAAGTACGCGCCGGCGTCCGGGCTGGCGCGGGGCGCCTACACCCTGGCGGAGGGGTCCGCGAAGCCGCCGCGGCTCATCCTGATCGCGACGGGCTCGGAAGTGGCGCTCGCCCTCGCCTCGAGGGAAACCCTCGAGGCCGAGGGCGTCTCGACGCGGGTGGTCTCCATGCCCTCGTGGGAAATATTCCTGGAACAGGACGCGGCTTACCGCGAGGAGGTTCTCCCGCGGTCGGTCGGAGCCCGCCTGGCGATCGAGGCGGGGACGTCCTTCGGGTGGCACCGATGGGTCGGCGACCGAGGGGACACCGTGACGATCGACCGCTACGGCGCCTCGGCGCCGGGCGAGGTCGTCTTGAAGGCGCTGGGATTTTCGGTCGAGAACGTGGTCAAGAAGGCGAAGGCCCTGTTCGCATGAAAGTCGCTATCGGCTTCGATCATGCCGGTTTTCCGCTCAAGTCCGAGGTGATCCGCATCGTCCGCGAAGCGGGGCACGAACCGATCGACTTCGGGACCGACAGCACCGACGCGGTGGATTACCCGGACTTCGCGCGCGCCGTGGCGGTCTCGGTCGCCAGTCACGAGACCGACCGCGGGATCGTCGTGTGCGGCAGCGGTGTCGGCGCGTCGGTCGCGGCGACGAAGGTGCCGGGCATCCGGTCGGCGCTCTGCCACGACACGTTTTCGGCGCGCCAGGGCGTCGAGGACGACAACATGAACGTGATCTGCCTCGGGGCGCGGGTGATCGGCCCGGCTCTTGCGGCAGAGGTCCTGCGCGCCTATCTCGGCGCGAAGTTCTCGAAGGCGGAGCGGCATGTCCGCCGTCTCGCGAAAGTGAATCAAATCGAGTCCGATGCCCGCAGGGGTATCTTCGACAGGGAGGGCGTGTCATGACCGGAAACCCGCTTCAGCGTTTGAATGCGCTCGGCCAGAGCATCTGGTACGACTACATCCGCCGGGATCTCTTCACGAGCGGCCGGCTCGACAGGATGATCCGCGAGGACGCTCTGACCGGCATGACCTCCAATCCAACGATCTTCCAGAAGGCGATCGCCGACAGCGACCTCTACGACGAAGATATGCGCCGCCTGGCGGGGCAGGGCCTCGACACGTACCGGGTTTTCGAGGGTCTCGAGGTGCAGGACGTTCAGCGAGCCGCCGACCTTTTCCGGCCCGTCTTCGACCGGACGGGCGGCGACGACGGCTTCGTCTCGATCGAGGTCGGGCCCCATCTCGCCCTGGACCGCGACGGCACGATCGAAGAGGCGAGACGGTTGTGGAAGTCGTGCGACCGGCCGAACGTGATGGTCAAGATCCCCGGGACGAAAGAGGGCGTGCCCGCGATCCGGCAGTGCCTGGAGGAGGGGATCAACATCAACATCACGCTTCTCTTCTCCGTCTCCCGGTACAGGGAGGTGATGGAGGCGTATCTCGCGGGGCTGGAGGCGCGGGCGGCGGCCGGAAAGCCTGTCGATCGCGTGCGCTCCGTCGCGAGCTTCTTCGTGAGCCGGGTCGACACCATGGCCGACAAGAAGCTCGACGCCCGGGCGAAGGAAGCCGGTTCGGACCGCGAACGAGCGCTCGCGAAGGACCTCCGGTCGAAGGTCGGCATCGCGAACGCGCGGATCGCCTTCCAGGCCTTCGAAGAGATCTTCGGCGGGGGCCGATTCGAGGCGCTCGCGAAGAAAGGGGTGAAGCGCCAGAAACCCCTCTGGGCCTCGACCTCGACCAAGGACCCCGCTCTTCCGGATCTCTATTACGTCGAGGCGTTGGTTGCCCCCGACACGGTCGACACGATGCCGCCCGAGACCCTCGAAGCGTACCGGGACCACGGCGAGCCCGCCGTCCGGATCCACGACGATCTCCAGGACGCGCACGCCGTCTTCCGCGGACTGACCGAGCTCGGAATCGACGACAAGGCGATCTTCCGCGACCTCGAGGACGAGGGGATCCGGAAGTTCTCCGACTCGTACGATTCGCTGATGAAGACGCTGGCAGAGAAGCAGCAGGCCGTGGGGGCGCGTTGAAGCTCGAGCTCGGAGCGGCGGCGGAAGCGCACCAGGAGGCGTTGCGCGGGCTGGCCCGCGACCGCGCGGTCGAGCGGATCTGGGCGGGAGACGCCTCGCTCTGGAAGGACGAGCCGTCGCATCGGAAATGGATCGAGAACGCCCTCGGATGGCTCACGATCGCCGACCGCATGGCGGAAGGAGCGGGCGAGCTGCAGCAGTTCGCCGCCTCGTGCGCCCGGGAGGCGGATCGCGTCGTGGTGCTCGGGATGGGCGGCTCGAGCCTGGCTCCGCTCGTTTTCGCCGACTCGTTCTCCCGCCGGGCGGGATATCCGGCGCTGGAGGTCCTCGATTCCACGTCCCCCGCGGCCATCCTGGAGACCGCGCGGGGAGCGGCTCCCGCCCGCACTCTCTACGTCGTCTCCTCGAAGTCCGGGTCGACGCTCGAGCCGAATATCTTCTTCGACTACTTCTATGAAGCCGCGAGGGCCGATCTCGGCGACTCCGCGGGCCAGCGCTTCATCGTCGTCACGGACCCCGGCTCGGCGCTCGAGAACGAAGCCGCGCGCCGCAGAGTCCGGCGCGTCTTTCCCGGCGACCCGGCGATCGGCGGCCGATACTCTGCGCTCTCGAATTTCGGGATCGTTCCGGCGGCGCTCGCGGGAATCGACGTCGTGGAGCTCCTTCGGCGAGCCCGGGCGATGGCTCAGTCCTGCCTCACCGCGGGACCGGACAACCCCGGCCTCGTCCTGGGTGCGGCGATGGGGGTCCTCGCGCTCTCCGGGCGGGACAAGCTCACGTTCGACGTGGGGACTCCGATCCCCCGCTTCGGCATGTGGATCGAGCAGCTGGTCGCGGAGAGCACCGGCAAGGAAGGAAAGGGAATCCTCCCCGTCGAGGGAGAGACGCCCGGGCCCCCGGACGTCTACGGAAACGACCGGTTCTTCGCCTCGATCGCGACCGAGGACCGCGAAATGGAGCACGACGCGCGGCTGGGGCCGCTCGCGGCGGCGGGGCACCCGATCGCCCGCTTCCAGATCCAGGACGCGCTCGATCTCGGGGCCGAAATGTTCCGGTGGGAGTTCGCGACCGCGGTCGCCGGCAAGATTCTCGGGATCAATCCCTTCGACCAGCCCAACGTGCAGGAAGCGAAAGACGGAACCAACGCGATCCTCGACGGCGGCGAAATGTCCGACGCGCTTCCGGCCGACCAGAGAGATCCGGCGGCTCTCGAAGAACTTCTCGGCTCGATCCGGCCGGGGGACTACTTCGCGATCATGGCGTACATTCCTTCGACGGCGGAAAACGAGGCGGCCCTGAATCGGCTTCGGCTGCGTGTGCGCGACGCCCGTCACGTCGCGACGACCGTGGGATTCGGACCACGTTTTCTCCATTCGACGGGACAGCTTCACAAGGGAGGGGCTCCCTCGGGCGTGTTCCTGCAGCTGACGTCGACGCCGGGCGAGGACGTCGAAATCCCGGGAAGGCCGTGGGGGTTCGGCCGCGTCATCGAGGCGCAGGCGGCGGGGGATCTCGGGGCGCTGAAGAAGCGGGGCCGGAGGGCGGTCCGGTTCTCTCTCGACGGAGACGTGGCATCCGGCCTCACGGAGCTCGGCGCGCGTGTCAACGAGATCCTGAATCGCGAAAAATGAAATCGTGATCCGCGCTGCAGCGCTGCGCCGCTGCGGCGCTGCCGCGCGGCGAACGGGATTGTCTCCACACCGTTGAAGGAGCTCGAATGAAACTGGGATTCGTCGGCCTCGGGAAGATGGGCGGCAACATGGTCCAGCGGCTTCTCCGCGACGGCCACCAGGTCGTGGCGTTCGCGCGCAGCGCCGAGTCGGTCCGCGAAGCGGAGTCGCGCGGCGCCGACGGGGCCGCGTCGTTGAAAGACGTCGTCGGGAAGCTCGCCGCCCCGCGAGTGGTCTGGCTGATGATTCCCGCGGGAAAGCCCGTGGACGACTCGATCACGGAGCTCACGCCGCTCCTCTCCCGCGGAGACATCATCGTGGATGGCGGAAACTCCCGCTGGACGGACTCCGCCCGGCGCGCGGGAGAGCTTTCCGCCGCCGGGATCGGGTTCATCGACTCGGGGACCTCCGGCGGCGTCTGGGGGCTGGAGAACGGGTACTGCCTGATGGTGGGCGGAAGGCCCGAGGACTTCCGCGTCGTCGAGCCCGCCTTGAAGACGCTCGCGCCGCCCGACGGGTACGCCCACGTGGGCGGTCCCGGCGCCGGGCACTACGTCAAAATGGTTCACAACGCGATCGAGTACTCGATGATGCAGGGCTACGCGGAGGGTTTCGAGCTTCTCGCGAGGAGCGATTACGGCCTGAAGCTCGATCAGATCTCCCGGCTCTGGACACATGCGTCCGTGGTGCGCTCCTGGCTCCTCGATCTCCTGGTACTCGCGTTCGAGAAGGACCCGGGACTCCAGGGGATTCGGGGCTACGTGGAGGACTCCGGAGAGGGCCGCTGGACGCTCCAGGACGCGATCGACAAGGCCGTGCCGATGCCCGGTCTGGCGGGCGCCCTGTTCGCCCGGTTCTCTTCCCGCCAGCCGGACGCCTTCGCCGCTAAGGTCAACGCGGCGCTGCGAAACGAATTCGGCGGCCACGCGGTCAAGACCAAATGAGCGCGGTCGTCGTCCCGTTCGAGCCCCGCGTCGAGCCCGCGGCTTCCGACGATCGGGAAGTGCGGGGAGAAGAGGAGGCTCGGCCGCCCTGCACGCTCGTCATCTTCGGGGCGTCCGGGGATCTGACCCGGCGCCTCCTCGCGCCCGCCATCGCCCATCTGCTGCGCGACGGCGCGGTGTCCCCCGACTTCGCGATCGTGGGGCTCGCCCGATCGGAGATGAGCGACGCCGAATTTCGCGCGTACCTGGAGGGCGGTGCGCGGGAATTCACGCCTCCCACGCAGGGGCGGCCGGGCGAGCTGCCGCCCACCGTGCGGTACCTGGCCGGCGATTTCGGCGATCCCGGCCTCTACGACCGTTTGAAATCCACTCTGGATCAGATCGAAGGCAAGCGGCCCGGCTCGCGGAACCGGATCTTCTACATGGCGACGCCTCCCGAAGCGGATCCGACGATCGTGAAGTTCCTTGGCGACAAGGGGCTCGCATCCCCCGACCAGGGATGGGCGCGTGTCGTCGTCGAGAAGCCGTTCGGGCACGACCTGCAGTCCGGGAAGGACCTGAACGACGAGCTCCGCTCGGTCTTCAAGGAGCGGCAGATCTATCGGATCGATCACTACCTCGGGAAGGAAACCGTTCAGAACATCTTCGTCCTCCGCTTCGCCAACGGCGTGTTCGAGCCCCTGTGGAACAACCGGTACGTGGACCACGTGCAGATCGCGGTGTCCGAGACCGTCGGGATCGGGCATCGCGCGGGCTATTACGAGGGCGCGGGCATCGTCCGCGACATGTTCCAGAACCACCTGCTGCAGCTCCTCTGCCTGACCGCGATGGAGCCTCCCGTCGCCTTCGAGGCGGACGCCGTCCGCGCGGAAAAAGTAAAGGTGCTCCAGTCCATCCGGCCGATCCCGGAAAACGCGATCGACGAGTGGGCCGTGCGCGGACAGTACGGACCGGGCGTCGTGGGCGGCAAGAAGGTGCCGGGATACCGGGAAGAAGAGAAGGTGGATCCCGCCTCGGGAACGCCCACCTACGCCGCGGTCAAGTTCGCCATCGACAACTGGCGGTGGGCCGGCGTGCCGTTCTACGTGAGGTCCGGGAAACGGCTTGCGGAGAGGGTCTCCGAGATCGCGATCGAGTTCAAACGCGTGCCTCATCCTCTCTTCTCGAAGGCGGTCGGAACCTTGAACCCGAACGTGCTCCGCGTGCGGATTCAGCCGGACGAGGGCGTGTCGCTGAAGTTCGACGCGAAGATCCCCGGCACGGTGATGCAGATCCAGTCGGTGTACATGGATTTTCCGTACAACAAGCTCGGAGCGCCGATCCAGGGCGGCTACGAGAGGCTCCTTCTCGACGTCACCCACGGCGACCAGACTCTTTTCACCCGGGGCGACGAGGTCGAGCAGGCCTGGCGGGTGGTCTCGCCGATCCTGCGCGCGTGGGAAGGGCACCCCGCGACCGACTTTCCCAACTACGCGTCGGGGACCTGGGGTCCGGAATCCGCGGACCGGTTCCTCGAGAGGGAGGGGCGGCGGTGGAGGACGTTGTAGTCGAGAAGAGGGTCGATCGTTGAGCGTTCAGCGTTGAGCGTCGGACGGCGGGACCGGACGCGACGAGAGAACGGCGGGGGAGAAGCGAAGAACGGAACGGGGCTGCGCACGACCCTGCCGGCCGAGGCGCCGCCTCGCTTCGAGGTGCGGGTGCTGCCGGGGGCGGCCGGCCTCGCCGAGGCGGCGGCGCGCGAATTTCGATCGGCATCCGATGAGGCCATCGCGGCGCGCGGCGTGTTTCGCGTCGCGCTCTCCGGAGGGTCGACGCCCCGCCTTCTTCATGAGCGCTTGACGCGGCGTCCGTTCCGGCGCGGCATCGAGTGGGGGAGGATCCGCTTCTTTTTCGGCGACGAACGGTGCGTTCCGCCGGATTCGGATCGCTCCAATTACCTCATGGCCGCCCGGACGCTGCTCGGGCCGCTGAAGATTCCGGCGGACCGCGTCTTCCGGATTCACGGAGAATTTCCGCCAAAGAGGGCCGCCGCCGAGTACGCAGGCGCTCTCGAAACGGAGTTCGCCGGGGAGCGGGGCAGGCCGCGGCTCGACCTCGTCCTCCTGGGCCTCGGGCCCGACGGACACACGGCGTCTCTCTTTCCGGGGACGCGCGCTCTCGAGGAACGGGACACCCCGGTCGCCGCGAACTGGGTCCCGAAGCTCCGCGAGTGGCGGATCACGATGACCTACCCGGTCCTGGACGCCGCCCGGCGCGTCGTCTTCCTCGTGGCCGGCCAGGAGAAAGCCGCGCCCGCCGCGGCGATTATCCGCAGGACCAAAGCGGGAAAAGACCTGCCCGCCGCCCGCGTCCGCCCGCGCCGGGGAAGCCTCCTGTGGCTACTGGACGAATCGGCAGGCGGGCGGCCTTGCCCGCCTTCGACTGCGCGATGATCTTTTCCTGGGCCGCGTGGGGCACTTCCGAGTAGTGCGAGAACTCCATGTGGAAGGTTCCCCGCCCCTGCGTGATCGAGCGCAGCTGGGCGCCGTACGTCAGCATTTCGGCCATCGGCACCTGCGCCTTGATCACCGTATCCTCCGACTCCGCGTCCATGCCCTGGACGTGGCCGCGGCGGGAGGAGAGGTCTCCCATCAGGTCGCCGACGTACTCGTTGGGCGTGGAGACCTCGACGTTCATCACGGGCTCGAGCAGCGTCGGCCGCGCCTTTTCCATCGCCTCTTTGTAGGCGAGTGATCCTGCGATCTTGAAGGCGAGCTCGGAGGAGTCGACGTCGTGGTACTGGCCGTCGTAGAGGATCACGCGGAAGTCCACCATCGGGAAGCCCGCCAGGAATCCCTTGCGGCGGACCTCCTGGATGCCCTTTTCCACGGCGGGAATGAAGTTGCGCGGAATCGAGCCTCCGTAGATGTCGTCCACGAACTCGAAGTCCGCGCCGCGCGGAAGTGGCTCGACCCGGATGCGGCAGTCGGCGAACTGCCCGTGGCCGCCGGACTGCTTCTTGTGCCTCCCGTGCGCCTCGGCCTTCCCCTTGATCGTCTCGCGGTAGGGGACCTTCGGGGGATGGAGGATGACCTCGACGCCGTACCGTCGCTTGAGCCGGGCCACGGCGATCTCGACGTGCAGCTGCGACGCGCCCGACAGGTGAAACTCTTTGGTCTCGTCGTCGCGCTGAAAATGCAGCGACGGGTCCTCCTCGATCAGCTTGTGGAGGGCGGTCGAGATCTTGTCTTCGTCGCCCTTCGCGCGCGGCTCGATGGCGTAGGCGATCGAGGCCTCCGGCACGACGAGCTTCGGGAGGACGACCGGATGGTCCTTCGCGGTCAGCGTGTCGCCGGTGGTCGTCTCCTTCAGCTTCGCGACAGCGACGAGGTCGCCGGCACGCGCCTCCGGCACGTTGACGTGCTCCTTGCCCTGGGGGAGAAAGAGCCCCGAGAAGCGCTCGGGGATGCCCCGGGTCGAATTCCAGTACGTGCCGTCGGACTGAAACTTCCCGGAGCGCACGCGAAGGTAGGAGATCCTGCCGGCGAACGGGTCCGAGACGGTCTTGAAGACCTGGGCCACGGCGGGATCGGTCTCATTGGTGAAGATCTTCGCCGGCTTGCCGTCCTTGTCGGTCCCCTCGACCGCGGCGCCCTCGGGAGACGGAAGGATGGCGACGCAGGCGTCCAGGATCCGGACGAGGCCGATCTCGTGCGCGGAGGAGGCGCAGAGGACCGGAAAGATCTTCCGGTCGGCCACTTCGGACTTCAACCCCGGCATCAGGTCCGCCGGATCGAGCGTGCCCTGAGCGAAGAACTTCTCCATCAGCCCGTCCTCGCCTTCCGCGACGAGCTCGACGAGCTGCTCGTGCTGGGCGCGCGCCTGCTCGGCGAGATCTTCCGGGATGGGGCCGTCCACCCGCTTTCCGCTGTCGTGCGAGTGCGCTTCCATCCGGACGAGGTCGATGGTCCCGCGGAAAGCTCGCTCCTCCCCGACCGGGATCTGGAGGGCCACGACGCCCCTGCCGAATCGGTTCTTCATGGCCTCGAGCGCCCGGTCGAAGGAGGCGCGCTCGCGATCCATGCGGTTGATAACGAAGAGGACCGGCCGGTTGAACTCCGAGGCGAATTTCCACGCTTTCTCCGTCTGGACCTCGACTCCCGAGACGGCGTCGAGGACGAGGAGCACCGAGTCGGCCGCGGAAACCGCGGCCCGCGCCTCGGGGGAGAAGATCCCGTAGCCGGGGGCGTCGATGAAGTTGATCCGCACGTCCCGATGCATGACGTGGGCGCACGCGAGGTTGATCGAGATCCGCCTTTCGATCTCCTCTCCGTCGAAGTCGGTCGGGCACGTGCCCTCTTCGATCTTTCCGGGGCGGGTGGTCGCGCCGGCCGCGTGCAGCAGCCCGGCGATGAGCGTGGTTTTGCCCACCGTGTTGTGCCCGAGGACGGCGACATTTCGGAGCTCCGGAGCCGAAAGAATTTTCATGCGCCGGATTATATTCACGGGTCCGGCACCGCAGAGGCGCGCCGGTGAGGGGGTTCTCCCGGCCTTTTGCGAGAGGCCGCTCCGTCGGGCGCCCGGGCGAGCGACTCTCGGGGCTCCTCCGGGCGTCTCGAGGTCCGGAAGACGACGCCGAAGGCGCTGAAGTGCGCCGCGTCCTCTTTTCGCCGTCCCACGCCGGGGAGGAGGCGCCGTCGGGTGGCATTCGGGTCGAAGAAAACGCGCCGCCTGGCCTCGAATGACACGCGCGCATTGACCCTCCTGCACGGCGACGCTACAATTTCGGAAATCCGTTCTCTCTCGGGAGGCGTGTTCGGGGAGATTTCGCCTTCGGGGGAAAGGAGTTTCTTCGAGTCCAATGGGGGATAAAGGAGTCGCGGGGGCCCGGCTTCTCAAGCTCGGCCGGTACGAGGTACTGAGCGAGCTCGGGAAGGGCGCGATGGGGGTCGTGTACCTCGCCAAGGACCCCGTGATCGGCCGCATGGTGGCCATCAAGACCATCCGGGCGTCCAGCATGGCCGGCGACGACGACTCCGAATCGCGCGAATTCCGGGAGCGGTTCGTCCGCGAAGCCCAGACGGCCGGGATCCTTTCCCACCCTCACATCGTCACGATCCACGACATCGGGGAGGACCCCGAGACCTCGACGTCCTTCATCGCGATGGAGTACATCGAGGGGAAGAATCTGAAGTCTCTGCTGGCGGAACGGGCGCCTTTTTCGTACGACCAGATCGCGGAAATGATCGCCCAGGTCGCGGAGGCGATCGACTACGCCCACCGCAAGGGGATCATCCATCGGGACATCAAGCCCGCGAACATCATCATCACGACGGACGAGAAGGTGAAGATCACCGACTTCGGGATCGCGAAGGTCGCGTCTTCGAACCTCACGACGACGGGACAGTTTCTCGGGACCCCGAACTACATGTCTCCGGAGCAGGTCTCCGGCGCGCCGGTCGACGGCCGCAGCGACATCTTTTCCCTCGGGGTGGTTCTGTACGAGCTTCTGACACACCGCAAGCCGTTCGTCGGCGAGAACCTGACCGCCATTTCGTACAAGATCGTCCACGAGGACTTCACGCCTCCCGCCGAGCTTTCGAGCGAAGTCCCTTCCGAGTTCAACCCGATCGTCGCCCGAGCGATGGCAAAGGATCCCTGGAACCGGTACCAGCGCGGCAAGGACTTCGCTCTCGCGCTCTACCAGCTTCGCGCTCATCTGGAGGAGCAGCGGGCGCTCCAGGACCTCGGCACGATCGTGTCCGAGGCGGAGTTCATGCCGACTCTGAAGCTCGCCAACATCGACCAGCTGGTCCTGGAGGCCGCGGAAGAGAACCGCCATCAGACGGAGGCGCGCTCGGGGCGCAGCACGCAGGTCCGGCCGCCCGTTCGCCTCGAAGACGCGACGCAAGCGTTCCGAGAGGATCCGGGAGTCCCGATTTCATCGGACCCGCGCGCGACCCCGGAAGCAACGCCCCCGCAGGCCGGCGCCGAGGCATCGGGTTCCGCCTCGTCGCCGGCGGGCCCGGCGGTCTCCACCCCGGGGGAGGCGCTTCCACCGTTGACTCCCGTCATGCCGGCGGGGTCCGGTTCCGGAAAGGCCGACGCCCTTCCGGGAGGGGATGGCTCCGGCGCTCCGGCGGCCGCCGCGCAGTCCCCGGCCGCCTTCGCCGCATCCCGCGCCCCGACGACGCCGTTCGCGCTCCCGGCCAGGCGGAGGTCGGCTCCCAAGGACTCGAGCAAGGGACGTCCTCCCTCGCTCGCCCAGAAGCTGCAGGAGAAGGCGGCCTTTCTCAAGGGCCAGGACTGGAAACGGCTCGTCCGCTCCGAGGTCAATCCCGCCTGGTTCTGGCGCGTGGTCGGGATCGCGGTGCTCGTGCTGGTCGCGATCGTCGGCGGACTCCTGTGGCGGCGCGCGAGGGTTTCCCGCCCCACGATGCCGGTCGACGCGGCGCTCGAGAAGGAGACGCGCGATCGACGGGGATCGCTCGAGGAGGGCAAGAAGCTCTTCGCCGACGGCCAATACGAGGAAAGCCTCGCCCTCTTCCGAAGCCTGCTGGCCCGCAGTCCGAACAACGCGCAGGCCCGGCAGTATGCGCAGATGGCGGAAAACGCGCTCCAGGGCAAACAGGAGCAGTCGCGCAAGACGGCGGAAGCCGACAAAGCGATGCAGGCTGCGGTCGCGGCCTTCGCCGCGGGCAACTTCGACGAAGCGAAGAAGCGCGCCGACGACACGCTCGCCATGGATGGCGGACGCGTGGAGGCCCAGCAACTGCGGGAGCAGGCGAGCGCGAAGATTGCGGAAGCCGATGTCGCCGCCAGGAAGAAGCTGAAGCCGACGGCGGCACCCGTCCGGCGCGCCGCCGTCGCGCCGGTGAAGGAGGTCCGTCCGACGACCGCCGCCGCGCAGCCCACCGCGCCGCCCGTGGCCGTCTCGACGAGCGGCATGCTGCGGCTGCTCTTCGACTCTCCCGTGTCGGAAGGCCATGTGATGGTGGCGGTGAACGATCAGATCCTGCTGCGGAAGCAGTTCTCCTTCAAGCACAAGGAAGGCCTCTTCAAGACCGTGAGGGAGCGCGGCACGATCGACGAATCGATCCCGGTCCACGCGGGCGCGGCCTCGGTGAAGGTCTGGCTCTCGGGCCCGGACATCCCGGCGTCGGTGCTCGCGACCGCCACGGCCCAGGTCGGCGGTGGGGAGACGCGCACGCTCCGGCTCGACTACGCCAACGGCCGTCTCTCCGCGCGCGTTCAGTAGCGGCGGAGCGGCTCCGGAGCCCGCCGCGCCTTGAACCCGCGCCGGCGAACGCGATATAACCGCTCCCTCTTCTCTCGGGGCGTAGCGCAGCCTGGTAGCGCACCCGGTTCGGGACCGGGTGGTCGGAGGTTCAAATCCTCTCGCCCCGACCAATCTCTTTCGTCGCTCACCTCAGGCCGCTTCCTCGATTCGGTTGCCCTGGGAGGGACGCCCTACAGCGACAGGCTCAGGTCGAGCTTCAGGAAGAATTCGCGGATCTTGCTCGCGTTCTGACCGAAGTCTAATCCGCCTCGTCGGGCGACCGACTCGGCGCGCACTCGCGTCCCTTTCTTCACCGTGAGGATCCGGATCACGACCCACTCGATTTCGGATCCGGCGGGAGAAGGAGCTCCCCTGGTTTCCGCGATCCCCGTGACTTCGCCAGCGCCGCGTCCGACGGATCGGACCGCGTCCGAAAGGGCTAGAATCGGCCCGTGCCGGAAAGACAACGCCGACTCCGTAAGAAGCGGCGGTTTCTCGTTGAATTCGAAGCGGCCGGGGTCAAGCACACCGGCTTTACGCACGACGTGTCGCCCTCCGGCCTCTTCGTTTGCTCCATCCGGGCCCCGAAGCCGGGAACCGCTCTTTCCATGACCCTCCGCTCATCGAAAGACACAGACGTTGGTCTCCGGGGCGTTGTCGTGAGGTCCTTTCGTGGACCACCTGCTCTGGCAGCTCTCATGCCGAGTGGCTTCGGAGTCCGGTTCTCCGAGACTCCTCCCGAGGATTACTTTCGGCTCCTGGCAACACTCTGAGGTTGGGCGGCCAGAGCCGGATCCTCCCGCCAGGGCGCTTCGAGCAACTCATGCCGCGGACGTGTCTGGATCGATGCCAACGCCGTCTCTGAGGCATCGCGACGCTTCGAACCGGACCACGCAGGTGCGGTCTCACCGGCTGGTGTACGCTGCGAACACTCGAATGAACAACTTCGGCCCGCCTCGTCGGGTGCGCGCCCGCCCCGATCTCCCTCAGACTCCGACGTCTCTTCCGGTCCCGTCGCCGCGGGGGAGGAAGCTGCGGGTCGGCATCGTCGACATCGTCGAGCGGAGCCCCACGCGAGCCCTCTACGCGCGCGTCATGAACCCCAACCTCGCCAGCGTGATGCCCCAGGTGATCGGGGCGTGGTGTCGCGAGGATGGCCACGACGTGCGGTTCGTCTGTTACACGGGTTTCGAGGACCTGCTCAGAGAGCTGCCGACCGGCGCGGACATCGTGTTCCTCGGCGCCTTCACGGAAGCCGCGCACACTGCGTACGCCCTTTCCGCCCTCTTCCGGAAGCATGGCGCGGTCACGGTGCTCGGGGGTCCTCACGCGCGCTGCTACCCTGAAGATGCGCAGAAGTATTTCGACTACGTCCTCGGGTTCACCAACCGGGAGATCCTCCGCGACGTCCTGAAGGATTGCTCGCCCCACCGGCCGGCGGGACTGCACCTCGCGGCGGCCGCACAGCCGCTGGCGCTGCCCGGCGTTCAGGAACGCTGGCCCTTCATCGAGCCGACGCTGGCGAAGGCCCCTCTTATCAAGATGGTTCCGATGCTCGGAAGCCTGGGTTGTCCGTACACGTGCCGCTTCTGTATCGACTCCGAGGTGCCGTACCAGCCGCTCGAATTCGGCGTCCTCCGGGAGGACCTCCGCTTTCTCCGCACGAAATTCGAGCGGCCGCTCGTGGGCTGGCACGACCCGAATTTCGGCGTGCAGTTCGACCGCTATCTCGGGATGATCGAGGAGGCGGTGCCTCCGGGCAGCGTCGATTTCATCGCCGAGAGCAGCCTGTCACTCCTGTCCGAACCGCACCTGAAGCGCCTCGCGCGCAACGGCTTTCGGGCCCTGCTTCCGGGAGTCGAGTCCTGGTACGACCTCGGGAACAAGTCGAAGACGGGAGCGAACCAGGGAATGGAGAAAGTCCGCCAGGTGTCTGAGCACGTCAACCTGATCCTGCGGCACATCCCGTACGTCCAGGCGAACTTCGTGCTCGGGCTCGATTCGGACGAAGGCCCCGAGCCTTTTGAGCTCACGAAGCGGTTCGTCGACATGACTCCCGGCGCCTTCCCCGGATTCTCCCTCCTGACGGCGTTCGGGAGAGCGGCGCCGGTGAACCTCGAGTACCAGCGCGACGGGCGCGTGCTGCCGTTTCCTTTTCATTTCCTGAACAACAACCAGTCGATGAACGTGCGGCCCAACCATTACCTCTGGCCGGAGTTCTACGACCGCGTAATCGACTTGACGCGATACGCCTTCTCGAAGCGGGCCATCTGGAATCGCTTCCGCGGCACGTCGGGCGCCATCCCGCGCCTGATGAACGTCGTGCGGGCGGTGTCGACGGAGGGGTCCGGCCGGATCCGGTACCACACCGAGATCCGCCGCCGCCTCGAAGACGACCGCGAGTTCCGGCCTTTCTTCCAGCAGCGCGCGACAAAGCTGCCCGCCTTCTATTCCCGCATGGTGCGGCGGGATCTCGGGCCTTTGTGGCCGTGGCTTCCCGACGGCGCTCTCGAGCACGACCCGACGGCGTACTGGAAGTCGGTGTCGTCAGCCCGGGAGCCGGCGCGGGCGGCGCGCGTCCGACCACCCGCCGCCCCGCTGACGCCGCGACCCGCTCCCTCCGCCTGACGGGGCCGCGACGCGGCGAGGGGCCGGGGCGGGTGGCCTCAACCGCGCGGGCGGCCTCCGTTGTCCATATCGGAGAAAATGAGCCACTTGCCGTGAGGCGACCTGCGCAGGTCAGCGTGAACTTGCCGACGTCGGGCTTTCCGGCCTCGCGGGAAAACCCGCCGGAGGATGTACCCGCGGCGACGGTGCTCGGCCGGCAGGGGAGTCCGCGTTCCGGATTTGACTTCGCTCGGAACCGGCGGCTAACCTTGAACCCGATGTTTCCCAGGATTCTGCTTGGAATTCTTATTGGCGGCGGGCTCGTCACCGCGTCCCTGGCCGAGGGCCCGCGTCCCTCTCCGGCCGAGATGCCCGTTCTCGAGTTCGCGGCGTTCTCGCCCGATTCCTCATCGAGCCGGTCTTCGCGCCGAGGGGAATCGAATCGGCTCGAGGCGGGGAGCCTCGTGGAAGTCCGCTGGTCCGGTTTGTCCCCGTCGGCGAATGAGGTCGAGCTCCTGCTCTCCGTGGACGGGGGGCGGACGTATTCCGTCCGGCTCACCGACGAGCTCGAATCGGAAGCGGGCTCGTGGGTCTGGAAAGTTCCGCGACTCGACACGAACCTCGCGCGCCTCGCGATCCGGATGGGGGGGGACGGCAGGGAGGTGATCGCCGCCGCGAGCCGCCCGTTTCAGATCGTTCCCGATCCCTCCGCGGCCCGGATCCGCCTGCGCTGGCATTCGGGAGAGATCTGGGCGGAGGCGGAGGGCGGCGCCCGCACTGACCGGCCGCTCTCCGACGGAGACCTCTCCGCCTCTCCGGAGAGCATGACCGTTCTGCCGGAAGCCCCCGACGCGGCCGAAATCCCGCGCCGCATGGCGGGACACCCGATAGCCGTCCGTGAGACTCACCGCGAATTCCTGGTGCCCCGAACGTTTCTGGTCCTCTTTTCGCGTCCTCCCCGCTCTTCTCCTCTCGCCATTCCCCAGCGGATCTGAGAGAGCCGCTGGCGGCGAGCCCGCCGGGATCTCTGTCCCGCGTCCGGACTCGGACGGGAGTGCCCCGTCCCGCGTCCACCGCGGCCATCCAACCAGATCGGTTTCGCTTCGACGGCGAAGCGGGAGAAGAACATGACGCATTCATCGGAAGCGCGCTCTCCGCGGGAGAGCGGCGACCGCGTACGCTTCGAGAGCCACGGCAAGCTGATCGATACGCTCGGCGAAGTCCTCGCGAGCTCCGCCCGTGAGAGTTTCGAAGTCCGGATGACAGCGCGGCTCTGGCTCGAGAAGAACGGGGAAGCGGCCGCGCGGGCTCTCGCCTCGGCCTCGACGCGGCCCGAGCGACTCGAGGCCGATTGCGACTGCCGGCAGGAGCAGCCCCTGGCCGTCTGGGAGAACGACTTTCCGGGCCTTCCGATCCAGACTGGCGCGGGATCGCTGACGCCGCGCGAGATACGGGTTCTCCGCTCGAGCCCGGGGATCGCCGGCCGGCCGCGGCCACTCGCGAGGATCGCGCCCGAGCTCGGGTTGAGGCGCGAGCGCGTGCGGCAAATCGAGTCGGGAGCCCCGCAGCGACTCGGCATCCGGCTTCCGAAGGGCATGCACCGCCGCTCCGGGGGACGGTGGAAGCGCGCGAGGATCGTGTTGCGGAAGCTCGCCTCTCTGCGCTCGCCGTTCCCGGGAACGACGGACACAATCGGCGTCTCGGGTTCGGATCCGCTCGAGGTGCGGCCTTGAGCTCGCCGAAAGGAAGCCAGCTGCTGCCGCGAATTCTGGTGGCGCTTCTGGCGCTCGCGCCGACGTCGGCCCCGCTGCTGGGACAGGCGGCGCCTCCGGCGGGTTCTGCGGGTGCGCCGGCGACCCGCGAAGACGTGGTCGTCTCGGCCACGCGACTCCCGGAAGCCGAGACGGAAATTCCCGGCCAGGCGACGGTGATCACGGGCGAACAGCTCCGAAGGGAAAACGTCAAGACTCTCGCGGAGGCGCTTCAGGACGTCGTCGGCGTGGACACCGGGCTCGGAAGCGACAACGGCGGACGGCTGCCCAACATAGGGATGCGGGGGTTGAAGGAGTTCGACGCCTTGCTCGTCATGGTGGACGGAATGCCCGCGGGCGGCGCTTTCAATCCGTCCCTGTCCCAGATCAACATCGAGGACGTCGATCGCATTGAAATCGTGAAGGGGCCGCAGGGAACTCTCTACGGCGTCTCGGCCTTCGCGGGAATGATCCAGGTGTTCACGCGGCCGGCGGCGCAGGGCAGCGACCTGCGCGCCGGGGGAGGTTCTTTCTCCGAAGGCCGGCTGCACCTTTCCCGCACGCAGGACCTCGGGATCGCGAAGCTTCGGCTGTTCGGAACCTTCGATCGCGCGAAAGGATGGCAGCAACGGACGGACTACCGCGAAGATCGAGGCGGAGTGCGGCTCGACGTCCCCCTTTCGGGCGGAGGGGGGTTTTCCGGAATGGCCGACGTCTTCCGCACGACGCAGTTCTTTGGATCGCCTTTGCCGGTCGACGCGGGGGAGCCGCTGCCGGGGTTCCGGATCGACCGGAATTACGGGGTGGATGGAGGCCGTCTCGACCATCGGGTCTACTCCGTGAGAACCCGCGTGGCGAAGCCCCTCTCGAAGTCCCTCTCTTTGGAGAACGTATTCGGCGCAACCCGCGACGACCAGATCTCGGTCCGTTCGTTCGTGGGCGAGGTTGACGGGAACACCGCCGCGGCCGCGGGCGTCTCGTTGAAGCCTCACGAAACCGTTCTTTACGACGATCTGCACGTGACGGCCCTCTTCGATGCCGCCGGCCGGCACCGGCTGGTCGGGGGCGCCGCGATCACCTGGGGACGAACGACCGCGTCGGGAACGGGGTTCGACATCGACCTCCAGATCGACCCCGTCGTCGTGCCGCGCTTCGCGGACACGCCCACGGGAGACAACCGGTCGTTCGTGGACCGCCGGACGTTCGTTGGCTTCTACGTGAACGACGAATGGACGCCGGTGCCGTTCCTCACGTTGACGGGAGGCGCGCGCTTCGACTCCGTTTCAGAGCGCCTCGTCGCGCAGAGTCAGGAGGTCGGAGCCCCGGAAGCGGACGTCACGCGGGATTCACGATCCGATGGGAAGTGGTCGGGGGGTGTGAGCGGCCTCGTGCGGCTCGTCTCCGATCGTCCCGGCGGCGTCAATTCCGTCCACTTCTACGTGGCGGCCAAGTCGGCGTTCAAGCCGGCGGCGCCCAACCTGACAGAGGCCGAGAACGCCCGCATCCTGGATCCGGAAAGAACCCGGAGCGGCGAAGTCGGGCTCAAGACGCGGTGGTTCGACCGCCAGGTGTCCGTGGATCTCGCTCTCTTCCACATGATCTTCGAAAACATCGTGGTCTCGAATCTCGGCGCGGATGGAACGCCCGTGCTTCTCAACGCCGGATCGGAGAGGTTTCAGGGAGCGGAGATCGAAGTGGGATATCGGCCGGCCCCGCTTCCCGACCTGTCCTTCTCGGCCGGCTATGCCCACCACGATGCCCGATTCATACGGTTTTCGTTCCTGACGCCGGACGGTGAGCTGCGCGTGGTCGACGGGAAACGGCTCGAGCTCGTTCCTCGCGACCTCTGGAACGCGAAGCTCTCCTGGGCGCCACGCACCGGCGCCGGGATCTTCGTGGCCGTTCGCCACCAGGGGCGTCGGCCGCTCAACCGCCGCAACGGGTTCTTCACGGACGCCTTCTATGAGACCGACGCCGGGGTGAGCTGGGATCTCGACCGGTTTCGGATCTCGGTCGTCGGCCGGAATCTCGGCGACAGCCGGCACTACACGTCGGAGAGCGAGATCGGCGACAGCCAGTTCTACGTCGCGGCCCCCCGCCGCTTCTTCGCGGAAGTTGCCCTGCGTTTCTGAGGGAAGCGCACCGGCCGGGCGCCCCCGAGGAGAGTCGAGGCGCCTGGCCCCCCGCGGAAGGCCTGATACGGTCCCGCCGGTCAGGAAAAGAGCGCGGCGACCCCCCGCGTGCCGCCGGTCGGGGGAGGGGAACGGCCGGCCGCCCGGGGCCCGGCGGTGCCCCCGGACCGTCTGCGGCCATACGCGAGGATTTTTCCAGCCTGAGCATGTGCGGGATCTGCGGCATCGTCAACGTCCGGGGGCCCGGTGAGATCGACGAGGGCGTTCTCGCGCAGATGACGGAGAGGCTGATTCACCGTGGGCCGGACAACGCGGGATTCTTCGTGGACGACCGCGTCGGTTTCGGTGTTCGGCGGTTGAGCATCATCGACCTCGCGTGCGGAAATCAGCCGATGTCCAACGAGGATGAGTCGATCCATCTGGTCTGCAACGGCGAGATCTTCAACTATCTGGACCTGCGAGACGATCTCGCAGGCCGCGGTCATCGATTTCGCTCCCGGTCGGACGTCGAGGTCCTGGTGCATCTCTACGAAGACGTCGGGTCATCGCTTCTCAACATGCTGAACGGTCAGTTCGCGCTGGCGATCTTCGATCAACGGAAGCAGACCGTTCTGCTGGCGCGGGATCAGTTCGGCGTCATACCGCTCTTCTTCACGATCGTCGGAGACACGCTGCTGTTCGCGTCGGAAATCAAGTCCCTCCTCGTTCACCCGCTGGTGGATCGCAGGGTGGATCTGACCGGCCTCGACCAGGTACTCTCCCTTCCCGGTCTCGTCAGCCCGCGGACGATGTTCCAGGGAATTAGAAGCCTTCCTCCCGGCCATCTCCTCGAGGTCCGCAATGGCGTGGTCAGGACCGCGGAATACTGGGATGTGCCGTATCCGAAAGAATCGGAGGCGATCTATCTCCGGTCGGAGAGCGAGGACCTGGCGGAGCTGGAGGAACGGCTGCTCTCCTCCGTCCGGCGCCGCCTTCAGGCCGACGTGCCCGCGGGAGCGTATCTGAGCGGCGGGCTCGACTCCTCTCTCGTCACGAGCATGATCCGAGCCGTGTCTCCTGAGGAGAAGACCACCTTCTCGGTCGTTTTCAACGACGCGTACTTCGCGGAGCGGGATTATCAGTCGGTCATGGTGGAGGAGCTGAAGTTCCCTCACCGGGAGATAGACTTCGGCGTCGCCGACGTCGCCGACAGCCTCTCGAACGTCATCTGGCACTGCGAGTGTCCTTTGAAGGAAACCTACAACGCGGCGACGCACGCGCTGTCGGCCGCGGCGCAGTCGGAAGGCGTCCGGGTGGTCCTGACGGGGGAAGGCGCCGACGAGCTCTTCGCGGGGTACACGAGCTATCGGTTCGACGCGTTTCGACGGCAGCAGCAGGACGGCGGCGCCGGCGCCTCCGAAGAGACCATCCTGCGTGAGACTCTCTGGGGCGATCCCGGTTTTCATTACGAAGCGCATCAGTCCGCCCTCCGCGCCGTCAAGCGATCGCTCTTTTCGGAGCAGGTTGCCGCCCGCTACGCCGACTTCGACTTCATCCGATTCGGAGTCGTCGACCCCGGCAAGATCGCCGGACTTCATCCCATTCACAAACGGTCGTACGTAGACTTGAAGGTCCGGCTCGCCGACCATCTCCTCGGCGACGCCGGAGATCGAATGCTCCTGGCGCACTCCGTCGAGGGGCGCTTTCCGTTTCTGGATCTCGGAGTGCTGGATTCGGTCGCGAGGATGCCCCCGGACCTGAAGCTTCGCGGATTCCAGGAGAAATACGCCCTGCGCCAGATCGCCTCGCGGTACCTTCCCCCGGTGATTGCGCAGCGGGAAAAATTTCCCTTCGCCTCGCCCGGAAGCCCTCAGCTTCTGCGGCTGAAAACCGAATGGGTGGAAGACCTTCTGTCGAATGACACCATCGCCCGGCAGGGCTATTTCAACGCCGCGGAGGTCGGCCGGTTGCGAAAGCAGTACGCGGATCCCGACTTCATGCTCAATATTCCCTATGAGACGGACTTGCTGCTGATCGTCCTGACGTTCGGGCTCTTTCTCCGGCTTTTCGAGATGCCGAGCCTGTGAGGACCCCGCCGCGGGGCCCCTTCGGCGCTCCGGAGAGGAATGTGAAGTGACAGACTCGACGCCTGTTTCCTCGAGTGCTCTGAACCATCCGGTCTCGCTGACTCTGACGGACCTGCTCGAGCGGCGGGCTGGCTCGCGCCCCGAGGCGATCGCGCTGGCGGCCCCGGGGCGCAAGCCCGCGACGTACGGGGACCTCGCCGCCTCCGTGGCGGCGATCGCCGGGCGGTTGAAGGAGGCCGGGGTCCGTCGGACCGATCGCGTCGCGGTCGTGATACCGAACGGCCCGGAAATGGCGGCGTCATTCCTCGGCGTCTCGGTCGCCGCCATTTGCGCGCCCTTGAATCCCGCATACCGGCAGCCGGAGTTCGATTTCTTTCTCGACGATCTCGGCGCCCGGGCGTTGATTCTCCCCGAGGGCGTCGATTCTCCCGCACGGCCCGCCGCGCTCGCCCGGGGCATTCCGATTCTCGAGATCTCGCCCGAGCTCGATGCCCCGGCGGGGCGGGTCCGTTTTGCCGGTCCGGCGCAGGGCGCCTCCGGCGGTGGCGGGGTATCCGCGCGTCCCGAGGATCCCGCTCTCGTGCTTTACACGTCGGGCATGACGTCGCGGCCGAAGGCGGTTCTTCTCTCGCAAAGGGAGCTCTGCACGGCGGCCCACAACATCGCCGTCGCGCTCGAGATCCGTCCCGAGGACCGTTGCATCAACGTGATGCCTCTCTTCCACGCTCACGGGCTGATCATCGCCACACTCTCGTCCCTGACGGCCGGAGCCTCGGTCGTCAGTACGCCCGGTCTTCGGATCCCTGAGTTCTTCGATTGGGTGAGGACCTTCCAGCCCACCTGGTACACGGCCGCTCCGACGATCCACCAGGCCATCGTCGAGAACGCCGGGGCGCACCGCGGCGCGCCGCAGGACCGCCTCCTGCGCTTCATCCGGTCATCCGCCGCTTTTCTTCCGCCGTCCGTCAAGACGGGACTGGAGCAGGAGTTCGGATGTCCGGTCATCGAGGCGTATGGCATGACCGAGTGCGTTCAAATCACCTCGAACCCGCTCCCGCCCGGCCGCGGCCGCGCGGGGTCGGTCGGTGTCCCCGCCGGCCCTGCCGTCGCGATCATGAACGAGTCGGGCGAGAAGCTTCCCGCGGGCGAGGCCGGCGAAATCGTGATCCAGGGCCTTCCCGTCATGCAGGGGTACGACCGGAACCCCGCCGCCAACGAGGCGTCCTTTACGCGGGGATGGTTCCGAACCGGAGACCAGGGCGTCCTCTCCGAGGATGGATTTCTTTCGTTGACAGGCCGGCTGAAAGAGATCATCAACTGCGGCGGCGAAAAGCTCTCGCCTTTCGAGGTGGATGAGGCCCTCATGGGACATCCCGCGGTACTGCAGGCGGTCGCCTTCGCAGTGCCGCACCCGACCCTCGGCGAAGACGTTGCGGCCGCGGTCGTCCTCCGGCCGGGCGCCTCGGCGTCGGAGGCGGAGCTTCGGCGGTTCGCGGCCGCCCGGCTCGCCGAGTACAAGGTCCCGCGCCAGATTCTCATCCGCGAAGAAATCCCGAAGGGGCCCACGGGAAAGCTGCGTCGGATCGGCCTCGCGCAGGCTCTCGGCCTCGCGCCCCCCGAAAGCGGAGAAAGCCCGGCGGAGGAAAAGCGCCCGGCGGAGGAGACGGTTTCGGTCGAGGCGCCGCTGGCGAGGATCTGGTGCGATCTTCTCAAGATCGAGCATGCGGAGCCGGACGGAAACTTTTTCCGACTGGGCGGCGATTCGATCCGGGCTTCCCTCCTCGTGGCTCGCGTCCGGAAGGACCTCCGCGTGGAGCTTCCGCTGCGCGCGCTCTTCGATACGCCGACGTTCGCGGAGGTCTGCGCGGCGGTGGAACGCGGCCGGGGAAAATCGCCGGTCCGCGGGCCCATCGCCCGCCGCTCTCAGCCGGCTCCCTCGCCGGAGCCGCTCGCGTCTCCCCGCGTGGAGCGCGCCGCACCGCCCGAGGCTCCGGCGCGCGCGGCGGCCTCGAAAACGCCGGGGCCACGCGGTCCCGACTCGCCCCTTCAGTTCAGCCTGTTTTTCTTTTCAGCCGACGGATCCGCGGACTCGCCGGAAAAGTACCGGCTGGTGCTGGAGGCGTCGCGGTTCGCCGATCAGCACGGGTACGCGGCGGTCTGGACCCCCGAGCGGCACTTCCACTCGTTCGGCGGCCTGTATCCGAACCCGGCCGTGGTCGGGGCGGCAATCGCCGCGGTGACCAGCCGGATCCAGATTCGCGCGGCGAGCGTCGTCTTGCCCCTCCAGGACCCGATTCGGGTGGCCGAGGAGTGGTCGGTCGTCGATAACCTGAGCGGCGGGAGGGCGGGAGTCTCGTTCGCGTCGGGCTGGCACGTCAACGATTTCGCGCTCTCTCCCTCGACGTTTGGTGACCGCCGGAACGTCATGTTCGAGCGAATCGGGATCGTCCGAGAGCTGTGGGCCGGCCGGCCGATCACGCTCCCGAACGGCGCGGGAAACCCGATCGAGGTGATGACCTACCCGCGGCCGGTTCAGCGGTCGCTCCCCATCTGGCTCTCGTGTCAATCGGACGCGACGTTCGAGAAGGCGGGCGAGATCGGCGCGAACGTGATCACGTCCATGTTTCTGATGTCTGTCGCGGAGCTCGCGCCCAAAATCGCCGTCTACCGGGAGGCGAGAGCCCGGAAGGGGCACGATCCCGCGACGGGGCAGGTCACCGTCAGCCTGCACACATTTCTCGCGGAGCACATGGAAACGGTCCGCGAAAAGGTGGGAGGCGCCTACCTCGACTACCTTCTCGTAAACCTCGGTCTTCAGGCGGACCGTGTCCGGGGGTCCGGCGAGGAGTTCGCGCCCACGGAAGAGGACCGCGACTTTCTGACGAAGCAGGCCACGGAGAGGCTTTTCGACGAGCGCGGGTTGGTGGGAACCGTCGCCACCTGTCGCGACCGTGTCCTGGCCCTGAAGGCGATCGGTGTCGACGAGATCACCTGCCTCATCGATTTCGGCCTCGACTTCGAGTCGATCATGAGCAGCCTGTACCAGTTGAACAAGTTGAAAGAGATCACGGCTCGTCAGGCGTCGCCGGGGCCGGTGGTCGCGAGATGAATCCATCCGTGCCGCGGTGACGCGCCGCCGTGGGCCGCGGGACGCGACCTCCGCAGGTCGGTCGCGGCAACGGAAGCCTGCGCCCGCGTCGGACCGAGCGCTGACGGCGGGCGACTTCGGACCCCTCTCGGGGACGCTGGTTCTCGACGTGTCACGGACGCTCGCGGGACCGTTCTGCACGATGCTGCTCGGTGACATGGGGGCGACCGTCGTCAAGATCGAGCAACCCGGAAACGGAGATCCCGCCCGCGGCTGGCCGCCCTTCGTGGATGGGCACAGCACCTACTTTCTGAGCATCAACCGCAACAAGCGCAGCGTGACGCTCGACATCCATCACCCCGACGGGCAGCAGCTCCTGAAGCGCCTGGTGGCCCGCGCCGACGTCTTCGTCGAAAACTTCAAAGTGGGATCGCTGGCGCGTTCCGGGCTGGATTTCGCGGCGCTTCGGAAGGTGAATCGCCGCCTGATCTATTGCGCAATCTCCGGATACGGGCAGACCGGACCCCGGAGGTGCGAAGCGGGATTCGATCTCACGATCCAGGCGGAGAGCGGGATCATGAGCGTCACCGGCGATCCGGACGGAGGTCCCACGAAAGCGGGAGTCCCTCTGGCGGACATGACCGCCGGGCTCTACGGGGCGTATGGGACGCTGGCGGCCCTGCGGGCGCGCGACCTCTCCGGTGAGGGGCAGCTCGTGGACGTGGCTCTTCTCGACAGCGCCCTCTCGCTCCTGGCCTTTCACGCATCGAGCGTCCTCGCGGGCACGGGCAGCCCGAAGAGGCTCGGAAACATGCATCCGTCGCTGGCGCCTTACGAGGTCTTCGAGGCGTCCGCCGCCTCGCGATTCGCGCTGGGAGTCGGAACGGACGCGCTCTGGCGGCGATTGTGCGACGCTCTGAAGCCCTCGGGATTCGAGCCCCACGCCGACTTCGCGACGAACGCCGGGCGGGTGGCGGAGCGGGAGCGGCTGCACGCGGCGCTCGAAGCCCTCTTTTCGTCGAAGTCCGCGAAGCACTGGGTCTCCCTGCTGAAGCGCGCCGGAATCCCGTGCAGCGGGATTCACACCGTCGAGGACGCGATTCGCGCGGAGCGGGCGTCGGAGCGCAGTATGGTCGTCGAAGCGCCGCATCAAACCCTCGGTGCCACGAGGCAGGTCGGAATACCCGTGAAATTGTCGGAGACCCCCGGCAGCGTCCGAAGGGGGCCCCCGGAGCTCGGCGCGCACACGGACGAGGTGTATCGCGAGTGGTTGGGCCTTTCGGCGGCTGAACTGAAGGACCTGCGAAAGCGCCAGGTCATCTAGGCGCTCGCCCCGGCTCATGAATCCCACCGGAAAAGATGCCCTGCCGTCCGCCGCCGCCGGCGCGTCCGACGCGGGGCGCCCGGCGGAATCGACCGTTACTCTCCCGGCCTCGTTCGCGCAGCAACGGCTGTGGGTCCTGGATCAGCTGGAACCCGGCAACCCGGCGTACAACGTCCAGGTCGCGCTGCGTCTCACGGGAGAACTGGTCGTGCCGGCGCTGGAGGCCGCGCTGACGGAGATCGTCCGCCGCCACGAGATGCTGCGCACATCTTTTCAATTGGCGGGCGGAGAAGCCCGTCAACGGATTCATCCGCCCCGGGCGGTCCGTCTCGAACCGATATCGCTCGAAGAATTTTCAGAGGCCGAGCAGGAACACGTCTCTCGTTCCCGGGCGACGGACGAAGCGGAGAGTCCGTTCGACCTGACGTCGGATCGCCTGTTCCGAGCGGTGCTGCTTCGGTGGAGCGCGACGCAACACGTCTTTATCCTCACCATGCATCACATCGTCACGGATGGGTGGTCGACGGGCGTGCTCTTTCGCGAGCTCGGGACTCTCTACGCCTCCGTCGCCTCCGGTCGATCGGCGTCCCTGCCTGAGCTGCCGGTTCAGTATGCGGATTTTGCATCCTGGCAGAAGGAGTGGCTCCGGGGAGACGCCCTCGCCGAGCTGCTCTCTTACTGGAGGCGCCAGCTCGGGGGAACGCTGCCCGTCCTGAATCTTCCGACCGACCGCGCGCGACCAGCGGTGTCGGGGTTCAGCGGCGCGCGCCGGCCCTTCATCTTCCCGCCGGAGATCACGGCTCGGCTCCGGGAGCTGGGCCTTCGAGAGGGCTCGACCCTCTACATGACTCTTCTCGCCGCGTTCTCCGTCCTGCTCTCCCGGCATTCCGGCCAGGAAGACATCGCGGTCGGGACGCCGACGGCAGGTCGAAGCCAGCTCGAGACGGAAGATCTCATCGGGTTTTTCATCAACCCCCTGGTTCTGCGACTGGACCTCTCGGGGGATCCGCCTTTTCGCGAGTTTCTTTCGCGGGTCCGCGGCGTCGCCCTCGACGCCTACGCTCACCAGGACCTGCCGTTCGAGAAGCTGATCGAGGCTCTGCAGCCGGAGCGCCGGTTGAGCCACTCGCCGCTGTTTCAGGTCTGGTTCGTGCTTCAGAACGTTCCCAACCCCAACCTCGCGCTCCAGGGCCTGACCGTCGCGCCCCTGGTCGACGACGGAGGCCAGGTCGATCGAGGTCCGGCCGGCGCGACGCGGCACGATCTGAGGCTCGGTCTCCTCGTCTCGCCGCAGGGCCTGAGCGGAGCCTTCGAGTACAAGACGGAACTGTTCGAGGACGCCACCATCGAATCGATGATCCGCGAGTACGAGCTCCTGCTCCGGTTGATCGTCGACCATCCCGAGTGGCGCCTGAGCTCGCTGGCGCATCGGCTCGCCGCGGCCCAAAAGGAGGAGCAGCAGCGAAAACGGACCAGGGACCTCGAGGCGGCGCTCGGGGCCTTGAAACTTTCGCGTCGAAAGCCCGTCCAGACCCGGCCTCCCGGCTCGGAAGACTGAGACCGGGCTCGCGCCCTTCAGCGCGCCGGATCAGGATCGCCGGGCGGTGACGACCCGGGCGATCCGGGCCCGTCAGACTCCGGCCGGTTTCTAGAGGCCCGGGGTTCTCGTGGGCGTCCGGGTCGCGGTCCGCGTCGGCGTGAACGGGAAGAGCGAAGTGGCCGTGGCCGTCGGCGTCGAGGTCCGGGTCGCGGTGGGCGTCGCGGTCGGGGGAAGCGGCGTGCTGGTCGCGGTGGGCGGCGCGGGCCGCGTCGGACTGGCGGTCTCTGTCGGAGGTGGAGGCGTGTTCGTCGCCGTCGGCGTCGCGGTGACCGTGGGCGTCACGCTGGGAGTCGAGGTGGACGTTGCCGTCGCGGGGATGGACGTGGCCGTCGGAGTTGGAGAAGAAGGCTGAGTCGCCGTGCGCGTCGGGCTCGACGTCGGAACCGGAGTCCCGGTCGCGCTCGGAATCGGGGTCGGCGACGCAGCCGGGTTCGGAGTGCTGGAAGGAGTCCGGGTCGCCGTCGCCGTCGGGGAGGCAGTGGCCGTGCTGGTCGCGGGAAGCGCGGTGCCCGTCGGGGCGATAGGAGTGGCCGTCTCGGTCGCGATCGGAGGCGTCGGGGAAGCGGTCACGACCGGTGTGGCCGGAGTGACGGGCGTCGGCGTGGCGGAGGCTGTCGGCGTCAGGGAGGCGACCGGGCTCGGAATGCTGGCGGGCGCCGTCGGCGGATCCTTGAAGCAGCCCGTCGCGAGGAAAAGGCCGCAGAGGCACGCCAGGACGATCGGCCGCCAGGCGATCTTCGCGACCTTCATGGCTCTGCCGGCGCGCGGCTCAACCGCTCGTTTCCGCCCGGATGTTGCGTCTCCGGAAACGAGCTCCCCATTCCGTTCAGACGACCAGGACATCAGACAACCGGGCGCCCGCCTCCTCGATGCCTTCGCAAAAATCTCACCCGGAACCGCCGGGCCATCTCGCCGCTAAAACAATGGATCGGCAACGGGGACATAGCGAAACGAGAAGATGCACGACCCGGACACCTGTGCCGTCTGGCACCGCAGCGTGTAGAGCTGCGGGGCGCCGGTGTTGTTGAGCAGCCGCAGAGGCCCGCTTCCCTGGAACGCCGGCTGAGCCCGGATTCCGGACGCGTCGGAGCTGATCGTCCACTGAGCGAGATAGAAGTCGCTCGCGCACCCGGGGAGGGACACCCCGCACAGGCTAAAGAGGCTCGCGGGAGACACGCTGACGGACGCGGCCATCGACGGGACCGCTCCGGTGACGCTCTCCACGACGGGGAGGACGTTCAGGAATTCCGCGATCGTATTGTCGAAGAGGTTCAGGGGAACCCCCGTGGCGGCGGGCGTCGGCGATCCGGTGACCGCGACGGAGGCGATGCGGCTGACGGCGAGCGCCGAGCCGGGAAAGACTCCTCCGAGGAGGACGACCCCGAGAACGACGGTTTTCACTCGCATTCGGACCTCCACTTTTTCGACATCGGTCTGGCCGGGTCGGGAGGGGAGCAACTTCGGAGGGAGTCTAGCATCGCGGCCGGGCCGGGCCGGGGGCCTCACAGCGGGGGTGCCGGCCGGATGTCTCCGGCGCCGCTCCGTCCCATGACATCTTCATCCCCGCGTGCCCGCCCTGCACCCCGTGCGCCTGGCCCATCGCAGCCGGAGAAAGACGTGAAGGGAAGGGAAGCGTTCCGGTATGCGTTTTTCAGACTCACGGGCACGACGTACCCGGTGACGTCGGCCCCGGCGCCGGCCGTGAGATCGCGCAGGAGGTCGAACTCGCGGACGTACCCGAGCATACCGGCGGCGACGCGTGTGAGCCGCGCGGTCCCCGGCGGGTCTTCCGCTCCTGGACGCGAGCAGATGAGCGTCTTCTTCGACGACCTCCGCGAGCGCGTGGAGCTCGTCGCGAACCGTCACCCGCCACGCGGCTCGGCGAGATACGCCTCGCTCGGCCCCGTGCGCCCCGGAGCTCCGCCGCACAGAAGCGCCGCGGCAAAAGGGGCGTTCGCCCTCCGCCCCGTAGAGAAGTGCGGCGGTCGCGCGGCGAATGTTCCCGCCACCGACCCTTTCCGTCTTCAACGGACGGCCGAGCACCGCGTACGCCGAACAACTCGCAACCTCGGTGTGACGGTGAGCTACACGCAGGGGCCCGTTTCCTCGCGCAGCCGGCGCGCGTCGGACACGTACTCGAGAGCTTCGACAGGCCGGGGAATTTCTTCTTCAGCTCGCCGCAGGACAACCCCTCAACCGAAGAATTACCAGGTTCCCAAAACTCCTCCGGCTCGCCGGCCTTCGGGCAGCCGGCGGCGCTCAACGACCCGCGGCAGCTCCAGCTCGGCCTGAAAGTGAGCTTCTGATGGCGGGGACAGGCTGCCGGAATTCGTTTCTGATTTGCCTCTTGACTTGCGCCTCCTTTGCGCCCATGCTGCCGGAGGTGGGCCGATGGGCCGCTTCCCGATGGCCAGGGGCGCGGCCGCGGTGGTTCCCTCGGCTCTACTGATTCTGATCGCGGTTGGGGCGTCTCCTTCTGATGGAGGAATTCGGCGCCCGCGTCGCAGAGACATATTTCATAAGGCGAAACGAACGAAATGAACCTCACAAAACGGCAAAAAGAGATTTTGGACTTCATTCGTGCGTATCGGGACGAGAAAGGAATCTCCCCGACTCAGCGGGAGATCAGGGAAAAGTTCCACCTCTCGTCCTTCGGAACCGTCCAGAAACATCTGAAGCGCCTGGAGGAAAAAGGCGCTTTGTCCCGGCAGTGGAACCGGAGCCGCGGCATCTCCCCGGCGGCGGAGGAGGGGGGCGCGCGCGAAATCGCGCTTCTCGGCAGCGTGGCCGCCGGACGGCCGATCGAGCCCTTCCCGGACGAGGAGACGATCGAAGTTCCCTCGTCTCTTCTGGGGAAGGGAGAGCACTTCGTTCTGAGGGTGCGCGGGGACTCGATGGTCGAGGACGGAATCCGCGACGGCGACTACGTCGTCGTGGCCCGAAGGGCGAGCGCGCAGAACGGCCAGACCGTCGTTGCCCTCGTGCGCGGCGAGGCGACGCTGAAGAGGTACTACTCCGAGGGGGCTCGCGTGCGGCTCCAGCCCGCCAACGCGGCGATGAAGCCGATCCTGGCCGACGCACGCGACGTAACCGTGCAGGGCGTCGTGACCGGCCTCATTCGCGACTACGCGAGCGCGTAGAGCAGGCGCTCGCGGGATCCGCGGTCGTCCGCCGGGCCTGATCCGGCGCGTTGAGGGCCCTTTCCTTCGGGTAGAATCGCCGGCCCCGGGGCGACGTACCCAAGTGGTTAAGGGAGAGGTCTGCAAAACCTTTATTCGGCGGTTCGAATCCGCCCGTCGCCTCCAGCCATCCGCCCGTCCGTAATCCACTCTCCACTTCTGACGCGCAACGCTTGACGCTTAATGCGAACGCGAGTTGAGGGGCATAGTCCTTGCTATTTCAGAGTCGCAGGGCCGCGTTCAGGAGCGCGGCCCGTGTGCCGGGAGATGCGCGCAAGAATTGCGCGAGCGGCCGGCGGAGAGGCAAGTCCCATGCTCGAGAGTGGCGAGACCGTTTTCGCGTTTCGGTCCGAGGGCGTGATCAGGATCATCCGAAAGCTCGATGCGGCGACGCGCCTCGCGAAGGCTCTGGAAAAGTGTCTTCCCGCAATCTCCCGTCTCGGAGACGACGCGAGCGCGGAAGAGGAGGCGCTTCGCGCTCTCGCCTCGTGGGAGGACGCCTCGCGCTGATTCCCGTCTCATCGCCTGCCGATTCCCCCGTCCTTCCTTCGATTCGCGCGATGCCGCCCCTTCGAGCCCATCTGCGCCTCTCGCTCTCCTCCCTCGAGGCTTCCGCGCGCCGGGCCGGCGGGGTCGCTCTGCTACCATCATCGGGCATGCCGGAGTGGCGAAATGGGTAGACGCACGGGACTTAAAATCCCGAGGGCCGAAAGGCCCGTGCCGGTTCGACCCCGGCCTCCGGTACCAGGGCCGACGAGACTCGCGTGAGCAAAGCCGTGGCTGACGGCCTGCAGGAGCTCGAGGAGAGCCTCGGCTACACGTTCCGGGACCGGGCGCTGATCGTCCGGGCGGTGACCCACAAGTCGTACACGAACGAACGGCGGGATCTGCCCTCCCCGAACAACGAGCGGCTCGAATTTCTGGGGGACACGGTTCTCGGGTTCGTCGTGGGCGATCTCATTTACCGCAACTTCCCCAATCTCCAGGAGGGCGCCCTCTCGAAGATCAAGGCGCACCTCGTGTCGGCGGCGACGCTTTCGACGAAGTCGCGGGAGCTCAAGATCGGCCGGTTTCTCCGCATGGGGACGGGCGAGGCCCGGTCCGGAGGCGGCGAAAAGCTGTCTCTTCTGGCGGACGGGTTCGAGGCGATCGTGGCCGCGATCTACCTGGACGGCGGGCTGCCGGCGGCGGGGCAGTTCATCCAGCGCGTCTTCGCCCCTGACATCGCCGGCATCGACCTCGCCGACCTCTCGTTTCACGACTACAAGACGGCGCTCCAGGAATCCGCGCAGGCTCTGGGCCTGCCACTTCCCGACTACCGGATCGTCGACGAGTACGGCCCGGACCACGAAAAAGTCTTCGTGGTCGAGGTGTTCTGGGACGGAGAGACGTTCGCTCTCGGCACGGGAAACTCCAAGCGGGAGGCGCAGCGAAAGGCGGCCAAGGAAGCGCTCAAGAAACTCGGGCGCTTGCCAGCATGAGACGAGTTCTCCGTTTTCAGTTTTCAGTTTTCGTTAGAACTCGACTGGAACCGGCCGGCAACTGACATCGGATAACTGACGACTACTCACGGCGCCTTCGCGAGGCGTGCGAGGAAGTCGTCGGGGCTCTCGAATCCCACGAGCCTCAGGTCCCGCCGCTCCTGACCCGCGGCGTCCAGGAACACGAGGGTCGGAACCCCCAGGATCGCGTACTTGTCGGACAGCGCGGCCACTTCGGGAGAGCCGGATTTCGTCAGGTCCGCCTTGAACAGGCCGCGGCGTTCGAGCTCCGCCCGCACGCGGGGATCCGAAAACGTCTTCTCCTCGAGCTCGCGGCAGGGGAGGCACCAGTCCGCGGAAAAGTCGATGACGGCGGCCCGGCCGGCGGCGGCGATCGTCTGCGCCGCGTACGGACGCCATTTGAGCGCCGCGGTGTCCGCGCGTCCCCGCGGCCGGAAGAAAAGGGCCGCGGCGACGAAGAGAAGGGCCGCGAACGCCCGCAGCGCCGGCTTCCACGCGGTTCCGCGAAAGGCGAGAAAGGCGGCGGCGATCAGCAGGATCCCGGGAAGCAGCCAGTCGCCGAGCGGGCGGGGGAGGACGGGTCGCACAAAATATGCTGCCATCGCGAGAAGCACCCATCCGAAGACTTTCTTGACGGACTCCATCCACATCCCGGCGCGGGGCAGGCGCGCCAGGCTTCCCGAGAAGGCGCCCAGGAAGAGATAGGGGAGGCCGAGCCCGAGAGACAGAACGAAGAAGAGAAGGAAGCCAAGCCCGGCCTGCTGCCGCGCCGCGACGAACGCGAGCAACCCCAGGACGAACGGGCCCACGCACGGGGCGGCGACGACACCGACGAGGAGGCCCATGCCGTACGCGCCCGCCGCGCCGGACCGGGCGCCCGTCTTCTGCATCAGAGCGCTCGGCATGCGCAGCTCGTAGAGGCCGAACATCGACAGCGCGAGCGCCACGAGGATCGCGGCGACTCCACCGAGGACCCACGGGGACTGGAGGGCGGATCCGAAGAGCCGGCCGGACAGCGCGGCCGCGACGCCGAGCGCGGAGTACATCGTGCACATCCCGAGCACGTAGATCGCCGCGAGGCGAAACGTTCTCCGGCCATCGCCCGGCGCCTGACCCGCGAAGAACGAGAGCGTCAGCGGAATGACGGGATAGACGCACGGCGTGAGGTTCAGGGCGAGGCCGCCGGCGAAGAGAAGGAGGAGCACGACGGGAAGCCCCCGCCGATTCAGCTGTTCTTCGAAGTCCGAGGAGGCGCCCGCCGCCCGCGTATCCCGGCTTCCGGCGGGTGGGGCTGAGGACAGGCGCATCGCGCCCCCGGTCAGGGCCGCGGGCGCGGCGCCTTCCCGCCCCGACTCGGCGCGGAACGGGAGGGACGCCGGAGCGAAGCACTGCGTGTCGTTGCACGCCTGGAAGGCGAGCTTCCCTGAGAACCCTTCGGGTGGGACGCCGGTCCAGGAAACGGGGACCTCGACGGCGAATGCGCCCTCGTACACGGAGAGCGGCTTGTCGGCGAACGAGAACTTCTTCATCTGTCCGGGCGGATAGACGGCCGCCGCTGCCGAGGATCCCGCAGGCGCATCGAGCACAACGGACGTCGGGATCAGGTAGTCCTCGGAGGGCGTGTGGCTGTTGACGTGGTACCCGGCGAGGATCTTCGCGGCGATGCGCACCGTCCCCGCGCTCTTCCCGACCGCGTCGAAGCGGGCCCCGAACGAGACGATTTCCGCCGGTTTGGGGGCGGCCGCGAGGACGAACGCCGCCGCAAACAGGACCAGAGCCGCAGACGCCCGTCTCGCCGTCATGGATGGGAGGGTGGCGCCGTCAGGCGCGCGAGCATCGCGTTGACCTGCTCGATGTAGGGCGACTTCGGATGGTCTTTCTGGAACTTCTTGAAGAGGGCGAGCGCCTCCGCCGGCTTGTTCTCGGCGAGAGGCAGCTGCGCGCGGAAGAGCTCCCCGCGTTCCCGGCGCAGCGGATCGCGCGAGGTCGCCAGGAGCCTCTCGATGGTCCGGCGGGAGCTCGCCACCTGGCCAAGGTCGAGCTCGACCGCCGCGAGGATCTCGCGCGCTTCGTCGCGGACGGCGGGCGGCGACTGCGGGCTCGACGCCGCGCGCTGGAGGCGCGGAAGCGCCGCCGCCGAGTCGGACCGCTGGTAGAGCTCGCGGCCGGTCTCGAGCGCCTCGCGGGGCTTCAGCTTCGCGATGTCCTGCGAATCGACCCGCCGCGCGAAGGCGCGATACGACGCGGTGTCCTGACTGATCCGCTGGTAGAACTCCTGCGCGCTCGTGAATCCCTGCATCAGGAACACGATGCGCCCCTCGGCTGTCGTCACGAGCACGGCGGGAGTCTCGCGGACGCCGTACCGGCGGGCAAGCTCGCGTCCTTCCGGCGACGAGAGGGAGATCTTCACCGGGACCATCGGCAGCAGGACCGCTTCGAACTGAAAAGCGGGGTAGAGGAGCGCGTCCATCCGCCGGCACTGGCCGCACTCAGGTTCGTCGAACTCGACGTACACGAACTTCGATTCGGTGGCGGCGCGCGCCCTGGCCTCGTCGGGCGTCCCTGCCCACCGGGCGTTGCCGGGGCTCGTCACGGCGCTCCCCGCGGAAGGCGTTGTTCGGGCCGACGGCGCCGGGGTCGAGGCGGCGGAGGGTTGCTGCGCCGCCGAAGTGATGGCGAGGCCCGAGAGGCAGAACGCGAGCAGGGTTCTCAACCGGACCTCCAGTCTTCGGCGGGACAACGAGATGCGCCGTTCGCGCATTCCCGCGCGGCGAGGGAGGAAGGATCGGCGGGGCGCGTCTGGCTCATCGCGCCCATGATCCACCGGGCGTCCGTTCCGGGCAAGTGAGGAGCGCCGTTCGCGGGAACCGCCTGAAACGGCGCCGGAAAGGCGTTGTCAGGTTGTGGGAATCCCGCTACACTCGCGGCCCCGGAGAGAGCCCAGGTAGCTCAGTCGGTAGAGCAAGGGACTGAAAATCCCTGTGTCGGCGGTTCAATTCCGTCCCTGGGCACCAACGACAAAGCTGTCAGCAATCAGCTATCAGCCGTCCTTTGTTCTTCCTCGTGTTGTCGTGTCGTCATTTCCCGAAATCGGGGAACGAGAACTGAGAACCAAAGACTCCTTCCCATGATTCTCAAAGTCGCCAAGCTCGGGGTCAAGGTCCTGCGGTCCCGTTCGCAGGACGTCGATCCGAGGGCCCTTTCCCGCGGCGACTACGAGTCCTTCCTCGCCGACCTCGAGGACACGATGCGGGAATACGAGGGCACGGGGATCGCCGCCCCGCAGGTCTTCACTCCGCTCCGGGCGTTTCTCTACGAGGTGCACCCGGAGAAGCGCAAGCGCAGGGAGAACGAGATCCCTCTGACCGCGCTCTTCAACGCGTCCTACGAGGGAGTCGGCGCCGCGCTGGAGACCGACTCCGAAGGTTGCCTCTCCGTTCCCTTTCTCTGGGGAGGCGTGGTCCCCCGGTTCGAGACGATCCGTGTGCGGGCGCTCGACCGCTCCGGGAAAGCCGTCGATTTCGAAGCGTCCGGGTACCACGCCCGTGTCCTGCAGCACGAGATCGACCACCTGGACGGGCTGGTCTACCTCGATCGGATGCCGGACATGCGGTCCCTGGCGTACACGGTCAATTTCGGGTGAGAGTTTTCGGTTTTCAGTCAACCGGGATCGGTTCCGCTCCTTTCCACGGACGTTCCGTCGATTCCCGAGTCCCGATTCCCGTCCCCCAGATGCTTGTGAAAAGTTTCACATTCGGCTTCCGATTGTTATGATCCGGCAGAAGTGACGATGTTCGGTCGCGGCAGGCAACTTCCCGTCCACGGAACGGCGGCTCCGGCCGATTCCGGTCCGGCCGATTTTCTGACCACGAAACTCGAGACCATGGTGGGCTGGGCGCGGTCCAACTCGCTCTGGCCCCTGCCTTTCGCGACCGCCTGCTGCGGGATCGAGTTCATGTCCGTCGTGTCCTCCCACTACGATCTCTCGCGATTCGGCGCGGAAGTGGTCCGATTCTCACCCCGCCAGGCAGACCTTCTGATCGTCGCCGGGACCGTCGTCGACAAGCTCGCTCCGACTCTCCGGAAGATCTACGACCAGATGCCCGAGCCCAAGTGGGTCATCTCGATGGGGGTCTGTGCGTCCTCCGGAGGCTTCTACCGCGCCTACCACGTCACGCAGGGGATCGACGAGATCATCCCGGTCGACGTCTACGTTCCCGGCTGCCCTCCGACGCCGGAAGAGCTCATGTACGGCATCTTCGAGCTCCAGCGGAAGATCCAGGCCGGCGAGAAATCCCGCGACACGCGCTCGGCGCGCTTTGCCGAAGGGAACAAGGCCGCGTTCTCGCCGGGGGAGCGGACGCCGGAAGAGGCCGCCGTTCCCGCGAAGCCCGCGTCGTGAGCACGGTCGTCGAGCCCTCGACACTCTCGGGGCAGTCGGAGAAGCTGCGCGGCCGGCTGGCTCAGTCGCCGCTCGCCTCCCACGTCGAGGTGTCCGACCTCGACATGACGGTTCTCGAAGTGTCTCCGGAGAACTGGCTCGCGCTGGCGCGTTTCCTCCGCGACGACCGGGCGTGCCTGTACGACCTCTACGTCGACCTCGCCGGCGTCGACAACCTCCGGCGGGCCGGGCGCAAGACGCGTTTCGAGGCCGTCGTGCACCTCCACTCGCTGACCCACAACGGGCACATCCGGGTCAAGATCCTCCTGCCCGACCCCGAGAGTCCCGTCCTGCCGAGCGCGATCGAAGTCTGGCCCGCGGCCAACTGGTTCGAGCGCGAGGCGTTCGACCTCTTCGGCTTCCAGTTCACCGGACACCCGAACCTGCGCCGGCTGCTCTGCCACGACGCGTTCGTGGGCCATCCGCTGCGCAAGGACTACTCCCCCGGGCAGCGCTGGTTCTTCGCGGAGGAGGACCTTCGCTGGCCGGACTGGGCGAAGAACACCGAGGAGCGCGCCGGACATTTCGAGACGCAGACGCTCTCGATCGGGCCGTCGCATCCGGCCACCCACGGCATCGTGCATCTGATCGCGCGGATGGACGGCGAGCGCATCGCCCGCGCCGAGACCCAGATCGGGTACATGCACCGCTGCTTCGAGAAGATGTCGGAGACGCACACCTGGAACCAGGTGATTCCGTATACGGACCGGCTGAACTACGTGTCCGCGATGATCAACGGCGTCGGATACGTGAGGACCGTCGAGAAGATGCTCGGGATCGAGATCCCGAAGAGGGGCGTCCTGATCCGGACGATCCTCTCCGAGTTTTCCCGGATCATGGATCACTGCGTCAACATCGGCGCGAATCTCGTGGACATGGGGGCGCTCACCAATTTCTGGTACCTCTTCCAGAAC
>JAIVJS010000106.1 GCA_020199905.1 Acidobacteriota bacterium
GCGGCTGGAAATCCCGCTGCGCGCATCTGCTCGGCGTATCGGGCGTCGACGCCGTGGATGCGGGCCGAGACGAGCTCGTCCAGCGTCGGCCGCGATTCCTTCGAGCCCGGCCACGCGGCGGCATCTCGCGGCTGGACTCCGTGCACCCGGAGGGCGAGCGCCTGTTCCGCCGTCATCTCGCCGTACCCGGCCTGACGGAACCCTTCCAGATACGACGGCGTGACCGAATGGATGCGAAGAGATTCCGCTTCCTCCGCGGTCAGCCCGGAGAGGCCCGCCGCGGCGATCGCCCGGACCCCCTCGGGGGTGACTCCATGGATCCGAAACCCGATGCAGCGCTCGAGAGAGACCGATCCGAAGATCTTCTGGAACTGCGCGATGTCCTCCGTGGAGACGCCGTGGATCCGGAGGGCGATCAGCTCATCCGTGCTCGCGCGCTTGTAGCCGAGCGACGCGATTTCTCTGAGGAACTCCGGCGTGACGCCGTGCCGGCGCAGGGAAACGACCTCCTCGTCCCGCAGTCCGGACGGCGCGGCGACCGGCGCAACCGCTTCGACGACGGCGTCGGGCGCATCCGCCACGGGTGCAGCAGGAACGGCGGGAGCGGCGGGAACGGCGGGAGCAATCGCGGGAGCGGGGCCGGGCGAAGCCGCCGCGACCGCGACGGCCGGGACAGGGGGCGTTTGCAGCGCGGGAAACGCGGGGCTTTTCGGGGTCACGGCGCGAACCGTGGCGGCGGCGGGAACGGCCGGAAGCGGGATAAGACCGCCGGGGGGCGCCGGCGCTTTCGGAAGCGCGGGGGCCCGGAGCACCCGGGGGACCGGGGCGTCGAAGCCGTCGTCCGCCAGGGGAGAGACCCGCGCGGCGGCGCCGGCGAGAACGACGCAGGCGAGACCGAGTGCCCCGGCGGCCCGGGATCGGGGACGGGAGTGCCTCGAGCGGTCGGTCTCGGGAAAGAGCCGCGCGATGCGCCCGAACAACTGGCCGCCGTCGGCGGCAAGGGCGAGCGCGCCGGCCCGTCCGAAATTGCGGCGCTCCTCGAGGTCGACGAGCGCGCGCGCGTAGGCGATCGCGTCGCCCGTGGCGAAGACCGCGAGATCGTCGCAGCAGTTCTCACGCTCGACGCGGATCCGGCGGGAGACCCACCAGACGGCCGGGTGGTAGAAGAGCAGCGTCTCGGCCGCGCTCTGGATCAGATTCACCAGGTAGTCGTGGCGCCGGATGTGCGCGAGCTCGTGGGCGAGCAGCGCCTCGATCTGTTTCACGGGCACGCCGGTCAAGGACGACACGGGGAGCAGCACCGCGGGGCGGAGAATCCCGAGCGCCACGGGGACCTGCAGGGCGGCCGATTCGAGAACGCGCACGGGTGTCGAGAGCGCCAGCCGCCGCGCGAGCCGCTCGACGGAGTCGAGAATCTCCGAGCGCCCGGGAGCCGTCGCGAGAAGGGCGAGCCGCCCGGCACTCCTCCATCCGATCAGAAGGCGAAGGGAAAGAACGAGCACTCCGGAAAACCACCCGGCGAGGAGCAGCCTCGACGCGGATCCCACGCGGTCGCGAGCGCTCTTCGCGGTAGCGGGGGCAGCCGGCGTCGTCGCGCCGGCGACACCGCCCGGCGCCTCGAGAGAGGGGAAGGCCGTCGCGGCCGGCGGGGACCCCTCGTGCGCTCCCGCGCGGCGGATGAAATTCGCGGCGGGCAGGAGAACCAAGCCCCCGAACGCGCGCTCCAGAAGGTCTCCGACGAGCTGTTTTTCGGTCTCCTGACGCTGACGGCGAGCCCGGTAGACGTGCGCGCGCTCGGATTCGTTGCGTTCCACGAGACCCTTCTCGGTCATGATCTGAAGGAGCTTTAAGACCGTCGTGTAGCCGGCGGAGCGGCGCCGCTCGACGGTTTCCTGCACCTCGCGCACCGTCGCTTCGCCGCGATCCCAGAGAGCGCGCAGGATCTCGAGCTCGGCATCGGTCGGACGCGGGGGAGGCTCGGAATCGGGCTTCATGGCTTAACTCGTTGGTACGAACAAGTTAGTACGAAGTTTTTCGTATATCTAGACAAAGTTTTAATTAGGTAGAAAGCGTTCTTTCGACGAATAACAATGTCACATTTTAGCGGTCTCCCGTAATAAAAACGACAGATCCGCGCCGGCACCATACTCGTTTGGCTCGCGGCCCGGCCGGAAGAGTCGGGCTCCCGCTTCCGCCGGGCCTTTCAAGAGGAGGGACGCCCCGCGGCGCAGGAGCCACACGTTCTCCCGCAGGCCGACGACCGGCTCCCTGTTTTCCGGCTCCTCGTGAAGCTGGCGGATGCGTTCCTCCCGCGTCTCGCCCTTGTGGGTCGACCCGGGGTCGGGATCGAGGTAATGCGCGTTGATCTGGAAAGGAACGAGCTTCAGGGCCGCGAGAGAAGAGGGGGAGACGATCGGCATGTCGTTGGTCGTCCTGATAGTCGGGCAGGCGAGGTTGGTTCCGGCGCTCGAGCCGATGTACAAAGCCCCCTCGAGCACGCGCTTTCGAAGCGGACGGCGCAGGCGGAGGTCTCCGAGTGTCTTCAACAGGCGAAACGTGTTTCCTCCCCCGACGAAAATCGCGCCCGCCCCCCCGATCGCGTCCAGCGGATCGCGCGCCGCGTGGAGGGACTTCACCGCGATGTCGAGGCGCGAGAATCGCTCCCGGGCCTTCGCCGCGTATCCGTCCCGATCGTGCAGCGCGTACGGGACGAACAGAATCTCGGGTATGCCGGAAAGGAATTCCTTGAGCTCCGTTTCGACGTGATCGAGGTAGCCGCCGCCGTGCACGGTGGAACTGCTGATGAGGAGGAGGGACGTCATCAGGAAAAAGTTGAGATTTGAGAGTTGAGAGTTTGAGAGTTCGAACGGAATTGAACACTGACGACCGAAGACTCCTACAGCGTGAGCGGATCCATCTCTTCAGAACGATGGCGCTCGCGGGAGAGCCGCGCGGCTAAGACCGTGTTGGCGAGAAGCATCGCCACCGTCAGCGGCCCGACGCCGCCCGGCACCGGCGAGATCCAGCCCGCGATCGGGGCGACGGCATCGAAGTCGACGTCCCCGACCAGCACCGGGCGCCCCTCCTCGAACGCGCGGCGGACGCGCGCCGTCCCCATCAAATGCGCCGGCGGCGCGACGCCGGGCGCGAGGCGGTTGACGCCGACGTCGACCACGGCGGCGCCCGGACGAACGTGCTGGCGTGTCACGAACCCCGGCCTTCCGACGGCCGCGACAAGGATCTCGGCCTCGGAGCACACCCGCTCGAGGTCGGGTGTCTTCGAGTGACAGATCGTGACTGTGGCGTCCCGGCAGGTGAGGAGCGCGGCGACCGGCTTCCCCACGATGTCGCTGCGGCCGAGGACGACGGCGCGGCGTCCCGGGATCGTCACGCCGCCGCCGTCGAGCAGGGCGAGGATTCCCGCCGGCGTGCACGGTGTGAAACGCGGGCGGCCCTGATGCAGACGGCCGACGTTTTCCGGATGGACTCCGTCGACGTCCTTCCAGGGATCGATCGCGTCGTAGATGCGCCGGACGTCGTGCCCGGGCTCGAGCGGAAGCTGCACGAGGAGACCGTCGACCCCTTCGTCGGTATTGCCTCGCCTCACCTCGGCGAGAAGCGCGCCGGGGGCGATTCCCGAAGGGAGCCTGACCGTCTCCGCCGTGCATCCGCTCTCGCGCGCCGCCTTCGTCTTCGCGGCGACGTACGTCTGCGACGCGGGGTCGCTCCCGAGAAGGATGACTCTCAGGTGCGGCGGGCGGCCCGTCGCCGAGAGCTTCTCCGCGTCCTTGCGGACAGACTCCCGCACCTTCGCGGCCAGCGCCGTCCCATCCAGGATTGTCGCTCCGGCCGGGGCTTCCGTCACGCGGGGAGGATAGCAGCGGGGCGGCGTTCGCCCGCGCCTCCTCCAGTCTCTCCGGCCGGACCTTGGGGCCCGGATCTTGCAGCCCGGCTGTCGGATCGGCCTGCAGCCGCTCCGCTTTTTATGGGATGTCGCCTCATCTTCGTCGGCGCGTTCGTCGCCGCGTTCCTCGGGATTGCGCCGGCGCAGGCGCAACCGGGTAACGACTACCTCGAAGAGCGGATGCGCGCCGGGAGAGAGGCGTACGACTCCGGGCGGTATGGCGAGGCCGCCGAAGAGTTTCGCACCGCGAGCTTCGGTTTCCTCGACGCGCCCGGGCGGCTCGCCGAAGCGCTCGCCCGGCTCTCCCTCGCGCAGGATGCCTCCGGCCACCGCCCCGAGGCGGACGCGACTCTCTTTCGATTCGTCGATCTCCAACAGCGATTCTCGACCTACGGCCCCGAGACCCTGGAGCCCCAGGCGCGCTCCTCTTTCGAGCGGCTCCTGCGAGCGCGGGTGCCGCCGGCGCGCCTGCAGGAGGCGCCGAACCTGGCCCCGGTGTCGCGCGGCGAACCGCCGGCCGCCGCCGCGCCCCTCGCCGCGACCCCGCTTCCGCCCCCCCCTCCGACGGCCGTGCCGGCTCCGCCGCGCCCGAAGCGGACGCCCGCCCCGGCGGCGACGGCTCCTCCACCGCTTCCGACCACGACCCCTCTTCCGCCGACGCGGACCCCGACGGCCGTTCCGCCGACGCGGACGCCGGCGCCAATCCCGCCGACCCGCACTCCGGCGCCGGTGCCCCCGACGCCGACGGAGACCGCGGTCCCTCCGACGCGCACCGCGACACCCGTTCCTCCGACGCGGACCGCTCTTCCTCCGACGCGAACGCCGAGCGCCACGCCGACTCCGACGCCCGTCCCGCCGACGCCCACACCGACGTCCGTTCCCCCGACGCGCACTCCGACGGCGCCGCGGCCCACCCGGACTCCGACGCCGGTGCCGCCGACGCGCACGGCGACCCCCGAGCCCCCGACCCGCACCGCGTCGCCGGTTCCGCCCACGCGCACTCCGATTCCGCCGACACGGACCCTCGTGCCCCCCACGTCGACGCGCACGTCCGCGCCTCCCACGTCCACGAGGACGTCCGTCCCGCCGACACCCACGCGGACGCCTGCGCCGCCGACGCCCACCCGGACGCCTCGAGCTCTGGCGACCACCGCCGTCCCGGCCGCCTCTCCTTCGGCGTCCGCCGTCCCGCTCCGGCCCGCCAGAACGGTCCCTCTCGAATCCGTCGACAGACCGCCCCGCGTGATTCACATGGTTCCTCCGACGTATCCGGCGGAAGCGATCCGGCGGCGGCTGAGAGGCCTCGTCGTGCTTCGCGTCCTGATCTCCGAAACCGGATTGCCCGTCGAGGTCCAGCGTGTTCAGGGAGCGCCCATGGGACTCACGGAAGCGGCGGAGGAGGCGGTGCGGCAGTGGAGATTCGAGCCCGCGGTTTCGCGCGGGGAGCCTGTGCGGACCTGGACGAGCGTTCGGATTCCGTTCGAGGCCATTCCCTTCGCGACGCCGAGCCCGGTGCATTCGCCCGGGCCGACCCTCACTCCGACGCCCGCGGCCGCCGAGCGCCCCGCGCCGGCGCCTCCCCCGGCTGAGCGCCCGGCGCAGCCGGCGCCGTCTCCCCGACCGGCCGCCCCGCCCTCGCCGGCGGCCGGCCCGAACCGCGAAGCCCCACCTCCGGTCCCACCCGAGCCTCCGTCAGGAGAGCGCGCTCCCGAGCCTCCCGTCCTTCGGGCGCGGCGCGCGCTGAAACTGAGCCTGTCCCCCGATCAGGCCCGCGTCTTTCTCGACGGACGTTACGTCGGGATCGTGGACGACTGGGACAATTTCGGGGGCGGGCTTCTTCTTCCGCTGGGCCGGGGTCCCCATCTGGTCCGGCTCGAGTTACCGGGGTACCGTCCTTATGAGGCGGAGATCGACGTCGCCGCAAACGCGGAGAAGGACGTCGCGGAGATCGGGAACGACCTCGTGCGCACCGTTCGAACGCCGTTCGCCCGGCTGACGCCGGCGGTCGCGACGACGCGCCGGTTCCTGGCGCTGGTGGTGGATCCGCCCGACGCGGTCGTTCGCGTGAACGGTGGACCGGAGATGGCCGCCCCGACCGTGACCGGGGCGGATCCCATCGAGCTCCCCGCGCCGGGTGTCCACGACATCACGATCTCTGCTCCGGGCCGCGCGATGCGCACTCTCCGCGTTCTCTCCTCCCCGAACGCGCCCGCCGATCTCGCGACCGTCCGTGTCCGGCTGAACGCCCGTTGAGGTTCGGGATTTGCACGGCCGGGGGCGCGGGACTTGCACTGACCCGGGTGTGGAAAACGCCCGCGTGGAAAAACTGTGCCCGGCCGGCGCCTGGAAAACGCACGTCCCCTTTTCCGGCCGCCCGCGCCGGCAGAGACGCGCCCCCCGGGGTGCGTTTCGAACTCTCTCTTTCCTCTGGGTCCTGGGGACGGTCGTCCCGCGTCCGGGGACGGGCCAGGATTTCGCCGAGGCGCGCATGCGCGAGGGCGTGGACGCCTATCAATCCGGGCGCCATGCGGATGCCGTGAACGCTCTGCGGGTCGCCGCCTTCGGATACCTCGACCGGCCGCCGCAGCTTTGTCGGGCCCTGGTCTATCTCGCCATCGCCCAGGACGCCGCCGGGCGCCGGGCGGATGCCCTCGCGACCGCGAACCGGCTCCGGGACGTTCAACGGCGCGCCGCGACCTGCGCGGAGGCCGCCCTCGACGAGCGCGTTCGCGGGGAGTTCGAGTCGCGCCTCGGAAGGCCGCCCGGGGAGCAGCCCGCAGCGACTGCCGGGACGGTCGCCCCGCCGGTCCGCGACCCGGTCCCGGCCGCGACCCCCGTGTCGGTCCCGGGCGCGACCGCAGTGCCGGTTCCGAGCCGCGTCGCCCTCGACGACGCGTCCCCCTCCGACGCGGTCCCGGCGGGCGACCTCGACTCGCCTCCGAAGGTCAGGACGAGAGTGGCGACAATCTATCCCCGGGCGGCGCGCGAAGTGAACATCGCGGGCACCGTCGTGCTCCGGGTGCTCGTCTCGGAGACCGGTCGCGCGGAGCGCATCGAGACGGTCAAAGGGATCCGGCCTCTCGCGGATGCCGCGGTGGCGTCCGTGCGCCGATGGACCTTCGAGCCCGCGCGCCGCGGGGGGCGCAACGTGCCCGCCTGGCTGGTCATCGAAATTCCGTTCCAGCGCTAGAAGCTCCGACGCTGCCCGATCTCGTGCGCAACCCCTTTGTTTTTCGCCGCCGTCTCCGGCCGGGGACCCGGCGCAGTTCAGGCTATTCTTGGTGACCCTCCCATGAAGCCGACCCGAGCCCCCGCGAGCGTTCCGGTCAACGCCCCGCCTCCCGGAGCATTTCGGGCTTTCGGGAAATGGCTGCCGACGGTCATCCTCTGCCTCTCCTGCTGGGGATGCTTCGGCGACCCTCCGACCGCTCCGAGAACCGACTCGCCGACTCCGGCCCCTTCCGCGACGCCCCTGCCGGCCGGTTCGCCGACCGCCTCCCCGACGGCGACCGCGACGGGAACCGAGCCCA
>JAIVJS010000027.1 GCA_020199905.1 Acidobacteriota bacterium
GAGATGAACGACCCGCCCCTTTCGAAACGCTTCCCGTGTCCCAAAGTCCACCTCGCAGTCCCCAAACGTCAGGCGCATCGTGGATCCCTGGAAAACCCCCGGAAATCCCCACATATCTCCAAAGACTCCCCGTTCGCGAAGCGCGATCCTCGAGACCGCGCAGGGGACGGCATATCGCCGCGACCGGAGCGCGAATACGAAAGGGAGTCGGTCATGACGAACGTGGAGAATCGAAAGGTTCGGCTGGTCTGGAGTCTCGTTTTGTTTCTGGTCGCCGGGGCGGCAACGCTGCATGGGATCTCACCCCGCGAGGGTGTGCACCCCAGGAGAGACGGGAAGCGCCGAGCCGCCCTTCTGCAGATCCGTTCCCTCGAGCCGATGTACGGCGACTTTGACTTGTCTTTGATTCGAGACACTGTCGCGAGCAATCCAGAAGGTGAGGGAAACGCTGAGCTCATGACTGTACCGATCGCACTCGGGAATCTATACCTTAACGAATATGAGCTGCGAGGTTCACGAAGCCATTTTCAGCGGGCGCTGGATGCGATCGAGTGGGTTGCGACAAACGACGCGCTGTGGAGTGGACGCCGTGCATCCGGAACGGTCGCCGCCTATCTGGAGCTTACGCTGACGCGGTTTGCCGATGAGTGCGATGTCGGGAGCACGGCGGCACGAATTGCAACGCTCAAGGAACGAGTCGATGAGGTTCTGTCACGCGAAGCGGCGAGTCGTTTGGCCAATGGGATCGCCGGTGAGGAGCCTTCGGAAAACGAGGCGGACAGCGCCGCTCTCTTTGCGGCGGCCTCGAGTTTTCTACCGAGTGCCGGCGCTGAAGCGTGGGAAACGGAAAGCCGGTCGACCGCGGGTCGGGCCCTCACGAGCTGTCCCACTTCAGCAGCGATGCTTTCGCTCTCCCAGGGGGCGCTGATGTTTTCTCTGACTGGACACCCAATCCCCCCGGAGTTCCAGCAGATCCCGATTCTTTCCCCCGGCGGACAATCAAGGGTCGTGTGTTCGGGTTCGGGAGCCCGCCGCCGTCCGATTCGACTGATGGATATCGGCCGGGGCGATGACCGCGAAGACAAGCTGTCGCGCGCGGTCGCCAACAGCTGGAGCGTGGTGCAGGCTCTCTCGGGTTCGTTTCTCTGGCACTATTCACCGGGGCTTGAATGCTCTGACGACTCCCTCGGTGAGGGTCCCCCGTTCGAACGGTTCTGGCGGCTCGATCGGTAACCTTCTGTAGGTGCGGACGGGGCGGGCGCGAGCCCGCTCCGCCGCAATTGCTGGAGCTAAGTCTTGGCTGTCGCGAGTTCCGGGACCTCGTCCGTTCCCTCGTTGATGCCTTCGAACAGGATCGTCGAGAGGTAGCGTTCCCCCGTGTCGGGGAGCATCGCGAGGATCACTGACCCCTTCGGCGCCTTCTCTGCGACCTTCTTCGCGGCGGCGAAGGTTCCCCCGGACGAGATCCCGCAGAAGATCCCTTCCTTCATCGACAGGTCGCGAGCCGTGTCCCGGCTCTCCGTGTCGCTCACGGTCACGATCTCGTCGTAGACGCTTCGGTCGAGCACGGCCGGAATGAAATTCGGCGTCCAGCCCTGGATCTTGTGAGGCTTCCACTCCTGCCCGGAAAGAAGGGCCGCCCCCTCGGGCTCTGTCACCACGATCTTGACGTTCGGCCGGGCCTTCTTGAGCATCTCTCCGGCTCCCGTCAGCGTGCCGCCCGTTCCGTAGCCGGTGACCCAGTAGTCGAGCCGCTTGCCGGCGAAGTCGCGGAGTATCTCGGGGCCCGTCGTGTTTCGGTGGTACTCCGGGTTGGCGGGATTCTCGAACTGCCGGGCCAGGAACCAGCCCCGCTCCTTCGCCAGGTCGGCGGCCATTTTGACCATGCCGGTAGCGCGTTCGGCCGCGGGGACGAGGACGACCTTCGCGCCGAGAATGCGCATGAGCTTTCGCCGTTCGATCGAAAAGCTGTCCGACATCAGGGCGACGAACGGATACCCCTTCACCGCGCAAACCATCGCGAGGGCGATCCCCGTGTTCCCGGAGGTGGCCTCGACCACCGTCTGCCCCGGTTTCAGCTCCCCGCGGCGTTCGGCGTCTTCGATGATTGCGATCGCCAGCCGGTCCTTGACGGAGGAGAGAGGGTTGAAGGCCTCGCACTTCACGTACATCGTGACGCCGGCCGGTGCGAGACGGTTGATACGCACGACCGGCGTGTTGCCGATCGTCCCTAGAATGTCGTCGTGCATCATGGAACAGTCCCTTCCTGAAATTGTTGTGACTGGCTGGCGGCGAGGCGGAGTGGGATTGCGATTCGACATCGGCCCTGCGCTCCGAAAGCGCGGGATGCGAAGGCGGATCGGCGGCGGAGTCGTTGCACGGCTTGTTCGGTCGAGGGCGTAGGATATGCGATCCGTATGAAAATTCGAATCCTCATGGCCGTGGCGGCGATTTCCTCCCTGGTTCCGGCGATTTCGGCCGCCGTCCCTCGCACGATGCGGGTGGACTACTACCACACCGGCAACGCGACCGAAGAGCGGTTCAGCCTGGACCGGGTGATCTTAGAGCCCCTCGAGTGGGCCGGCAACCCGTCGCGCCCGATCGACGACACGAACTCCGGCAAGTACTTCTTCGAAGTGAGCGACGCCGCCAGCAAGCGTGTTCTCTATTCACGGGGATTCGCCTCGATCTACGGGGAGTGGGAGACGACGGACGAGGCGAAGGAGCGCCACCGCACGTTCCACGAGTCTCTGCGGTTTCCGGCGCCCTCGGGTCCCGTCCGCGTCGTGGTGCGCAAGCGGGACGCGAAGAACGTCTTCCAGGATGCCTGGTCGGCGGCGGTCGATCCGAAGAACATGTTCGTCGACTCGTCTCGTCTCCCGTCGCCGGGCCCGCTTCTCGAGCTGCAGAAGAACGGTCCCCCGGCGGAGAAGGTGGACTTCCTCATCCTCGGCGACGGCTACACCGCGGGCGAGCGCTCGAAATTCGAGCAGGACGCGCGCCGCCTGATGGAGATTCTCTTCGCCGTTTCACCGTTCAAGGAGCACCGGTCGGATTTCAACGTCTGGGGGCTGTGCCCGGCGGCGGAAGAGTCCGGCATCTCCCGGCCGTCGACGGGAGTTCACCGCCGCTCCCCGGTCGGGGCCACCTACGACGCCTTCGGGTCCGAGAGGTACGTCCTGACGTTCGAGAACCGCGCCTTCCGCGAGGCGGCTTCGTACGCACCGTACGATCACGTCGAGATCCTGACCAATTCGAAGACGTATGGCGGCGGCGGCATCTTCAACCTCTATTCGACCGTCGCGGCCGACAGCTTGTGGTCGCCCTACGTCTTCGTCCACGAGTTCGGGCATCACTTCGCGGGGCTGGCCGACGAGTACTACACGTCGGACGTCGCGTACGCGAAGGCCACGGATCGCGTCGAGCCGTGGGAGCCCAACGCGACGGCGCTGAAGGACCCCGAGCACTTCAAGTGGAAGGACCTCGTCACGCCCGGCACCCCGTTGCCGACGCCGTGGGGGAAGGACGCGTACGAGAAGCACTCGCACGAGATCCAGAAGCGGCGCCGGCAGATTCGAGCCGAGAACCGCCCCGAACAGGAGATGGACCGGCTGTTTCTCGAGCAGAAGGCCGAGGAGACGAAGCTTCTCTCGGGTGATCCGAACGCGAAGAAGGTCGGCGCATTCGAGGGCTCGCTCTACGAGGCGACGGGCTACTACCGCCCTCAGATCGACTGCATCATGTTCTCCCGTAACGATGTTCCCTTTTGCCCCGCCTGCCGGAGGGCGATTGAGCGCATCATCGCGCTGTATGTCCGCCGCTAGACCTCGCCGGGTCCACGCACAATGAGCTACAAACGCGGCCTCCAGCTCGCGAAGTTCGCGCGGCGGCATCTCGGCCGGATGGGCCAGGGCCGCCGCGAGGTCATGCGGCATCTGACCGCGCCGACGGCGGCGAATCTTCCGATGCCGACGTTCGTGCAGCTGCGCGTGACGAACCTCTGCAACCTCCGCTGCAAGATGTGCGGACAGTGGGGTGACACGGGGATCTATCGGAGCGACGGGTTCCCGGCCTCCGCCACGGACGGGCAATCGGAGGGGGCTCGCATCCGCGAGCTCATCGGGCTGAACCGTCAGATGGACCTGCCCGACTACGTCCGGCTTCTGGATGAGATCGCGCCGTGGCAGCCGATCGTGAGCCTCTTCGGCGGCGAGCCGCTTCTCTATCCCGACATCCTGCCGCTCGTCCGCGAGATCAAGAAGCGCGGACTGACCTGCACGATCATCACCAACGGCGGCCGGCTGGAGCAGTACGCGCGGGACCTCGTCGAGGCCGGAATCGATTCCATCGCGGTCTCGATCGACGGCCCCGAGGAGGTGCACAACCGGATTCGCGGGAAGGCCGACGCGTACCAGAAGGCGGTGGACGGAGTGCGCGCGATCGCCCGCTGGCGGAAAGAGCTCGGCCGCCCGATGCCCATGCAGATCGCGATCCTTCCCGTGACGGAGCTGAACATCGGCGACATCGCCGCTGCGGTTGCCGCGCTTCGCGAGCTACCGATCGACACGATCAACGTCGGCCTGCGCTGGTTCGTCCCGAAGGAGACGGGCAGCGAGTACGAGTCCGTGATGCGCGAGACGTTCGGGGTCGCCGGGGATTCCTGGAAGGGCTTCGAGTTCGACGCGAAGGCCGCGATGGACGGCACGAAGACGCGCCAGATGACGGACCTCGTCAAGCTCCTGAAGGGGCTGAAGCGCCGCCGTTTCCTGGACTCGGCGCAGGGGAAACCGTGGACGTCGTTCGTCCCGGACGTCGCGCCGTCCAAGGTGCCGGAGTATTTTTCCGATTTCCAGCAGACCTTCGGGCACAACCTCTGCCCGGTCGCCTGGTACTTCGCCCAGGTCGAGCCCGACGGCGACGTCACCTTCTGCGGCGACTTCCCCGACTACGTGATCGGCAACGTCCGCCGCGAGACGTTTCGCGAGGTCTGGACGGGGGAGAAGGCGACCCGTTTTCGCGACAAGCTCGCGAAGGAGCCCCTTCCCATCTGCAACCGCTGCTGCGGCAATTTCGTGTACGGAAAGTGGGACAGGCCCGAAGGGACCGGGGCCGGGAATCGGGAGCCGAGCGACCAACGGACGGAGACGGCCGCGGTACTCCGCGGTCAACTCGATCGGGGGTCGGGAATCAAAATGAGGATCGGCGGTCCCAACCCTTAACGCACAACGCTCAACGCTCAACGTCCCCACCCGGCCAGAACCGGTAGAAATTGAACCAGGACGTCGGATGGGCGCGGACGACGCCCTCCAGATCCGCGGCCACGCGCGTCATGATTCGTACCGCGTCCTCCTCCGGCGAGAGGGATGGATCCGCGGCGAGCGGGTCGCCCCAGACATTCGCGTAAGAGCCGTCGGGCGCGCGGAGGAAGAACCCCGGCAGGACGTCGCAGCCGCAGAATCGCGCTAGGAGGGCAGGAGAGCGGAGGAACGGCGTTGGGTGTCCGAAGAACGGGACGATCACCTGATCTTCCGGGTAGGCGCGGTCCACTAAGAGCGCCACGGCGCGTCCGCGGTCGACGGCGGCCCGCACCTTGAAGGCCGTCGCCATCGAGGAGCCGATGTCGATCGACTCGACGCCCAGGCGCGTGCGCAGCTGGAGGCGCATCTCCTGGACGTTCGGGTCGAGCTCCGGCTGGCCGACGACCGCGGGAGTCAGCCGATGCGCGCGGAGCGTCACGGCGCCCATCTCCCAGTTTCCGACGTGGCCGGTGACCAGCAGAAAGCCCCGTCCGCCGCGGCGGCTGCGCGCCAGCACCTCCGCGTCACTCCTCAGGGTCGTGATCCGCGGCACGAACGCCTCGCTGCGCATCCTCCAGACGTCGATCGTCGCCCGGCCGTACTCGAAAAAGAGCCTCCGAGCCAGCCTGGCGCCTTCCCGGGGGGAGACGCCGAGCGCCCGCTCGAAGTTGTCCCGGATTCCCCGCTGGGTTTCACGAAGGAAAGCGATGGCGAGCGAATTTCCGACCAGGTTGATCGCGTTCAACACGGCCATCGGAAGCCAGCGCGCGCCGTAGTGGAGGCCCCCGTACACGATCGCGTTCGAGAGTCCGTGGCTGACCCATTTTTTCCGAGCGCGCGGACCATTCGCCGGGCCGGGAGCGTCCGCCCCCCTGTTTCGCATCGTCTAGCAGGCTGCTGAAAAAAGGTGTGAGGCGGGTGACCGCCGGCCTGCGCCGGCCTTCTCTAATGCCGGGGCTCTGCCTCTGGCGGCCGAGTGGCGCGCCGCCGCAACCGCCTGCGGTGGCTGGCCTTTTGCCCCCGATTCCTTCACAACAGAAATGTTTCTCTTCAACGGAAGTCGTTCTTCGCCGCGAACTGCAAAAGGCCAGCCACGACGCCCGCATCCATTTTCAGCAGCCTGCTCGGGGACTATACAATTCGAATTCAATTCATGAACGTCCTGCTTCTCCGGCCGGATCCGGGCAACGAGAGATTCGGCCTTGGCCCGTTCTTCCGCGTCGAACCCCTCGGGCTCGAGTACGTCGCGTCGGCCCTGCGCTCCCGCGGGCACGAGCCCGCGATCCTCGACATGCGGTTTTGCGGCGGCCGCCTGGCCTCCTGGATTCACCGGTCGCGTCCCCGCATCGTCGGCATCTCGGCGATGCACGCGCTCGAGTTCGATCGCGTGCTCGCGACGGCGCGTGAAGTCCGCCGCATTTCCCCGCATGCCTTCATCGTCGTCGGTGGCCACGCGGCCGCGGCGTACCCGGGGCCGCTCGAGACCGGCGACATCGACGCCGTCTGCGTCGACGACGGAGAGGAAGTTCTACCGGCGCTCGCCGACGCCCTCGCGGCCGGGCGTTCGCCCTCGACGGTTCCCGCCCTCCGCCTCGCGACTCCGGAGGGCTGGATCTCGACGCCGCCGCTGTCCGATCGCACCGCGCTCGACCGCGTTCCGGTTCCGGCGCGCGACCTGGTCGAGCGCCATCGCAACGGGTATCACTGCCTCCTGTTCAAGCCCGTGTGGCTCGTCGAGACGGCCCGCGGCTGTCCCTTCCGCTGCACCTTCTGTTCGGTGTGGCAGCTCTACGATCGTTCCTTCCGCGAGCGGTCGATCGGAGCGGTCGTCGACGATCTCGCCTCCGTGGGGGATTCGGTCTTCATCGCGGACGACCTCTTCTGGAACCACCCTGCCCGGAGCCTGGATCTTGCGAAGGCGCTCAGAAAGCGCGGCGTATTCAAGCGCTGGCTGCTCGTGCAGACCCGGACCGATATCGTGTGCCGGAACCCCGAGCTGCTCGAGGCGTGGCGGCCCCTCGCGAAGGACTTCGACATCTTCTTCGGCCTCGAGTCCGCCTCGGACGAGGGACTGGCGAACGTCGTCAAGGATGCCCGGGTCTCGTCGAGCGTCCAGGCGGCGGCGATCTCACGCTCGATGGGCTACGGTGTCACGGGAAACTTTCTCGTCGACCCGGACTGGCGCGAGGAGCAGTTTTACGAGCTCTGGGACTTCGTCGCGAAGCACGGGTTTCAGCGGGCGGGCTACACGATCCTGACCCCGCTGCCCGGAACGGAGCTCTTCCAGAAGCTGGCGCCGATTCTCGCCGGTCAGCCCTGGTACAAGTACGACATGCATCACGTTCTGTGGGAGCCTCGCCTGGGGGCGAAGCGCTTCTTCGAGCTCTATGCCGAGACCTGGCGGCGGTCGATCCTGAACACCAGCGGGGAAAAGACGTGGATCGAGTGGATGCGACAGGTGCGGCCGGCGCAGATTCCCTACCTGACACGCGTGCTGCTGCGCACCCAGCGGATGATGAAGCCGCAGGCGTACCTCCGCGAGCACGAGGCGTCTCTCGTCCCCGCCCTGGAGATCCCGAACGACGCCGAGCCCGCGTCGTAGTCATGCCCGTCGCGAGCCCGGTGAAGCCGGAGCCAGAGCGCTTCCCTTGAGCGTCGCGTCCGGTGTCGGCCGGGCGACCCGGCTGGACGAGGTGATGCCCAGATTCGATTTTTCGAGGGCGTACCGCCTTTCTGTGCCCGCGCCCGCGGCGGTCACATTCGCGGCGCTGGAGAGCTACGACATCCGGGAGTCGCGCACCGCGCGGGTCCTCATGTTCCTTCGCGGCTACGGTCTGCGGGCGGCGCGGCCCGCGGCGCCGCAGGGCCTCGTGGCGTCGGTGACGCAATCCCGGTTCGTCGGACTCGGGGAGCGCCCGGGTCGCGAGCACGTGTTCGGGCTCGCCGGCCGGTTCTGGACGCCGGGCGGCGGCCTTCGCACCCTGACGGCGGGAGAGTTCGAAGCGTTCGAGGAGGAGGGGTGCGCGAAGGCGGCGTGGAATCTCGCGGTCGAGCCGGCCGGGGAGTCCGGTTCGCTCCTCACCACGGAGACGAGGATTCTCTGCTTCGGGAAGAGGGCGCAGCGGCTCTTCGGTCTGTACTGGCACACGATCGAGATCTTCAGCGGCGCGATCCGCATCTCGATGCTGAGCGGAATCAGGAAGCGGGCGATCGCGAACCGCGGCGCCGTTTGAAGGAAACCGGAAAGGAAGTTCCATGATCCCGACACTCGCTTTCGCGGTCCTGCTCGCCGTCCCCCCGGCGCCCCCGGCGTCTTCGGTCGCCAGGGTTCTCGATGACTGGCACGGCGCGGCCGCCGCCGCGGATGAGACGCGGTATTTCTCGCATTTTTCTCCCGATGCCGTGTTCCTCGGCACCGACGGAACCGAGAGGTGGACCGTTTCGGAGTTCCGGCGCTTCGCTCACCCCTACTTCGCGAAGGGAAAGGCCTGGAGCTTCCGCGCCCACTCGCGTCACGTGGCGTTCTCTCCCGAGGGAACCGTCGCGTGGTTCGACGAGGCGCTCGACACCCCCAACCTGGGGCCGGCCCGCGGCTCCGGAGTGCTCGTGCGGCCGGGAGGGGAGTGGAAGATCGCGCAGTACAACCTGTCGATCCCGATCCCGAACGACCTGACGTCGGACTTCAAGGCGAGGATCGAAGAATTTCTCCGCCGACCGCAAACCCCCGTCCCTTCGAGGTCGCCCGCTCCGTCGCGGAACTGATCGCGCGGCGGGCTACCGCCTGCGCGCCGCGAGGATTTCCTCGACCGCCATTGCCGCCGCTTCGATCTCCTCGTCGGTGTTGTAGTAGTGGGGCGAAAATCGAATCGCCCACTCGACGTCCTTCTCCTCGAAATCCAGGACGGCGTAATTCCGAAGGCTGATCGCCGCGTTGATCCGCCGCCGGTTGAGCTCCGCCTGGAACGGCGTGGCCTCCCAGCCCGGGATCGCCGCCGTCACGATCGCGCAGAGCTGCCGGCCCCAATCGAGAACCCGAACGCCGGGGATCGCCGCGAGGCGGCTGCGGAGGCGGCGGCCCAGCTCCGGAGAGCGCGCCGCGACTCGGTCCATTCCGACGATCGTCGCGTAGCGCGCCGCTTCGGCGCACCCGAGGACGATCGCATAGGGAAACTCCCAGTCCTCGAAGCGGGTTGCCGTCGGGCTCGGCGCGTACGTGTCCGCGGAGGTCCATTCGGCCCCGCGCATGTCGAGGAAGAGCGGCTCCAGGTTTCCGGCGAGGATCCGGTCCGAGACGTAGAGAAAACCGCTCCCGCGCGGACCGCGAAGGAACTTGCGGCAGGTGGCGCTCAGGAAATCGCAGCCGATCTTCTCCACGTCGATGACGAGCTGCCCGACGGACTGGCAGGCGTCCACGAGGTAGAGAAGATCCCGCTCGCGGCACGCGCGGCCGATTTCCTCGACCGGCTGGACGAGGCCCGAATTGGTGGGGATGTGCGTGACCGCGACGAGGCGGGGGCGCCGCCTGTCCAGACTCCGGATCAGGCCTTCCACGTCGACGCCCCCGGCCGCGAGGGCCGGCGCCCGGACGACCTCGACTCCGAAACGTTTCCGCAGCGAAAGAAACGCGATCTGGTTGGAGATGTAATCGTCGCGGGTGGTGAGGATCTGATCCCCGCGCTCGAAAGGAATGGATGAGAGGGCCTGGGCGTAGGCGGCCGTCGCGCTGCCGGCGAACGCGATGTTCCGGACCGTCGTGCCGATCAACTTCGCCATCTGCACGTAGAACTCGCCGACGGCGCCCTTCTTCTCCGCCGCCGCCTCGTAGCCGCCGATCTCGGCCTCCAGATCGAGGTGCGCTTTCATGGCCTCGACCACTGGCCGCGGCATCAGCCCCGCTCCCGCGTTGTTCAGGTGTATGCGTGTTCGGCAGCCGGGCGTGTCGTTGCGCAGACGTTCGAGATCGAACCCTTCGGTCGCGGCGGTTGGCGTCATCGGCCCATTTTCTCCTCACGCGCGCCTTTTCTTTCGCCACACGGATGCGAGGCTTCGATGGAGCGCACGGCGGGCCCGGCCTCGTGGCGCGCGTCAGGGAAGTCCCGCGGGAGCGAATCTGTTGCAGACTCTCCCGATGACGCCGTCGCGCATTTTCCTGCTCTCGCCGGCCAGCTGCGGGGGGGAGCGCGCGCGTCTGGTGTTCAATGAGCGGGCACAGTTCGACGTGGCGGTCCGCCTCCGGTCTCCCGAAGGCATCGCCATCGGCGACGTCTTCAGCTTCCTTTCGGGTCTCTACTTTCGCGGAAAGCTCGAATACGCGCGCGCCTTCGCCGCGCCTCCCGCCGGGGCTCCCGGCGTGCTCGTCATCACGCCGAGCGAGGGGCTTCTTCCCGCGCACGAGCCGGTGACCCTCGCGAGATTGAGGCGCTTCGCGCGCGTCCCGATCGACGCGTCGGAGGCGCGGTATCGGCGCCCGCTCGCCCGTCACGCCCGATCGCTCGCCGCCGTGGTGGGGCCCGACTGCGAGGTCGTTCTTCTGGGCAGCATCGCGACGGGCAAGTACGTGGACATCCTCGAGAAGGCGTTCGGCGACCGCCTCCGGTTTCCCGGCGAATTCGTCGGCCGGGGCGACATGAGCCGGGGGGGCCTTCTCCTCCGGTGCGTCCGCGAGGGACGCCAGCTCGGTTATCGTCCGATCGGAGAAGGCGCGAGGCACGGAAAAAGGCCTCCGAAGCTGGAACGTCTCCGGGCCAGGCGGGAAACAGAGCTCGCCTCGGAAATCCCGCCGGACTGACCTTTGACGTTCGGCCTCCTTCTTGAATGGGGGCGGGTATGGCGACGACGACTCGTACGGGCGGCCGACGCGGGAAGAGCGCGGCGGCGGCGCCCGTGACCCGCGACCGGCATCCCTCGCGGCGGACGAAGGCGGCGGCTGCGCGCGCGCCGACTCCCGTCGGTTCCGGGACCGCAAAAGTCGCGATTCCGCGCGAGGGGGACGCGGAGCTCACGGTCGGCGGGCGCGAAGTCAAGCTGACGAACCTGGGCAAGCTCTTCTGGCCCGAGATCGGGATCACCAAGGGAGACCTGCTCCAGTACTACGCCGACGTCTCGCCGGCGCTGCTGCCGCACCTGAAAGACCGCGCGATGGTGATGAAGCGCTACCCGCACGGCGCGGCGGGAGAGTTCTTCTTCATGAAGCGCGCGCCCTCGCCGCGGCCCGACTGGATCGAGCTGTGTTCGATCGAGCACGCGTCGGGAAACGTCATCGATTTTCCGATGGTCCAGGATCTGGCCTCGCTCCTGTGGGTGGTGAACCTCGGCTGCATCGACCTGAACCAGTGGTACGCCCGGTGCGACGACGTCGACCGGCCGGACTACCTCCATTTCGACCTGGACCCGGTGCCCGGCGCCGGCTTCGAGCAGGTCCTCGACACGGCGCGCCTCGTCAAAGAGTCGCTCGAGACACTCGGCATGCCGTGCTATCCGAAGACGACCGGATCGAAGGGGATCCACGTGTACGTTCCGATCGTCCGCGGTCCCACGCAGAAGCAGGTCTGGGCCTTCGCGAAGGAGTTCGCCCGCGCGATGGAGGCGCGAGACTCTTCGCTCGTGACGGCCGAGTACAGGATCGCCAGGCGTCCGAAGGGACGCGTCCTGGTCGATTACAACCAGAACGCCTGGGGGCGCACCCTCGCCTCCATCTACTCCGTGCGCCCGAAGCCGAAGGCCACGGTCTCGGTCCCGGTGACCTGGAAGGAGATCGACAAGGGCGTGAAGCTCGAGGACTTCCGGATCGACAACGTGCCGGCGCGGGTCGCGGCTCTGGGAGACCTGTGGGCGCCGGTGCTCGCCGCGAAAGACCGCTTCCGCCTGGAGAAATATCTATGAGCCCGCCCCGCAAGTCCGCCCCGAAGGAGACTCCGCCGCCGCGCCCGGGCTCCGATGCCGCGCCCACCGAGATCGCCCTTCCGATCCGGCCGCCCTACCTTCCGATGGCCGGCCTCCTCGTCGCCGAGATTCCGAAGGGTCCCGAATGGGTATACGAGCCCAAATGGGACGGATTCCGGTGCCTCGCCTTCCGGGACGGAGACGCGATCGAGCTTCAATCGAAGGCGGGTCAGCCGCTCGCCCGCTACTTTCCGGAAGTCGTGGCGAACGTGAGATCGATCGGCGCGTCGCGCTTCGTCCTCGACGGGGAGATCGTGATTCCCATCGGCGAGGAGCTGTCGTTCGACGACCTGCTGCAGCGGATCCATCCGGCGGAGAGCCGCATCCGCAAGCTCGCCGCGGAGACGCCCGGACTCTTCCTCGTCTTCGACCTCCTCGTCGACGAGAAGGGAAAGCTCCTGACCTCTCTCCCGATGGCGGAACGCCGGCGGCGGCTGGAGGCGTTCGCGGCGAAGCATCTCGCGGGGATCGCCGGAATCCGGCTCTCGCCCGCGACGCCGAATCTCACGCAGGCGCAGAAGTGGCTGCGATCGGCCGGCGGCGCGATGGACGGGGTCATCGCCAAGCGCGGGGACTTCGACTACCGCTCGGGAGACCGCACGGGCATGCAGAAGATCAAGCTGCTGCGGACGGCGGACTGCGTGGTCGGCGGCTTTCGATACGCGTCGAAGGGAAAGGCGCTCGGGTCCCTCCTTCTCGGTTTGTACGACGGGTCGGGGAAGCTCGACCACGTCGGGTTCTGCTCGGGGCTGACGGCAGCGCTGAAGAAGGAGCTGCTCCCGCAGCTCGAGAAGCTCGTCAAGCCGCCGGGCTTCACGGGACAGGCTCCGGGCGGGCCGAGCCGGTGGAGCACGGAGCGGACGGGGGAGTGGCAGCCGCTCCAGACGAAGCTCGTGGTGGAAGTGCAGTACGACCACTTCACCGGCGGGCGGTTCCGCCACGGGACCCGGCTGCTTCGGTTTCGCCCGGACAAGCCCCCGAAGCAGTGCACGATCGACCAGGTGAATCAGGAGAGCCGCGTGACCCCGATGGCGCTTCTCGAAGGCCGCGGCTGACGCGCGGCCGCGGGGTTCACTCGAAATCGGTATCGGTTTCGGTATCGGTATCGGTTTCGGTATCGGGATCCGGGGCGCTGGCGCTCGCGTTAGCCTGCGCGCGGGCGAGCGCGATCGCCGCCGACCCCGACTTTCCGAGACGGTCGAACTCTTCCGCGGCAGACTCCAGAGCCTCCCGGGCGGCGGCCGCGCGCCCGAGGGCTCCGAGAGCCAGACCGCTCTGAAAGAGGGACAGCGCCCGGCCCTCGTTCAGTCCGTGCCGGCGCCGGATCTCGGCGGCTTCCGTGAAGGCCGCGGCGCTGCGCTCGAGAAGCTTCCGCGAGCGCGGCGGGTCGAGGTCGGCCCATCGATGGAGGGCCCGGCCGAGGTTGTGCAGCGAGACGCCGCGCGCGATCTCGCGCTCGGACGTGCGCCAGGCGAGCGCGCGCTCGAAGAGCGAGACCGCTTCCTCGAGGGTCTCCGGCGTTTCGCCGAGGTTGGCCAGGGCGGTGGCGAAATTGTGGTGCGCCCGCGCCCGCCATCCCGCGTCGTCGTCGGAGGAAAAGTGGTCGAGAGCCTCGGCGAAGAGCCGGCGGGCGCGTCCGAGGTCCGCCGCGGGGCCCGCGCTCCCGAAGAAGACGGCGACGTTGTGCCGGAACCGGGCCCGTTCGACGTCCGAGGAGAACGGAAGGCCGTCGAGGAGCGACCAGAAGTCTTCCGCCAGCGCGCGCGCCACCTCCGGGGGGCCGCCGTCGCGCAGCTCCTCCTGCGCGCGGTACCACTCCGAGTAAGCGCGCGTCGGATCGGCCGCGAACGCCTCGCGAAAATGCCGGAGAAGGGCCTCCTGGTCCGCCTTCTGGTCCGGGGGTTGTCCGGCCATGGCGTCTCTAGACGGGAGGCTTCGGTGTCGGCTGCGGAGTCGGCGTCCGGAACGGCGTGTCCGCGTCCTCGTAATAGGCCCCCGGCTTGCGGGTCGGCGTCGGCTTTCCGCGCGTGCTCCCCGGCGCGGGAGCAGCGGCTGTCGCGGCCGCCGCCGCCGCGTCGGGGCTCGGACGCCGGGTCGGAGTCGCGGGAGGCGCCGGAGGAGCGGGACGCTTTTCTTCGTAGAGGACTCCGGGCGCGCGGTCGTACGGCGAGGCGCTGGCCGGAGTGGCCACGGGCATGGGCGTCACGACCGGGGTCGCGGGAGCGCGAGCCGGAGAGGGGGGCGGCGGAGCGGGACGAGATTCGGCCGGAACCGGCGTCGGGCCCGCGATCCGCGCGACGGTAGTTTTCGTCGAGCGGCAGGTCGCGAGCGTGGCCGCCGTCGCCGCCGCGGCGCAGAGGAGCGTCAGTCCGGCGCGTCAGGCGCTCCTCGCCGCGGATCCATCCGGAGAGGAGGATGTCGCGGCCGTCTCCCGGATACGAGGCGAGAACCCAGCGCTCCATCTCGGCGCCGGGGACCGCGGTCTGAAACGCGATCGGCGCGTCGGCAAACACCGCCGCTTCCTCGGGGAGGCCGTAGGTGACCGGGTGCGGAGACACGTGCACCCGCAGGATCGACCCCGGCAGGCCGAAGTCGTCCGCCTTCACCTTCGCGAGGGTGTTCCGCACCGGAACGTTGAACTCTTCCAGGACCCAGTCCGACGACCCCGCCATCGCGACGATCGTCCCGCCCGATTCGACGAAATTCTTGAGCGCCTTCGAGCCCTCCTTCTCGAGCCCGCCCGCGTAATCGGCCGGCAGCTCGGCGAAGTACTTCATCGCGCCCTCTTCGACCTTCGGCTTGCCCTTTTCGATGATCTCTCTGTCGACGTCGGGCAGAACCAGGACGTCGAAGGAGTCCTTGAGCTTCCCGGCGCGGATCGTCTTGTTGTCGACGTTCTTCGGCTCGAAGCCGTACTGCTCGAGGACCCAGCGCGTCCAGCCCTCGTCCATCGAAGCAGCCCACGGCTTGTAGAGCGCGACGCGCGGGGCGGTCAGCTTCTCCGCACCCGCGGGCGCGCCCCCGACCGGTGTCCACGCGACTCCGGGCGCCACCGCGCTCGCCGCCGCCTTCGCCGCCGCGCCGTCGAAGATCACGGTTCCCGCGGGCCAGTCGCGGCCCCCCTCTTTCCACCCGGCGCGAACGATGGAAACGGATCCCTTCCCGCGAAGGGCCGCGTTGACCGCCTTCGCGTTCTCGGGGCTTCCGGGCGCGAGGGCATAGGCGCCGGCGCCCGAAGGGGCCGCCCCCGCCGGCATCGCAAAGGGCTTGAGCGCGTCCGGAAGAGCGCCGCGCTCGGCCTCGACGCCCATCATCAGCGGCAGAGACCACGCGGCGACGTCGTACGGCCGCACGATGTCCTTACCGGGAACGAGCTTCACCTCGGGATAGCGCTGCGTCGTGAACATCTCCGTGACGAAGCGCCCGTAGGGTTGCGCGAGGGGGATCCAGACGTCGCCGTTCGCCGCGCTCTTCACCTCGACGCCGTGGTCGACCATGAGCTGCGCCAGCCGCAGGGCGGTCGCCCGGTCGCGCTGAGAGGCCGGAATCCGGAACGCGTCTTTCGGTCCCGCGGCGGCGATGGAGGCCCGGGCGCGCGCGGCCATGTCCCGAAGGAAATCCTCTTTCCGGTCGGCGCAGGTCTCCAGGATCGCGTCGGAGGCGATGCGCTCGTAATCCATGATGTCGCGCAGGCGCCACGTACCGCCCGGCCACGGGTTGGGGAAGTTCGTCTGCGGGACGTACTCGACGAGGCCCTTGCGGCCCCCGGCGAGCTCGCCCGGCGAGATCGTGACGGGCGTCGCCAGCCGCGCCGACGCCACCTCCGTGAGAAGCCCGGAGATGTTCTTGTACCAGGCCGTGTTCTTCGTCCCGCCCGGCCAGTACGCGTCGTAAGAGTAGCCGTAGATGATCCCGGACTTGCCGGCCTGCTCCATCCGGAGCGCCATGTTCGAGCCGATCAGGTTCACCTCGCGCCAGACGAGAGGATGGATGTCGGTGTCGACGGGATCGGAGTACGGCGGCACGAAGATCCGCGGTCCGGTCGAGCCCATCTGATGCTCGTCCAGCCAGACCTGCGGGAACCACTCGTGGTACGCGGAGTGGGTCATCGCCTTCGTTTCCTTCTGGGTGAGCATGTACCAGTCGCGGTTGTCATCGTGGCCGACGTAGTGGTGGTACAGCCAGGGCATGCGGCTTCCCTCGTACTTTGTCCCGAGGTTCTTCCGATACCACTCCGTCTCCATGATCTGGCCGTCGGGGTTCAAGGACGGGACGAGCAGGAGCACGACCCGGTCGAGGCGGCGGCGCGTCTCGGGGTCGGTCGCCGTCGCGAGAGCGTGCGCCCACTCCATCGCCATCTGCGAGGCGCCGATCTCGGTCGAATGGATGTTGCACGTGATCAGCAGGATCAGTCTGCCCTCGCGGGAGAGCGCCGCGGTATCGGCGTCGGAGAGGCCTCGGGGATCCGCCAGGCGGCGGGAGATCTCCCGCAGGCGCGGAAGGTTCTGGATGTTTTCCTCGGAAGAGATCACCGCCATGAACATGTCTTCGCCGAGCGTCGTCTTTCCGAGGACCTCGATCTTCACGCGCGGCGAGCCGGCCGCGAGGGCCCGGAAGTACGTCGCGATCTGGCGGTAGTCGGCGAGCTGCCGGTCCGCCCCGACCTGAAACCCGACGCTTTCGGAAGGCGTCGGGATCTTCGCGGCCGGCGCGGATGAGGCGAGAAGGAGCGCAGCCAGCGCGGCACGGAACACGAGCGTCATCGGTTGCTCCCCTTTTGACGAAAGTGTAGTGCAAGCCCTGGGGGGCGGGAGGCGGGAGGCGGGAGCCGGGCGGCGGACGGGCGGTCCGGAGCCCGGGCCGGGAACCGGCAATCGGGAATCGAGCGACCAACGGGAGAGAGACGGCCGCGGTGCTCCGCGGTCAACGGGATCGGGAATCGAAGAAAAGGACTTTCGCCCCGCGCCCGCCGCCCGCGCGAAGCGCGCGCCCAGCGCCCTCTTTCGATTCGCCGTACGATCCAACGATGTCTTTTCGCGAAACGGTGGCCCTCCGCGCGTGGGCGTGGCGCCACATCCGGCTGCTCGCCTGGATCCGGCCGACCGTGATCGCCATGGACGGCGATCGGTGCGTCCTGCGGATTCCGCTGACGCGGCGGACGCGCAATCACCTCGGGTCGATGTATTTCGGCGTGCTCTGCTCCGGCGCCGACGCCGCCGCCGCGCTTCTCGGCTTCCGGCTCCTGCGGGAGCGGGGCGGCCGCATCTCGGTGATCTTCAAGGACGCGCGCGCGGAATTCCTCCGGCGGGCCGAAGGGGCCGTCGATTTCGCCTGCGAACAAGGGAGAGAGATACGGGAGCTCCTCGACCGCGCGGAGGCGAGCGGAGAGCGCGAGAACCTTCCCGTGAGGGTCGTCGCGACGGTGCCCGAAATCTCGGGAGACGAGCCGGTCGCGCGTTTCGAGCTCACGCTGTCGGTCCGCCGAAAAGCACCGGCGGGGAAACAGGGACCTGCCGAAACCAGAAGCTGACAGCTGAGAGGCTGGCAGCTCGGGGAGCGAGCTGAAAAAGGCGCCCCGGGCGCTTTTTTTCGCCCGGGGCGCTTCGAGACACCGGCGCGGCTCGCGCCGGCACTGCGTCGATTAACGGTCCGAACCCTTCGATCCGCTCGTGCTCGTCGTTCCCGAGCTCCCCGTCGTCTCTCCGGTGCCGGAGCCGAGCGCCGTGGACCCGCTGGGACCCTTCGCACCCGTGGAACCGGCCGAGCCGGAAGACCCCGTCGATCCGGAGGAACCGGCGCCCGCGCCCCACATGCCGCTCGACCCCGAGCCGGAGCTCGACTCCGACCGCATGCTCTGGCTGTCCCGGCTCTGGTCCTTCTCGTCCTTGTCCTTGTCGCCGCCGCCGAAGAGCGTGCTCAGAATTCCCTGCTTCACCCGAAGCCGGTTGTGGACTTCCTTCACGCCATTGACGTTTTCGATGGCCTCTTCCGCCATTCGCTTCGTGCGGCGCTCGTCGACCGTGCCCTCGAGCGTGACCTCGCCGTTCTCGACCCGGACCTCGATGTCCGACGCGTCGATGTCGGCGTGCTGCTCGAGCCGTTCGCTGACGTCCTCGCGGATGCGCTCATCCGAACGCGTATACCCCTTCGGGCCGCGGCCACTGAACCGGCCGCGCTGCGGCGATTCCTGCCCGTATCCGCCGCCGAAATTCTGCGAGGTTCCCGAGCCGCTGCCCTGCGAACCGTAGGGCTGAGAGCTGCCGGACCCGAACGACGATCCGCCGCCGGTCTGGCCGTAGCCCTGGCTGCCGCCATACATGCCGCCGCCCTGGGAACCGTATCCGGTGGAGGAACCGCTTCCGCCGTATCCGCCCTGAGAACCGTAGCTCCCCGACGAACCGTACCCGCCCTGCGAGCCGCTTCCCGAACCGAACCCCTGCGACCCGCTCGAGGAACCGTAGCCGCCTTGCGATCCGTAGCTGCCGCCCTGGGATCCGTAGCCGCCCGACGAGCCGGACCCGCTGCCCTGAGAGCCGTAGCCCTGAAAGCCCGATGAGCCCGGCGAGCCTTGAGATCCGTAGTTCTGCCACCCCTGCGAGCCGTAGCCCTGCGAGCCCGGAGACCCGTAGTTCTGCGAACCCTGGTAACCGGAGCTCTGCGAGCCGTAACCCTGGGAGCCGGCTCCCTGCGAACCGTAATTCTGCGAGCCGAAGCTTCCCTGGGACCCGTATCCCTGTGAGCCGCTCCCGGAAGAGGATCCTCCGCCGAATCCGCTGGAAGAGCCTTGTGACCCATACCCGCCCTGGGAGCCGGAGCCCGGCGAACCGCTGCCGAAGCTGGAGCCGCCGCCGTATCCGTAGCCTCCGAAACCACCGGAGGTTCCGTACCCGGGGGAGCCGCTCGTTCCGCTCGTCCCCTCCGACGAACCCCAGGAGGAAGACTCACCGCCCTGAGAAGATTGCCCGGGCCGCCAATCCGGCTGCCCCGATATCGAGCCGCCCTGCTGGCCGGTGCCCCGCCCGCGCTCACTGCGATTGCGTTCCTCTTCTTCGCGATCCCGGTCGCGATCCCGGCCATAGCCGAAGTTCTGATCCACCATGTCTCCCCCTTTCAGGAAAATCCCTTGTGCTGCCGGGCGTTTTCCCAGGTGGAGAGACCAGATGCGTTGCGCCGGACAGAGTCAAAAGTAGCAACAAATGTGCCGGGGGAGGATCCCGAGAAAGCCGCGCGGAGGCGCTTTTCCGGGCCAAAAACGTGGATTGGCAATGACCCGGATCCGACGGAACGCGGCGAAGTCGCCGACGGTTACAACAGGCGCCGGTAGTTTTCCGCGGTCTGCTTCCAGACGGTGACGCCGCAGAATCGATCGCCTTCGGGACAGACCGGCCGGACGCCCGCGTGGTGGCGCAGCGTGCACGGCGGAAGGAGCCAGGGGCCGATGCGCGGATTGACGTCGCGGATCTGAAGAGCCTCGTCGAGAGACGCCCGCCAGATCTCTTCCTGGGCGTTGTAGCAGAGCCGCATCGCGAACTTATGGTGGAGATTCAGCAGATCCGCGGACTCGGTGAAGCGGATCGACACGGCGTTGGGAAGAAGATACGCGGCGTATTCGTCCGGCACCCCGCGAGAGCGTAGAAGCCCGATCGCTTCCCACGTCTCTTCCATCGTCCGCCGGTAGAGCTCGGCCGCCTCGGGCAGGTCGGGCACCAGCATCGGCACGATGTAGTCGGGCTCGTCGGTCAGGTAGGCGGGAAGCGCCGGGCGCGAGGCCGGAGTCATTCGGTGCCGCTGGTCCTGGCTGTCGGCAGTGTGGGAGAGCTTCTTGCGAAACGTGTAGGAGGGATGGAAGAGCGCGCGGGACAGCTTGCCGTGCGTCGTGAGCGTCAGGGTCTCCCCGAGGAGGGGGTTCTTCGCCGGGTCGAGAGCGAGAGCGATGGCGTCGCCGTCCGAGAGCGCGCCCCGCGGCAGGCCGAGGACCTCCCGGACCGCCGACGCGAGCAGTTCCTCGTTGTTCGCCTTCCAGTCCACGAGGCGGGAGACGCGGCCGTCGAGCTCCCGGTCGAACTCCTCGCGAAACGCGCGGCTCAACGCGGACGCGCCGCCGCCGGTCGGCGCGGGAGAGCCCCGCTGCGCCCCAAAGAGCGCGTACTCGGGCGTTTCCTCGAGAGGAATCGGATCCTGGAGGACGCTCCGGTACAGCGGATCGTGCCGCAGGACTTCCTCGACCATCTGTCCGACGACGTCCCGCTGCTCCGTGGGCGTGTCGGACGATTCGCAGAGACGCCAGTACCGGAAGAGCGTGATGCCCGAGACCGTGTGGTACAGGTACGAGAAAGTGGCGACCGGCAGCACGTACCGGGCAATTTCCTGCGCCCGCTTCTGCACCGCGCCAGCGAACCGGACGAGGCCGTCCCCGCGCGTGCGTCCCGGAAAGATCCCGAAGTAGCGCTGACCGGCCAGGGGCGTCAGAAGCGCCGTGAGCTTCTCGTACGCGGACTGCTGGCGGCGCGCCGCCGTTTCGAAGAGATCGCGTTCCGCCGGGAGCATCGGCGGGACCGCGTACTGCCCCGCCTTGACCTCGACGTAGCGCTGGGACACCTGCTCGGAGTTGTAGAACGGATGGCTGTGGAGAAAGCTCCAGAGAAACTGCCGCGACACGTTCTCGATCGCAAACTGAAAGTGAGCATGCTGGAAGGTCGTGTGGTGGCCGGCCCCGTAAATAGAGCGCGCCAGCGCGTCGCGGCGCTCGGGCCTCGCGGAGGCCTGGTCCTCGGTGACGATTCCCTTCGCCGAGTAGCAGGTCCGCGCGGTCGCGACGACGTTCTCGAACGGGCGCGCGAACGCGTTGACGAGGCGAACCTTCGGCCGCGGAGAGGAAAAGGAAAAAGACGTTTCCGTGCTGGGAAGAGAGGACATTGCCTGGCGCGATTATCGCTCTTTTGAGGCCGCCGGGCGCCGGGCCCTCCGCGCGCGCTTCGAAGGGCGAAGGGCCGGACGGCGGACGGCGAACGGCGAACGGTGAACGGCGAAATACCCCGCATTCCACGGACGTTTCCACCACGCGGGGAAAAAACGGTACGCTCCTCTTTCAGCCGGCCCCCACTCTCTATGAAGCTGCCCATCTATCTGGACAATCACGCGACGACGCCCGTCGATCCCCGTGTGCTGGACGCGATGATGCCGTACCTGACGACGGCGTTCGGCAACTCGGGCTCCCGCAGCCACGTGTTCGGCTGGGAGGCGGAGGCGGCGGTCGACGAAGCGCGGCACCAGGTCGCCTCTGCCATGAACGCGGCGGACAAGGACGTCATCTTCACGAGCGGTGCGACCGAGTCGAACAATCTCGCGATCTTCGGCGTCGCGCGCGCCTACTCCCAGAAGGGCGATCACATCGTCACCGGAAAGACCGAGCACCACGCGGTGATCGACGTGTGCCGGACCCTCGAGAAGGAGGGCTTCCGGGTCACGTACCTCGATCCCGACCCGACCGGACGGATCTCCGCGGAGTCCGTTACGGAAGCCCTGACGGACCGCACGGTGCTCGTGACTCTCATGCTGGCGAACAACGAGATCGGGACCGTCCACCCGATCGCGGAGATCGGGGGGGTCTGCCGCGCGCGCGGCATCCTCTTCCACACCGACGCGGTGCAGGGGTTTGCAAAGATTCCGTTCGACGTTGAGTCGATGAAGGTCGATCTCGCCTCCGTCTCCGGGCACAAGATCTACGCGCCCAAGGGCGTGGGCGCTCTCTACGTGCGGGGCCGGAATCCCCGTGTCCGCCTCGCTCCGCTCTTCGTCGGAGGCGGACAGGAGCGCGGGCTGCGCTCGGGCACGCTGAACGTCCCCGGCATCGCGGCGCTCGGCAAGGCGTCTCACATCGGCCTCTCCGAACGCGACGAAGAGGCCTCCCGGCTGAGGGCCCTGCGTGCCCGTCTCCTCGACGGTATCTCGGGCGCCCTGCCGGGCGTGACGCTGAACGGAGCGCCGCTGCCCGCGATCGAGCCGGACGGCGGCCTCTCTCCGGGCGAGCCCGAGCACCGGCTGCCGGGTAATCTCAATCTCTCCTTCGCCGGCGTCGAGGGCGAGGCTCTGCTGATGGGGATGAAGGACGTCGCCGTTTCGTCCGGCTCCGCGTGCACTTCGGCATCGCTCCAGCCGTCTCACGTTCTGAAAGCGGTCGGCGTCGACGACGACCTGGCGCACGCCTCGATCCGATTCGGCCTCGGACGCTTCACGACAGCGGAGGAGATCGACTTCGCAGTCGCCGCCACCACGGCGGCCGTGCGGCGTCTTCGCGAGCTCTCGCCGATGCTTTCGGCGCGGATCGCCGGCCCGGTCGACCGCGCCTAGGAGGCTGTCTCTCGACGCCATGCTCGCGGATCTCGTCTCGGGATTTCCTTCGTACGTCGATCTGCTCGCGCGCGTTCGCCGCGCCGAGCGTCCGGTCGTTGCGGGCGCGGCGGGGGCTCTCCCCGGCATCCTTCTGGCGGCTCTGGCGCGGGAGCTGGAGCGTCCCCTCGCCATCGTGGTCCCGGACGAGAAGGCCTCGGAATCGCTCACGGGCGATCTCGTCGCGGCCGGCGTGACCCGCGTTTTTCACGCGCCCGCGCCCACGCTGACGCCGTATCAGCGGATCCCGCCCTCCTTAAAAGCGAGGCGGGACGAGTTCGGCCTCCTCTCGGCCTTGCGGGAGCCGGCGTCGGTCCGCGCCGTCGTGCTCCCGGCGCGGTCTCTCTTCGCCCGGCTGCCTTCGCCGGAAGTCTTCGGCGAGCTTCTGCTGTCGCTCTCCCAGGGCGAGGAGATCTCGCTGCCGCGGTTCGTCGCGCGGCTCACGGCCGTCGGCTACCGCCGGTGCGATCTCGTGGTCGAGACCGGGGACCTGGCGGTGCGCGGCGGGCTGTTCGACGTGTTCGCGCCGGACCGCGACCTGCCCGTGCGGGTGGAGCTCGACGGCGACCGCATCGCTTCGATTCGCGTGTTCGATCCCGACACCCAGCGCTCGCGCGAGCGCCTGGAGTCCGTCGTCCTGCCGCCCTTCGCCGTCGCCCGGGAATCCGACGAAGAGCGCGGAATGCTGACGGAGCGGCTGGGCCGCTATCCCTCCGAAGTCGAGCGCCTCGTCTTTGCACCGGCCGTCTCTCCGATGCCCGCCGGATGGCTCGATCACGCCGCCGGGGCGCTCCTCGCCGTGTTCGAGCCCGCGGCGGTGGAGGAGGAGATCGCGGCGTTCGCGGAGCGGCTCGCCGCCGACCGCGACCCCGATCGCGACCCGTTCCTCCCGGAAGAGCTGGCGCATCCCGCCGACCGCATCCGCGGCGCGATCGCCGAAGCGGCGGTGCGCTTCGACCGCGTCGGCTTGAGCGGCGACCGCGCGCTCCTGCGCCTCCCCGCCGAGGCGATTCCGGGCCACGCGGGCCGGACCCGCGAGGCCGCAGAGGAGATCGCCAGGGCTCTCGCGGACGGCGAAGAGGCCTTCGTCGCGGTCCGGCCGACGGGAGGCGCCGAGAAGCTGAGGCGCTTCGCGCTCGAGTACGGGCTCCACGTCTCGTCGGAGCGGAGCGCCGGAACCGTGATCTGCGTACCCGCCGAGATCTCGGGCGGTTTTCGCATGCGGGATCCGCGCGTGTCGGTCTATTCGGAGGGCGAGATCTTCGGCGAGGAAAAGCCGGTCTCGACGTCGCGCCGCCGCCCGTCGGAAGCCTTCCTGTCCGACCTGCGGGACTTGAAGCTCGGCGACGCCGTCGTCCATCGGGATTACGGGATCGGCGTCTTTCAGGGCTTGAAGCGCGTGCCGGTCGAAGGGGAAGAGCGCGAGTTCATGGCGATCGGGTACGCCGACGAGAAGCGGCTCCTGCTTCCCGTCGAGCGGTTCGACCTCGTCCAGAAGTACTCGGGTCTCGAAGGCGTCGAGCCCGCGCTCGACAAGCTCGGCGGCGCCGGCTGGGCGAGGCGCAAGGCGTCCGTCAAGAAGGCCATGCGCGACATGACCGACCAGCTGCTGAAGCTCTACGCCCGCCGCAGCCTCGCCGACGGATTCTCCTTCTCGAAGGACTCGCCGTGGCAGAAGGAGTTCGAAGACGCCTTCGAGTATGTCGAGACCCCGGACCAGGCGCAGGCGATCGCGGACGTCAAGCGCGACATGCAGTCGTCGAAGCCGATGGACCGGCTCCTCTGTGGCGACGTCGGCTACGGGAAAACGGAAGTCGCGATGCGCGCGGCGTTCAAGGCGGTGCTCGACGGCAAGCAGGTGGCCGTCCTGGCCCCCACGACGATCCTCGCGGACCAGCACTTCCGAACGTTCCGGCGCCGGTTCGCCGCCTTTCCCGTCTCGATCGACCTGCTCTCCCGATTCCGCAGCCCGAAGGAACAGAAGGCGATCGTCAGGACGGTCGCCGACGGCACGGTGGACATCCTGATCGCGACGCACCGGATGCTGGCGAAGGACCTCGCGTTCCGCGACCTGGGCCTCTTGATCGTGGACGAAGAGCAGAGGTTCGGCGTCGCCCAGAAGGAGCGACTCAAGGAATGGAAGACGTCGATCGACGTGCTCTCGATGTCCGCGACGCCGATCCCGCGCTCGCTCCACCTGTCGCTCTCGGGACTGCGCGACCTCTCGATCATCGAGACGCCGCCGCGCGACCGGCTCGCGATCGAGACGCAGGTGGTCCCGCGAAAGGGCGAGGTGATCCGGGAGGCGATCGAGGCGGAGCTCGAGCGCGGCGGCCAGGTCTTCTTCGTCCACAACCGGGTCGAGTCGATCGGCCGCGTCCGCGACGAGCTCGAAACCCTGCTGCCCGGGCTGCGGATCGCCGTGGCGCACGGCGCCATGCGCGAGAACGAGCTCGAGAAGGCGATGCTCCGGTTCACGTCTCGAGAGGCCGACCTCCTCCTCGCGACCACGATCATCGAGAACGGCCTCGACATCCCGTCCGCCAACACGATCCTGATCGACCGCGCCGAGGCGTACGGGCTGGCGCAGCTCTATCAGCTGCGGGGACGGGTGGGCCGCAGCGACAAGGCCGCCTCCGCGTTTCTGCTCGTGCACGAGACCGCGGCGCTCTCCGACACGGCGAGGCGCCGGCTCGCCTCGATCCAGGAGTTCTGCGACCTGGGCGCCGGATTCCGCATCGCCGCCAAGGACCTCGAGATCCGCGGATCGGGCAACATCCTCGGAGGCGAGCAGTCGGGACAGATCGCTTCCGTCGGCTTCGAGACTTATCTCTCCCTGCTCGAGGAGTCGATCCGCGAGATCCAGGGGGAGGAGCCGATCCCCGAACGCGCCGTCACGCTGTCGCTCGGGCTCGACCTGACGATTCCGCCGTCTTACGTGGCGGACGAGAACTGGCGCATGATGATCTACAAGAAAATCGCACGCGCCCGCGACGACGGGGAGCTCGAAGAGACGGCGCGAGAGATCGCCGACCGCTTCGGCGAGCCGCCCGCCGCCGTGCGCCGGCTGGTCGAATACGCCCGCCTGCGCTCGCGGGCGGAGCGCGCAGGCGTGACGTCCCTGACGCGCCAGAGCGGGCAGGTGCACCTCCGGTTCGCCGAGGACGCCCGGGTCGACGGGGCCCGGCTGACCGAGTTCGTGCGGCAGACGCGCGGCGCCCGCCTCTCCCCGGCCCGTGTCCTGACCGTTCCGTCGCCTCCGGGAGAAGCTCTTCTGCCGGCGATGACGGGCTGGCTCGTGGAGCTGGCGGGATGAGACGGGAGACGGGAGGCGGCAGGCGGGAGGCCGGAGGGGCGGGACCGGAATCGGTAATCGGGAATCGGGAATCAAAACTCTGTACGGTCAACGTTCAGCGCTCACCGCTCAACCTCGGAAAGATTCGATAGAGTCGTGCTGTTGTGGAGCCCCTATGAAGATCCGAACCCTCCTCATCGTTCCTCTTGCTCTGATGGCCTCCGCCGCGACTTGCCCGGCTGGCGAGCTCGTCGAGCGGATCGTGGCGCGCGTCAATGACCGGCTGATCACGCAGTCCGAGTTCGACCGGCGGGTCACGGCCGCGCAGAACGCGCCGAACGCCCCCTCGGACAGGACGCAGCTCAGGAAGGACACCCTGGAAGACATGATCCGCGAGAGGCTCATCGACGAGCGGGCGAAGGAGCTCGGCCCTACGGTGTCGGCCTCGGATGCGGAAGTCGACGAGGCCGTCGAGCGGGTGAAGCGCCAGTACAACCTCGCGACCGACCAGGAATTCGATGCGGCGTTGGGCTCCTCGAACATGACCAGAGACGATCTGAAGCGGCAGATGCGCGAGACGATCACGCTCCAGAAGGTGATCGGACGCGACGTCACCGGCAAGATGGACGTGAGCGACGACATGCTGCGCAGCGAGTACGAACGTCAGAAGGAGAAGATCTACCGCGTGCCTCCGCAGGCTCGGGTCTACGAAATCGTGATCCGTTTCACGGCCTCCGATCCGGCAGCGCGCGAGCGCGCCGTCGCCCGGATGGAGGAGGTGCGCGGACGGCTCGCCTCCGGAGGAAAGTTCGAGGACCTCGCGAAGGAGTACTCCGAAGGAAACGCGAAGAATCGGGGAGGAGACCTCGGAATGGTCTCGCAGGGCGAGCTCCTGCCGGCGCTCGACGCGGCGGTCTTCTCCTCTGAGACTCCGTCCGAGTTTCCCGCTCCCGTTCTGCTGCCCGCGTCGATCCACCTCTTCCGCGTCACCGACCGGAAGACGGCGGGATACAAGCCGTTTGCCGAGGTGAGCGAAGACCTGAAGAAGCGGATCGGGGAAAACCTCTACGACAAGCGGTTTTCCGAGTTCATCCAGCATCTGCGCCGCGAGGCCTTCATCAAGATCTACGACCCCGTGCTCGCGAAGGCGGAAGAAAAGAAGGGCTGAGCCGTCCGCGTCGAGATTCCGCTTCCCGCATTCTTCTCGTTCGACGGCGTCGTGCGGTCGCACGGCTGGTACGACCTTCCGCCTTTTCAATACACCCCTGGTTCGGGCGTCCTCTCGACCGTCGTCTCCGCCGGGGGCCGCTCCCTGCCGGTCCGCTTCGAAGCGGGCGACCGCGTCCTGGCCACTTCCTCGCGCGGAGTCCCGCGTCCGCGGCTCGAGGCAATGGCGGCGCGGGTCTTTTCGCTCGACCTCGACCTGTCGCTGTTCGTCTCGTCGCTGTCGGCGGACGCCGAGCTCCTTCGCGGTGTCGAGAGGGGCGGAGGCCGCATGCTTCGCGCCCCGACGCTCTTCGAGGACGCCGTCAAGATGCTCCTGACGACCAACTGCTCGTGGGCCGCGACGCGGGGCATGGTGACCCGATTGATCGCGCTCGCCGGCGCGGAAGGCGCCTCGTTTCCGACGGCGGCCGAGCTGGCGCGCTTCACCCCGCGGCGTCTCGAACGCGAAGTGCGCTGCGGGTATCGCGCCCCCGCTCTGGCCCGGTTCGCGCGGCGCGTCGCCTCCGGACGGCTCGACCTCGACCGCTGGGAGGACCGCCACCGGCCCGCCGCGGAGATCCGCGAGGAGATCCTCGAAGAGCGCGGCTTCGGACCGTACGCCGCCGAGGGGCTTCTCCGCATCCTGGGACGCCACGATTTCCTGGCCCTCGACTCCTGGGTCCGCCAGAAGTACCGGACGCTTCACCCCGGTCCGGTAAAGAAGACGGACGCCTCGATTGCCCGCCGCTACGCCCGCTTCGGCGGCTATCGGGGTCTGGCGATGTGGCTCGAGCTGACGAGGGACTGGATTGAGTAAGACGGTTGAGCGTTATGCGTTCCGAGTTTCGATACCCGATTCCCTCCTGGTTGACCGCGGAGTACCGCGGCCATCTCGCTCCCGTTGCTCGCTCGGCTCCCGATTCCCGGCCCGGGTCCGCCTCCCGTCTCCCGCGCAGGCTTACGCCTTCTTCACGCCCTCAACTCTAAGTCTCTAAGTGCTTTCGCTTGACGTGGACCCACGCCGCTCCTAACATGCGCGGAAGTGGACTAATCTGGAAAAAAGTGGGAGAAAGTGGCTCCGACCGGTCGTCGGGACTGCAAATTGAACAATGGACCGCTTTCGCGGGAGCGCGCCAGCCCGGCTCGACGAGAAGGGCCGTCTCAAAGTGCCGAACCTCTTTCGTCAACAGATCGAGGAGGCCTTTGGACCGGAGTTTTTCGTCACGTCTCTGCACGGAAAAGAGGTTCTTCTCTATCCGCTGGCGATGTGGCGCGCGCTCGAAGAGAAGCTCGCCGCACTGCCCGCGATTCACCGCGCGAAGAACAAGTTTTTAGAACGGGTCAACTTCTTCGGGCAGGACGCGTCCTTGGACGGCCAGGGCCGCCTGCTCGTCCCTCAGATCCTCCGCGACACGGCGAAGCTGCCCTCCGACGTCGTCGTGACGGGGAACATCGATCACCTGGTCGTTTCCGACCGGAATGCCCTCGCGTCGCGCCTGGCGAGCGAGGACTTCACCGACGAGGACTACGACGCCATCTCGAAACTGCTGACCTGAGTCGAAGCGATTGAGAACGGGAGACTGGAGACGGAAGACGCTGGACACCGCCCGCACAGGCCGGTCCTCGCCGCGGAAGTCGTCGCGTGGCTCGCGCCGGAGCGAGGCGGGTTTTTCGTCGACGCGACGGTGGGCGCGGGCGGCCACGCCGAGGCGCTTCTCGAGCACGGACCCTCGATCCGCCTTCTCGGGCTCGACCGCGACCCGGAGGCGGTGGAGCTCGCGCGGGCGCGGCTGGCCCGCTTCGGAGACCGCTTCGAGCTTCTTCAGAGCAATTTCGGCGACATCGCCGACGCGCTCGAGGGACGCGGGCGGCCGGATGCGATTCTCGCGGATCTCGGTGTCTCCTCCATGCAGATCGACCGCGCCGAGCGCGGTTTTTCGTTCCGTCGGGACGGGCCACTCGACATGCGGATGGGGCGGGAAGGCCGAACCGCTGCCGACATCGTGTCGACAGCTTCGGTCGAAGAACTGACGCGGGTTTTCCGCGAATACGGGGAGGAATGGATGGCGGTCAAGATCGCGCGAGGGATCGTTTCGGAGCGGACGGCAGCCCCGATCACGTCCACCCGGCAACTCGCCCGCATCGTGGCGAACGTGAAAGGTTCGCGCGAAAAGATCGACCCCGCGACGAAGGTGTTTCAAGCGCTGCGCATCGAGGTCAACCAGGAGCTCGTGGCGCTGTCGCGATTTCTCGCGGCCGCGGTCGGACAGTTGAACGCGCGCGGCCGCCTCGCCATCCTGTCGTACCACTCCCTCGAAGACCGCATGGTCAAGGAGGCGCTGAAGCGCGACTCGGGCGTGTGCGCCTGCCCGACGCGCCTGCCGACGTGCGTCTGCGGAGCCCGCACGGCGCTTCGACTCCTGACCCGCAAGCCGGTCGTTCCCTCGGAAGCCGAAACGCGGGAGAACCCGCGTTCTCGCAGCGCCCGCATGCGCGTGGCGGAGAAAATCGCGGAGGTGTGACGTGAGCTCGGTCGCCTACTCCCAGTCGAAGCGCGTCCAGAACCTCCATCTGACGCGAGAGCGCGACCGCCGCCGCGGGCAGGAGCTCGCCGCCTTCGTGCTCGCCCTCCTTCCCATCGCGTGCGCGTTTCTCGTTTATGCGGCCCTGCACGTGGAGACCGTGCGCGTCGGGTATGCCCGCGAGGCGCGCACCCGGACTCTGGCAGAGATGACCGAGGAGAGCCGGCGGCTCAGGGCACAGCTCGCGCTGGCTTCGGCGCCCGATCGCGTCGCGGCGGCCGCGGCGCGCAAAGGGTTGAAGCCCCCGCGGCCCGGGCAGATCGAGTACGTGGGAGGAGCAGGCCGGTGAACACTTTTCCGAGACGCCGCCGGAATCTCTTCGCTCTCTTTCTGATCGGCTGGGGCGTCATCGTCGTGGGCAGGCTGGCGCAGCTGCAGCTCGCCCAGGGCGCGAAATACCGGGCGAAAGCGCAGAGGCAGCAGGAACGGCAGATCGAGATCTCCCCGCGCCGGGGAGCGATTCTCGACCGCGAAGGGCGGGAGCTCGCCGTCTCCGTCGAAGTCTCCTCGGTCTACGCCGCCCCCGACGAGGTCGCTCAGCCCGCCGCGGCGGCGCGCAGCCTGGGCGCCGCGCTGGGCCTTCCCGCGGGGCCGATCCTCGCCCGCCTCTCGTCCGAGAAGGGTTTCGTCTGGATCGCCCGCAAGATCGATCCGGCTGCCGCGGACCGCGTGCGCGCGCTGAAGCTCGCCGGAGTCCGCCTCGTGCCGGAGACCAAGCGCTTTTATCCGAAGGGGTCGCTCGGCGCGTCGGTCCTCGGATACGTCGGAACGGACGACACGGGCCTCGCCGGCCTCGAGTACGCCTACGACTCCTCCGTCCGCGGCAAGTCCGGGCGGATCGTCACGTTCAAGGACGCGCGGCGTTCGACGTACGGAGAGTCGGAGGCGCCGGGCGCGCGGGCGGAGCAGGAGGGGGCGACGCTGACGCTCTCGCTCGACTCCGGAATCCAGTTCGCCGCGGAGCGCGAGCTCGCCGCCACGCTCACCGAGCTGCACGCCCGCTCGGGGAGCGTCGTGCTGATGGATCCGTCAAACGGCGAGATCCTCGCGATGGCGAGCGCGCCGGGCTTCGACCTCAATCAGTACGGGCGGTATCCCGCCGAGACGCGCCGCAACCACGCCATCGCAGACGCCTACGAGCCGGGATCGACTTTCAAGGTCGTCACGGGGTCCGTTGCGCTCGAAGCCGGCGTGATCCGCATGGACGAGGTCATCGACACGGGCGGCGGCTCCGTGCGCATCGGCAACGTCACGATCAACGAGGACAAGCATCACGACTACGGCGCGCTGACGCTGGCGGGCGTGCTCGCCCATTCTTCGAACGTGGGAATCATCCGCGTCGGCCTGCGCCTCGGCGCGCAGCGGCTCTACGACGGCGCCAGCGGGTTCGGGATCGGCAAGCCGTCCGGGGTCGACCTTCCGGGAGAGGCGTGCGGAACCTTCCGGCCGCTGTCGCGGTGGTCGTCGCTTTCCAACGCCTCGATCTCGATGGGACAGGAGGTCTCCCTGACCGCGCTGCAGCTCGCGCGCGTCGCAGCGGTCATCGCCAACGGAGGGCTTCTCGTCCAGCCGCGGCTCGTCACACGCCTCGCACGGCCGGACGGCCGCGAGGAACGGGTCGCGATCCCGCCGCCGGTTCGGGTGATCTCCGAAGCGACGGCGAAGAAGATGCGCGACATGCTGGTGGGGGTCGTCGAGAACGGAACGGGAGCGGAGGCCGCGATCCCCGGCTTTTCGGTGGCCGGAAAGACGGGCACGGCGCAGAAGGCGGGCCCGGGCGGCTATCAGCGCGGCCGCCACGTTCCGAACTTCGTCGGTTTCGCACCGGCGGAAAACCCGAAGATCGTCGGCGTGGTCGTCGTCGAGGAGCCGCAGGGCAACAAGTACTACGCCGCCGCCGTCGCGGCGCCGCTCTTTTCCCGGATCGTTTCGCAGGCGCTCGGGATCATGCGCGTGGCGCCGGAAGAGCAGCGCCTGCCGTCGACGGTGCTGGCCTCGATGCCGACGCAGTATCCCGCCGGGCTCGTGCCCGCCTCCAGCCGGCGCTCCACGCCAGTGCCCGTCTCCGCTCCGGCCGCCGACCCGCGCGTCGTCGCCGGGGAAATCCCCGACGTGGCGGGACTCTCGGCGCGGCAGGCGCTCGCGTTGTTTGCCAGAATGGGAGTGGCCGTCCGGCTGCACGGCGCGGGATTCGTGACTTCTCAGAGCCCGTCACCGGGAGCGCCCTTCCGGCCCGGCGACGTGGCCACCTTGAACCTTTCGGAATCGGTCCCGTCGGTCGCGCGCGCCGCCGGCGGCCGCGAGGAGACGAGCTCGAATCCTTTTCGTCCTTGAAGCTGATGGACCTCCTCGCGGTTTTTCCGGATGCCGGGATCGACCGGACGGCGCCGGAAGCGGAAGTCTCCGGCGTCTCGCACGATTCGCGGACGGTGAGTCCCGGTGATCTCTTCGTGGCCATCCGCGGCGCGAAGTCCGACGGCGCGGCTCACATCCCGGAAGCGATCGCCCGGGGCGCCGTCGCAATCGTCTCGGAGAATCCCGCGCCGGGGAGCTCGACAGTGCCGTGGGCGCGCGTGGCGAACGCGCGGCGCGCCCTGGCGCTCGCCGCGGCGGAGCTCGCCGGCAACCCGAGCGAAAAGCTCGTGCTCGGCGGCGTCACGGGGACCAACGGCAAGACCACCACCGCGACGCTGCTCTCGGCGCTTCTCGAGAGGCGTTACGGCCGCGCGGGATTCCTGGGGACCGTCGGTTACCGCACGGGCCGGCGGGAGACCGAGGCCTCCCGCACGACACCCGACGCGGCGGAGCTTCAGCGGCTGCTCGCGGAGATGGTCGAGGAAGGCGTTCCGGCAGCCGCGATCGAAGTGAGCTCGCACGCGCTCGCGCTCGACCGCGTGGCGGGGTGCCGGTTCGACGTCGCCGTCTTTACGAACCTCACCCGCGACCATCTCGATTTCCACGCGAACATGGAGGCGTACTTCGCGGCGAAGGCGGCGCTCTTCTCCCTCCGCAAACCGGGCGCCGCCGCCGTCATCAACGTGGACGATCCCTGGGGCTTCCGGCTGGCATCCTCCGCCTCTCTGCCCGTCGTCACGACGTCCTCGCGCGGCGCCGAGGCGGACGTTCGGGCGGAAGCGATCTACTGCGATCTCGCGGGAACGTCGTTCGACTTCGTTCGCCGGGGTGCTCGAGCCTTCCGGGTGAGCTCGCCGCTGCTCGGCCGCTTCAACGCCGACAACCTCCTGTCCGCCGCGGCCGCCGGGCTCGCCCTGGGTCTCTCCGACGAGCAGATCGTGGACGGATGCGCGGCGGTGGCGCGTGTGCCCGGCCGGCTCGAGCCCGTCGAGGCGGGCCAGAACTATCGCATCCTGGTGGACTACGCGCACACCCCGGATGCTCTGGAGCGGCTGCTGCTCGCGGTGCGCGAGCTCACGGACCGCAAGATCGTCCTCGTCTTCGGATGCGGGGGCGACCGGGACCGCGGCAAGCGTTTTCCCATGGGAGAGATCGCGGGCCGGCTGGCCGACATTCCCATCGCCACGTCGGACAACCCCCGTTCGGAGGATCCGAATGCCATTCTCGCGGACGTCGCGGCAGGCCTCGCCGCCTCCGGCGCGACGAAGGCTCTCCGGATCGCCGACCGTCGCGAGGCCATTCGCGCGGCCATCGACCTGGCCAACCCGGGCACGGTCGTCGTCCTCGCCGGAAAGGGACACGAATCGACGCAGGTGATCGGCTCGGAGGAGCTGCCCTTCGACGACCGCAAAGTGGCCGCCGAGCTCGCGAGCGAGCGGCGGTGAGATGAACTTCTCGCTCACCAGGATGGCTGCGGCGCTGAACGTTCCGCCGGTCGCGGACGCCGCTCTCTCGGGGACCTGGAGTTCCTGGGGTCTCTCGACGGAGTGGCGCGGGCAAACGGCGAGATCCTCGACGGGTTGAAGCCGAACGGCGTCTTCGTGATCAACGCGGACGACGAGCGGATCGAGGGGCTCGCGACGGCGTGGTCGGGGCGGGCGCTTCGCTTCGGACACGCCGCGGGCGCCGACGTCACCGTCGAGGACGTCGTGCTCGACGAGAACGGTTCGTCGCTCCGATTGCGGACTCCCTCGGGCAGCGCGAAGGCGCGCCTGCCCGTTCCGGGGCTGCACCAGGTGGCGAATTACCTCGCCGCCTCCGCCGTGGCGCTGGCGGCCGGCGCCTCTCCCGAGGACTGCGCGGCGGCCGCCGGTGCGCTCGCCGCGGCGCCTCACCGCGGAGAGTTTCGCCGCCACGCCTCGGGGGCGCTCCTCTACGACGACGCCTACAACGCGAGCCCTCCCTCGATGCGCGCGGCGCTCGATACGCTGAAGCTCCTGGCGGGAACGCGGAAGATCGCGGTGCTCGGAGACATGCTGGAGCTGGGTCCGGAGGAACGCTGGTGGCACCGCGAGACCGGCAAGTACGCGGTCGGGCGGGCCGACCGGCTCGTCTGCGTGGGAAAGCGCGCGGCGGCGATCGGCGAAGGCGCGATCGAGGCGGGATTCCCGTCCGCCGACGTTTCCGCCGCTCGGGACCCGGACGAGGCGGCGGCCCTTCTCGAGACTCTGCTGGCTCCCGGCGACGCGGTCCTCTTCAAGGCATCGCGCGGCGTGGGACTCGATCGAGCCGTGGCGAAGCTGGCTGGGGCCGGGAATCGGGAATCGGGAATCGGGAATCGAAGGAGAGGGTGACGTGAACGCGACACGGGTGGAGGGGAGCGGGAACAGTCGTTTCCCGTCTCCCGTTTCCCGTTTCCCGATCTCCTGATGCTCTACTCCCTCCTGCACCCGTTCGCGCGGTCGATTCCGGCATTGAACGTGTTCCGGTACATCACGTTCCGGACGGCCATGGCGGCCGTCACGGCCCTCCTTCTCGCCCTCGTCCTCGGACCCCCGATGATTCGGCTCTTGAAGCGCCGACAGATCGGCCAGGCGATCCGGGAGGCGGGCCCGAAGTCCCACATGTCCAAGGCGGGGACGCCGACGATGGGAGGGCTGCTGATTCTTCTCGCCGTCATCGTGGCGACGCTTCTCTGGATGGACCTGTCGAACCGCTTCGTCTGGATCGCCCTCGGAACGATGGTCGCGCTCGGCGCCGTCGGTTTCGCCGACGACTTCGTGAAGTTCAGCCGGCGCCGCAACCTCGGCCTGACCGGGCGCGGCAAACTGCTGCCTCAGATCCTGGTCGCTCTCGCGATCGCCTGGATGATCCGCCAGTGGGCGGGCCACGGAAGCATCTCGACCGTCGTCACCTTTCCTTTCGCGAAACGGCTCGTGCTCGACCTCGGGATCATGTATCTGCCGTTCGTCGCCACCGTCCTGGTCGGCGCGTCGAACGCGGTCAACCTGACGGACGGCCTGGATGGCCTCGCGACCGGCTCCGTCGGCATCGCGGCCGGCACCTACGCCATCCTCGCGTACATCACGGGCAACGCCGTGGCCGCCCGCTATCTCCAGATTCCGTTCGTTCCCCAGAGCGGCGAGCTGACCGTTTTCTGCGGCGCGATCGTAGGCGCTTCTCTCGGGTTTCTCTGGTTCAACTGTCATCCCGCCGAGGTCTTCATGGGAGACGTCGGCTCGCTTCCTCTCGGCGGCGGGATCGCCGCGGTCGCCGTGATGACGAAGAACGAAGTCCTGCTCGCGATCGTGGGCGGCCTCTTCGTCCTGGAGGCCCTGTCGGTCATCGTTCAGGTGGCTTCCTTCAAGGCGAGGGGAACGCGGGTCTTCCGGATGGCGCCGCTCCACCACCACTTCGAGCTCGCCGGCTGGGCGGAGTCGCGCGTCATCATCCGGTTCTGGATCCTGTCGATTCTCTTCGCGGTGCTCGGGCTCTCGACCCTGAAGCTGAGATGACGGCGCGACCCCTTCCCTCCGGCCGGGTCCTCCCCCAGCGGGTCGCGATCCTCGGGTTCGCCCGAAGCGGCCGCGCGCTCGCGGGGGCGCTGCTCGACCGGGGCATCGAGGTGGCGATCGGCGACCGGGCTCCGGAGACGGCCTTCGAGAGCCTCGACGCCTTCCGGGCGCGCGGGGCGCGGCTCTTCTTCGGCGGTCCGGGGGAGGGATTTCTCGACGGCGCCGGATGGCTCGCGCTCTCTCCGGGTGTGCCGCTCTCCGCGGCCCCGGTGACGCAGGCGCGGACACTCGGCATTCCGGTCTCCGGGGAGCTCGAGATCGCGTGGGAGATCGCCGAGGCGGAGGTCGAGGGGACAAACCGCTGGGTCGCGATCACCGGGACGAACGGCAAGTCGACGACGACGGCCTGGATCGCCGACATTCTGAAGCGGTCGGGGCGCGCGGTCGCGCTCGCAGGGAACATCGGCGTGCCGCTCTCGGCGTTCCTGTCGGAGCGGGCGCCGCGGGATTTCGTCTGCGAGGTGTCGTCATTTCAGCTCGATACCGTCGAGTGGTTCGCGCCCGATGTCGCCGTCCTGACGAACGTCACCCCGGACCATCTCGACCGCTACGCGGGGTTTGCCGAGTACGCGGCGGCCAAGGAGCGCGTATTCGCCCGCCAGGGTCCGGGCGATTTCTCCGTCGTGAACGCGGACGATCCGATCGCCTTCGCCGCGGCGACGCGCGGGCGCCGCGTGCCGTTTTCCCGCGCCGGAGAGGTTCGGGGCGGCGCCTGGCTCCAGAGCGGGGCGATCTTCTCGGCCGTCGCGGGCGACGCCCGGCGGGTGCTCGCCGCAGACGAGCTTTCGCTCTCCGGCGCGCACAACGTCGAGAACGCGCTCGCCGCGTTGTGCGCCGCGGAATGCCTCGGAGTGCCGCCGGACGCGATAGAGAGAGGCCTGACGGAATTTCCCGGCCTCCCGCACCGCACCGAGCTCGTCGCCGAGGCTCGCGGCGTCCGCTGGGTCAACGACTCGAAGGGAACGAACGTCGACGCGACGAAGAAATCGCTCGAGGGGTGCGCGCCCGCGTCCGTCATCCTGATTCTCGGCGGGCGGGACAAGCACGGCGACTTCTCCGCGCTGCTCCCGCTGGTGAAGCGCGCCGCCCGCGTGGTCCTGACGGTCGGCGAGGCCGCGCCCGTCATCGAGACGGCCTTCGGCAATGCGGTCACGAGCGAGCGGGCGGAGACGATGGATCGCGCCGTCGCGCGGGCGGCGGAGCTCGCCCGGCCCGGCGACACCGTCCTGCTGTCGCCGGCGTGCGCGTCGTTCGATCAATACTCGAATTTCGAGGAACGCGGCGCGCACTTCACAGCGCTCGCGAGACGCATGGCGGGCACGGCAGGGGGCAGGGGGGAGGCGGGAGGCGGACGGGGATCGGGAAACGGGAAACGGGAAACGGGAAACGAATCATGAAACGTCGAAACAGATCCGTGTCGGTCTGTGGGGGGACCGCCGCCTTCCGCCTGCCGCCTTCCGCCTACCGGTATTCCCATGGCGCGTAAGTTGACGAGTGACAAGGTCCTCTTCGCGGCGCTCATCGCGCTCTCCCTCTTCGGGTGCGTGATGATCTACAGCGCGTCCGCGGTCTCCGCGGCGCAGAGCGGCGGCAATCCCTACCGGTACCTGGTCAAGCAGCTGATCGCCCTGGTTGCCGGGGGGATCGCCGCCTTCGTCGTGTACCGCACGGACTACCGCAAGTTCTCCCGACCGTGGATCGTCTATGGGACCTTCGGGATCGCGTGGCTGCTCTGCGTCGTGGCGCTCTTCCATCCGCCGATCAACAACGCGCGGCGGTGGCTTCCCCTGGGACCGGTGATGCTCCAGCCGTCGGAGATGCTGAAGATCGGCCTCGCGCTCGTGCTGGCGTCGCTTCTGGCTCGAAAGGTCCAGAGCACCGGCGATCCCGAGCGGGCGATGGTCGCTTCGCTGGTTTTTACGGGGGCGGCCGCCGGAGTCGTGATCCTGGAGCCCGACATGGGCACGGCGGTGTGTTACGTGATGCTCTGCACCGTCCTGTTCGGGCCGGCGGCCTCGCGGGGAACGGTCTCGGGGGCGGCAAGCAGAAGCTGTTCTTCCTTCCGTATCCGCACACGGACTTCATCTTCGCTATCGTCGGCGAAGAGCTGGGATTTCTGGGCGCGGTCGCCGTCGTGGTCTGCTTCGGAATCGTCGCCTGGCGCGGGCTTCGGGTCGCCCGGCGGGCTCCCGACGTCTTCGCGTCCTATCTCGCGGCGGGCGCGACGGCGCTTCTCGTCGTGCAGGCCTTCATCAACGTCAGCGTCGTGCTGGCGCTGGTCCCTACGAAGGGAATCCCGCTCCCGTTCGTCTCGTACGGCGGCTCATCGCTCGTCGCCTCCTGGATCGCCGCGGGTCTGATCCTGAACATCTCGCAGCACGAGGTGAGCGCCGTAGACAGTTGAGAGTTGCGAGTTGAGAGTCGAGATTTTAGAGTCGAGAGTCTGGAAGTCCATCGAACTGAGAACTGAAAACTGACAACTGACAGCTCCCCGGAAGGTGCGTACGTGATCGCCGCGGGAAAGACGGGAGGACACATTTTTCCGGGAATCGCGCTCGCGCGGGAGATCCGCGCGCGCCGGCCGGACGCTCCGATCCTTTTCATCGGGACGCCGGAGGGGCTCGAGCACCGGCTCGTGCCGGAGGCCGGTTTCACCCTGGAATCCGTGCGCGCCTCGGGATTCGTCGGCAAGAACCTCGGCGCCCGGCTGCGATCGCTCGTCAACCTGCCGCTCGGGTTCTTCCAGGCGCGTCGGATTCTCCGGCGCCATCGTGCCCGGGCGGTCGCCGGGATGGGAGGGTACGTGAGCGTGCCGGTTCTCGCCGCGGCGCGCTCGCTCGGGATCCCCACGGTGATCCACGATTCCGACGCGCTGCCCGGCGTGTCTTCCCGGATGCTGAACCGCATCGCGACGCGAACGGCCGTCGGGGTCGCTGAGAGCAACCGGCGCATGACCCGCCCGGGCGCGGTCACCGGAACGCCGGTGCGACCCGAATTCTTCGAGGCTCCGGCGTCCCGGCCGGCGGGCGGACCGGGCCGCGTGCTCGTCTTCGGCGGAAGCCAGGGGGCCGCCGTCCTGAACCGGGCGATGGCGGAGGCTTCGCGGGCCCTGCGCGCGGACGGGCTCTCCGTGATCCACCAGACGGGGGAGAAGCATCTGGCCTCGACCCGGGCGCTCTATGGGTCGGTGCCGGCCGGCTGGTCCCTCCAGGCGTTCCTGCCGCGCCTTTGGGAGCCGCTCGCCTGGGCGGACCTCGTGGTCTCCCGGGCCGGCGCCATGACGCTCGCCGAGCTCGCGGCCGGGGGGCGTCCCGCGATCCTCGTCCCGTTTGGAGCGGCCGCTCACGGCCATCAGGCCGCCAACGCGCTCGCCTTCTCCCGAGCCGGCGCCGCCCGGGTGATCGAGGAGACCGGGCTGAACGGCCCGCGGCTCGCGGAAGAGATCCGGTCGCTGTTTGCCGACCGCCCGAGGCTCGCCGCGATGGCCGCCGCGGCGCGATCGCTGGCCGCTCCGGACGCGGCCCGGCGCCTGGCGGACCTCCTCTTCGAGGCGGAAGCAGCGGGGAGCGCGGCATGAGGTTCCTGCGCCTGCGGCGCCTGCATTTCGTCGGCGCGGGCGGCGTCGGAATGAGCGGGCTGGCGGAGATTCTGCTCCTGTCGACCCCCCTGGAGATCTCGGGCTGCGACCTGCAGCGCTCGGAGAACACCGATCGCCTGACGAAGCTCGGCGGCCGCATCGCCTACGGCCACGACGCCACCCACGTCGCCGACGCCGACCTCGTGGTGATCTCGTCCGCGATCGGCGAGTCGAGCCCCGAAGTCACCGCCGCGCGGGAGCGGGGCATTCCGGTGATCCGCCGCGCCGAGATGCTGGCGGAGATCATGCGGCTGAAGCAGGGCGTCGCGATTGCCGGCACACACGGGAAGACCACGACGACCTCGCTCGCGGGAATGGTGCTGACCGAAGCCGGCTTCGACCCGACGATCGTCGTCGGCGGCCAGGTCCGCATTCTGGGGACGAACGCCCGGCTCGGCAAGGGAGACTATCTGGTCGCGGAGGCCGACGAGTTCGATCGGTCCTTTCTCGAGCTCACGCCGGTCGTCGCCGTGATCACGAACATCGAGGCCGATCATCTCGATTGCTACCGCGACTTAGACGACATCCAGGACGCGTTCGCGACGTTCGCCAATCGCGTTCCCTTCTACGGCGCCGTCGTGCTGTGCCTGGACGACCCGGGCGCTCGGGAGATCATCCCGCGGATCAAGCGGCGGGTCGTGACCTACGGAGAGTCGCAGGAGGCGAACGTGCGGGCGCAAGAGATCGAGCTGCGTGCGAGCGGCACGACCTTCGAGGTCTGGGAAGGGCAGACCTGGTGTCTCGGCAGCGTCCATCTGCGCCTCCCGGGGCGCCACAACGTCGCCAACGCTCTCGCCGCCATCGCCGTGGGCCGCGAGCTCTCCATCCCGTTTCCGACGATCGCGCGCGCGCTTTCCGAGTTCACCGGCGTGATCCGGCGGTTCGAGACCAAGGGCGAGCGGGGCGGAGTCCTCGTCGTCGACGACTACGCGCACCACCCGACCGAGATCGCCGCCACCCTCGCCTCTGCCCGCCAGGTGTATCCGGATCGCCGGCTGGTCGCGCTTTTCCAGCCGCACCTCTATTCGAGAACGCGCGACTTCGCCGGAGAGTTCGGGCGGGTCCTGACCGCGGCGGACCTCGCGATCGTGACCGACGTCTACCCTTCGCGGGAGCAGCCGATCGCAGGGGTCACGGGAGAGCTCGTGACGGAGGCGGCGCGGTCCTGCGGTCACCCAGGCGTCGTGTATGTGCCTGAAAAAAAAGCACTTGCGGCGGCGCTCGACCGCCTGCTGAAGCCGGGGGACCTGCTCCTCACCATGGGGGCCGGAGACATCGTGAAGTTCGGGGAGGAGTACCTGCGCCGTGGATAGCGAGCCCGTCTTTCTCCGGCGCGGCCGGGCGGAGGTCAAGAAGCCCGGGCGTCTGCGGCGTCCCCTGACGCTCTTCGCCGTGCTCCTGTGCGCGGCGTTCGCCGGGTCGAAGTTTCTCGGCGGGCCGCTCTTCTCGCTCCGCCGCTTCGATGTCTTCGGGAACGAGCGGTCGCGCACCGAAGACGTGCTGCGGGTGCTCGATCCCTGGCGCTCGAAGAATCTCGTGACGCTCGATCTCGCACCTCTGGCGGAACGGCTGGCTCGCGAACCGTGGATCGAGCGCGTCACTCTCTCGAAGAAATTTCCCGACGGTCTTGCGATCCGGGTGGCGGAGCGCCGGCCGATCGCGCTGCTCCGGGAGAAGAACCGGCTCTTCTGGGTCGACGCCCGAGGTCAGGCGATCGCTCCGTACGACGCGCGCGCGGACCGCGGCGAGTACGTGCTCATCTCCGGCGAACGCAGGCAGTTGCCCGAGCTCGTGGGCATGCTCGAGGAGTTGCGCGAAAAACGTCCCGAGTATTTCTCCGCGCTCTCCGAAATCGATGCGTTGCCCGATGGTGGTTTCGGTATGATGGATTCGATCTTCAGAAGGCCGGTTCGTGTTCTGCGGCGGGACGCGCCAGAGAAGATTCGCGCGCTCTTGAACGCGCGCGAGCTCATCGTCCGACGTGGTTGGGAGGCCCGGGCCATAGACCTGCGTTTTGCGGATCGCATCGTGCTCGAAGGCGCGTACGGAGCGGGTAACTCCCTCTGATGAGAAACCTCGGCCACTTCGATTCCCGTTTCCCGATCCAGTTGACCGCGGAGTACTTCGGCCGTCTCGCTCCCGTTGGTCGCTCGGCTCCCGTTTCCCGGCTCGGAGTCTCCTAGTGTCAAAGCCCGAGAACTTTCTCGTCTCCTGTGACATCGGGACGACCAAGATCTGCGTCCTGATCGGGGAGCAGAACGCGAACGGCTCGCTCGACGTGATCGGAAAGGGCTCTTCGGCCAACCGGGGGACCCGCAAGGGCAACATCGTCAACGTCGACGCGACGATCGAAGCCATCAAGAGGGCCGCCGAAGAGGCCGAAATCATGGCCGGCGTGCAGATCGCCCGTGCCTGGGTCGGCGTTTCGGGGTCGAATGTCCGCTCTTTCAACAGCCGGGGCGTGGTCGCGGTCGCCGGCAAGGACCGGGAGATCACCAAAGAGGACGTGGTCCGGGTGATCGACGCGGCGCGGGGGGTGCAGATCCCCCAGGACCACGAGGTCATTCACGTGATCCCCCGGGATTTCGCCGTGGACGGGCAGGATGGCGTCGCCGACCCCGTCGGCATGGTGGGCGCCCGGCTGGAAGCGGACGTTCACGTCGTCACGGCCCCCGTCGCGGTCACCCAGAACATCGTCACCTGCGCCAACAAGGCGGGTATCGAGGTCGTGCAGCTCGTCCTGGAGCAGTTCGCGGCGGCGGAGGCGGTGCTCACGACGGACGAAAAGGAGCTCGGGATCGGGCTCGTGGACATCGGCGGCGGGACGACGGAGGTCGCCATCTACCATCGCGGCTCGATCGCCCACACGGCGGTGATCCCGATCGGAGGCGACCACTTCACCAACGACCTGGCCGTCGTGCTGCGCGCGCCGATCACCGACGCCGAGCGGCTGAAGAAGAAGTTCGGCTCTGCCATGACGAGCGCCGTGGGCGAGGACGAGATGGTCGAGGTCCCGATGGTGGGGGGCCGCGCGCCGAAGCTCTGCCCGCGCACCACCCTGTCGGAGATCCTGCAGCCGCGCGCCGAGGAGCTGCTCGGCCTCGTCCGTGAGGATCTCGTGCGGCTCGGCCTCGAGAAGGAGATCCGATCCGGGATCGTCCTGACGGGGGGTGGCGCGGAGCTCGAGGGAATCGTGGAAGTCGCCGAAGGTATCTTCGAGGGACCGGTGCGGCGGGGAGTTCCCGCGGGTGTGGGCGGTCTCGTGGACGTGGTCTCGCGGCCGGAGTGGGCGACCGCGACCGGGCTGCTTCTCTACGGGCATCGCAACAAGGCTGGGCCATCGGAATCGGAGGCGGCGGTTCCAATGCCGTCAACCGGATGATCGCCGCTGGAGTCCGCGGTGTGGACTACATGGCGTGCAACACGGACCTGCAGGCGCTCCGACGCGCCTCCGCGCCGCTGAAGCTTCAGATCGGGTCCCGTCTGACGAAGGGGCTCGGCGCCGGAGCGGACCCCGACGTCGGCAGAAACGCCGCGCTCGAGGATCAGGAAAAGCTCGGAGAAGCGCTCAAGGGCGCCGACATGGTCTTCATTGCCGCGGGGCTCGGCGGCGGGACCGGGTCCGGCGCGGGGCCGATCATCGCGAAGATCGCGGCGGAATCGGGAGCCCTGACCGTGGCCGTCGTCACCAAGCCGTTCCTCTTCGAAGGCAAGAAGCGGATGCGGCAGGCCGAGCGAGCCGCGCGGGAGCTGCGCGACCACGTCGACACGCTGATCACCATTCCGAATCAGCGCCTGCTGTCTTTCGTCGAGAACAAGACCCCCCTGGCGGACTCGTTCAAGATCGCGGACGACGTGCTGCGGCAGGCGATCCAGGGCATCTCGGACCTCATCAACTGTCCCGGAGAGATCAACCTCGACTTCGCCGACGTCAAGAAGATCATGTCGGACATGGGCCGGGCTCTGATGGGAACGGCGACCGCAAGCGGCGAGAATCGCGCGGTCCATGCCGCCCAGGCCGCCATCTCTTCGCCACTTCTCGAGGATGCGTCGATCGAAGGCGCCCGCGGCGTGCTCATGAACATCACCGGCGGCTCCGACCTGACGCTCTACGAGGTCAACGAGGCGGCGGCGATCATCCAGCAGGCGGCGGACCCCGACGCGGAGATCCTCTTCGGCTGCGTCCACGACGAGAACATGGCGGGGTCGGTCAAGGTCACCGTCATCGCCACCGGCTTCGACCGCGCGGACTTAGACGACGCGCTGCAGATCGACGACGAGCAGCCGCCGCGCCCGGCCGCCGGCCGGCCCACGCGGTCCCCGTTTCTGCGGGGAGACGACAGCGGCGGTTTCGGTCCGAATGCTTCGACGACCCGCGACGACTTCGACATCCCGACGGTTCTGCGGAGGCAGATGGATTGAGGGAAGTCGAGCGTTGAAAGCTGAGAGTTGAGAGTTTCCCTTTTTCGATTCCCGTCCAGTTGACCGCGGAGTACCGCGGCCGTCTCGCTCCCGTTGGTCGCTCGGCTCCCGTTTCCCGATCAAGTTGACCGCGGGGTACCGCGGCCGTCTCGCTCCCGTCGGTCGCTCGGCTCCCGTTTCCCGTCTTCCGGCTCCTCTTTCTGACCGAAAAACTCCCGCTCCAACCGGATCATCTCCTGCCGCTTCCGGCGGCCCTTGTCGCGCCAATTCTTGTACGCGTGCGCGATCTTCGGGTGGCGGTGCAGGAACCGGCGCACGGCGCGGCGCAGCGGGGGAAAGACGAGCGAGAAGAAGAAGAGGCTCATGACGAAGAACGGGATCTGCGGGACGATCGGGAGAAGGACGCCGATCACGCCCAGGATGAAGAAGACCACCCCCAGTACGACGTTCCACGCCTTGCTCCTGCGTTTCCGCCGCTTCCGCCTGGGAGGGGCCTTTCCCGGCGTAGTCGCGCTCATCGGGTCCCGGACTTCCCTTTCGACTCCAGCACTTCGTCGATGGACCGGACAGTGATGGGACCCAGGTTCAGAGCGGCGATCTGAGGCTCGATCCTGCGGCGGTCCCCCACGATCACGATCGCGCAGTTGCGAGGGTCGAACCACTGCTGCGCGACGCGCCGGACTTCGGCTGCCGTGACGGCCTGGATGCGCGAGACGTACGTGTTGAAGTAATCGTCGGGAAGCCCGTACACGAACTGATCGCTCACCCGGCCGGCGACCTGCGCGTCCGTCTCGAAGCCCGCGGGGTAGCGCAGCGCCGTGTAATTCCTGGCGCGAGCGAGCTCCTCCGCCGGAACCTCCTCCCGAATCCCCTCGAGCTCCCTGAAGAACTCCGTCAGGGCGGGCCCCGTCTTGTCGGTCTGCACGGCGGCCGAAGCCAGGAAAGGGCCCGTCGAGAGGCGGTAATCGAACTGGGAGAACGCGCCGTAGCTGTACCCCTTCGTCTCCCGCAAATTGTGGTTCAGCCTGGACGTAAAGGAGCCGCCCAGGATCGTGTTGGACACGAAGAGGGCGAAATAGTCGGGCGTCGATCGCGGCGGTCCGACCCGGCCGATCCAGATCTGAGACTGTGGCGCGTCGGGCTTGTCGACGAGGACCACGCGGCGGCCCGAGAGCTGCGGCGCAGCCGGAGGGGCCGAAGCGGGCGGCGTCGAGCCGGCGGACCACGAGCCGAAGGCGCGCTCGAGTCGCGCCAGCATCTCGGTCGCGCGCAGGTCCCCGACGGCCACGATGGCCGCCGCGCCGGCGGTGTAGCGGGCCGCGTGGTATCGGAGAACGTCCTCGCGTGTGACGCTCCGCATCGACGCGGGATTTCCCTCCGGCCGCCGGCCGTAAGGGTGGGTCCCGTAGACAGCGCGCGCGAACGCCGTCGCGGCGATCTCGGCGGGATCGTCTTTCCACTGGACCATTTCCGTGAGCCGCTCCTGCCGGACCCGCTCAAGCTCCTCGGAAGGAAACGTCGGATTTCTCACGAGGTCCGAGAGCAGGGGCATCGCATCGGAGAGCCGCGCGACCGGTACGTTGATGCCGACCGACGACGTGTCCCACCCGGCGCCCGCGGCGACGGAGGCGCCGAGGGTGTCGGCAAGGTCGGAGATCTCCAGGGCGGATCGCGCTCCGGCGCCCCGGTCAAGCAGGTCGGCGGTCAGACTGGCGAGGCCGGGGCGGTTCGCGGGATCGGTGGAGGCGCCTCCCCGCAGAACCACCAGGACCTGGGCGAGAGGAACCTTGTGACGCTCGACCAGAAAAACCGGGATGCCGTTCGAGAGCTTCAGCCGCGACGTCTCCGGGAGGCGCAGGGGAATGGCGGGGCCGGGCTGCGGCGGCTTCGACCGATCGGGCGGTTCGGCCGCGCCTTCGAAAGAAAGACCGAAGAGGGCGGCCGCGGCCAGAATCCTCGACAGGCTTCGCACCCTCATCTTGAGCCTCCCTTCGGGCGGCTCGCGGCGAGAGCCGTCTTCCCGGTCGGAACGACGCTCAGTACGACGCGGGCGTCGTTGGGAAGCTGCCGGCGCGCGATGCTCTGCACGTCGCGTCCATCGAGCGCCCGGTGCCGGGCGAGGTCTTCGTTGAAGTAATCGGGCCGCCCGGCCTCCATGTCGTACGCGTTCATGAGGTCCGCCTTGTCGCGGTTGCGCTCGAGCGCGCGGTAGAAACCCGCTTCGTACTGATTCAAGGCGCGCTCGAGCTCCCTCGCCGACGGCGGCTCGCGCTTCACCCGGTCGAGCTCCTCCTGGACGACGCGCTCGATCTCGGTGAGCGTGTGGCCCTCGCGCGCGGTGACCGCGATCAGAAACATCGATGCGAGCGCCCGGGAGTCCTGCACGGCGGAGACGTCCTGGGCGATCTGGAGATCGTAGACGAGCCGCTTGTAAAGCCGCGAGTTCTTCCCGGACGCGAGCACGCTCGAAAGCAGATCGAGCGCCTCGTCTCCCGGATGGAATTGAGCCGGGGTGATCCAGGCCATGTAGAGGCGCGGCAGCTGGACGCGATCCTCGAGGGTGACCCGCTTCTCGGCAGCGAGCACGGCGGGGGCGGCGGCGAGCACGGGCGGCCTGGGACCGGCGGCGACGTCGGAAAACCAGGTCTCGATCTTCCGCCGCGCGTCCTCCGTCTGGAAATCTCCCGAGACCACGACGCTCGCGTTGGCCGGAGAGTAGAAGCTGCGGAAAAACGCGGCCACATCATCATGGGTCGCCGCGGTGAGGTCCTCCATCGATCCGATCACGGGGGAGTGGTATGGGTGGCCGGCCGGAAAGATCTCTTCCTCAATCCGGATCGAGGCCATCCCGTAGGGCTGGTTCTCGATCCGCTCGCGGCGCTCGTTCTTCACGACGTCCCGCTGCTGATCGACGCGCGCGGGAGAAAGAACGTCGAGGAGAAATCCCATCCGATCCGACTCGAGGAAAAGAGCGAGATCGAGCGCGTTCGCTGGGAGCACCTCGTAGTAATTGGTGCGGTCGTTGTTGGTGGACCCGTTGTTGTCGCCTCCGACGCCTTCGAGAAGTTTGTCGAACTCGCCGGGCTTCACGTGGGAGGAGCCCTCGAACAGGATGTGCTCGAAGAGGTGCGCGAGGCCCGTGCGGCCCGGTTTCTCGCGCGCCGATCCGACGCGGAACCAGAGGTCGACGGCGACCAGCGGAACGGTGTGATCCTCGTGGAGGATGACGTTCAGCCCGTTCGCGAGCTGAAACTGGGTGTAGGGCACGTCGATGCGGGGGCACGCGGCGGCGGAGCTGCCGGGCGGCCCGGCGGGAGAGGCGTTCGAGAGCGGGGCCGGCAGCGGGACTGCGGTCTGCGCGAGAGCGGGAGCGGCCGCCGCGAAGAGCGACAGCAAAAGCGCCGGGGACAACGTCATGGGCTCCTCCGGGGCGGATGAGAGCACGAAACGTTCCGGATGCGCCGTGCCGAATTGGCGCGACGATTCATCTAATCGATGATCGCGGCCTTGACGGAGTTCGAGCTGCCGGAGACGCCCATCGGAATCCCGGCCGTGATCACGATCCGATCGCCCCGAGCGACCAGGCCCGTCGAAAGCGCGAGCGCCGGGATTTGATCCATGAGGGCGTCCGTCGACTCCGGCATTTCGATCCGGAGCGGGATGACACCCCAGACGAGCGCCAGCCGCCGGTACGTCTCCGGCAGGGGAGTCAGGGCGAGGATGGTGCGTTTCGGCCGGTGGCGGGCCAGGAGGCGGGCCGCGTTCCCGGACTGCGTGCAGGCGATGATCGCGGCGGCGCCGATGTCGTCGGCGAGCGTGCAGGCCGCGTCGGCGACCGCCTCCGGAAGAGACGTCACGCCGACCTCCGCGATCCGGGGCCGCCACGTGTCGTAGGGAAACGCGGTCTCGGCGTCCTCGGCGATGCGAACCATGGTCTCGAGCGCCTCGAGCGGAAACCTTCCGCTCGCGGTCTCTTCCGAGAGCATGACGGCGTCGGTCCCGTCGAGGATGGCGTTGGCGACATCGGCCACTTCGGCGCGGGTGGGGCGCGGGCAGTCGACCATCGAGCGGAGCATCTGCGTTGCGGTGATCACCGGCTTTCCGGCGCGGTTGGACCGCGCAATCAGCATCTTCTGGAGGAGCGGCACGTGCGCGAGAGGCGTTTCCACTCCGAGGTCGCCGCGGGCCACCATGATGCCGTCGGCGGCGGCTACGATTTCGTCGATGTTGCGGAGCGCCTCGTGCTTTTCGATTTTCGCGATCAGGGGGACGGCGCAGCCGCGCGCCTGCAGGAACTCGCGCGCGTCCGCGACGTTGCTCGCGGATCGCACGAACGAGAGCGCCACCATGTCGACGCCCTGGGCGACGCCGAACTCCAGGTCCCGCTGGTCCTTGTCCGTCAACGAAGGCGCGTCGATCGACCGGGTCGGCAGGTTGATTCCCTTGTTGGAGGAGAGGAGGCCGCCCGCCACCACGCGGCAGACGATGTCCGTGAACGTCGTCTCGAGGGCCTCGAGCTGGAGATCGCCGTCGGCGAGCAGGAGCGTGTCTCCCGGCCGGACGCTCGCGGGCAGGCCCGGCCAGGTGACGGAGATTTCGCGCGCGTCGCCGGGAACGGGCCTCGTCGTCAGCGTGAGCCGGCCTCCCGTCACGATTGCGACCGGCCCATTCGCGATCGGCCCGAGCCGCAGCTTGATCCCGGCAAGATCCTGGAGGACGGCGACGGCGCGGCCGCGTCGCTCCGCGATCGACCGGATCAGCCCGATGTTGCGCGCGTGCTCTTCGTGGCTGCCGTGGGAGAAGTTGAGACGCGCGACGTTCATCCCTGACGCGATCAGGCGGTCGAGCAACTCGGGCGTCTCCGAGGCGGGACCGATGGTGCAGACGATCTTCGCGCGCGGCATCGGGTGATTGTGGCTCGAATGGGCGGAAGGCGGAAGGCGAAAGGCGAAGGGTGCGCTCGCATCTTTCGATCCCGATTTCGTTGACCGCGGAATACCGCGGCCGTCTCGCTCCGGTTGGTCGCTCGGCTCCCGATTCCCGATCCGCTAGAGTGCCCGCATGACAAAAGCGTCTCCGGAGCTCCAGGTCCTCTACGACGGGAAGCACCTCACCTTCGTCCGACGACGCGGCTGGGAGTTCGTCCAGAGAAAAAACATCAGCGGCATCGCCATTCTCGTCGCGGTCACCAGCGAGGAACGGATTCTCTTCGTCGAGCAGCACCGGGAGGCGGTCGGCGGAAGTGTGATCGAGCTTCCCGCGGGTCTTGCCGGAGATGAGGGGTCGGAGACCGGGGAAGAGGCCGCCAACCGCGAGCTCGTCGAAGAAACCGGATATCGGGCGGCGACTCTCGAAGTCTTGTGCGAAGGCCCGCCCTCGCCCGGGCTCTCCGACGAGATCGTCACCGTCTACCTCGCCCGCGGCCTGACGCGCGAGGGCAAAGGCGGGGGCGTGGGCGCCGAGGACATTCGCGTCTACGAAGTGCCGTTTGCCGAGGCGTACGGGTGGCTGGACGCGCGCCGCGCCGAAGGCCGGCTCGTCGATCCGAAGGTGTACGGGGGCCTGGCGCTGGCGCAGCGGCGGATCGACGGCGCGCTCGTAAAAAGCCGCTGAGCTCCCCGGCGAGGGTCTCAGAGGCGAGAGGCGTACACGTACACGTCTGCGGACACGCTCGCGCGCGTCGTGTTGAACAGGAGAAGGCGGTACCGCGGAAAACCGATGTCGATGGCCTGCTCAGACGCCGGCCGGGGACGAAAAGTCGGCGGTCCCCTGCGGTGCGGCGAGCGCAGGCCTCGGATCTTGCCGGTCGAGGGACCGTGTGCTATTTTCACGCCCCCGTTGGCCCATTCGTCTAACGGTTAGGACGCAGCCCTCTCAAGGCTGTAATACGGGTTCGATTCCCGTATGGGCTACCATTCTCACCCGACCCTGTTATTAACAAGCTGCGTCGGGACGCAGCCCTCTCAAGGCGGCATCC
>JAIVJS010000107.1 GCA_020199905.1 Acidobacteriota bacterium
GAACCGCAGCAGGATCATGAGCAGGAACGAGACGGCGATGACAGTGATCTGCTCGCTCGTCAGCCGGACGCCTGCCACGATGAAGTCCGCCCGCGGGGCCAGGGACGGGAAGAACTTGGGGTCCGCGCCGAACAGAAGCTGCGCCGCGTTCTCGATGAAGAGAGAGACCCCGATCGCGGTGATCAGCAGGGTCAGGCGCGAGGCCCTCCGGACGGGCCGATACGCGAGCCGCTCGATGATCAGTCCGAAGATCGCGCACGCCGCCATGGCGCCGATCATCACGAGGATGGCCGAGACGAGCGACGGCTCCTTCCCCTGGAGCTTCCGCGAGAGGTAGTAGCCGACGTAGGCCCCGACCATGTAGACGTCCCCATGCGCGAAGTTGATCAGCCGCAGCACGCCGTAGACCATGGTGTAGCCGAGCGCGATCAGCGCGTAGATCGACCCGAGGGAGAGCCCGTTGACCAGCTGCTGCAGGAAGGTGGTCATCGCAGACGCGTGGGCGGGCGGAATGAGCGGGACGGGACCGTCGGGCGCCGCGGAGGGCGCCCTCCCGCGACCGCCTCCGCGATCAGAGCTTGACCTGTTCCGGGGAGATCGTTTCGACCAGGACGTACTTGCCGTTCTCGACCTTCAGGACGACGGCCGGCTTGACGGCGTTTCTGTCGGGGCCGATCGAGATCTTTCCGGTGACGCCCTGGTAGTCTTTGGTGGCCGCGATCGCGTCGCGCACCTTCGCCCCGTCGGTCGTTCCGGCGCGGGTCATGGCATCCGCGAGAATCTTGGCGGCGTCGTAAGCGAGGGCCGCGAGAGCGTCGGGGAGCTGATTCTTGTAGCGGCTCTTGTAGTCGGCCACGAATTTCTGGACCATCGGAGACGGGTCATCCGTCGAGTAGTGGTCTGAAAAGTAACAGCCGTTCAGCGCGTTGCCGCCGATCTCCCAGAGCTTCGGCGAGTCCCAGCCGTCGCCGCCCAGAAGGGGGACATTCAACCCGAGCTCCTTCTCCTGGTGGGCGATGGTCCCGACCTCCGTGTAGTAGCCGGGAACGTAGATCGCGTCCGGGTTCGTGGCCTTGATCTGCGTCAGCTGGGCGTGGAAGTCCGAGTCGCCCTGCGAGAAGGACTGCTCCGCGACGATCGTTCCGCCGCGCTTCTTGAACTGCTCACGGAAGACGGTCTGGAGCCCGACCGAGTAGTCGTTGCGGATGTCGACGAGGATGGCGACGCGTTTGGCCTTCAGCGTGTCGGCGGCGAACTTGGCCATGACCGCGCCCTGGAAGTCGTCCATAAAGCAGACGCGAAAGATGTAGTCGCCGATCTGGGTCACCCGCGGGTTGGTCGAGGAGGGGGTGATCATCGGGACCTTGTTCGACTGGCAGATCGGCGCGGCGGCGAGCGAGTAGGACGACGCCACGTGCCCGAGCATCGACACGACGTGGTTCTGGTTGATGAGCTTCGTGACGACGGTCCCGACCTCTTCCGGTTTGGACTGGTCGTCCTCGACGAGAAGGCGGATCTTCTTTCCAAGCACGCCTCCGGCCTTGTTGATCTCGTCGAAGGCCTGCGAGGAACCATCCCGGGTGGAGATGCCGAAGGTCGCGATCCCGCCCGTCAGGGAGCCGTACTCCCCGACGAGGATCTCGCTCCCCGTGCTTGCGGCCTTTCCGCAGGCGAGAATGGAGACGACGAGCGCGCAAATCGATCCGGCCAGCAGGTAGCGGATCCTCATCGGAAGCCTCCTCGCGGCGTTTTCGCCAAAGACGGCGTATTCTTTCCCACTGCGCGGAACAAAGTCAAAAGATCAATTCTCTCAAGCAGTTCGACTACAATGCCTCTGCCTCGTGACTCCGAGCCCCGGCCATGGAGGGCCGCCATTACCGAAGCGAACGCGCCGATCTCGAGCCTGACCATCGAGCCTTCCGACACCCCCGAGGTGCTCCCGCGCGTACGGCCGCGCAGCGAGCACCCGATCTCGCGCAAGCAGATCGACCCGGACGCACTGAAGGTCCTCTACCGCCTGTCCGCGGCCGGGTACAAGGCCGGTCTGGTCGGGGGGAGCGTCCGGGACCTCCTGCTCGGCCGCACCCCCAAGGACTTCGACATCGGCACCGACGCGCACCCCCAGGCGCTCCGCCGGCTCTTCCGCAACTGCCGGTTGATCGGCCGCCGGTTCCGGCTCGCCCACATCCTGTTCGCCAACGGCAAGGTCATCGAGGTGGCGACCTTTCGGCGGCGCCCCGAGACCGCCGGCCCGGACGCGCCCGAGCTGCTGATGACGTCCGACAACACATTCGGCACGGCTCGTGAGGACGCCCTCCGGCGCGATTTCACGATCAACGGCCTCTTCTACGACATCTCGGATTTCGCCGTGATCGACTACGTCGGGGGCCTGGACGACCTAGAGGCGGGCCTCGTCCGGACGATCGGGGACGCCCAGGTCCGGTTCCGGGAGGACCCGGTCCGCATGCTCCGGGCGGTCGAGTTCGCCAGCCGCCTGGGCTTCGCGATTACGCCGGACGCGTACGAGGCGATCCTGGAGTGCCGGAAGGACATCGTCAAATCGGCGCCGCCCCGGGTCACGGAGGAGCTCCTCCAGTCGCTTCGGGGCGGGCACGCCCTGCCCACTTTCCTGCTCCTGCGGGAGGTCGGGCTCTTGGACGTCCTGCTCCCGGAGCTCGCCCACGTCCTCCGCGAGATCGATCCCGACCACCCCCACGGCACGGGCCACCTCTTCTGGGCTCTCCTCGAGACCCTGGACGGAGAGCGGCGCGGCGGCCGGCCCTTCGACGACGCCGCGCTCTTCGGCCTCTTTTTCCTGCCGATCGTCCGCGCCCGGGTGCGCGAGGCGGTCCCGGACGGCGACCCGGAGCCGGGAGTGCTGGGCACGATCCTCGAGGAGATCGTTCCCCCGATCGCGATCCGCATGTCGCTGCCCCACGCCATCTCCCACCGGATCCAGCAGGCTTTAGCGACCGTCGGCCGCTTTTCCTACCGGCCCGACAACCGGCTCGCGACGCGCCGCATCGCCTTCCGGGAGACTTTTTCGACGGCCCTGGATCTCTTCGAGCTCGGCGCAATGGCGACCGGCCGCGGAGAGGAGCTCGCCCGGGAATGGCGGGCCTTCGGGGACCGGGCCAAAAAAACGCGCGAGAGCTTCGAAACGGAAACGCCGGCCGACCCGCGCGGCCCGGCGCCGGCGCGCCGCCGCCGCGGCGGCAGAGGGCGGGGAAAGAGGGTCTAGCTCTCAGCTCTCAGCTGTCAGCCCGAAGTGTCAGGCCGCAGTTTTCTCTTTGGTCTGGCGGCTGGGCCGGGTACTCAATCCTCTATATGATCCCGGGAGCTGCCGAGAACCCTTCCTGAGGAGGAGCGGCATGCACGGGGAAGTCGCTGACAGGCCGGGGCTTGATCGTTTTCCGTTTTCCGTTTTCCGTTTCCCGCCCCTCCTCACCTGTGAACATTTGTTCCCAACCTGCGTCTTGGCCTGTGAGGACGATTTGAACAGCACCGACGATAAAAGCCTCGTAGATCGGTGCCGCAAGGGCGAAGACGAGGCATGGAGGGAGCTCGTGGACCGCTTCGGACAGAGGGTGTATTCGGTGGCCTACCACTTCACGCTGAAGCGCGAAGACGCCGAAGAGCTCTCTCAGGAGATCTTCCTCAAGATCTTCGAGAACCTGGAGCGGTACGACGGCGGCTTCCCCCTGATCGCCTGGATCGTCTCCCTCTCCCGCAATCTCTGCATCGACCGGTACCGCCGGCGCAAGCGCGAGAAGTCGTTCCGGTTCGTTTCCGACGATGCCGTGATGCCCCTTCTCCGTTCACAGGACGATCCGGCGGCCGATGCGCTGAAGAAGGAGCGGACCAAGATGCTTTTCTCCGCCCTGGCGGAGATCCCGGATGACCTCGCCGAGATTCTGGTTCTTCGGGACCTCGAGGGACTGGCGTACGACGAGATCGGCAAGTCCCTGTCCCTTCCCGAGGGGACGGTCAAGTCGCGTCTCTTCCGCGCCCGCGCCGAAGTGGCGAGGAAAATCCGCGAGCGCCACGAGAACCGGGGCTCCGGAGTCCTGACCTCGCTCGCGGTCGCCGCCGGAGCGTTCGTTTGAGCTGCCGGGAGATCGAGCGGCTGCTCGCCGCCGAGGCTCCGCAGGCGGAGCGCGAATCGCATCGCGCGTCCTGCGCCGACTGCGAGATCCTCGGCCGGGACCTCGCGACGGCCGAGAGTCTCGTCTCCGGCCTGCAGGCGCCCGCCTGGAGCCCGGAGCTCCGGGAGGCACTCCTGCGAATCCCGGCGCTCACGGTTTCCTGCGAGGGCGCCGAGCTCCTGATCGCCGCGTCCCTCGAGCCCGGCGAAGAGTCGGTTCCGACCGACCGCTCGCGGCTGCAGTTCCACGTCTCCCGGTGCGAAGGCTGCCGCGAGGCCTTCGAGACGCTTTCCACTATGGGCGATCTGACCCCGCCTCTTCCGGCCCCCTGGGTCGCCGGCCGGCTCTCCGCGGCGAAGCCGGTGAAGGCTCGCGCGCGGTGGAGGGGATTCCTCGATCCGCGGGCCGCGATCGCGTTCGCCTATGCGGCGGCCCTCGTGCTCATGCTCGCCGGATTCAATCCCGCGGATCTCGCGCGCAAGGCGGGCGCGGGATTGAAGAGCGAAACGAAGAGCGTCGCGGTCGTCGCGGATGCCTCTCTCGCGAATCGCCTCGGCGCATTCCAGCAGCGCGCGACGCGCTCTCTTGCCGTCTGGCGCGGCCGCGCCGGCGGCTACGGCCGGGCCGTTCTGTCCAACGTCCTCGCCCTCGTCATGAGACCCGAAGAAAGGCCCCGTCCTCCGCAAGGCCGTCCGCGCGACGGCGGCGAGGGGAATGTGCCGAAAAACGAAACATCGATTCCAACGTGGCGCGCCTGACCGCCGCCAGGAGGACTTACGCCATGGACCAGAGCACGCCTTATACGCCCCCGCCTCCCACACCGCCCCCGGCCGCGCCCTTTGCGCCTCCGGCGGCGCCGATTCCGCCCCCGGTCGTGCCCGTCTACGCGGCGGAGCACAAGTCGGCGGCGCTCGCCGGCTTTCTCTCGATCTTTCCGGGCCTGGGCCACCTGTATCTCGGCCTCTACCAGCGAGGCATCGCCTTCGGAATCGCGTTCGTCTTCTGCATCGCCGCCTCGGCGCACGGACGAGGGGAGTTCTTCGGCCCCATGATCGCCTTCGTCTTTTTCTTCGGCATCATCGACGCCGTGCGGCAGGCCCACGCCATCAACCGCGGCTACGTCGCCTCCGCCGCCTTCGCGGCCGCCCCGACACCGGTGCGCGTCTCAAGCGGCACGGCGAGCCTCACGTGGGGAGTCATCCTGGTCGGGCTCGGGTCCCTGTGGCTGATCGACCGGTACTTCGAGATCGACTGGTCCTTCATCGACCGGTGGGGCGCGCCCGCGGCCTTCATCCTCCTCGGAGCGATCCTGATCGCCACGCATCTCCGGAGAAAGCGCCGGGAAAACGCCGAGGGCATCGGAATGCCTCCGAGGAGCTACTGAAGAGGACGGGAGTCGGAAGGCGGCGGGCGGACGAGCCGGGCCGAGCGACCAACGGGAGCGAGACGGCCGCGGTACTCCGCGGTCAACTAGAGGGAATCGGGAATCGAAAGTAAACCCATAGCCGGCGCGAGCGGGCTGTTTTATTCTTGCCTGCTCCCCTCCTTCCGACGGCTCCCCGCATTGAACGCTCAACGCGTAACGCTCGACGCTGAACCGCCTCCCCCTCCCGCCTACCGCCTACCGTCTTTTAAAGTACCTTTCCATCTCCTCCTCCGACATCGACAAGACCACCGGCCGGCCGTGCGGGCAGGTGAAGCGGTCCGCGCATCGAAGCCAGTCGGAGAGAAGCCGGCGGATCTCTTCCGGCGCGAGGTGGTAGCGGATCGTCACCGCCGACC
>JAIVJS010000028.1 GCA_020199905.1 Acidobacteriota bacterium
CGCGCGCCGCGCGGCGTCGACGGATTTGATGATCGCTCTGCGGTCCGACGGCTGACGAAACACCTCGCCGCCTCCGACGGGAGAGCGGATGCGATAATTCGCGGCGAGCCCCATGACGGAAGAGACTCCCGGGCGCGGGCCGGAACCCGACCGGTTCGGCCGATGGCTTCGCGCCTTCGCGCGCCTGACGTTTCGTTTCCTCTGCGCGGCCTGGTTCGTCGGGGCGATCGAGATCCTCCGGAGAGGCTCGACCCGCGTCGGGGGCCTCGACGGGCGAGCCTCCGGAGCGGTCCTGGCGTTCGGCTGCCTGGCGATTCTGGGCATCGTGGGTCTCTGGCGGTCGCGCGCGAGCCCCGTCCGCGAGGTCCTGGAGCTCTCCGCGATGATCGGCCTCTGGACCGGGATATTTGCGCTTTTGCCGTGACGGGGCGGCAGGCGGCAGGGGGCAGGGAGAGGCGGACGCCGGACCGGGAGCCGGGAATCGGAATCGGGAATCGAAAGGAGAGACCCAACCGGCCCCCTCCCACCGCCGGCGCGGCGGAGCGCCGCGCTCGGACACCATCTGTCGGCCGGTCGCGATGAGATGGCGGGGGGAGGATCGATGCATTACGTGGCGCGGCTCGAGACATCCGGTCGGTTCGGTTTCCGGTTTCTGTGTGCGGCCTGGCTGGTGGGCTCGGCGGAGATCCTCCGCCGGTGGGCCGGTCCGGCCTGGCCGCCCGAAACGCACGTCGTGCTCTTCGTCGGGGCCTGCGGCGTCTCCGCCCTTCTCGGCACGCTCCTTCTCTGGCGCACCCGCGAGAACGGCGCGCGCGAGCTGATCGAGTCGGGGGCCGCGGTCGCCTTCTGGGCGGGCGTCTTCGCCCTGATGGTCTAATCCGCCCCCGCCAGCCAGACCGCCACGTCCCGCAATGCCTCCGCGCGCTCCCCGAGAAAACCGGGCTCCGAGGGAAGACGGCCCCTGATCCGCGCGCACATCTGCGGCAGAAGGAACGGGAACATGACGATCGCCACGATCGTCAGCTGAAGCTGGCCGGGATCGCCGCCTCTCAGCCGCCCCGCCTTCCGGGCCTCGGCGAGAGTGCGAGAGCGTTCCGGCGGCCCCCGCCGTCGCGCCCGTCCCGAACAGGAGACGCCCGCCCGAGAGCGAGGTGTCCCGCAGCGTCACGGCGAGCGCTTCGGCCAGGGTCTCGACGGCGGAGACCTCGATCTGGTCGCGGACTTCCGCAGTCAGATCCTCGAGGTCCGCCTCGTTGTCTTTCGGGATGAGAATGTGCCGGATTCCCGATCGAACGGCGCCGAGGATCTTTTCCTTCAGCCCGCCGATGGGCAGGACCCGTCCGGAGATCGTGATCTCGCCCGTCATGGCGAGGTCGTTCTTCACCGGCCGCTTCGACAGCGCCGAGACGACCGCCGACGCCATGGCGATTCCCGCCGAAGGCCCGTCCTTCGGGATCGCGCCGGCCGGGACGTGGATGTGGATGTCGCGTTCGAAATCCGTCTCATCGATTCCCAGCCAGGCCGCGTGCGACCGGGCAAACGTCCAGGCCGCGCGGGCCGACTCCTTCATGACGTCGCCCAGCTGCCCGGTCAGGATGAGCTCGCCCTTGCCCCGCATGAGCGATGCCTCGACGAACATGATGTCTCCGCCCGCGGGCGTGTAGTACATCCCGGTTGCGATTCCGACCTGGTCTTCCCGCGCCATCTTCTCGGGGTGGACCTTGGGCCGGCCGAGAAGAGCGCGAACGTCGTCGCGGTCCACGGTCGCCGTCTCGATCTCCTTCGCGGCGATGCGCCGCGCGACTTTCCGCGCGAGCCGGCCGAGCTCGCGCTCGAGCTGCCGCACTCCCGATTCGCGCGTATACGCAGAAATGACCTCGGAGAGCGCGCCATCGGTCAGCTTCAGCTGCTCCTTTCCGAGCCCGTTCTCCTCCACCTGACGGGGAACGAGGTAGCTCCGCGCGATCGCGAGCTTCTCCTGCTCGGTGTAGCCGGCGAAGTTGACGACCTCCATCCGGTCGAGCAGAGGCCCGGGGATATTCTGGATGAAGTTGGCCGTGGCGATGAAGAGCACCTCCGAGAGGTCGAACGGGACCGCGAGGTAGTGGTCCGTGAAGCTGTCGTTCTGCGCGGGGTCCAGGACCTCGAGCAGCGCGCTCGCCGGGTCCCCCTGGTACGAGGTGCCGAGCTTGTCGACTTCGTCGAGCAAAAAGACGGGGTTCTTCGTGCCCGCCTGCTTCATGCCCTGGATGATGCGGCCGGGGAGCGCCCCGATGTAGGTGCGCCGGTGGCCCCGGATGTCCGCCTCGTCGCGGGCGCCGCCGAGCGAGATGCGGACGTACTTGCGCCCCATCGCGCGCGCGATCGACTTCGCGATGGAGGTCTTACCGACGCCCGGAGGTCCGGCGAACAGCAGGATGCGGCCACGCGCGCGGGCAGACTGCCGCTCCTCTTCCTTCACGACGCCGGGCTGCGGAGCGCCGTCGGCGGATTCCGCCGCGGCTTTCTTCTCCGCCTCGGCCTTTTCCGATTCCTTGCCCGCCGACTGAGCGAGTTGGCGGACGGCGAGGAACTCGAGGATCCGGTCCTTCACGTCGGAGAGTCCGAAGTGATCCTGGTCCAGGATTTCCGAGGCGCGCTTCACGTCGAGGTGCTCGTCGCTGCGGACGGTCCACGGAAGCTCCGACAGGGTCTCGAGGTAGGTCCGGATGACCTGGGACTCCATGGATTCGCGTCCCGCGCGGGTCAACCGCTGCCACTCCCGATCCACTTCCTTCCGCGCCTCGGCCGGAAGGTCGAGGGAATCGAGCTTCGCCCGCAGCTCCTTCAGGGCTTCGTCCTGCGCGCCTTCTCCTTCGCCGAGCTCCTTCTGGATCGCGCGCACCTGCTCGCGCAGGTAGGCCTCGCGCTGGCGGCTCCCGATCTCCTCTTTCACCTTCGACTGGATGTCTTCCTGGGCGGAGAGGACGTCGATCTGCCTCTGCACGTGCACCAGCACGCGCCGGAGGCGATCCTCGACCGAGAGCGTCTCGAGAAGCGACTGCCGCTCCGAGACGGGAATGTCGATGTAGCCGGCGACGACGTCGGCGAGACGGCCGGGCTCGTTCACCTCGGCCAGGATCTGCTCGATCGCCTCGTTGGGGATGCCCATTTTGCGGCCGAGCTCCGCCGCCCGCTCTCTCGCCTCGCGGTGGAGTCCCAGAAACGCGGCGTCGCGCGCGTCGAGCGCGAGCATCTCCGCGGGCTGATTCACCTGCGCCTCGAGATAGCCGTGGCGCGCGGCGATCCGCATCGCGATGCCGCGAGCCTGGCCTTCCAGGACCAGCCGGATCCCGCCCAGTCCGCGCTGGACGGAGCCGAGAGTGGCGATGGTGCCGATCGTGTAGAGACCCTCGGGCGTGACTTCGTCGCCATCCTGCCGCTGGGCGACCGCGAAGACGCGCCGCTCGGGATCCTTCAGCGCCGCCTCGATGGCGCGCAGGGTTCCGGGCCTCCCCGCCGCGATCGGCAGGCTGACGCCGGGCAGAAGAACCGAGTTCCGCATGGGAACCACGGGGAGAGTCAGCATTTCCGACATGTCCAGGCACCTCTTTCAATGGCCGGCGCGTCCATCGCGCCTCCCGCGAGCTCGCCGCTTCCGCGTTCCGGCTCGCTTCACCTGTCAATGGAATTACGGCGGCATGAAGCTGCCGGGTTCATGGCCGGGCTCGCCGCAGGCCCCTGAGCGCGCGGCAGATTTTCGGTCTGGCCGCCTCCGATCGGTATAACAAGGACCTATTCCCGGGAGAACCGTGGAGGAGAAGGAGGCCGCGCGGGAACGCCTTGCGCTGGGTCTTTTCTCGGCCCTCTCCCGGCGCGCGTGGACGCCGCAAGCCAGCGCGGCTCTCGGCGTCGCCTTCCAGCCTTCCGTTTTCGTCCGAAGAGACCGCCTATTCGTCCGCGATCCAGGCGGTCTCGCCCGTCTGAATGAAGAACAGGCCGGCCCGTGTCGGGCGGCCCGTCAGCTCGCGCCACCGCCGCCTGTAATGGGCGATCTGCGGCTCGTAGAAGCGGACGAGGGCGTCGCGATTTCCCGCGACCGTGTCGGACTTGTAGTCGATGAGAATCCAGCCCGCCTCCTCCTCGAACACGAGATCGATCGCGCCCGTCAGGACGGTCTCCCCCGGGCCTTCGGCGACGCCGACGTCCGACGACGGGACGGACAGGGCGAACGGCACTTCGACGAGACAGCGCCGCGAGGCCAGCGCGCGGCTCCAGAGCGGAGAGCGCCGGACGCCTTCCACAGCGGCGAGCGCTTCTTCCAGATCCTCCGGCGGCCGCTCCTCTTCGGCGAGCACGTTGACCGCGTAGCGGCGCAGGTCGAGCGAGGGGTCGCGCATCGCCCCTTCGAGGAGGCGATGGAGCGCGCTGCCCCAGGACATTCCCTTTCCCGTCGCCGAGGCGAACGGCCGCGCCGCCGGATCGGACGCCGCGTGCGTGAGCGCCGTGACGCTCACGGCGGCGTAGGTCGGCTGGGCGGACAGGGAGGCGCGGCTCTTGCGCCGCGCTCGAAACTCCTTCAGCGCCGAAGCGGCTTCCCGGGCATCTCCCGATTCTTCCGGCGCGGGGGCCTCCGATCCGACCTGCGGGAGATCTCGAGTCAGATGAGGATCGAAGCGTCTCCACGGCCCGCCGGCCTCGGCCTTCGCATTGCGGCGAAACGTGACGACGAGCGCCTCGCGAGCGCGCGTCGCGGCGACGTAGAGAAGCCGCTCGTCTTCGCGTTCCAGAAACTCCTTCTCTCTCGCCTGCTTTGCGTCCCAGTCGAGGGGCCGCGCGATCTCTTCCTTCGAAAAGGAGCCCGAGTTGCGCTCGACGAGGATGTGCGCGCGCGGGGGATCCGTCGAACGGTCGATCCAGGCCTTCGGGGCCTTCGAGCTCGGGTCGGTCGGATCGACGAGGAAAACGACGCGCGCTTCGAGGCCCTTGGCCCGGTGAAGCGTCATCAGGCGGACGACGTCCGACCGTCCGGGGCGTGTCACCATTTCTTCCACTTCGCCGGAGGACGTCAGGCCGCGCAGGCGGCGCACGATCTCGGGAAACGACTCCCGGTCCCGCGAGAGCTCCCGCGCCGCGGCCAGCGCCTTCAGAAGATTGCCCGCGCGGGCATCGCCGAGCGACCCGCCGGCGGCGCCGGCCACGGAACCGATCCGCTCGAGAAAGCGCGAGAGGGCCGCGGCGGGCGGGAGTGCGTCGGCGAGATCCGCTCCGTCACGCAGCAGGCCGAAAGCCCGGCGGATCCGCGCGTCCGCGGATCCCGGCGGCGACGTTCGAAAGTCGAAGCGCCCCCCGTCGCGCTGGAAACGATAGAGACCTTCGTCGTCGACGCCGAAGAGAGGGCCCCGCAGCGTGGCCACCAGAGGCACGGGGTCGTCCGGATCGGCAATCGCTTCGATCGCGGTCAGGAGCGCGGCGATCTCCGCGGACTCCCGGAACGCGCCTCCCCCCGCGATTTCGTAAGGGATACCGCGGGCTTCGAGGGCGCGGGCGTAACAGGGAAGATTCTGGCGACGGCGCGACAGGAGGAGAAAGTCGGACGGCTTCGCGCCTCTTTCCCCGAACGGGGGCTTGCCTTCGAGGGCGGCGGCGATCGTGCCCGCGATGCGGTCCGCTTCCGGCTCCACCATGTCGGAATGGCGGGCCGACGACGGGACGACCAGCCGGTAGATCCCGAGATCCTTCGCTGTCTGTCCGGCGAAGGCGGTGAGCGGGACGTGCGCCGCCTGGGACTCCGATCCCGCCTTCGGGAACATGCGCTCGAACACCCCGTTGGACCACGCGCAGATTTCCGCCGACGAGCGGAAATTGGTCGAGAGGCGGAGCACTTCGCCCCCGGACTTCTCGAGAATCGCCGCGACCGTGTCGTACGTCTGAATGTCGGCGCGCCGGAACCGGTAGATCGACTGCTTGGGATCGCCCACCACGAAGAGCGAGCCCGGAACCGGCCGGAGCCTGCGCCAGTCCCTCTCCTCGACGTCGCTGCCGGTCAGGTACAGGAGCACTTCGGCCTGGATGGGGTCCGTGTCCTGGAATTCGTCGACCAGCACCGGAGTGAATCGTTCCCTCAAGGAGAGGCGGACCGCCGGTTGATCCCGCAGAAGGTTTCGCGCGAAGAGGAGCTGGTCCTGAAAGTTGACCCGCGCCTCGCGCCGGCGCCATGCCGCGTACTCTTCCACGGCGGGGACGATCGCGGCCATGGCGATCGGGTGAAGGTATTCGCGCCACGATCGGAGCGCCGGATCGAGAACCTCGGCCCGGAAATCTTCCATCGCCGCAGAGATGCTCTGAGCGAGGGCTTTGTTGAGCCAGGATTTCGAGTCGGGTTTTCGGCCTCGATCGAGCTCGCGGAGAACGGCGACGAGCTCCGGCGTCGCGTCGAGGTCGAGCAGCCTTCGCATGCGGTCCGCCGCGCGGAGGGCGGACTGCACCTTGTCCCAGCCGGCAGCCGGGACGGTCTCCGGCACCATCGGCATCACCCGGTCCAGGAAAGCCTCGAGCCGCGGCCGCACGGAAGAGAAATGGGGAGGCGGGCCGAGGGGCGCGGAGACCGGGACCACGTCGCCGTGCTCGCAGAGGACGTCGTAGGCCTCGCGCAGGTGTTCGAGCTCCATGCCCGCCTCGAGGAGACGCGCAAGCACGGGACTGCCCTCCGTGAAGAGCCGCTCGCCGTACCGGCGCCAGGATTCCGCGCGCTCCGCGGCGTCCTCCGTCTCGTCCATCTCCTCGAATCCCGGATCGAGCCCCGCCTCGACCGGCCTTTCGCGGAGCAGCCGGGAGCAGAAGGCGTGGATCGTGCCGATGAAGCAGGCGTCCAGGCGCGCGAGGGCTCCTTCGAATCGGGCCTTGCGCGTCGGCTCCTTCTCCAGGCGAGCGGCGGTTTCGAGCGCGTTCTGGAAGCGCTGGTCGAGCTGCGCGGCAGCCTTGATGGTGAACGTCACGGCGCACACGCGCTCGACGGGCGTGCCGGCCCCGACGAGCGCCACCATGCGGTCGACGAGGCTCGTTGTTTTTCCCGTTCCGGCCGCGGCTTCGACGAGCAGGTTGCGGTCGATCGCGTCCCGGATCGTCGCGCGCTGCGGGGCGTCAGTGAGCTCAGGCGTCACGAAGTTTCCTCCACGCGGCGATCGCGGGATGCGACGTCTTCGAGATCTTGGTCTTGCTGTTCTTTCCGGCCTCGTCTTTGTCGGGACAGAAGTCCGAGAGGTCGCGGCAGGCGTAGCAGTCGGAATCTTTCTCGGGCGTGTGCGGGAAGGCGCCCGCGGCGAGCAGGTCGAACAGCGTGTTCAAAGTCTCCCGCGTCTCCTCTTCGGAGTAGCGGATCGCAAACCGCTCCCCCAGGCCGCGCCGGCCCGGAAAAAAATAGCCGGACGAGGCGACCCGGCCCGCTTCGCCTTTCTTCGCGAGAATCGCCTCCCACGCCAGCGCGTAGAGAGCGGGCTGGACCTGGCGGCCGGCGAAGATTCCTCGCTCCTCGTAGAGGAACGCGGCCGTGCCCGTCTTGTAGTCCCACAGGCGGAAGCGGCCGTCGGCGCCGCGATCGATCCGGTCGATGGCGCCTCGCAGCTTGATGGAGCGCCCTCTGCCGAGCGCGATCTCGACGGGATCCGGATGCTCGGACGGTCTCTCGTCGTCCGCGATGCCGAAAGACACCTCGAAGGCAACGGGCTCCGCGTCGGCCGACCGGGCCGATTCTGAAATGAGAAACGTGCGGCATGCGAACCGGACGTCCTCGCGCCGGCGGGAGTAGGCGAGCTCGCTTCTGGGAGGCACGAGTTTCCGCATTTCGAGCAGGGCCTCGTCCGCGACGGCCTGGAGCTCCTCGAGATCGCCCGGAAAAGAGGGACGGCGTCCATCGGTCGAGAGCTTCTCGAGAAACTGCCGGAAGATCCGGTGGATCAGGCTGCCCGTGGTCCGCGCGTCGAGCCACTCGGATTTCTTCTCCTCGGGCTCGTCGGGAGGCTCGAGCTTGAGCACGTGCTTCAGGAAGTAGCCGAACGGACACTCGGCGAGCGCCTGGATTCGCGACGCGGACATCGGCTGGCCGTTCACTCGAGGATCGAGCTCCGGAGCGGGAGAGGCGAAGACCCCGTCCCAGGCGGTCAGCTCCGGCGACCGGCGCGCTGCTTCCGCCTTCGCGCCGTCCCCGAGCCAGGGATGAAGCGACTCGACCGTCGCCGCGGTCGCGGGGCCCCTGCGGTCGCCGATGCGCGCGAGCCACCATTCCGTCTCGTCCAGGGCGCGGTCGACGTCCGGGACGAAGCTCTCTCCTTCCCCGAGCGCGGCGGAGAGGCGCCGATAATCCGCCTCGGACTCTCCCGGATGCAGGCGGAACGCCTCCAGCAGAAACGGCGACGGGAATACCTCGCCCGGATTGGCGAGGTCGCGAAGGCCCCAGCCCGCATAACCGAACGTGACGTTTCCGCGGAGGCGGGCGACGGCCGCGCGGAGGGCCAGCGCGGTCTCGAGCGATCGATCGGGCGCCAGCGCCAGAGCGGCGGAGGAGAGCTCGTTGATCTTGACGCGCTCCGCGTCTGAGAGCACCGGATCCTCGCGCCCGCCGCCCGGATGCCTCTTCTCGTCGAGGCCGATCACGAACGTATGAGGGCGGCCCGAGAACCCGCCGGCGCGGAACTCCGCGACGTGGAGGCGCCCCGGGCGGGGGCGGTCGGGGGTGACGTGAAGGGAGAGGACCGCGTCTGTCAGCCGCGCGACGGCCCGTGCCACGCCCGTCGCGGGCCCGGAGAGGGATTCGAACTCGACGAACAGCTTCGAGAGCGCGGCGGCGGCAGCCGCATCGAGATCGCCCGTCACTCGCGCGAACTCCCTGACGAAGTCGCGCGCGCCGCGGGAGAGCGCGCCCAGGTCCACCTCGGAGGCGGCGGGGGCGAGCGACAGAGACCGCGACACGAAGGTTCTCGTGGCGGCGAGCGCGGCGAGACGCCTGTCCCGCCAGGCCTTTCTCGCCGCGGAGTCTTCCTCATCCTCGGACCGGCCCTTGCGAAACTGGATTTCCGCGGCGCGGCGATCGAGCGCGCTCAGATGCCGTTCGCGGCCCCAGCCGACCGCGGCCCGCCTCAACTCGCGGGCGGCGGCGAGAGGCCCGACGCGCGACATTCCCTTCGGGAACGCGAGAACTCCGGAAGCGAGCGCCTCCCGCAGGACGTCGGCCTCGAAGCCGTTCCCGATCCACCGCAGGTACGCCAGAGCCGCCCGGCCGGGGCGCGTGAAAGCCGCCGCGACGCCGCCCGCAAACGTGCAGGGCACTCCGTGCTCGGCCGCGAGCTCGAACGTGAGCGCGGGATAGGTCGCCGGGTCCGTGTGCAGGATCTCTGCCTGGTCGAACGGAATTCCCGCCGCGAGGATCTCGCGGAAGACGGCGCGGATCTCGTTTTCCTCTCCGGCCGCGCGAAAGACACGCGCCTCGCGCGCTCGTTTCGCCCACGTTTCGGGCGCATCGGTCGGGACGGAGATGACGCCCTCCCCTGCCAGCCGATCCAGAAACCCGCGCTCGGCCGTGGAAAGGTCGAGTCCCTCGGGAAGGAGGAAGAGGGGAGACTTCGGGGCCGGCGACGCGAGCTCGGTGGCGCGGCGGAGGACCTCGGCGCGGTCCACCCATTTTCCGAGCCGCAATGCCGACTCGTAGCTCTCGAGAATGCGGCGAAGCTCCCGCGGCTTGCGCGGATCCGAAAAGGCGCCCGCCGGAATCGCTCCGGCGGTCAGCCCGGCCGCCCGCACCTCGTCGAACGCGTGCTGAATCGCGCGGTGGAAGCCGGGACGGTCGCGGAGGGCGCCGAAATAGGACGCGTCGTCGAGGTTCTCCGCGCAGGCCTGCTCGATCAACGCGAGCGCCTGCGCGCGCGACAGCAGGCGTGCTCCTTCCCGGGCGATCGCCGGGCCGGCGACGGCGTGGGCGAGGGTGCGAAGGGTTTCGACACGGAGATTCAAGACGAGACCGCCCGCGCGGGCGAGGCGCTCGACGGACTGGTGTCCCGCGAGAAGGGAGGGGGAGAGGAGAATTTTTTCGTCGAGCGGGTGATCGGCGGCGAGGCGCTTCAGCTCGTCGATGAGCCGCGACGCCTCGAAAGAAGAGGGCGGCGCCGGAACGGACGGCGCGGGCGCCGGGGAGGCGGGACGCGCGGCCGCCGGGGGCGGAGAAGGGGGCACAGGCTCCGCGTCGAACGGAAGAAGAGGTTGAACGGCCACCGGAGAGCCGATCTTACGACGGGGAAAAGAAGGAAGGTTCAGCGTTCAGCGTTGAGCGTCAGGCGTCACCCGGGAGATCGGAATGAAAGAGTTTGCACCGATCGTCCATTCCTTTTCGCGCGCTCGCGACTGATTCTGGCCCCCGGCGTCTCCCGCCACGGGGCCCCCGTTTCTCAACGCTCCACGCTGAATGCCCAACCGCTCAACCCTCTCAGGAGTGCGCCACCCCCGGATCCTTCGGCGGCTCCTGGTCATCCTCGCCGCGGACTTCGCGCTTCTGGGGCCCTTCCTGCTGTTCCATCTGGTGGAACATCGCGTCCTTCTCCTTTTCCGTCATCCCGGAATCGATGCCGGGCTTGTCCGAGTCCTTGCCGGCGTATGGAGTGCGCGGGTCTTCCTTGGCGTCGGTCATGCGTGGCCTCCTGGAGGAACGTGTTTCAAGGACCGGGCCAGCATCTCACTTCTGGAACCGCTCGGCCGGGAGGCGAGCTCCCGGCCGTCGTTTCTCCCATACGCGCGCTGACCCATGAGCAAGGCGAGGGGCTCCGTCTAACCGGCCTTCTTCAGCTTCTCCGTGCGCCGCGCATAGCCGAACATCCCCTCATGCCCGGCGCGCGCGAAGAGCGTCCCGAGGTTGCCGCCCATCAGCCCCGAACCCAGAAAAGCATGGTGATCCCTCGTCCTGATCCGGCGCCCTCAGCGGCCGGTCATGCGCTCGAGCCGCTCGGGGTACCGTTCTCCCTGGACCGTGATCCTGGAGGCGGCGCTCTCGATCTCGCGCAGATCGTCCGGAGTCAGCTCGACGTCGGCGGCTCCCATGTTCTCCTCCAGGCGCTCGAGCTTCGTGGTGCCGGGGATGGGAACGATCCACGGCTTCTGCGCCAGCAGCCAGGCGAGAGCGATCCGCGCCGGCGTCGCTTTCTTGCGTTCCGCGAGCTGGCGAAGCAGATCGACCAGGACCTGATTCGCCTTCCGGGCCTCCGGCGTGAAGCGCGGGACGATGTTGCGGAAGTCGGAACTGTCGAAGGTGGTGTTTTCGTCGATCTTTCCCGTGAGGAACCCCTTACCCAGAGGGCTGAAGGGAACGAAGCCGATCCCGAGCTCCTCGAGGGCCGGCAACACCTCCTCTTCGGGGCGTCTCCACCACAGCGAATATTCGTTCTGCAGGGCAGTGACCGGCTGGACGGCGTGGGCGCGTCGGATCGTCCGGACGCCGGCCTCCGAAAGGCCGAAGCACCTGACCTTCCCTGCCTGAATCAGGTCCTTCACCGCCCCCGCGACGTCCTCGATCGGCACGTCCGGGTCGACGCGATGTTGATAGAAAAGATCGAGGGAGTCGACCCGGAGGCGCCGGAGAGAGCTCTCGGCGACCTCCTGGATGTGCTCGGGCCGGCTGTCCAGGCCCATCTGCTGTCCATTCGGGCCGAATTTGAAGCCGAACTTGGTGGCGATGACCACTCTGCCCTTGAAGGGAGCAAGGGCTTCGCCGACGAGCTCTTCGTTGCTGTACGGGCCGTAGGCTTCGGCGGTGTCGAACAATGTGACGCCGCGTTCGACCGCGGATCGAAGGAGAGAGATCATCTCCTGCTTGTCTTTCGGCGGACCGTAGCCATGGCTCATTCCCATGCAGCCCAGTCCGAGGGCCGAGACCTCCGGGCCGTCTTTCCCGAGTCTGCGCTTCTGCATCGGTCGACTCCTCTGTTCGGGTCCAAGGTCGCGACTGCCGGTGCCGGTGAAGTACTCTGCCGGCCCCTTTCCGGAAGGCTGCGAGCCCCCTCGTCTGATTTCCATCGGATTCTCCCTGCCTGCGAGAGTTCCTTCAAAGAGCACGCCAGACCGGCCTCGCCTTCTGTGGCGTGGCACGCCACGACGAACCCGTCTGGGAGTAGACTCCGAACCCTCGGGGGAGCCCACTCGGCGATTCGCGCCGACGGCTGAGAGTTCGGGTTTTCCGATGACCCCAGAACCTGACGCGGGTAATGCCGCCGTAGGGAGGACGAGATGAGCACCCACCGCGACGCGCTTCCGAAAAATGAAGTCGCCAACCGCGAGCCGCTGGCCGGCTCGAAGAAGGTTTATCTCTCGGGTCCGCACGAAATACGCGTTCCGTTCCGGGAGATCGCGCTCCATCCGACCCGCGGGATCCGAGGGGAGACGGAGATCCATCCGCCGTTTCGCGTGTACGACACCTCCGGCCCCTACACGGATCCGGCGGCCGCCATCGATCTGCGGCAGGGCCTGCCCGAGCTGCGGCGGCCGTGGATCCTGGCGCGCGGCGAGTACGACCGGTCGGCTCCGGTGCGAGCCAACGCGCCCGACCTCGCCATGGCAAAGCCTCGGGAGATCCTGCGGGGCCGCGGACCCGTGACGCAGATGCACTACGCCCGCCGCGGAATGGTCACTCCCGAGATGGAGTTCGTCGCGCTCCGCGAAAACGTGGACCCCTCGCTCGTCCGCAGCGAAGTGGCGCGCGGGCGCGCCATCATCCCGGCGAACATCAACCACCCCGAGTCCGAGCCCATGATCATCGGCCGCCGCTTTCTCGTGAAGATCAACGCGAACATCGGCAACTCGGCGGTGACCTCTTCCATCGAGGAAGAGGTGGAGAAGATGACGTGGTCCGCCCGGTGGGGCGCCGACACCGTCATGGACCTCTCGACGGGCAGGAACATCCACGAGACGCGGGAGTGGATCCTCCGTAACTCCCCGGTCCCGATCGGAACCGTTCCGATCTATCAGGCGCTCGAGAAGGTCGGCGGCAAGGCCGAGGAGCTGACCTGGGAGATCTACCGCGACACGTTGATCGAGCAGGCGGAGCAGGGCGTGGACTACTTCACCATTCACTCGGGCGTTCTGCTGCGTTACATCCCGTTGACAGCGAAGCGCGTGACGGGAATCGTTTCGCGAGGCGGCTCGATCATGGCGAAGTGGTGTCTCGCCCACCACCAGGAGTCGTTCCTCTACACGCGATTCGAAGAGATCTGCGAGCTGATGAAGACGTACGACGTCGCCTTCTCCCTCGGCGACGGGCTGCGCCCGGGGTCTACGGCGGACGCGAACGACGAGGCGCAGTTCGCGGAGCTCGAGACCCTGGGAGAGCTCACCGACATCGCCTGGAAACACGACTGCCAGGTGATGATCGAGGGGCCGGGGCACGTCCCGATGCACCTGATTGCCGAGAACATGGAGAAGCAACTTTCGATCTGCAAGGAAGCACCCTTCTACACGTTAGGCCCCCTGACGACGGACATCGCGCCCGGATACGACCACATCACATCGGCGATCGGGGCCGCGATGATCGGCTGGATGGGCACCGCGATGCTCTGCTATGTGACGCCCAAGGAGCACCTCGGGCTGCCGAACAAGAAGGATGTCAAGGACGGCGTGATCGCCTACAAGATCGCGGCGCACGCGGCGGACCTCGCCAAGGGACATCCGGACGCGCGCCTGAGGGACGACGCGCTCTCGAAGGCGCGTTTCGAGTTCCGCTGGCAGGACCAGTTCAACCTGTCGCTCGATCCGGAGACGGCCCGCGAGTTTCACGACGAAACGCTCCCCGCCGAGGGCGCGAAGATCGCGCACTTCTGCAGCATGTGCGGCCCGCACTTCTGCTCGATGAAGATCACGCAGGAGGTCCGCGAGTACGCCGCCTCGCTCGGCGCGACGGAAGAAGCGGCGCTGGCGCGAGGCCTGACGGAGAAGTCGGAGGAGTTCCGCCGGGACGGCGCGGAGATCTACCGGAAGACGTAAGAGGGTTGAGCGTTCAGCGTTCACCGGAAGACCTGGGGGCTTGGACTTCCGTGCGAGAGGCCTCCCGAAAAGCGCTCAACGCTTAACGCTCGACGCTCAACTTTCTTCCAGCGCCCTCCTCGCCTGCGCCAGCTCCTTCTTCCGCGTCGCGTCGAGCTTCGGGTAGCCGACGTCCAGCTGCTCGAGGGCGTCGACGATGGTCCCCGCGACGACGAGGCGGGCGAACCATTTGTGGTCGGCCGGCACGACGTGCCACGGGGCCCACTTCGTGCTGGTCGCCCGGATCGCTTCCTCGTACGCGTGCATGTAGTCCTTCCAGAGTGCGCGCTCCTTCACGTCCCCCAGCGAAAACTTCCAGTTCTTCTCCGGGCGCTCGATCCGCGCCAGGAACCGTTTCTGCTGCTCGTCGAGCGAGACGTGGAGGAAGAACTTCAGGACGATCGTTCCGCTCCTGCGCAGGTGGCGCTCGAACGCATTGATGTCCTCGAACCGTTCCTCCCAGATGTCGTCGTCCAGGCACTCCGAAGGCAGCTTCTGGCCGCGAAGGATCTCCGGGTGGACGCGAACGATCAGCACTTCTTCGTAATGCGACCGGTTGAAGATCCCGATGCGCCCTCGCTCGGGGAGCGCCTTTGCGACGCGCCACAGAAAGTCGTGGTCGATCTCCTCGCTCGACGGCTCCTTGAACGAGGTGACCTGGCAGCCCTGCGGGTTGACGCCGGAAAAGACGTGCTGAATCGTGCTGTCCTTGCCGGCCGCGTCCATCGCTTGAAACACGAGCAGGACGGACCAGCGGTCCTGCGCGAAGAGCTTCGACTGGAGCTCGGCGAGCGTTTCGACACCCTCCGCCAGGATGCGCTTCGCTTCTTCCTTGTCGATGTCGAGTCCCCCGGTGTCCCTGGGGTCGGTGTCTTTCAGGCGGAACTTCTTTCCGTTGTCGACGCGATAGCGGCGCACGAGCTTCCGATCCGACTTCTTCATGCAGTCTCCTGACTCGTCGACCGTCAGACTTTGAGAAAAATGCGCCGGCGGTAGAGGAAAGCGCCGACCGCCACCCAGATCGCAAGGAAGGCCAGCGCGAACAGCAGCGAGGAGAGCCTCTCGTCCGCGAAGTGGTGGAAGACCGTTCGATAGATCGCGCCATACAGGGAGCGCCGCTTGCCGTCGTCGCCGGTCAGCTTCATGGCGAGCGCGAGCAGGGTCGCCAGCGTCGAGAGGACGAAGAGCGCGATGGCGTTCGTGCCGAGCCAGACGAACGGCCTCGCCCAGCCGCGCCAGCCGCGGACGTCGATCACCCAGAGACACAGCGCCAGGACCACCGCGCCGAGCCCCGCCATGAAGAGGCTGTACGACGAAGTCCACAGGTTCTTGTTGATCGGAAAGGAGACGTTCCAGAGAAGGCCCAGGGAGAGCGCGAGCGCCCCCGAGGCCATCAGGGCGGCGAGCCTCCACGCCCAGGAACGGCGCGCGCGAAGCAGCTCTCCGGCCGCGACGCCGAGGAGCATCGTCGCGATCGCCGGCAGCGTCGAGAGAAGCCCTTCGGGGTCCCAGTTCGGATTGTGCTTCCAGGTGTGCTCGCCGAGGACGGCGCGGTCGATGTGCGCCGCGAGATTTCCAGAAACGTCGAGCCGTCCGGCGCCGTAGCCGGGAACCGGCACGAACGTCATCAACGCCCAGTACGCGGCGAGGAGGATGGCGGCGGCCGGCAGGAGGCCTCGCGGTCCGAAGAGCAGGTAGAGGAGGGCCGCCGCCAGAAAGCACACGCCGATGCGCTGCAGGACTCCGGGGATGCGCACGACTTTTCGATGAAAGAGAAAGAACGAAAGGACGTTGAGTCCCAGGCCGATGAAGAAGATCGTCGCGGCGCGCCGCAGCGTGTGGAGGAAGAGCGCCTTCTTCCCCTCACGGCGGGCCCCGCGCGCGGCGAAGGAGAACGCCATCGACACGCCCACGATGAACAGAAAGAAGGGGAAGATGGTGTCGGTCGGAGTCCACCCGTTCCACTCGGCGTGGAGAAGCGGCGCGTACGCGTGGTTCCAGTCGCCCGGCGTGTTGACGATCATCATTCCGGCGATCGTCATTCCCCGGAAGACGTCCAGGGCCTCGAGGCGCTTCAGCGCCGGCGGGCGGCCCTCTGTCGAAACTGCCGCCGGCATGGGCTCGCGTTCTACCGCGCGGAAGGCACGAACGCCCCGGCCAGGCCGTCCGGCTCACGCCCCGCCTTCCAGCGTCCGACGACCTTGAGCGCATCGAGATCGAGAACGGAGACGACGTCGGCCTCGGTGCACGAGACCCAGGCGCGGCGGCCGTCGGGCGCAATCAGGAGACCGACCGGGGCGGTGCTCTTCTGGAGGCGGCCCGCGCGCGGGCGCCCGTCGCCGCCGGACTCGGTGCCGGCGTCCATCGAGATCCGGCCGATCTCCCGCCGTTCGCTCACGCTGAAGACCGCGACGTCGCCGGATTTCGCGCAGGAGACGAAGGCGCGGCGCCCGTCGGGAGTGAACTTGACCCGGATGGGAAAGTCGGACGCGGGGATCGCGGCGACGACGGCGCGCCGCGCCGCGTCGATGACCGAGATCGTGTTCGCCTCCCGATTGACGACCCACACCTCGGCGCCGTCGGGCCGCACGTCGATTCCCTCGGCGCCCGCCCCGGTCGGAATGTCCGCGATCACCTTTCCGGCGGCGGGATCGACCGCCGTGACGGACCCGGACCCGATGTTCGCGACCCAGGCGGTCAGGCCGTTCGAAGGCGCCGCCACCATGTGCGACACCTCGCGGCCGGTCGGAATGCGGCCGACCAACCGTCTCTTGAGGGGCTCCGCGACGAGGAGCTCCTTCAGACCCTCGGCCGTGACCAGCAGGCGGTCCGCGGAGAGCGCCTTCAAGCCGTGGGGGCGCGCGCCCTCCGGGAGCGGGACCGTCCCGGCGGGCGCGAGATTCTGAAGGTCGATGACCGAGAGTGTCCGCCCGGGCTTGTCGCGAGTCCCGTAGTTCGAGACCACGACGACGCGGCCGCCCGGCAGGACCTCGGCTTCGTGCGGTCCGACGCCCACCGGGATGGTCGCCAGGGAATCCCCGGTCTTCGCGTCGAGGATCGACGCCGTGTTGTCGGTCTTGTTCAGGACGATCAATACGTCCCGCGGGGGCAGGGGTTTCGCGCCCGTCGCCGCCAGCGCGGCGAGGAGAAGGACGAAGGCGAAGAGTCCTTTCGCCGCCCGGCTCACGCGCCGATCACTTTCAGCTCGCCGGGGCGCGACGACAGGCTCGCCGGCGGAAACGAGTCGCGGACGGCGTAGTCATCCTCGATCCGCACGCCGAACTTCCCGGGCATGTAGATGCCGGGCTCGGCGGTCACGACGTTTCCGGTAGAGAGCGGCTTCGCGTTTCCGCGCACCAGGTAGGGCGGTTCGTGGCCGTCCATGCCGAGCCCGTGGCCGAGCCGGTGGGTGAAGAACTGTCCGTAGCCGCCGTCCTCGATCACCTTGCGCGCGGCCCGGTCGGCGTCCTGGCCGCTCGTTCCCGCCTTCAGCATCGCGATTCCCGCGACCTGCGCGCGGTCGACCAGGCCGTACACCTTGCGGAGCTCGTCCGACGGCGGGCCGAAAGAGGCGGTGCGTGTGATGTCCGAGCTGTAGCCGTGCACGCGGCAGCCCGCGTCGATCAGCACCGGATCGCCCTTCGCGAGGCGGCGCTCGGCCGGCCCGCCGTGGGGAAAGGCGGAAGACGGCCCGAACTGGACGAGTCCGCCGCCGCGAACGCCCTGTTTCGCGAACTCCTCCTCGAGGAGCCGGGCGAGCTCGCTTTCCGTCATTCCACCGCGCATCCGGTTGTGCGCTCCGTCGATCGCGAGGTTCGTCCGGCGGGCCGCCTCCTTGATGAAGGCCTGCTCCTCGGGGGACTTGACCATCCGGAGGGAGTCGAACACCGGCGTCCCTTCCTCGAGCTTCGCCCCCGCAGCCGCCGCGAGACCGGCGGCGGTCTGATACGCGGTGGTCCCTTCGACGCCGACCACCTTGCGTCCCGCCAGGATTTTCGCCGTCAGCGCGAGAGGATCCTCCTCCTCGTTCCAGGTGCGGACTTCGTCCGCGACCGCCGTGCGCTTGTGATTGGCCTCTTCGAAGGAGGGGGTAATGAGCACGGACGGACCTTCGGCGAAGAGAAGGAGAGCGGTCAGCCGCTCGCTCCGGCCGATCGCCAGATTCGCGGCCCAGGCAAGATTCGTCGAGGGTGTCACGAAGAGCGCGTCGAGGCTTCGCGCTTTGGCGGCCGCGCGGAGGCGGCTCTGGCGGTCGCGGAAGACGTCGGGAGAAAGAGGAGGGGGCAACGCGGTCGCGTCCGCGGGAGCGGCGCCGAGCGGCGAAAGGGGCACGAGGGTCGATCCGGCGGCCGCTCCGACGATGCCCAGGAGACTCCGTCTCGTCCACGCCACCATGCGTTTCTCCTTCACGACCGGCCGTTCACGTCCCGGGGCGGTTTCGAAAGATAGGATATAGGTTCCCGAAGGAGGGACCATGCCGTATCCGCCGATGATGGTGCAACCCATGCGCGAGGAGCTGACGAGGCTCGGATTCCGCGAGCTTGTGACGCCCGAAGCCGTGGACTCCGAGATCGCGGCGAGCGGCGAGCCCATGCTTCTCGTGGTCAACTCCATCTGCGGCTGCGCGGCCGGCGTCGCTCGTCCCGGAGTGGCCCTCTCGCTCTCCCACCCTGCGGCGCCGAAGCGCCGCGCCACCGTCTTCGCCGGGCAGGACGTCGAAGCCACGGCGCGGGCGCGCAGTTATTTCGAAGGTTTCCCGCCTTCCTCTCCCCAGATCGCGATCCTCTCCGGAGGCCGCCTGATCCACCTGATCCAGCGGCAGGAGATCGAAGGCCGCACCGCGCAACAGATCGCCTCGGTGCTCGAGGCGGCGTACGAGAAGATCGGCACGCGGGTCGCTTCGTAGAGAAGCTGTCAGCTCTCAGCTGTCAGCTGTCAGCTGTTTCCGCTCGATAGTCCGAAGATTCGATGAGGTGCGGCGCGTCCTTTCGTTTTCCGTTTCCCGTCTTTCGATTCCCGACTTGTTGACCGGGGAGTACCGCGGCCGTCTCGCTCCCGTTGGTCGCTCGGCTTCCGTTTCCCGGGCCCTACTATGTCCGTCTCCTCCCGTCCCTGACGATTTCCCGCGCCGCGTTCGCCCCGTTGGCGCCCGTCATCCCTCCTCCGGGATGGGTGCCGGAGCCGCAGAGATACAAGCGGCCGATCGGGGTCCGGTAGCGCGCCCAGCCGAGCAGGGGGCGCATCGTGAAGAGCTGATCGAGAGAATGCTCCAGGTGATGGATGTGCCCGCCCGTCATCCCGTAGGTCGCTTCGAGGTCGGGCGGCGCCAGGACGCGTGATCCGACGATGAGCGACTCGAGGTTCGGCGCGTGCTCGGACAGCAGCCGCACCACCGCGCTCTCGAGCTCTTTGCGCCTGTCGGTCCAGATCGCGTTCTTCAACGCGAACGGCGCGTATTGCGCCCGCACCGAGAGAACGTGGCCCCCGGCCGGCGCGAGCCCCGGATCCCAGAGACTCGGGATGGTCGCCTCGCAGTAGGGCCGCGGCGACAGGTCGCCGTACTTGGCGGCGTCGTACGCGCGCTCGATCTCGTCGACCTCGGTGCCGATGTGGATGCGCCCCGCGAGAGCGCCAGCGGCGTCTTTTCCGGAGAGAGCGCGAAAGTCCGGCAGCCCGGACAGGGCGAAGTGAAGCATCGCGGCCGTCCCGGTGGAGCGGAGATTCGAGACGTTGGAGAGGAACTCGGGGTCCTGCTCCGCCGCCAGGGCGTCGCTCAATTTTCCCATTCCGCCGCGGACGAACCCGCCGGGGCCGCCGGAGTGCGGGTCGCCGGCCGCGGCCAGCAGGAGATTCGCCGTCGTTCCCGCCGACCACGGGCCGGCGAAGCATCCCGCGACGCCGCGGGCGGAGATCACGGCGCGCAGCGGCTCCGATTCGAACCACTCGGCGGCGAAGTCCGCGACTGCCATCGGGCCCCACCGGAGCAGGCGCCAGGCGTCGCGCTTGGGCAGCGCGCGGAATGCGCGCCCGAGCCGGCCGAACCGGAGCACGTCGCCACCGCCCGGGCGGTCGATGCGCGGAGGCGTCATCGAGAGAAGCGGCGTCAGGATCGCGCCGATCCGGGAGAGGCTCGCGTGGAACTGAGAAAATCTTTCGGCGTCTTTCTTCGAAAAGGCGGCGAGCTCCGCGGCGGTTCGCGACGGGTCCTCGAACAGCAGGAGCGCGTGGCCGTCGGCGGAGGGCGCGAAGACCCGGACCGCCGGCCGGATCGGATCGAAGCCGTGACGGCGGAGGTCGAGCTCGCGCTCGATCGCCGGCAGGATCGGTCCGGCGGTGGAGGCCACCGTCGACGCCCGAAATCCCGGATGAAACTCCTCGGTCACCGCCGTCCCGCCGACGACGGCGCGGCGTTCCAAGACCAGCGGCCGGAGCCCGGCCTTCGCGAGCAGCCCGGCGGCGACGAGGCCGTTGACTCCCGCGCCGACGATCACCACGTCGCGGCGCCCGGCGCGGCTCACGCCCGGCGCCCCCTGGAGTCTCCGAGCAGAACCGACGCCGCGTTTCTTCCGGGCGCTCCCATGATGCCGCCTCCCGGATGCGTCGCCGCCCCGCACATGTACAGGCCGCGGATCGGCGTCCGGTACTGGGCCCAGCCCGGGGCCGGGCGCAGGAAGAAAAGCTGCTCCAGCGTGAGCTCGCCCTGGAAGATGTTTCCCTCCGTGAGCCCGAAGATGCGCTCGATGTCGAGCGGGGTCAGCACCTGCCGGTGGAGGATGTGGTTGCGGATGTTCGGCGCGTGCATCGCGAGGGCGTCGATCACCGCGTCTCCGAACGCCTCCCGCTGGTCGTCCCAGCGGCCCTCCTTCAGATGGTACGGCGCGTACTGGACGAAGCAGGACATCACGTGCTTTCCCGGCGGGGCGATCGACGGGTCCGTCAGGCTGGGGATCACGACGTCCATGTAGGGTCGCCTGGAGAACCGCCCGTACTTCGCGTCGTCGTAGGCGCGCTCCATGTACTCGATGGACGGAGAGATCGAGATCGCGCCTCGCAGGTGCCGTCCCGCGCCGGGGAGCGAGCGGAATTCCGGCAGCCCGTCGAGCGCGAGGTTCACTTTCCCGGACGACCCTCGGAACTTGTACCGCTCGAGGTCTTCCACGAAGTCGTCGGGCAGTTCCTTGCGGCCAATCATCTTCAGGAACGTCAGACGGGGATCGACGCTCGACGAGACGACGGCGGCGTCGATCTCTTCGCCGCTTTCGAGGACGACGCCGGTCGCGCGGCCGGCGCGCACGCGGATCTGCGCGATGGGGGCCTCCGTCCGGATTTCCGCTCCCGCTTCGCGCGCCGCCGCGGCGATCGCCTCGGAAATCGAGCCCGTGCCGCCCCGGGCGAACCCCCAGGAGCGAAACGCGCCGTCGATCTCCCCCATGTAGTGGTGGAGCACGACGTAAGCGGTCCCGGGCGAGCGCACCCCGAGAAACGTCCCGATGATCCCCGAAGCGGCCATGGTGGCCTTCAGCACGTCGGTCTCGAACCACCGGTCGAGGAAATCGACGGCGCTCATGGTCATCAGCTGGATCTGGTTCTGCTGGTCCTCGGGGCGCAGCTTCTGGAAGCGGCGGCCGATCTTCAAGAGCTCCCAGAGCCCCCGCGGATCGAGCGAAGTCGGGTCCGGCGGCGTCATCGAGAGGATCGGCTTGACGAACCGGCCCATCTCGACCATCGCCTTTCCGTACTCCTCGTACGCTTCGGCATCGACCTTCGAGTGACGCGCGATCTCCCTCCGCGTCTTCGCGTGGTCGTTCACGCGCCAGAGGTAGTCGCCGTTGTCCATCGGTGTGAAGGTGCCGTCGAGGGGCAGGATCTCGAGCCCATGGCGGGGCAGCTCGAGCTCGCGGATGATCTCGGGACGCAGCAGCGAAACGACGTAGGAGGCGACCGAAAAGCGAAATCCCGGCAAGACTTCTTCCGTGATCGCGGCGCCGCCCAGAATGTGCCGCCGCTCGAGCACGAGAACCTTTTTCCCCGCGCGCGCGAGGTACGCCGCGTGGACGAGGCCGTTGTGCCCGCCGCCGATGACGACGACGTCGTACCGCTCGCTCATTTCATTTGCCGCGCGAATTTATATACTTCTTTCTCTCCCCTTCGAGGTCATCCATGCCGATCGGAACCGCGGTTCATGACAAGACCTTCGCGCTGTGCGAGAGCCTCAGTTACCGAGAGTGGTCCGGGTACTACGCGGTCTCGTCCTACGAGACGCACCACGAGCACGAATACAGCGCGATCCGGAATGCCGCCGCATTGATCGACGTCTCGCCGCTCTACAAGTACCGGCTGAGCGGTCGCGACGCGACGCGCCTGGTGGATCGCATCGTCACGCGCGACCTGCGGAAGGTGTCGGTCGGTCAGGTCATCTACACGCCGTGGTGCGACGAGAGGGGAAAAACGATCGACGACGGGACCGTGTCGCGTCTGGAAGAGAACGTCTACCGCTGGACGGCGGCCAATCCCTCGCTTCGCTGGTTTCGGCAGAACGCCCTGGGGCTCGAGGTTGAGATCGAGGACATCTCCGAGAAGGTCGCCTCGCTCGCTCTTCAGGGCCCGACGTCGGGGAGCCTTCTCCGCGCCGTTGCGGACGCCGACATCGACGGGCTCAAGTACTTTCGCGTCACATCCGGCCGGATCGCGGGGATTCCCGTCGAAATCTCTCGCACCGGCTACACCGGAGACCTCGGGTACGAGATCTGGATTCCGTGGAGCGACGCAGGCCGCATCTGGGACGCGCTGATCGCCGGAGGGCGGCCTTTCGACGTCCGGCCGGCGGGGATGCTCGCGCTGGACGTCGCCCGCATCGAAGCCGGCCTTCTCCTGATCGACGTGGATTTTTCGAGCTGCAAAAAGGCGCTGATCGAATCGCAGAAGTACTCGCCCTTCGAGATGGGACTCGGCCGGCTCGTGCATCTGGAGAAGGCGCGCTTCGTCGGGCAGGCGGCGCTGGCGGAAGAAAAGCGGCGCGGTCCCGCCCGCACGATCGTCGGCCTCGAGATCGACTGGTCCGCCGTCGAAGCCATCTACAACCGCCTGGGCCTCGCCCCGCAGGTGCCCGCGGCGGCGTCGCGGGTGGCAGTTCCGGTGTACGGCGGGCGGGGCCAGGTGGGCAAGGCGACGTCGAGCACCTGGTCTCCGGTGTTGAAGAAATTCATCGCGCTCGCGACCGTGAAGGGCCCGGGGGCGGCCGCCGGGACCGTTCTCGAGTTCGAGCTCACCGTCGAGGCCGTGCGCCACCGTGTCCCGGCCCGCGTCGTCGACACCCCGTTCTTCAACCCGCCGCGAAAGACCGCCACGCCGATCGCGCCATGAACCGCGACTCGATCGAACAGGTCGTCGGCTCCTACGACCCGGATCGGCCTCTCGCTCAGGCGTGGACGATTCCGGGGAGCTGGTACGTCGACGATCGCGTCGACCGTCTCGAGCGCGACGCCGTGTTCGCCCGCTCCTGGCAGGTGATCGGCCGCTCGGACCAGGTGTCGGGCCCTGGAGATTTCGTGACCGCGGAGTTTGCCGGCGAACCGATCGTCGCCGTTCGGGGGACCGACGGCGCTCTGCGCGCCTTCTTCAACGTGTGCCGGCACCACGCCGCGGCGGTCGAGACGCGCGCCGAGGGCCGAACGCATCTCCTGAGATGTCCGTACCACGGCTGGACCTATTCGCTTCAGGGGGAGCTCAAGGGCACGCCCGACTTTCAGGGAGTCTGCGATTTCGACAGGGCGCGCAACGGCCTGGTGCCGGTCGCGGTCGCCGAATGGGAAGGCTTCGTCTTCGTTCGGCTCTCGTCCGAGGGCCCGGCGCTGACGGATTTTCTGGGTCCTCTGATCGAGCAGTTCCGGCCGATGAACCTGTCGAGCCTCCACTTTGTCGAGCGCCGGCGTTACGCCTTCGACTGCAACTGGAAGGTCTTCGTCGACAACTATCTCGACGGCGGATACCACGTGCCGCATCTCCACAAGGGGCTCGACAGCGTGCTCGATTACGGGAAGTACCAGATCGAGAACGGAGAGCGGTACTGCCTCCAATCGAGCCCGGTCGTGCGGGAGGGCGCGGAGGCGGAGACCGGCGCCGTGAGAACCGGCGACCGCGCGCTCTACTACTGGATCTACCCGAACTTCATGGTGAACTGGTACGAGGGGCTGATGGACACGAACCTCGTCCTTCCGCTGGGAGTGAACCGGACCGAAGTCATCTTCGATTTCTACTTCTCCGACGTCTCGGCGGATGCGCAGGCCCGTAACGCCGCGTCGATCGCCGTCGGCCAGCGCATCCAGGACGAAGACACGGCGATATGCCACAGCGTCCAGAAGGGATTGACTTCCCGTGCCTATCAGGCTGGCCGCCTGTCGGTCCGCCGCGAGGGAGGGGAGCATCTCTTTCACAGGCTGCTCGCCGCGGACCTTCGGCGAGCGCTTTCTCTTCGCTAGATTTTCTTTCGTTTCCCCTTTCCCGTTTCCAGGCTCCCACACCCACGGAGGTCCTCATGACGGCAACCCGGCGAAGTTTCCTCACGATCCTGATGGCGGCGGCCGCCGGCGCGGCGCGCCCGTTCACGGCGGGAGCGCAGACGTCCCCGACGCCCGCTCCTCCCTCGACGCCGACGCCCGCGCCTCCTGATCCGAAAGCGGAGGCTCTCGTGCAGCTGGCCAGAGAGCGCTACGGGCGTTTTCTCTCTCCCGAGGAGCTTCCGATGCTCGACGACCGCGTTCGCGCGCTCGAGCGCCGAGGGGCGCGGCTGCGCGCGGTGCGGCTCGACAACGGGGAGGAGCCGGCCGCCTCTTTCCGGGCCGGACGCCCGTGAGCGCTCCCTCCGATCTTCTCTTTCGGCCGATCGCCGAGCTAGGCAGGCTTCTTCGCGCGCGCCGCCTCTCGCCGGTGGCACTGGTCGAGGCCTCCCTCGAACGGCTGGAACGACTCGGACGTCCCTTGAATGCGGTGGTCACGCTCGCCGCCCCTGAGGCGCTGGACGAAGCGCGCGAGGCCGAAAGGGACTTCGCGCGAGGAAAGCCCCGCGGACCGCTCCACGGAATTCCGTACGGCGCCAAAGACCTCCTGGCGGCGCGCGGAATGCCGACGACGTGGGGAGCGGCGCCGTTTCGCGAGCAGCGCTTCGAGGAGGACGCGACGGTCATCCGCCGGCTTCGCGACGCGGGGGCGATCCTCACGGCGAAGCTCGCCATGGTCGAGCTGGCGGGCGGGATGGGCTACAACAACGCCGACGCGTCGTTCACCGGGCCCGGCTTGAATCCGTGGAACCGGGAGCACTGGAGCGGCGGATCCTCGAGCGGGCCCGGATCCGCGGTGGCCGCCGGGCTCGTTTCGTTCGCGATCGGATCCGAGACGGTCGGCTCGATCCTCACGCCCTCCGCGTACTGCGGCGTCACGGGGCTGCGCCCCACGTACGGGCGGGTGTCGCGTCACGGCGCGATGGCGCTCTCCTGGACGCTCGACAAGCTCGGTCCTCTGGCCCGATCCGCGGAGGATTGCGGCGCCGTGCTTCGCGCGATCGAGGGCCCCGACCCGAAAGACACCACGTCGGTGCCGGTCGCGCCGCTCGCCCGGAAGAGCCCGGGGGGCCGCCTCCGCATCGGGGTGATGCGCGCGGCCACGGATTTCAATCAGGAGGAAGTCGCCCGGAACTTCACCGAAGCCATATCCGTTATCGAGCGTTTCGCGAAGGTGACGCGAGACGTGGCGCTGCCTGACTTCCCTTATGGTCTCTGCACCGGCACGATCGTGGCGGCCGAAGGCGCGAGCGCCTTTCTCGAGCTGATTGAATCCGGCCGGCTGAAGGAGCTCCGCGCGCGGGCGGACCGGGTGGGGGGCTACTCGAACGCCATGGTTCCGGCGGTCGACTACCTCCAGGCGATGCGTCTGCGCGAGAAGATGCGGGCGCCGGTGGCCGCCCTCTTCGAGCAATACGACCTGCTCGCGGCCCCGACTCGCGACACGGTGGCCAACCCGATCGGGCTCGACTTCGACAAGTCCTTCCCGGAGCTTTCCCGCGACCGTCCGCCGAATTTCACGTCACCGATCGGCGGACTCATCCAGGTGGGGAACCTGCTCGGATATCCGGCGCTCTCCATGCCCGCCGGCTTCGGCCGCGGAGGTCTTCCGACGGGACTGCAGCTTCTCGCGGCGCCCTTTCGGGAAGACGATCTCATCGCCGCGGGCCGCGAATATCAGCGGCGCACCGGTTTTCACGCCCGCCGCCCCCCGGAGGCCTAGCGGGTCATTCGCCTCCGGTCGTGAGACTTCCTCGGGGAAGGGACTCGCGACCGCCTATGAGGTTCCGTCGCGGCGCTCTTCCTGCCGGCGCTCCGCATCGTCGGACGCGATCGGGACCCTTCGGTGCTCCCGGCGGCTCGTGCGGCGCCGCTGCTCTTCGCGGCGCTCTTCCTCCGACTTTTGAGGCTCCGAGTTTTCTTCCTTGCTCTCCATGGCTCGATCTTCATGCTTTCGGGCATCGGAAGGAAGCCCTGAAAAAAGTGTCGGGGCCCGCAGGCCCCGACAGAGTCGATTCATTCGTCGCGAGACTTCAGGCGAGGCGGCGCCGCCCCGTCATGGCCCGGTAGATGAAAAGAACGACCAGCGCACCGACGAGCGCGCCGATGAATCCAGCCGGCTCTCCCTCGCGGTACAGGCCCAGGGCCCGCCCGAGGAATCCGCCGAGAAGCGCGCCGACCATCCCGAGCAGGGTCGTCACGATGATGCCGCCGCCGTCCCGCCCAGGCATTACGAACTTCGCCAGGGCGCCGATCACGAGTCCGAAGATGATCCATCCAAGAATGCCCATCGTTAGTGGCCCTCCTTTGCGCGGAGGGATAGCAAGCTCCGCGCCAGCCGCGCGGGCCGCCCGGCGCGTCCGCTTCCGGAACGCTTGTTGCAGCTTCGCCGGTGGGAGGAACTCATGAAAGATCAGACTGTGGACCGCTGCGTCGAACAGCTCAACTCCTTGTTGCGCGGCGAGATATCGGCAGCGGAGACCTACAGAATGGCGATCGACAAGGTCGGCGGAGACCGTCAGAGTGACGGAGCGGCGCTTCGCACGATCGCGCAGGAGCACGGCGAGCACGCTCAGCGCCTTCGAGATGAGATCCGCCGGGCCGGCGGGCATGCGGACGACGCCTCCGGGACGTGGGGCGCCTACGCGAAGACGATCGAAGGGGCGGCGAGCCTCTTCGGGGACGCCGCCGCGCTCAAGGCGTTGAAGGAAGGGGAGGAGCACGGCTTGAAGGACTACCGCGCGGCGCTCGACGCCGTCGATGAGCCGGCCCGGAAGCTCATCGCGGAGACGTTGATCCCCGCGCAGCAGAGGCACATCACGTCGCTCGATGCGTTGATAGCGCGGGCGTAAGGGGCGCTGGGCACGCGCTTCGCGAAGGCAAGGGCGGAAAGTCGTTTCCTTTGATTTCCGATCTCGTTGACCGCGGAGTACCGCGGCCGTCTCGCTCCCGTGGTCGCTCGGCTCCCGGCCCCCGGCTCAATACACCCCGCCCGTCAGGTGAACGATCGCGGTCCAGACGCCGCGCACGAATCGGAAGGTCGCCAGGGGGACCAGCACGGCGGCCGAGCACCACACGATCAGGCTCGTCCGGAGGCTCCAGAGCGGCCCGAAGCCGACTCCGATCATCAGAAGGAACGCCGTGAAGAAGGTGTTGATGTCGAGCGATCCCACCCACTGCCCGTGCTCGCGCGCGAAGGAAACGCCGCAGGCTTTGCAGTGGTCCCACATGACGAAGTAGCTCCGAAACAGCTTGCCGACTCCGCAGACGGGGCATCGCAGCCGCAGGCCTCGCCAGAACACTCTCCTCCAGTACCCCTCGGGCCAGCGCGGGGTCTTGCGGGCCGTCGACCGCCACGGGAGGACGGGAGGTACGGGTTCCTCGGGCTCCATGAGCGGATGCTAGCGCGGTTTGGAGGCCCTCCCGGCGCTGCCGCGGTCGCCCCAACCGGCACGGAAACTGCTGTGCTCAGGGAGAGGCCGGCCGGCCCGCCCCGGTCGTGCCTCTCTAATCGAACGAAGGAGAAGTCGATGGCCCGATCCAGAATTTCAGCAAAGACCGTCCGAGGTCTCGCACCCGTGTTGATTCCTCTCGTCACCCGCGTGGCACTCCCCATGGCGATGCGCAGCATGCGGAAAGGCTCCAGCGGCGTCAGTGAAGCGCTCGGGGTTGCCGGCGAGCGCCTCGATAAGAACATCAAGAGAACGCGCTCGGACTTCGACGACGTGCGGGAGGAGGCGATCGATCGCGGCCGCAAGCTCGTCGACGAGGCCGTCAAGCACGGCACCGAGCTTCTCGACATGATCAGCTCGCGCGGCCTCGGCGCCGCCGAGGACTGGGCCAAGACGATCACGAAGCCCAAGCGCAGCTTCCCCTGGGGCAAGCTCCTCGCTGTCGCCGCCATCGCGGGCGTCGGAGCGATGATCTACAACCGGGACTGAGGAGAACGGACCGGGAGCGGGGAATCGGAAAACGGGAATCGGAAATCGAAAAAGAGGCAGCCGCGAAGGCTGCCTCTTTTATTTTGGGGACCCGGGGTGGCGTCCGATTCCTCTCGAACTCCTACGCTCAAGGCTCACGCTCAACGCTCGACCGCCGCGCGCCTCATCGCGCGGCGAGTTTTTTGTACTTGATTCGATGCGGCTGGTCGGCTTCCATGCCGAGCCTGCGCTTTCGATCGGCCTCGTAATCCTGGTAGTTGCCTTCGAACCACACCGTCTGACTGTCTCCCTCGAACGCGAGGATGTGAGTCGCGATTCGGTCGAGAAACCGATCCGGCCGGTCCCGATCCTGGTCGACGTAGGAGGCAACGACGGTTTCGCCCACGACGAGCTTGCCGGCGTCGGGCTTCTCCTGCCCCATGATCATCTTGAAAAGCGTCGTCTTGCCGGCGCCGTTGGGCCCGATGACGCCGACGATCCCGCCACGGGGCAGGTCGAAGGACAGGTCCTCCATGAGCAACCGGTCGCCGTAGGACTTGCGCACCTTCTCGGCCCGCACGACGACGTCGCCCAGGCGCGGGCCGGGCGGGATGAAGAGGTCGGCGGTCTCGCCCCGGGACTCCGGGCCCTTGTCGGCGAGAAGCGTCTCGTACTTCTCGAGCCGTGCCTTGCTCTTCGCCTGTCGCGCCCGCGGGGACATCTTCACCCACTCGAGCTCGCGTTTTAAAGTCCGCCGCTTGGCGGACTCCTGTTTCTCTTCCATCTCGAGCCGCTGTTCCTTCTGCTGCAGCCAGCTCGAGTAATTCCCCTCCCACGGGATGCCGGCGCCGCGGTCGAGCTCCAGGATCCATCCGGCGACGTTGTCGAGGAAGTAGCGGTCGTGCGTGACCGCGACGACCGTGCCGGGATACTCGGCGAGATGTCGTTCGAGCCAGGCGACCGACTCCGCGTCGAGGTGGTTCGTCGGCTCGTCCAAGAGGAGGAGGTCGGGCCGCTCGAGCAGGATCTTGCAGAGCGCAACGCGGCGCCGCTCGCCGCCCGAGATTTTGGTGACGTCGGTGTCGGGCGGCGGCAGGCGGAGCGCGTCCATCGCGATCTCGAGCTGCCGGTCGAGCTCCCAGGCGTTGGTCGCTTCGATGGCGTCCTGCACCCGCTGGTATTCCGCCATGAGCTTCTCGCTCTCGGCGTCCGTCAGCGTTTCGGCCATCTTCTCGTTTAACTCGTCGAACCGCTTCAGGAGATTCCTCGTCCCGGCGACCGCGACCTCGACGTTGCCGACGACGTCCTTGCTCGCATCGAGCCGCGGATCCTGAGGAAGAAACCCGATCCGCGTCCCCTCGGCCGGCGCGGCGTCTCCGGCGAAGTCGTGATCGACGCCCGCCATGATCCGGAGGAGACTCGACTTGCCCGCTCCGTTCAGCCCCAGGACGCCGATCTTGGCGCCCGGGTAGAACGACAGGTAGATGCCTTTCAGAATCTCGCGCTGCGGAGGGACGACCTTCCGCAGGTTCTGCATGGTGAAGATGTATTGGTGCGCCATAAGAACCGCGCAGTGTATATCGGTGAAGGGCGATAAGCCCACCTCACTAATTTCGATGAGGCGCCCGGGGTCCTGCTTCGCAGTATGATCCGGCCTCGTCTGAAAAACTGAAAATGCGTCGCCGAGCGCAGGGAGAATGCCCGTGAAACCCACCGTGACGCCTTCGCCACTGCAGAAGTCCCCTTCGCACGCTTCTCGAGGGAATTGGATGCGAAGCCTGACCAGACGGGGCATCCTGAAACGGGGTCTTCCCCTTTTCGGGATGGCCGCGATGGCT
>JAIVJS010000088.1 GCA_020199905.1 Acidobacteriota bacterium
CCCTACGTCCGCGTCTATGACGCGCGAGGGAAATTCGTCGGCGCGGAGACGGGCGGCATGTGGGACAAAATCCTGAAGCTGGTCGAGAAGGCGCAGGCTGCCGGCGGCGCCTGACGTGGTCTTCCGCCGACGGGCCTTTGCCGCGTTTCTTCTCCTCGCCTTCCTGAGCGCTCCGTCCGCCTTCGCCTGACCGGCCTGAGCCAATCCCAACCTCTCCGGCGGAGGGGCCGACCGACAGATTCTCCCGGCGGGCTCATGGCGCTTGACGCTGGCCAGCGCGTATGGCCGTTTCAACACTTCGCACGTCGCTTCCTGCCCGGACGTCGCGCCCGAGTGCGCCACCATCGCCATTCCGGACCACCGCCACGTGGTCACGCTCGGCCTCTTCCACACCGAGCTCGTGGCCGACTACGGCGCGACGAGCGGCGTGACCGCGTCGCTGCGCCTCCCCTACGACCTGAAGGCGCAGAAGGTGCGGTACACGACACTCGCGGGCGACCTCTACGCTCCGCCTTATGGCGACATCCACCACCGCACCGAGACGCTCCGAGGAGTCAGCGACGGCCAGCTGACCGCGCTCTTTGCTTTAGGAGGATCGCTCCAGGCGGGCGTCGGCCTTTCGCTTCCGCTCGGCCGCACCGAGGAGAACCCGATCGAGCTCGGCCGCGAGGGGAAGAAGCACGAGCACATCCAGTTCGGGAGCGGAACGGTCGACCCGATCGTTTCCCTCGTGTGGTCCCGGCCCGTTGGCCCCGTCGTCCTCGCCGCGTCCGCCGACGCGCAGCTCCCGCTCTACCGGAACTCGAAGGGTTTCAAGGCGCCACTGACGGTGCGCTACAGCGTGGGACCGAGTCTTCCTCTCGGCTCGACCGGCCTCGCCCTGCAGTATGCCGGGCAATACCAGTCGATCGGGCGCTGGAACGGCGAGGAAGACGAGGGGACGGGGTTTCACAACGGGGGCGTCTTCCTGCGCGCGACGTTTCTTCCGTGGAAGGGATTCCGGATCTCCCCCGGGGTCTATCGCGAGATCTACTCGAAGAGCCTGTCCGACGAATCGTTCCGGCAGGGCACGACCTGGTCCCTGACTCTCACACGCTTCTTCTGATTGCGGCGCTACACTCCGGTCCGTGACCCATCCCTTCTGGTCGCGCCTGCGGCGATACTGGATCGCAGGCCTTTTCATCCTGGCTCCGACCGCGCTGACTGCCTGGGTCGTGTGGAGCCTCTTCACGTTCTTCGACAACATCCTCGGCCACGAGCTGCGCGCGCGCGGCATCTCCGTGTTCGGCCTCGGCTTCGTTCTGTTGAACGTATTGCTGCTCCTGCTCGGCTCTCTCGCCGCGAACCTTCTCGGCAGGCGCCTCTTCTCGCTCTGGGATCGCGTGATGCACCGCGTGCCCCTCATCAACAAGATCTACGCGACCCTCCGGCAGATCGCGGAGCTGCTCCTCGGACCCGGGCGTTCGGGCGGGTTCGGAAAGGTCGCGATCGTCGAGTTTCCGACACCGGGTTCCTGGGGTCTCGGCTTCGTGACTTCGGCCGTGTCGGGAGAGGCGGGTGAAAAGACGGGCTGCCGCCTCCGGAGCGTTTTCGTTCCGAGCGCCGTCAATCCGACAACCGGGTTTCTCCTGCTGATCCCGGAAGAGAAGATCGTCTACCTCGACATGACCGGCGAGCAGGCGATGAAGATGATCGTCTCCGCCGGCGCGCTCGTCCCGCCGGGCGGCGCACCGCCCCTCGCGCGTTGAACCGCCTGAAGCCGGCGCGACCGGGTACGAGGGCGCGGCGCGGGAAACGTCCTCTTCTCCGGGGGGTTCTCCTGCTGCTGCTCGCCGGCGCCGGCGCGTGGGTGTACGAGAACGCGTCTCTCCCGCGGCTGCGCCGGGAGTTTCTCCCGTGGATGGAACGCCTCGGGCAGTGGCGGGACGGATCCGAGGCGGTGCAGCGTGCGTTGAAGCGCGCCCGGCCGGCTCCGGGAGATCCGGCGGGGATCGCCCCTCTGCGCGCATGGGCGTGGATGGGCCTCGACCGGATCGCGTTCGTCACGTTCGAAGTCCGCAAGCCTTCCATCGGCGGCGGGAAGACAAAAGACGTCGTCGCGGGGTCCGTCGTCTTCACCGTCGGCGGATTCCGCGTCGACGGAACGCGCGTCGAGCGCTCGGCTCGCGCGATCGTGACCGTCCGCCCGGGCGCCGGCCCGGCGAGAGGGACCGAAGTCTCGGCTCCCTCTGCGATGTCGGAGCGTTCCGAGGCCGCGCCGCGCTTTCACGACGGCACGCGGGAGGCGGGGATCGGAGCCCTCCGTCGCGATCCGCCGTTTCGTGTCACCAACCGCCTGATCGCGGATATCTGGCCCGGGTCCGGCGTGGCGGTGCTCGACTTCGACCAGGACGGCGCCGAGGACCTCTTCGTCGGAGACGGCGTGCGCTCGATCCTCTACCGGAACGACGGGCACGGGCATTTCACGGACGTGACGGTTGCGGCCGGGCTCGCGCGGTCGGCCGACGAAGGCATCGCGGCGACGGGCGTCGCGGCGGGAGACGTCGACGGCGACGGCTTTCCGGACCTCTTCGTAACGGACGCGTTCGGCGCCCCCCACCTTTTCCGCAACCGCCGCGACGGCACGTTCGAGGACGTTACGGCCGCTTCCGGCATCCGGGTCCCGAAGAACGCGCGCTCCGCCGCGTTCGCGGACGTCGACGGAGACGGCGACCTCGACCTCTTCGTCGCCGTCACGGGCGACTACTACAACCAGATGCCGGACCCGCCCTTCGACGCGAACGACGGCCGCGCGAATCTGCTGCTCATCAACGACGGCCACGGGCGGTTCACCGAAGCGACGAAGGCCTGGGGGCTCGAAAAGGCGACCCGATGGTCGCTGTCGTCGCTCTTCGCCGATTTCGACGGTGACGGCCGCCCCGACCTTCTCGTGACGAACGACTTCGGCCTGAAGAACCTCTACCGCAACGAGGGTCGCCGCTTCGAAGACGTCACGGACCGATCGGGGGCGCAGGTGCGGGCGTACGGAATGTCGGCGGCGTGGGCGGACTTCGATGGAGACGGGCGCCTGGACCTCTACACGACCGGCTGCGACACGCAGTGGTATTTCCTCCACGAGTACCCGGGCCTGCCGATTCCGCTGGCGGGCCGGCTTTTCCTCCCCGTCGCGATCGAGTGGATGGAGGAGATGACGCGCGGGAACACTCTCCTGCTGCAGTCTCAGCCGGGAAAGTTCACGAACGCGACCGATCACTCCGGCGCCCGCCGGGCGGGGTGGAACTGGAGTGTCGCCGCCGCGGACCTCGACAACGACTCCTGGCCCGACCTCTACGCCACGAACGGGATGTGGGGGGACGGCCGCGATCATGACCGCGAGCTCGAGTTCTGGTGGGAGACGCTGGCGTACTGGGACGACTACATCGACGGGAAGAAGACGTTCGACCGGCAGGGAGCGGGGATCGCCGGCACCGAGCGCGACCGCTACTTTCACAACCGGGGGCCGGCCGGGACCGCCGCGGCCGGGACCCGGTTCGAAGAGCGAGGATTTCTGGACGGCCTCGACCTCGAGACCAACGGCCGGGCGGTCGTGGCGTTCGACGCCAACGGGGACGGGGCGCTCGACGTGTACGTCCGTTCGATCGGCGCCCCCGAGGCGATCTTTTTCGGATCGCGAAAACCCGCGGAGCATTTCCTGCGCGTGCGTCTGCGCGGTGCTCGGGGCTTCGACAACGCTGACGGCGTCGGCGCCCGGTTGACGGCGACGTTTTCTGACGGGCGGCGCACGATCGTCGAGACCGGGAACGCCAGCGGGTATCTGGCCACCGGAAGCCCGATCGCGCACCTGGGGCTCGGGCCGGCGACGAGGCTGCGTGACCTCTCGATCCGATGGCCGTCCGGCCGGGTTCAGAGCCTCGGCCCCATCGACGCCGTCGACCGGGTTCTGGAGGTCGCGGAATCCCCCGCGCCGAAGCCCGCTGTCCAGGTTTCTGCCCGGTCCCTGCCGTAAACTAGGCGCCCATGACGGAAGTCCAGTCCTACGACGTCGTCATCGTCGGCGGCGCGGTGTCGGGCGCGTCCACCGCGATCCTGCTCAAACGGCAGATGCCGGAGCTGAAGATCCTCGTGGTGGAAAAAACGGACCGCTTCGACTGGAAGGTCGGCGAGTCCACCGTCGAGATCTCGGCCTATTTCCTGACGCGGGTGCTCAAGCAGTACGACCACCTCTCGCGCGAGCAGCTACCCAAGCAGGCGTTTCGCTACTGGTTCGTGAACGACCGCGTCACGTCGCTGAGGGAGGCCTCCGAGGTGGGACCCACCCAGCTCGCGCGGACGCCGTCCTTTCAGCTCGACCGATCGAAGCTCGACGAGCACCTTCTGAAGGTCGCCGCCCAGGAGGGATCCGACGTGTGGCGTCCCGCGCGCGTCACGAGCTTCGAGCTCGGCGGGGACGCCGGCAACCGGCTGACCGTGGACCGTGGGACGGGAGAGCGGATCGAGGTGTCCGCCCGCTGGATCGTCGACGCCACCGGCCGCCACGCGATGCTCGCCCGCAAGCGCGGCGGCGTGACTCCCATCGACTCGCACCCGACCTCGGCGCTCTGGGTCCGCTACAACGGGGTCAAGGACATGGACGGTCCGGAGGTCGCCGGCACGGATCCGTCCGACCCGTTCTCGCGCTCCGTGCTCGCGTCCCGCCGGCTCGCGACGAATCACTTCACGGGCTGGGGCTACTGGATCTGGTTCATTCCGCTGAGGGACGGGGAGACGAGCGTCGGCCTCGTGTGGGACAAGCGGCTCGTCACGCCGGCGGGGGCGACGCCGCTCGAGAAGCTGCAGAACTTCCTGGATGGGAACCCGCTGACCCGCGAGCTGCTGGAGCACGCGACGCCGGTCGAGGGGGACTGCCGATCCTACGGGCACCTTCCGTATTTCGTCGACAAGTTCATCGGCCCGGGCTGGACGTGCGTCGGCGACGCGGGGGGCTTTCTCGATCCCTTCTACTCCCCCGGCCTCGACCAGATGGCGTTCTCCGTCCATTCGAGGGTCGGGCTCCTGAAGAAGGCGCTCTCGGGCGCTCCGGCCGAGGAGATGGAAAAAGCGTACGCGGAGCACAATCGCTGCTACGACCGGTACCTGCGCTACTTCTACGATTCGATCTACAAGGACAAGTACTACGTCATGGGCGACTACGACACCATGACGACCGCCTTCCTTCTCGACACCGGCCTCTACTACGCCGCAGCGATCCTGCCCGTCTACAGGTGGTCGCACGATCGGCTCGGGTTCCCGCCGTTCTTCCAGGACGGAGCGGAGATCGGCTACTACCCGATCCGTTTCTACAACCGGCGGCTGACGGCGATCGCCAGACGGAAGATGGCTCTCGGGATTTACGGAAATCACAACGACGGCCGGCGCCCCGGGTTCGTCGGGTTCTCGGTCCGCTCCTCGCTCTTCGTCATGATCGCGCACGGACTTCTGCGCTGGGGAAAGGCCGAGATCGCCAACGCCTGGAGCTACGTGGCCCGTCCGGCCCGCCAGACCCGGCCCATCGCGGAACCGCCCGCCGAACCGGCGTCCGACGACACCGCCTACCCGCGCGCCGCGGGCTAGGGGGCGGGTCCGTCATGCCTCGCCGCGCGCCGGCGACGCCCCCACCGGGAGCAAAACGCGCCGGATGACGCGGACCGAAGCAGGCTCCCGCACGGCACCGCTCTCCCGCGGCGCCGCCGTCGTCACCGGCGCGTCGAGCGGGATCGGGCTCGAGATCGCCCGGCTGCTCGCGGCGGACGGATATGACCTCCTCCTCGTCGCGAGCGGCGAGAGGAAGCTCCTCGAAGTCGCGGCGCGGTTTTCCGATGAGTACGGAAGAGTGGCGAACGCTTTCGCCGTCGACCTCGCGCGCTCCGACGGCGCGGGGTCACTTCTCCGGGAGATCGAGCGGCGGGGCCTCGTCGTCGACGTGCTCGTCAACAACGCGGGGTTCGGGGTCTACGGATTGTTCGCGGCGGCGGATCCCGCCAGGACTCTCGAGATGATCCAGGTCAACGTCACCTCGTTGACGGAGCTCACGCGCGGCGTGCTCCCCAGAATGACCGCCCGCCGGTCCGGACGGATCCTGAACGTCGCCTCGACGGCGGCCTTCCAGCCCGGCCCCCTCATGGCCGTCTACTACGCCACGAAGGCCTACGTCCTTTCCTTCTCGGAGGCTCTCGCCAACGAGCTCGCCGGGAGCGGCGTGACGGTCACCGCGCTCTGCCCGGGCTCGACCCGGACGGCGTTTCAGGAGCGCGCGGGGCTGAAGCGGACTCCTCTGGCCGCCGGGCCGCTCGTCGGCGATGCGCGCCGCGTGGCGCAGGCCGGCCATCGGGGGATGCTGCGGGGCCGGCGCGTCGTCGTCCCGGGACTCGCGAACAGAGTCATGATGCACGCGGTTCGAATCACGCCGCGCCGCCTCGTCACGGCGATCGCCCGGCGGATCCAGGAATCGAAGATCTGAGCGGGCGGGGGCCCAGCCGGGAGGCTTCAGCCCTGCCCTGCCGGGAGGCTTCAGCCCTGCCCCGCCGGAAGGCTTTCCTGTGACTCCGGGCACGAGCCTCCCCTCGCATCGGCGCTCCTCGGCGATTTCGGAGCGCTGCTCGTCGCCGTCGTTCTCTGCACGATCTTCCTCGGGGCTCTGGCGGTCTACGCCCTCCGCTGGAAAACCCGCGAGGACGTCCTTCTCTTCTTCGCGCTCCTCGTGGGCGTCTACGGTGCCAGGCTCTTCGCGAAGACGTCCGCCCGAGATCCTTCTGGGAATACCGAGGGTGAGGCTGAATCACTTCGTGGAGCACCCGGACCTGCCGCCGGCGCCCTTCCTGGATCACATCCTCGGACGGGTGTCGGATCGGTTCGAAGGTGCGACGACGTCACGCTCATCGTTCTCGACTGCGGATCGGACAGGGCGCGTCCGGGCAAAAAAAAGCCCCCGACAAAAGGGGGCTACCCGGGACTGTCAGGCCTGTTAAGCGACCGTCCGCCGCCCCATGAAGAGGTGCGCGATGAACGAGATCACCGCCAGGACGATCAGGAGATGGATGAACCCCGTTGCGTGAAACGCGAAGAGCCCGAGCGCCCAGCAGATCAGCAGAATGACGCCAATTGTGAGTAGCATCGTTTTACCTCCGACCCTGATAGAGCAGGATCTGTGCCCGATTTCCGTGCCGCCCCCGCAGGGCCCTCTCCAGGCCGTCTGGCCCATGCCTTGCTGAGAACCGTGCATGGACGTCCGAAGAGTCGACCACAAGCGGTCTCTGCGCCGCGTCCTCGTGGTGGAAGACGACGGCGCCCTCCGCTCGGCCATCTGTACGGCCCTGGACGACGCGGGCTATCGGGTCCAGGGAGCCGGCGACGGTCGGGACGCGCTGGAACTCCTGCGGCACGAGTCGCAGCCCTGCCTGATCCTGCTCGACCTGATGATGCCGCGCATGAACGGATGGGAGATGTACGAGCGGATGCAGGCCGACCCCCGGCTGTCCAGGTACCCGGTGCTTTTCATCTCCGCCTTCCCCGCGAGCTTCGCACCCACCACCCGCTTCATCCCCAAGCCGTTCGATCTCGACAAGCTGCTGTCGGTCGTCGCCGAGCACTGCTGGGACGGCCCCCCGGATTCCGGGATCTCCCACTAGACCTGGCCTCGGTCGGCAACCCCGGCCTTCGGCCTCCGTGCTCCTCGCGTGCCCATCTCTGACCACGCGCCGAGAAAATGCCTCAGCTGCTCGATGCGCGCGCCGGGAACGAAGGCAAGGCGGCAGATCGCTTCCGGCGGGCCCTCGAAGCGGTCCTCAAGCGGTCGTAGAAGAACCCGCCGCCCGTGAAGGCAGAAGTTCTCTACGTCCCCGGCTGCCCGAATTTCGAGCCCGCCCGCAGGCAGATGGAGAGGCTTCTCGCGGAGCTCGGCGCTCGAGTCCAGGTCGCCGGAATCGAGGTGGCGGATCGAGACGCCGCCTTACGGCTCAAATTCATCGGATCCCCCTCGATTCGCATCGATGGAGAAGACGTCGCGATCTCGGACTCTTCCCCCGCATGGGTCTGCCGCACCTACGTCACCGGAAACGTTCTCTCCGGGATCCGGGCGACGATCTGGTCAGAGCCGCCATACGGCGAGCGCTGGAACGCGCGGGAGACTCATGAAGAATTCAGAGCGGCTGACGCCGGTCGCCGCGGTAGACAGCGCCATCCTTTCAATGGCGTGCTGCCTCCCGTTCGCGTTGCCGGTCGCGCTGGGGGTCGCCGGCCTCATACCGCCGCCGTCTCCGCGCCGAGCTTCGCTCTGCCCTCCGGCTCGAACCCCCGGACACCGACACTCGACTGGCGGAGGAGGAGGGATGAACGGCGGAGTACCGCCGTCGTCTTCGCGCTGAGCTTCGCTCTGCCTCCGGCTCGAACCCCCCGACACCGACACTCGATTGGCGGAGGAGGAGGGATTCGAACCCCCGGTACCCTCTCGGGCACAGTGGTTTTCAAGACCACCGCCTTAAACCGCTCGGCCACTCCTCCGGCTGCTGAATTTCATCATTCTTTTCGGCACGAGAGGCGCGCCGTGGCTGCGGCCTGCGCCGAATCGGGGGCGGGGCGAGGCCTCGGGACGACGGCCGTCCGAGTCCCGCACGAGACGAGGCAGGCGGCAAAGACCCAGAGAGAGTCGGTTCGGCGAAAGCCCGTCCCCGCCATCCTTCTAGCCCCGGCCCATCCCCGAGTCCTCGTTTCCCTGCATCTCCCGCAGCTGGCGCTCGAGCTCCTTGACCGCCGTGACGTCCCGGTGAACGAAGATCGCGGCCGTCAGCCGGCCGTATTCGTCGGAGTGCGGGACGACCACCGTCTCGGAGGTCCCCCGCGCGCCGTCGTTGCGGCGGAACCGAACGGATCCCTGCCAGCGGCCGGTGTGCCGCATTCCGTCCAGCATCTTCGCGGTCTTGTCCCGTTCTTCGGCCGGCGAGAGAAGCATCTCCGGATTCTTCCCGAGCATCGCCTCGCGCGAGTAGCCGAACATTTTCTCGGCGCCGGGATTGCAATCGAGGATCCCGCCCGAGAGGTCGGTCACGATGACCGCGTCGAACATGTGCTCGAAAGTCCGCGCCTGCCTCCGCAGGATTTCTTCCATACGGAGCCGGTCGCTCACGTCCCGAAAGCTCCAGACCCGGCCGATCGTCGCGCCGCCCACCCGCTGCGGCTGGGAGTAGCGCTCGAACACGCGGCCGTCGTGAAACTCCAGCCAGTCGAAGCTCTGGGAGTCGGGATGGTCGTACAGGTCGCGGACTTTCTTAAGAAAAGAATCCGGCGCCTTCAGCTGGTCGAGCACGAAGGCGAGCGCGCGTGCGTCGTCTCCTGACGCCACGACGCTCTCGGGAATCCTCCACATCTCGACGAACTTCCGGTTGTAGCTGACGATTTTTCCGTCGGTGTCGACGACCAGGAGGCCGTCCGCCGTCGATTCGAGCGTCGCCTCCAGGAGCGAAAGGGAACGGCTCCGCTCCTCGTCCGCCCGGATGCGGTCCGTGATGTCGCGGAAGCTCCACACCCGCACGCGCTCCGCTCCGGGGGCGGAGGGCGCAGGGGAGAAACGCTCGAAGACGCGCCCGTTCTTGAATTTCAGGAGGTCGTAGGTCTCTGTGTCGAGATGCGCGTAGTGGTCCATCGTGCGCGTCACCATCAGGCCGGGATCGACCAGTTGATCGAGCACGTAGGCGATCGCCTTGTCGTCGTCGCCGGCTTCGACGAGCTCCTCGGGAATACCCCACATCTCCACGAACCGGCGGTTGTACGTGACGATCCTGCCGGCGTCATCCACGACGAGGATGCCGTCTTCCGTCGAATCGAGGGTCGACCGGAGCAGGGCGACCAGCCGTTTGAGCTCCTTCTCCGCCCTGTCGCGATCGGTGACGTCAAGCGCGACGCCGACCACGCCCTCGATGCGGTCTCCGGGCCCGCGCAGCGGTTGAACCTGGGCCGAGTACACCTGGTTGGACCAGGCGAGCTGGTATGACACGGACTCTCCGGCGAGGGCGCGGCGATGGGCCGCGATCGGCGCAAACTCCTCGTCGGTCGTCCCGAAGTACTCGAACAGGCTCATCCCGGCGAGGCGGTCCGGGGTCAGGCCCAGCAGCGGCAGCCCGCCGCCCATCGACGAGACGAACTTGAGATCCGGGTCCGTCGTCCAGATCACGACCGGCATCTGGTCGGCGAGAAGCCTCAGCATCTGCTGCCGGTCACGGCCGGAAGCGCCGGGAGTCGCCCCCGAAATCTCGTCCATGGGTGGTGCGGAATCTTACGCCCGGGAATCAGCCCCTGAGGTAGAGCGTCCGGGGCTCCGTCATCTCTCCGATCGCGAAGCGGACGCCCTCGCGGCCGAAGCCGGACGCCTTGATTCCTCCATAAGGAAAGTTGTCGATTCGCAGGGTGGGGGCTTCGTTCACGATGACTCCTCCGACCTCGAGCGATTCGAACGCCGATAGAGCGCTTGCGATGTCGCGGGTGAAGATCGAAGCCTGGAGGCCGTACGCCGTCTCGTTCGCCGCGGCGACCGCTTCGGCGAGATCCCCGAACGCATCGACGGTCGCGACGGGGCCGAAGATCTCGCGGTCGCGGACCAGACTGCCGGCGGGCGCTCCCGACAGCACGCCCGGAGACAGCCGCGCCCCGTGCCGCTCCGGCGCGAGCAGGACGCGGGCGCCCTTCGCCCGCGCTTCTTCCACCCATCCCTCGACGCGGCGCGCGCTCTCTTCGTCGATCATCGGGCCGAGGACGGCGGCCGGATCGGCCGGGTCCATGGGAACGATCGCCCGCGCCGCGGCGACGAAGGCCTCGACGAACTCGCGCTCGATCGCCCGTGCGACGAAGATGCGCTGCGCCTTGATGCAGACCTGGCCCGCATACGCGAAGGACGCGGCGGCCAGCTTGGCGACCGCGTCGGGAACGTCCGCGTCGGCGCAGACGATGGCGGCCGCGTTGCCGCCGAGCTCGAGCGTCACTTTCTGCCTCGACGCCTCCTGTTTGATCTTCCAGCCGACGGCGTCCGAGCCGGTGAAGCTCACGAACCGGATCCGCGGATCCGTCCAGAGAGGCCGCGCCACGGCCGGCTCGGCGTGAATCAGCGAGAACGCGCCGGGAGGCCATCCCGACGCTTCGATCGCGCGAGCGAGGAGGTCCGCGGTCATCGGGGTGCGCGGGGAGGGTTTCAGCAGAACCGGGTTGCCCGCCGCGATGGCCGGCGCGACCTTGTGAAGAACCAGATTCAACGGAAAGTTGAAGGGGGTGATTGCCGTCACCGGCCCGACCGGAAAGCGGCGCACGATGCACAGCGCCCCCTCGCCGCGCGGCTCGATGTCCACGGGGAGCACTTCGCCGCCGATCCGCGTGGCTTCCTCCGCGGCGAGACGAACGGTGATCGCCGCGCGATCGACCTCGGCCTCCGCGTAGCGCCGCGGCTTTCCCGCTTCCGCGATGATCGTTTCGACGTACTCGCTCCGCCGGGCCGCGAGGTCGGCCTCGATGCTCCTGAGAATGGCGGCGCGGCGGTGGGAAGGCAACGCGCGCGTCTCTCGAAAGGCAAGGTCGGCCGCCTCGATGGCGCGGTCGACCTCCGCGGCTCCCGCGCGGGCGACCCGCGCCAGCAGCGATCCGGAATGCGGCGAGCGGACCTCGAACCAGTCGCCGGTGGTGACGGATGCTCCGGCGATCCGAAGAGGCAGATCGGGGGAGGCCATGACTTCCAGGTTGCCGGCGTCAGCGCGGCGGCGCCGGCTTCGCGGGCACGCCGGCGAGCCGGTCTCGAATCACCTTCGAGAGAGGAACGAGGGTCTTGTCCGCCTGCGCGGCCTTGTCGTAGGCGTCGAAAAGCGCCCGCGGTCCGGCCTGCAGCGCCTGCCGGAGTCCTGCCAGCCCCGAATGCTGGATGACGCCGTCGACGAGGTACGCGCCGTCCTGGCCCGCGATCCGGCGCGCGAAATCACCGCGCCGGATCTCGCCGGTCAGCTCCATGCGGCGCTCGAGGTTGCCCTCCGCCTCGGCCAGGCGCTCCGCCCGGCGGTTCAGGTCCTCGATCGCCCGCTTCATCGGTTCCTTCAGCCACGTCGAGAGCGGAAAGAAGTTCTCGTCCACCGTGTACACCGCCACGGGACCCGCTTCCGCGACCGCGCGAAGGAGAACGTCGAGCTGCCCGAGCTGCGGGTCCGGGTGCTGCCAGGCCGGGTTCTGCGCGCGATAGACCGCCCAGGCCTGCCGGAAGGCTTCGCCCGCGATCAGCCGCGCGATCCGCGACATGCGGCTCTCGAGCGGCTCGCCTTCGGAGTCGCCCAGCGCTCGCGCCAGATCGAGAACCATGGCCTCGCGGCCGTTTTCGCCTTTCAGGACGATGTGGTCTCCGAGGCCGGCGACACCGAACGACAAAAAGACATCGAGTCGGGCCGTCACCGGGCGGTCGCCCGGCAGCAGGGCGGCCGCCCGCGTCGACGCCATGCGCGAGAGATCGGCCTCGCGGGGCTCTACCGCGTCGAGAAGGGCCTGCCAGCGCTCCTTCGACCCTCGAATCGAGCGGAAGTCGAACACGGACGTGCGCGTCTTCTCGTCGAATGCCGCCGCGAAATCGCGCTCGAAGACTTCGACCCCGCGCCTGGAGTCCTGGATCGCGAAACGGACCGCGGGCAGGTCTTCGAGGAGCTTCGTATCGGAGGCTTCGAACTTCGGTCTCGAAAGAGAGGCCAGGATCTCCTTCGCCGCGCGAGATCGGATCGTGATGTCGACCTGATGCGCCGCGGCGGCCGGTGCGTCGTACGGGGCCCGGGGGCCGCTCGGAGTCGCCCTGGACGCGGGAGCCGGCGAGGACGACGCGCATCCCGAGAGCGTGCAGGCCAGCGCGGCGGCGGCGAGGGGGGCGGCGCCTCTCACGCGAGGATCGCCTCCGCGGCGCGGTCGACGTCCGCGAAGCTCTCGAGCAGAGCGTCGGGATTCTCCGCGGCGAGCCGTTCCGGCCGGGTCGGGCCGGTGGCGACGGCCACCGAGCGGACGCCCAGGGTTCTGCCGCAGCCGACGTCGTGGACCGAGTCCCCCACGATGACGATCGATTTCCCCGAGAACGTGATCCCCGTGCGCGCCCGGGCGCGCTCGACGGCAATCGCCGGCAGCTTGTAGCGGTCAGCCGAGTCGCTGCCGAAGGCCCCGAACGGGAAATAGGAATTGAAGCCCGGAGGCTCGAGCTTGATGCGCGCGCCGGGCTCCAGGTTTCCGGTCAGAAGGGCGAGCGTGACGCCAGGCTCCCCCGCGAGGCGGGCGAGCAGCACTCCGACGCCCGGCTTGGGAACCACCGCTCCGTGAGTCAACCGCCGTGACAGCTCGACGAGATAGACGTCGAGCGCCCGCTCGAGCAGCGCCTCGCATCTCTCATCCCCGATCGCCTCGAGAATCAGCTCCCGGATGATCTGAGGGTCGGTCTTCCCCGAAAAGTCGTGCGAGTCCGAGGAGCCCGTCCAGCCGTAGACCGTCTCGAGCGCGGCCAGCACCGACTCGCGCGCCGCCCGCCCGGCGGACAGCAGGGTGCCGTCGATGTCGAAGAGGACCAGGCGGTGGCCGTTGGAAGTGGATTCGGCGCTCATCATGGTGTCGATCGCATTGCTCCGGATCATACGCAAACCTGCCCGACGGGACGCGCGTCCCGGGATCTCTCCCAACGCGCGGCGGCCGGCCTCGCTTCCCGTGTCGGCCGGCTTCCCGGACGGCTCCGCGCTTACTGGCCGGCGCCGGGCCGGAAGAGAGCGTCGTCGCGCGTCGAGGAAACCGACACGTTCTCGAAACGGATCCCCGCGGGCTTGCCCATCATCGGTTTCTCCGTCGCGAGCGAGATGCCGCCGTAAGGCTTCCACTCTTTCCACAGCGCGGTCGTCGGCTCTTCCTGCGCGCCGTTCAAGACGTACTGCCAGGCGACCATGCGGCGGCCGTCCTTGGTGATCCACAGCCAGTAGACGTCCTTCGGGGTCATGCCGACGTTTTCGAAGGAGAGTTTCAGGACGTCGCAGGCCCCGCCTCCGGATCCCTCGGGGCAGGGCTTTTCCCCGTCGTAAGCGAGCTTCACGCCGGGATCGAAGATCTTCCAGGGAGCGAGAAGCCAGTAACCGTCGTTGATGAATCGCCCGTACGCGCTCTTCAAGAGTGCGTCCCGGGCTTCTCCCTCCGCGGGCTTGCCGTTGACGAAAGCCTGACCCTCCTTCGTGTTCACGTTGAAAAAGACGGTGAAGGGCGCGCCCGTCTTGTCCGTCCCCGAAACGCGATAGTCGCCGGTGTAGCGATCCCACGCGTGCGAGAACCGGGCGATCGGCTTTCCTTCCCGCTCGACGACGAAGTCGAAACGGAACTGGCGCGCCTTCTCCCAGGCCTTCTCACCGCCGAGGGCCGCAATGAACTCGTGGCCGACGGCATCGGCTCGCGCGTCACGATCCTGGCAGAGGAGAGTCGCCGTCATTGCGAGGCCGGCGATCAGAACCAGGCACGTTTTCTTCATGGGCGCATCTTATCGCCCGCGCAGCACCCGATCCCGCCAACGGACGACTGACAACTGATAACGGGTAACGGATAACCGACCACTTACACTACGCTCCCATGGAGCTCTCCCGACTTCCGCCCGGGCTCGAGCGAACCCTCGGAGGCGAGGCGTTCCGCCGCCGGCGGCGGCTCGTTTTGCCGCTGCTGACTTCGGACCCGGAAGGGTTTCCGAGGGCGGCCCTCCTGACTCCGGGCGAAGTCCGCGCCACTTCGCCCACCGCGTTCGCCGTCGCCGTTCTGGCGGGAAGCCGGACTTCGATCAACCTCATCCGCCGGCGGCAGGCGACTCTCCTCTACATGCAGCGTCACCTGGCCGCGTCGATCCGCCTGCGCGCCGGGCGCGGCCGCACGTCGCGACACGATCCGGATCGAACGATCTTTCCCCTCACCGTCTTTCGCGTGCGGATCGACCAGCCTGCCCCCGGAGAAGGGACCGTGTCGTTGCTCGCCGGACCGGTCTTCGCCGGGGCGGACTCGCTGTCGCTCTTCTCGCAGGAGCTTTTCGACGAGCTGGGGGAGGGCTCTCTGTCATGAAGTTCGCCGGACGGACGGTCATGGTGACGGGAGGGGGCCGCGGAATCGGCCGGTCCGTGGCGCTCCGGTTCGCGGAGGAGGGAGCGTCAGTCTCGGTCGTCGCCCGCACGAAGGCGGAGCTCGACCGGACCGCGGGACAGATTCGCGAAGCGGGAGCGCGATGCTTCGCGATCGCGGCGGACGTGACGTTGCGAGGCGCCGCGGAGACGTGCGTCGCGGAGACGGAGGCGGCCCTGGGCCCGATAGACGTCCTGGTCAACAACGCCGGAATCTTCCTCTGGCGCGCCTTTCTCAAGCTCACGGCGGACGAGTGGGACGCGGTGCTCGCCACCAACCTGACCGCCACGGCGAGCTTCTCGCGCGCGGTGCTTCCCGGAATGGTCGAGCGCAAGCGCGGCAAGATCGTGAACGTCTCCTCCGTTCACGGACTGCGCGGCGACGCGAACCTTTCCGCCCACAGCGCCGCGAAGTTCGGCGTCGTCGGCCTGACGCAGAGCCTCGCGCGGGAGTTCCGGGCCCACAACATCGCGGTCAACGCAGTCTGCCCGGGCGCGGTCGACAACAAGATCGACGAGACGGCCGAGGTGGACCGGTCCCTGCCGCTCTCCCAGAAGCTCTGGCCTCGCGACGTCGCGCGAACGGTTCTCTTCCTGGCGTCCGACGACGCCGCGGGCATCACGGGAGCCGCCCTCGAGGTGTACGGGGGAACGCATTTGACGATCCAGGGGTAAAGAGAAGTTGAGAGTTTGAGAGCGACCATCTGAGATCTTTCTGGACTCTCGACGCTCAACCCCCCTCGGCGATAAAGACGCTCGCTCCTCGCGCCTCTGCCCGGACGGCGAGGGCCACGTCCGGAACGTTGGTCGTGATCGACGGGAGGCCGAAGTCGAGAAGGCGGCGGATTTCCGCCGGCTCGTCGGCCGTCCAGGGGTGCACGGAGAGACCCGCGGCCTGAGCCTGCGCGAGCAGAGGGGCGGTCACGAGATCGCACCGGGGGCCGAGGGCGTCCGCCGGCGGGAATAGTGGCGTCGGCCTCCCCGGCTCGGGCAGGGCGACCGGGTGGTCGATCAGGAAGCTCGTCGCGATCGACGCATCCGCCTCGCGCATTTTCCGGAGGAACTCGGCGTCGAACGAGGCGACCAGACACCGCGCGCGGACGCCGAACTCCGCCGCGACGCGCGCCACTCGCCGCGCCATGAGCGCGAGCTGCGTGTGCGGAGACGTCTTCACCTCGACGACGTATCGCATCGCGGGGCCGTACCGGTGGAAGACGTCTTCGAGCCTGGGAATCCGATAGGCCCCGAACTCCGAGGGGAGCTGCAGCTTTTCGATCTCGCGGGTGGTGAACGTCCGGACGGGGATTCTCTGGTTCCCGAGGACGATGTCCTCATCGTGAAACAGGACCGCCTCGCCGTCCCGGGTCTGCCGCAGATCGAACTCGACCGCGTCGGCGCCGAGGCTCTCCGCGGCATCGAGGCTGTCGATCGTGTTTTCGCGGGCCCGTCGGGGCGCCCCGCGGTGCCCCACGATCCAGGGCTCGTGCGGCACCTTCCAGTCGCTCATCGGGACGGCATCCGCGCCGATTCTATTTCGTCGAGCAGCGCGGCGAGCGCGGCGTCAGGATCCGCCGCCGCGGTGACGGGCCGGCCCACGACGAGGATGTCGGCGCCCGCCGCGATCGCGGCGCGGGGAGTCCCGGTGCGCTTCTGATCGCCGGAGACTCCTCCCTCCGGCCGGATTCCGGGTACCACGGTCAGAAATGACGGACCGCAGGCGGATCGGATGGCGGGCAGATCCGACGGCGAGCAGACCACCCCGTCGAGCCCGCAGTCTCTCGCGAGCACGGCGAGCCGCCGGGCGATGCCTTCCGGCGTTCCCGAGACGGGAAGGTCCGAGAGCGCTCGCGAGTCGAGCGAGGTCAGAAGCGTCACCGCGATCAGGAGCGGCCGGTTCGCCCCCGCTCCGCCGGCACCCCGCGCGGCGAGAAGCATCTCGCGCCCCCCGAGCGCGTGCACGTTCACCATCGCCGCGCCGGTCGCCGCCGCCGCGGAGACTGCTCGGGCAACGGTGTTCGGGATGTCGTGCAGCTTGAGATCCAGAAAGACCCTCGCCCCCGTCGCGGCGACGTCGGCCACGAGCGACGGTCCTTCCGAGATGAAGGCCTCCAGACCGATCTTCAGCCAGCCCGCCCGGGGAGCAAACCGGCGCGCCGCGTCCACGACGTCCTTCCGCGAGGCGAAGTCGAGCGCGAGGCAGACGCGTGCGGCGGAGCCGGTCCGCCGCGACTCTTCGCCCGGGGCCATCATCCTTCGGCCCCCGCTTCGAGCCTCGCGGGCGACGGCCCGTGCGCCCGGCCGACGAGCTCCTCGACCCGGACCCCGCGCCGGGCGCAGTAATCCGCCAGCTCGGATACCAGCCGCCCGGAGACGCCCGGATCGCGAAAGTTCGCCGTGCCGATCTGCACCGCGGTCGCGCCAGCGGCGAGAAACTCGAGGACGTCGGAGAGGTCGCTGATCCCGCCGATCCCGATCAGCGGAGCTCCCGGAAGGGCGCGCGCGACCTGGTACACCATCCGGACGGCGAGCGGCCGTATGGCCGGTCCCGAAAGACCTCCCGTCCCGTACGAGAGACGCGGGCGGGCGGTCTCCGGATCGATCGCCATGCCCACGAACGTGTTCACGAGCGAGAGCGCGTCCGCCCCCGCGTCCCGCGCCGCGCGTGCGGACTCCACGAGGTCCGGGGCGTTGGGGGACAGCTTGACGATCAGCGGCCGCCTCGTGACGTCGCGCACTTGCCCGCGTGCGGAAGGAGGGAGAGACCCTTCGTGCAGATGCCGCCCAGCCGCGAAAGATCCACGAAGTCGGTGAACTCGAGGCCGTACCCGAACGTGCCGGACGCGGTCAGGATGGGATTGGCGAGTACCAAGGGACCCGCTCGGACGCGGAGGAGATCCCGGCCCGGATCGGTCACCGGCAGCGGCTCCAGTCGATCCGCGAGGGCGGGAGCACCGGCCCCTCCAGGCAGGAGACGAGAAAGGACGTCCCGGTGCCGGGGATGACGCACGCCAGGCACGCGCCGAACCCGCATCCCATCTCCGCTTCCGTCGAAAACTCCGCCGGCAGATTCAGCCGGGAGACCACGGCCGCGAGCGCGCCGAACATGGGCATGGGGCCGCACGCGTAGACGCGCGAATAGCCGGCCTTTTCCGCGCGGCGCCCGAAGAGATCGGTGACGAACCCCTGCTCGCCCGAGGACCCGTCGTTGGTCGCGGTGAGAATGTGCCCCGGGACGATCGCCCGGAAACGCTCGAGCAGAGCGAGGTCCGCGGCGGTGCGGCCACCGAAGAAGAAATCCGAGGTGACACCCGCCGCGGCCAGGGCGCGAAGAAGAAGCGGAAAGGGGGCGGCGCCGATCCCGCCGGCGACTAAGGCGACCCGGCTTCCGCGCGGCAGCCCGTCGACCGAAAACCCGTTTCCGAGAGGTCCGAGGAGGGAGACCGCCGCGCTGTGCGAAAGCTCCTCCAGGGCGGCCGTCCCGGGCCCGATCGTCTTGACGAGGAGCTCGATCCGCCCGCTGTCCGGCTCCGCGTCCGCGACCGAATACGCCCGGCGAAGATAGGGACGGATGCGGCCCGGAACGTCGAGCATGATGAACTGGCCGGGGGCGATCTCCCGGGCGAGACTCGGGCTCTCCAGAGTCGAGGAAAAAACCGATTCGGAATAGTGACGGGTGTCGAGGAGGAGGGCGCTGTGGTCGGACCTCACCGCTCGGAGTCTACGTCACTCATCGAGAGGGGAATTGCGGTCACTCGCGAGATGCGGTTCGCGTCTTCGACCCGTTGACGCCCCGGGCGAGGCGAACCGGTGAACGGCGGGGAGTTGCGGTCCTTCCCCGCCGCTCGCCTCTTCGCTTCCGCCACTAAACCAGGAAGTTGACTTCCGACGGGTCGCGCGGTCTCTCTTCGTCGCTCTTGACGCGGCGCGCTCTCTTCGCGCACCGCTCGCACCGGATGGCGCCGTTGACTTCGTCAAACGGCCGGGCATAGGACCCGCAGCTGTAGCAGCGGCGCAAGGCGCGATGGTTGGCGTCGTTTTCCAGCTCGATCTGCATTTGCGTGGTCATCCCCTTTTTCTCGACTTTCTGACCCCCCATCCTCGAGGGTTGCCACCAGGAATAGCGAGCAGGGTGCCAAGCGCAAATTATTGAACCAAAAAGACTTGTTCAAGAAATGCGCACGCGTCTTGTAGTCCCGCGGCGGATTTTGTCCTGGAAAGAGGTCACGGGCCCGGGGTCGGGACATTTGGGAACGGGAGAGTGCTGTCAGGCCTCTCCCTCCGCCTCGAGCTCGGCGGCCATTCCGTCGTGCCGGTGGGCGCGGGCGGTGGCGGCGCCATCGCGGAACGCCTGCCGCGCCGCGTCGGCGTCGCCCAGGCGGCGGAGAGAGTGTCCGAGGAGGCGGTACGCGGCGCCCTCGTCCTTGCCGCGCGCGAGATAGTCGCGAAGAACGGCCACCGTGTCGCCCCACCTCTCGGCTTTGAAGTACTCGTTGGCGAGCATGAACAACGTGAGCGAGTTCGCGGGATCCTTCTCGCGCAGGCTCTCGAGAGCGCCGATCCGGGAGGACATCTTCGTGACGTCTAGTACGCCGCGAGGCGGTCGAGCGCCTTCCGGATGTGGCTCGCCTGCGGAAGGATGAAGTCTTCGACCTGCGGCTGGTACGCGACGAAGGTGTCCGTCGCCGCGACGCGCTCGACCGGGGCGTCCAGGTACGGGAAGAGCTCGGTCCCGATGCGGGCGGCGATCTCGGCGCCGTAGCCCCAGGAGATCGGGTCCTCGTACACCACGAGGACGCGATTGGTCTTCCGGACGGATCGCGCGATCGCTTCCCAGTCGTAGGGAGACAGAGACCGCAGATCGAGAATCTCGGCGGTCTTCCCGGTCTCTTCCGTGAAGGACCGGGCGGCCTGGAGCGAGCGGTACACCGTCGCGCCGTAGGTCACGACCGTGACGTCCCTGCCCTCCGCGGCGACGCTGGCCTTGCCGAACGGCACCATGTAGTCGGGCCCCGGGTAGATGCCCTTGTTGTGCGTCTGCCGGTAGAGGTGCTTGTGCTCGAGGAAGAGCACCGGGTCGTCGCACCGGATCGCCGTCCGCAGAAGTCCGTTGGCGTCGAGCGCACTCGAGGGCATGACGACGCGAAGACCGGGGATGTGCGTCATCAGGACAGCCCCCGACTGGGAGTGGTAGACGGCGCCGCCTCCGATGTAGCCGCCGGTCGCCACGCGGATCACGACAGGAGCCGAAAACGTGTTTCCGGAGCGCCACCGCAGATTCGAAAGCTCGTTGTGAATCTGCATGTAGGCGGGCCAGATGTAGTCGTAGAACTGAATCTCCGCGATGGGCTTCAACCCGCGCACGGCCATGCCGATCGCGCGTCCCACGATGTTGGCCTCCGCCAGTGGGGAGTTGAACACGCGATCCTTCCCGTACAGGCGCTGGAGTCCCGCCGTGAGCTTAAAGACTCCGCCCTTGCCCTTGACCTCCTCGAGCACCTCTTCCCGCGACGCGTCGGCGACGTCCTCGCCGAATACGACGATTCGGGGATCGCGCTTCATCTCGTCGCGCATGCAGGCGTTCAAGAGATCCACCATCGTCGTCGGCGACGCACCCTCCGCATGCACCGGCTCCGTCGAGAACGCGTCGGAAGTCGGATCGACGTCCGGCGAGTAGACGAACTCCAGCGCGGATTCGGGAGCGGGGACGGGCGCGGCGAGGGCGCGGTCGGCCGCCTCGTTCACCTCCTGATCGACCTCGGCGTGCAGCCGGTCGAGGTCCGCCTGCGTCGCGATTCCCTCGTCGAGCAGGAGCCGTGACATGGTCTTGAGCGGGTCGCGCTCCGCGTCGCGATCTCTCTCCGCTTTCGGGCGGTACGATGCCTCGTCGTCCGAAAGGGAATGGCTGTAGGGCCGCACGACCTTCGCGTGGACCAGAGCGGGCCCCTTGCGCGTGCGGCAGTACTCGGCCGCGTAACGGAGCGCGTCGTACGACTCCAGAAAATCGCAGCCGTCGACGTCCGCGAGGAAGAGGTTCGGGAAGCTGCGGAGGAGCTTCGAGATGGAGCCGCCCGGCGTGTTGACCTCGACCGGGACGGAGATGGCGTAACCGTTGTCCTCGATCAGGAAAAGTACCGGGAGCTTCAGGTTGCAGGCCGACGACAAGGCCTCCCAGAACTCGCCCTGGGAGGTCTGCCCCTCGCCCCCGGACACGATCACGATCTCGTCATTTTGAAATCCCCCGCGCGAGGCGAGCTCCGGGATCACGCTCTTGCGCCACCCGCCCTCCGCCGCTCCCACCGCGTGCAGGAACTGCGTGCCGGTGCAGGAGGACTTGGAGATCAGGTTCAGGCGCTTCGATCCCCAGTGCGAGGGCATCTGCCGGCCGGCGGAGGCCGGGTCCTCCGAGGCGCCGACCGCCTGGAGGAACATTTCGTAGGGCGTCACGCCGATCTGGAGGCAGAGGGCGCGATCCCGGTAATAGAGCTCGAACCAGTCGTACCCGGGCCGGGCCACCATCCCGGCCGCCGTGGTGACCGCCTCATGGCCGGCGCTGTTGATCTGAAAGTAGATCCGGTTCTGCCGTTTGAGCTGAATCTCCTTATCGTCCACCCGCCGGGAGAGGTAAACGTTGCGGTAGGCGGCCCGGATCGCCGCCGGATCGAGCCCGTGATACTTGCTCGCCGAGACCTCCGTCGCCATGAGGGAAATATAGCCTGACTCGGGCCGGAGCTCCCTGAGGCCCGCGCGGGACAGAGGGCCGGATTGCCGGTTGAACAGCGGGTCCGGGGCGTCCGCCGTTCAAGAAAACGTCGTCGGATTCATCTCTTTGGAGGAAAAGACCCGGCGTCTTCGAGTCGGGCGAGGGCACGCGCCGGCGAAGGCCGGGCGGGCGGGCGGATCAGAAGAACGAGTTCAGGCTGAAACCGATCGCCCACACCTCGAGCGCCAGGACGGCGAGCGTCAGGATCAGGAAAAGGATCCCCAGGCGGTGCGGGCGGGGAGACGGAACGGAGCTCACAATTTGAACAACAAGCACCCGGCGTGCCAGTGCCATCGACGGCGAAAGATCGCAACCGGCCCCGCTGTTGCTATGCTCGAAACGCGATGAATTCCCCGCCTGTCGACCCGTTGACGCCCGTCGTCCCTCTTCTTCCGCCGCGCGCGCCCGCCCCGGACCTGGCGTCCGTCGACCCGACCCTCGATCTGGAAGACGAAATCCGTCGCTTGAAACGACAAAAAAACGCGGTGCTTCTCGCCCACTACTATCAGGAAGAGGAGATCCAGGACCTCGCGGATTTCGTCGGCGACTCCCTGGACCTCTCGCGGAACGCGCAGAAGTCCGAGGCGAGCCTCATCGCGTTCGCCGGCGTGCGGTTCATGGCCGAGACCGCGAAGATCTTGAATCCCACGCGCAAGGTCGTGCTGCCCGATTACGAGGCGGGCTGCTCGCTCGAGAGCTCGGCGCCTCCGGAAGCCTTCCGCCGCTGGCGCGAGGCGCACCCGGGCGCCGTTTCGCTGACCTACATCAACTGCTCGGCCGCCGTGAAGGCGCTTTCCGACATCATCGTGACCTCGTCCAACGCCGAAAAGATCGTCCGCTCGATCCCGCCGGACAAAGAGATTCTCTTCGCGCCCGACCGGCACCTGGGCGCGTGGCTCGCGCAGAAGACCGGGCGGCCGATGATCCTCTGGCCGGGAGCCTGCATCGTGCATGAGCAGTTTTCGGAGCGCGAGATCGTGAAGTTGAAGGCGAAGCACCCCGACGCCCTCCTCGCCGCGCACCCCGAGTGCCCGGAGTCGATCCTGCGGTACGCGGACCACGTCGGATCGACCCGGTCGATCCTGAACTACGTGACGACGGCGCCCGGAAAGATGTTTCTGATCGCGACCGAGGAGGGGATCCTCCACCAGATGAAGAAGCTCGCTCCCGACCGGGAGTTCATCCCCATCCCGCCGGACAACGGCTGCCGCTGCAACGAGTGCCCCTTCATGAAGCTCAATACGCTGGAGAAGCTCTACCTCTGCCTGCGCGACGAGCGGCCTGAGATCGTGCTGCCCGAAGAGATCCGCGCCGCCGCCGAAAAGCCGCTTCTGAGAATGCTGGAGTTGTCGTAACGGATGAGGCCGTCAAAATTAAGCGTTAAGCGCTAAGCGAAACAAAGTGTCCGGGGCCGCGGCACTTTTCCTGCCATGGACAGACTGGAGGACCGAATGTCCGAATACACGCTTCCCGATCTGCGGTACGACTACGGCGCCCTGGAACCTCACATCTCCGGAAAGATCATGGAGCTTCACCACGACAAGCACCACGCGGCTTACGTCAAGGGGGCGAACAAGGCGCTCGAGCAGATGGCGGAGGCCCGCGAAAAAGATGACTTCACACGCATCGCGGCCCTCGAGAAGGCGCTCGCGTTCAACCTTTCAGGGCACGTTCTCCATTCGCTCTTCTGGACGAACCTGACGCCGAAGGGCGGCGATCGCCCTCACGGCGAGCTCGCCGCGGCGATCGACAACGACTTCGGAGGGTTCGAACGGTTCCAGAAGCAGATGGTCGGCGCCGCCTCCACGATCATGGGATCGGGCTGGGCCGCCCTCACGTGGGACCCGCTCGGGCAGCGCCTCATGACGGTGCAGATCTACGACCACCAGTCGAACGTCAACCAGGGCGGCGCGCCGATCCTCGTCCTCGACGCCTGGGAGCACGCCTTCTACCTGCAGTACCAGAACCGCAAGGAAGAGTTTTTTCAGGCTGTGTGGAACGTGTGGAACTGGGAAGACGCCGCGAAACGCTTCGATGACGCGAGGGGGAAAAGAGTGGAGCGTTGAGCGTTCGGCGTTGACCGTTCGTTAAGAGGAAGACGCTCCGAGCTCGATCGGACTCCCAGGTCTCATCTCTCAACTCTCGAATCTCCCGGGGATATTCTTCCGGCCCATGCACGCTCTTTCGGGAGCCGCCCTCGACGCCCGCCTCAGGGCGTTTTTGGCCGAAGACGTGGGCGGGGGTGACATCACGAGCGAAGCGACGGTGCCGGCGTCCGCTGCGGCGCGCGGAACCATCGTGGCGAAGAGCGGCTGTGTCGTTTCGGGGCTCGCCGCGGCGCGGCGGACCTTCGAGCTGCTCGATCCGAAGATCTGGTGGGACGCCCCGGTCTCCCCGGGCGAGCGGGTCGACACCGGCACCGCGGTCGCGAAGCTCTCCGGCCAGGCTCGCGCCGTTCTGACGGCCGAGCGGGTCGCCTTGAACCTTCTCCAGAGGATGTCCGGCATCGCCACCGAGACGAGGCGGTTCGTCGACGCGGTCGCGGGGACTCCGTGCCGCATCTACGACACGCGCAAGACGGCGCCCGGCCTGCGCGATTTCGACCGAGAAGCGGTGCGCGACGGCGGCGGGGTCAACCATCGCAACACTCTCTTCGACCAGGTGCTCATCAAGGACAACCACCGCCGGCTGGCCGGCGGCGTCGGACGGGCCGTGACGGCCGCTCGCGCGCTTCTTCCCGCCGGGGGGATCGTCGAGGCGGAGGTGGAGACCGAGGACCAGCTGCGCGAGGCGCTGGAGGCCGGAGCCGACCAGATCCTCATCGACAACCAGACGCCGGAGACCGTCGCGCGATGGACGGCCATTGCCCGCCAGCGGCAGCCCCCTCCCTGGGTCGAGGCGTCGGGAAACATGAGCCTCGCGACCGTCCGGCGGTACGCGCTGGCCGGACCCGACTGCGTGTCCGTGGGCGCGCTGACGCATTCCGTCAGGGCGGCGGACCTTTCCCTCGACCTCGACGTGGACCGTGGCCATGAGTGAGTCGACCGAGGTCCTGATCCTCGGCACAGGGATCGCCGGCGCCACCGCCGCCCTCGCCGTGGCGCGCGAGGGCGTCCGCGCGACGGTCGTCACGCGCGCCGCGCAGGCCCGCGAGTCGAACACGTTCTGGGCCCAGGGAGGGATCGTCGGCCGGCCGCCCGCCGACACCGCCGAACAGCTCGCGCAGGACATCGAAAAAGCGGGAGACGGCCTCTGCTCGACGGAGGCGGTGGAGCTTCTCGCGCGTGAAGGCCCTGAGCTGGTCGATCGACTGCTCATCGACGAGCTCGGCGTTCCGTTCGACCGGGAAGGATCCGGGTTTCACTGGACGCTCGAGGGCGCGCACTCGGTCCCGAGAGTCCTGCACGTCAAGGACGAGACCGGAGCGCCGATCGAGCGGGCCCTCCTGGAGGCCTGCCGCGCGGAGTCCCTGATCGACTGGAAGCTCGAGACGACGGCGGTCGATCTGCTCACGCTGTCGCACGACTCGACGAAGGCCACAGACCGGTACCGGCCTCCCCGCGCGATCGGTGCCTATCTGCTGGAACGCCAGTCCGGCGCCGTCACCCCCCATCTCGCCCAGGAGACGATCCTCGCGACGGGAGGCCTCGGACAGGTTTACCTGCACACGACGAACCCGCAGGGCGCGCGGGGCGACGGCATCGCGATGGCCCGCCGCGCGGGCGCGCGCCTGCTCAATCTCGAGTACATCCAGTTCCATCCGACCGCCCTCGTGCACGCGAAGGGCCGCCTTCTCCTGACCGAGGCGCTGCGAGGGGAGGGAGCACGCATCACCGACGTCTCTGGCGAGGAGTTTCTGAGCGCCGTGCACCCCGACGCCGAGCTCGCGCCGCGCGACATCGTGGCCCGAGCCATCCATCAGCGAATGCTCGAACGCGACGAGACCCACGTCCTCCTGGACATTTCGCACAAGCCCGCCGCCTGGATACGGGAGAGGTTCCCGGGGCTTTACGTGCGCTGCCTCGAGCTCGGGTTCGATCTCACCGCCGGTCCGGTTCCGGTCGTCCCCGCCGCCCACTATTCCTGCGGCGGGGTCGCCGTCGACGGCAACGGCCGCACGACCCTCGGACACCTGCGCGCCGCGGGCGAGGTGTCGTGCACGGGCGTCCACGGAGCCAACCGTCTCGCGTCGACGTCGCTGCTCGAAGGCCTCCTCTGGGGATGGAGGGCCGGCAAGGCCGCCGCCGGCGAAGTCCGGCGCCGCCGCGGCGAGACCCTTCCCGCCGTGAGGCCCTGGCAGCCCGAGAACGAGACCGTCGATCCCGCGCTGATCGCGCAGGACTGGATGGTCATCCGCCACACCATGTGGAACTACGTCGGCCTTCTCCGCTCCGAAAAACGGCTCGACCGGGCGAGCCGGATCCTCGCCGAGCTGCAGGTCGAGATCGAAGACTTCTACCGCCGCGGGACCATGTCGGATGCACTGCTCGGCCTCCGAAACGGCGTGCAGACCGCGCTCGCGATCCAGCGCGCCGCCTCGGATAACCGGCTGTCGAGAGGGTCGCACTACCGGGAAGATCGTTGAGCGTTCTGCGTCAAGCGTTGAGCGACTGATTCAGGGGCCTTCTCGGTTTCCGATTCCCACCCGGTTGACCGCGGAGTACCGCGGCCGTCTCGCTCCCGTTGATCGCTCGGCTCCCGGCCCCCGCCCCCGTCCGCTTCCCGCCTCCCGGCTCCCGCATGCCGCTGCCGCCTGCCGCCTGCCGCCTGCGGCCTCTCGCCTCCCGCGTCTTATATAGTCCCCCCTCCATGAGCGTCCTCTACCTCCAGTTCGACGGCGGCGACCGCAACACGCGGGTTCAGAAGCTCGGCAAGAGCGGCGCCCATGTCGTGCCGGTGGAGCCCCGCTGGCCGGCGTTCTTCGAGATGGCCAAGAGAGAAAAGCCGTACGCGATTGCCATCGACTTCTCCCAAGCCCCCACGCACTGTCTCGAGACCGCCGACTACCTCGCCAAGGCCAAGGAGACGCGCGAAACGCCGCTCTATCTCCTGCGGGTGCCCGACGACCGGCTCGACGCCGTGAAGAAGCGTCTGCCCGCTGGGTCGATCGTGACGGAGCAGGATCTCGCCGGAATTCTCGTCGTGGAGGAG
>JAIVJS010000089.1 GCA_020199905.1 Acidobacteriota bacterium
GATCGTGGACGATTACGGTTACTGGGCCGGGCAGCGAAAGGCCGTCGACGAGTACCTCGAGAAGCACAAGGTCGCCATGCTGCTCCATCGCATAGACAACAGCGGACGGATGGCGATCAAGCCGGCATGAGCCTGCCGCTCGCGGGCCGGTATGTTCGGGAGACGGGGTGAGCGTGAAAACCGAGCGGGAGATCAAGGCCCAGGTGACGGCGGTGCGTGAGCGCGTCAAGGAGCTGTCCGGCTTCTGGATCGGGGAGGGCGCGGCGATGCTCTACGTCCTGGAGTGGATGCTCGACAAGCGCGAGACCGCTCCCGCCGGCGAGCTCGGCAGAGCCGGAGGGGATTCTCAGACCATCGCGGTCAACCTGGCGAAGCTGGCGGAGAAAGCGGCCGAAAAGTCCGCCGCCGCGGCCGCTACCGCTACCGCTACCGCCCGGAAAAAACCCGTTCCGACGAAGGCACCAACCGGGAAGACCCCCGCGAAAGCGCGCAGCGGCGGCGGGTAGGAGGCGCCGCGAATCGGAACGGGCGCGAGCGGCGGATGGCGGCCGTGACGCGGCTTACCCCACCCACGATGACGACGAGTCGTTCGACCGTGATTTCTGGCGATCGATCCCCCCGGAAAACGCCTTCGCGGGGCCGTTTCCGCGTCCCTGACCTGGTCGGCGGCTCCGGCGGACCCCGGAGCCGCGGCGCCCAGAACGAGAACGGCAATTCGCAGGAAACCCATGGCACCTCCTCGCCGCCATGGAGCTCGCGGACTGTGACGTCGAGAGTCATGAGCTGAGAGTCGAGAGTCAAGCGCCCGTGGGGGCGTCGTGAGTTGAGATTTTCGAGTGGCGAGTCGGCCCAGGCGCCCGCTTCTTCAGAACAGACGTTTCTCACAAAATGAAACATATGTTACATTTCTGCCATGGCGCTCCTCTTAGACGTCCGCTCTGGCCTCAGACTCATCCGGCGGCAGCCCGGCTTCTCGCTGCTCGCGATCGGGACGCTCGGGATCGGGATCGGAGCGGCGACCGCCGTGTTCACGCTGGTCAGTTCCGTCCTCCTGCACGCGCTTCCGTTCCGCGACCCCGGCAGCCTCGTGTGGATGTACAACGCTCGAACCGAGAGGGACCGCGCGCCCTTTTCGATCGCGGACCTCGAGGACTATGCCCGAGACGCGCGGGGCCTCGCGGGCGTCGCCGCATTCACCAACTGGACGGCAAACCTGACCGGAATCGGGGAGGCGGAACGGCTCGAGGGGACGCGCGTCTCCGGCGCGTTCTTCCCGCTTCTCGGCGCGCGTCCGTCGCTCGGCCGTGCCCTCGACGCCCGTGATGAAAACGCGCCCGCGAAGGTCGTCGTCCTCACCCACGGCCTGTGGAAGCGCCGATTCGGCGGCGATCCCGACATTCTCGGACGGTCGATCCCCTTGAACGGCGTTCCTCACCGGGTCGTCGGCGTGATGCCCCCGGGGTTCCTCTTCCCCTTTCGGGACGCGGAGGTGGCGGTGCCCCTCCCCCTGCGCGACGACCCGCGGAGAACGGACCGCGGCGCCAACTTCCTGCGCGTGGTGGCGCGGTTGAACCCCGGCGTCACGATCCCCGGCGCCAAGGCCGAGCTCGACACCATCGCGCGCCGGCTCCAGGCGCGCTATCCCGAAGAGGATGCGCGCAAGACGGGCGTCAACCTCTACCCCCTCCAGTCGGAGATCGTGAGCGACTACCGCCAGATCCTGTGGACGGTCTTCGCCGCGGTGGCCGTGCTGCTCGCGATCGGGTGCGGCAACCTCGCCAACCTGATCCTCGTGCGGACCGCCGGGCGCCAGTCGGAGCTCGCCCTGCGCGTCTCGATCGGCGCCACCCGGGGGCGGCTGCTGAGGCAGCTGGCGATCGAGGCGGGAGCCCTGGCGCTCCTGGGCGGCGTTCTCGGGGTGGCTCTCGCCAACGGCGCGGTGGCGGCCTGGCGGGCGTTTGCGCCGCCCGCGTTTCCGCGGCTCTCGGAGGTCCGCATCGACTGGGGCGTCCTGGCGTTTTCGGCCGCGGTGTCCGTCATCGCGGCGCTCGCCTCGGGCCTCATCCCGGCGTGGGCCGCGACACGCCATCTGAATCAGGGCCTGGGCAGTGCGACGCGCAGCGTCACCGGCAACCGCGGCGAGGGGAGGATGCGGCGCGTTTTCGTCGCCATCCAGGTCGGCGGGTCGGCCGTGCTCCTCGTGTGCATGGGCCTGGTCGCGAAGGGATTCGCGAGGCTCGAGCGGGTCGACCCGGGTTTCACTCGCGGCCGGGCGCTGTCGATGCAGCTCTCGCTCCCGCCGTCGCGTTATTCGACGCGGGACTCGGTGGTTCGCTTTCACGACGCTCTGGCGGCGAGCCTCGCTTCGCTCTCCGGCGTCCGCGCCGAGGGCGCCGTGTCGCTCCTGCCCCTGAGCGGGCTCCTGAACACCGTGGACCTGGACTTTCCCGACCGGCCCGCGCCGCGCCCGGACGAGGTGCCGCAGGCGCACTTCCGCATCGCCGGACCGGGCTATTTCCGGGCCGCCGGCATCGGGCTCCTCTCGGGGCGGGAGTTCGACGTCCACGACGGGCCGGCGGGACGCGCCGTCGCCGTGGTGAGCCGGACGCTCGCGGAGCGGCACTGGCCGGGCGAGAGCGCGGTCGGCAAGCGCCTCCACATCCAGCTCGCCGGCGCTCCGGACTTTCTCGAAATCGTCGGAGTCGTCAAAGACGTCCGGCACTTCACCGTCGACGCCCCTCCGACCGCGGACCTCTACATCCCCATTCACCAGATGCCTCAATCGCAGACGTCGGCGATGACCTCCCGCATGAACTGGGTCGTGCGCTCCGAGGGAGATCCGCGCTCGCTCGACCGGGCGGTGCGGGCGGCCGTGTCGCGGATCGATCCCGACGTCGCGGCCTCCAGCGTGCGCACGTTCGACGAGGTCTGGTCTGCGTCCTTAAACGCACGGCGGCTGAACGTGCGGCTTCTGGAGCTCTTCGGCCAGGTCGCGATCGCTCTGTCGGCCGTCGGCGTTTACGGGATCGCCGCGTTCTCGGCGCGCGCCCGAAAGCGCGAGCTCGCGATCCGCTCCGCCTTCGGAGCGGGCCGCCGCGACCTCGCGCGTCTGGTTCTGAGAGACGAGCTCCGGCCCGTCGCCGCCGGCCTCGTCGCCGGCCTGCTCGCCTCGCGGCTGGCCGCGCGCCTTCTGGGCGGCGCGCTCTTCGCCGTCGGACCCTGGGATCCGGCGATCTATGCGGCCGTCGCCGCCGGGCTCCTCCTCACGGCTTCGGCGGCGAGCTACCTGCCGGCGCGCCGCGCCGCCAGCGTGAACCCCGCGGATCTCCTCCGCACATGAGGCCGCCGAAGACCTCCGACGCTAAGATGAGCTCGCCTGCGTGGCTCCTGCTCGCGCACCAGCTCCCGGCGCAGCCGTCGAACGCCCGCGTGAAGACCTGGCGGCGCCTGCAGCAGCTGGGAGCGGTGCCGGCGAGAAATTCTGTGTACGTCCTGCCGAACACGGAATCCTGCCGTGAGGACTTCGAGTGGCTCCGCGGCGAGATCGTCTCGCTCGGAGGGGAGGCGACGGTCTTCACCGGGGACGCGGTCAATCGGGAAGGAGGAGAGGACATCATGGCGACGTTCCACAAGGCGCGGCAAGCGGATTACGAAGGGATCGCGCGGGAGGCGCGGGACATCACGGCGCGGACGGGCGCCGGCAATCCAGCCGGCGGCCCCGATGCGGAGGCTCGGCGGCGAGAAGCCCGAGCCCTCCGCGAGAAGTTCAACGCGATTCTGCAGATCGACCACTTCGGCGCGCCCGGAAAGACCGAGGCTGCCGCGGCGGTGGCCGCCCTCGAGGGCGCCGCGGGACGGGGAAAGTCCGGCGGACGGACGCGCGCGGCCGCAGCGAAGCTCGAGCCGGCGGCGTTTCGCTCACGCCGCTGGGTCACGAGGCCCCGCCCCGGGGTCGACCGCATGGCGTCCGCCTGGCTCATCCGCCGGTTCGTCGATTCGAGGGCGCGGTTCTCCTTCGCCGCGCGTCCCGCGGCCTCGCAGGTGCCGTTCGACATGTACACCGGTGAGTTCAGCCACAAGGGCGAGCTCTGCACGTTCGAGGTCCTCGCACAGCGCTTCGGGTTGAAGAACGCCGCCGTCCAGCGGATCGGCCAGATCGTGCACGACCTCGACATGAAGGAGACGCGATACGCCCCTCCGGAAGCGCCCGCGATAGGCCGCATGGTCGAAGGACTTCGCAGCGTCCATGCGGACGACGATGCCGCCCTCCTGCAGAGCGGAATCGAAATGTTCGAGGCGCTCGCCGCCTCCTTCGAATTGGCCGGGCCCTCCGGGCCCCGCTCCCCCGCCCGCGGGCGAGGCAAAGGCCGCACAGCCTCCTGACGGTTACGCCCGGGATGGCTCCCCGGGAGACGCCGGCGTTTGCGGGTCTCTTCCCGCGATCGACGCGAGGACCAGGACTTCCGCAAGGGCGAGCGGGGCGAGGATCCGCTCGATCGAGACCCACATCAACCAGATCACGTGGTACGGGGTCACGAGATAAACGTACAGAAGCACCACGATCTGCAGAATGAGGACCGCGCTCACCGCCGCGGCGCGCCCGGGAAGCGCGTCGGAGCGGCGGAGCGCCGCGAGCGCCAGCGCGAGCGGCAGGCAGAGCAGAAAGGGACCGCTCACGGAGCGCAGGGCGACGCTTCCGAAGACCTCCAGCATCCCGGGGACGCGCGTGAGCGCCGGCCCCCACGACGCGAAAGGCAGCAGCAGCGGCCCGGTGTCCCTGGGGAACCCCGCCAGCGCCGCGGCGCCCATCCAGGCCGCTCCGGGCGCCAGCGCCGCCACATGGCCGCGAAGCCGGCTCTGAAGATCGCGGCGCCGGTGGATCATCAGGTCCGCCCCGAGGAGCAGGAACGCGAGGATCAATCCTTCGTTCTTGAAGAGTCCCGCGAGCGCCGCGGCGACCCGCAGCTCCACGCGGTTCTCGCGCCCGTCGCCGCGGAGGAGGGCGGAGACGGCGACGACGAGCGCGGCCGCGAGCGGCACTTCGGCGTGCCCCGCTTCGGTCGACGCCCAGAGCCCCGGCGAGATCGCGGCGACCGCCGCCCAGAGCCCGGCCGGCAGAGCGGGAACGTCCAACGCGACCAGAAGCTCGAAGACGCCGGCGAGGACGATCGCCGCGGCGAGCGCGGGCACGATGGCCAGAAGCCGCTCGTCGAAGCGTCCGAAGGCGAAGGCGGCCGCGTCGTAGAGGAGCGGCAGCCCCGGCGGGTAAAAGCCGTGCCACGGGGCGCGGTACCGGTCGAGGAGATCGGAGAGCCCTCCCGCGGAGAGAAAGAGCTGCCGCGCCCGCAACCCGTAGATCGTCCGGAAGTCGACGGTGTCGAGCGGCCCCGCGTACAGGCGGCGCGCCTGCGCGAGACCTCCCAGGAGGAGCAGCGCAGCGGGAACGGCCCATCGAACGGAGGGGAGAGCGCGGAACCGCGAAGGGCACCGGATCCAGCGCACGAGGATGACCGTGCCCGCGAGCGGCCAGAAGATGGCAGAGCGCGCGCCGGCCCCCGCCGGCAGGAGGAGAAGCAGCGCCGCCGCGGCCATCTGACACCCGAGCCCCGCGAGCAGCGTCGCGGAGAGCCGCCCGCCGCTCCCCTGCCGCGCCCGGCGCAGCGCGAGCGCGCCGGCGGCCTCGGTAGAAAGCGCGAACGCGATCGACAGGAGGGCTCCCGTCATGGCGAGCGCCGCACGTAGAGCGCCCCGGCCTCATTCTCGAACAGCGGCGAGAAGTCAGGATGACGCAGCGTGCCCCCGACGACGAGGAGATGCCGGGGAGCCGGACGGTCCTCGGGAAGCGGCGGCTCGAACGGCCCGCGTGCGTAGACGATCCGCGGCGCGAGCACGTAACGCGCAAACTCCTTCCATTCGTCCGCGTCGGGCCTCGGCCGCCCTTCGGAGGCGAAGCGGCGGCTGTCGGGATCGAGCGCTTCGGCGCGGACCCGGCTCGAGTAGAGGATGGGGGCGTCGGGCGGCACGAGCTCCGCGGTCTTCGAAAGCAGCGCAACGTATGCCGGCGGGAGCGCGCGCGCCGGCCGGGCGGTCCGAGGCGCCGCGAGCGCGATCAGGACGCCGCGCACATTTCCTCGGGCGGCGAAGAGAACCAGAAACACGGCCGCCAGCAGCATGGAGAGCGCCAGGCGCCCGCGCCCCGCCGCCGGCGAGACGCTCAACACACCGCGCGGCTCAGGCCGCGCCGTCTCGAAAAGAACGCGACACCGAGCGAGGCCAGCACCGCCGCGGACACGGCCAGGAAGATCCACGCGGCCCGGTAGGTCTTCGCCTCCTCCCGCCGAACGGAGAGCATCGGAAGAGTCGGATCGTGGAGAAACCGGTCGATTCCCCCGGCATCCGCCCCCGCCTGCTCGCGCGATGCGTAGTCCGCCACGAAGAAGGGCCCTCCCGTTCCCAGGATCCAGACGCTGATCCGCGGACGGCCTCGCCGCGGAGTCGCGACGCGGATCTCCGCCTGCCGCAGAGACGCGATCGCCGCCGATCCCGTGCGCGTTTTCGAGACCAGTTTCTGCGTGAAGGTGCAGCGGCCCGCCGCGCGATCGCACTCGAGCGCGTACTCGAGCGGCGTGTCGAAGAGGAGGAGCCCGGCGAGCAGCGCCAGCACGCCCGCGAACCCGGCCAGGATCAGAGGCTTTGCCAGACGGAACACGCGATTCGAGTATAGGGGTGGGGGGAGGGAGGTCCAGTGTTCCGCGTCGGGCGTTCAGCGTCAGACCGAGGCATCGAAGAGATTTGCCCCCGGACTCCGGTGAGATGCTACGGGTCTACGGAGGGCCCGGATGCGCTCGAAAGTCTCGCGATCGGCCGTCGGTCTGCTCGCCTTTGCGATGGGATGTGCCGGCGCCTCGCCGTCCCCCGCGTCGCCGCCGGAGAAATCCGCCCGCACGGCCGCCGCGCGGCCGTGGCGCTTCATCGTCAGCGGCGATTCGCGGAATTGCGGCGACATCGTGATGCCGGCCATTGCGGCAGCCGCGGCCAGCGCCGGCGCCGACTTCTACTGGCACCTGGGCGACTTCCGCGCCCTCTACGATTTCGATCAGGACTTCGTGACGCAATCGGACCGCGGCGGAAAGAGGGTCACGATCTCCGACTACAACCGCGGGGTCTGGGACGACTTCATCCAGAGCCAGCTCGTCCCCTTCGGCTCGGTCCCGGTTTATCTCGCGATCGGCAATCACGAGCTCGTCGCCCCGAAGAACCGGCTCGAATACGTCTCCCAGTTCGGAGACTGGCTGAGCGTCCCTTCCATCCGCGAACAGCGGCTCAAAGACGACCCGAAGGACCATCGCCTGAAGACCTGGTACCACTGGATCCACGGAGGAATCGACTTCATCGCGCTGGACAACGCGTCCCTCGACCAGTTCGAGGCCGATCAGGTGCGCTGGTTTGAGACCGTGATCTCGCGGGCGGAAGCGGACCCGGCCGTCCGGGCCATCGCGGTCGGGATGCACGCGGCGCTGCCCGACAGCCTGGCCTCGGACCACAGCATGAACGACTGGCCGCAGGGAGAAAAGAGCGGCCGCCGGGTCTACGCGCGTCTGGTCCAGGCGCGCAAGAACAAGCCGGTCTACACCTTCGCCAGCCATTCGCATTTCTACATGAGCGGGATTTTCGACACGCCCGAGAATAAGGCCGCCGGGGATTCTCTTCCGGGGTGGATCGTCGGGACGGCGGGCGCCGTCCGGTATCCGCTGCCCGCCGGCGCCGCCTCCGCGAAGGAGTCGAAGACGAACGTCTACGGATACCTGCAGGGCACGGTCGACGCCTCGGGGGCGATCGCTTTCGAGTTCCACGAGATCCCCGAATCCGAGGTCCCGGCGGAGACCGTGCGGCGATATGGCCCCGAGGTCGTTCACGAGTGCTTCGCCGGCAACTCGCAGGCGCGATAGGAGGGGCGGTCCGCGCCGGAGCCCGCGCGGATCGGAGCCGCGGCCTCTCGAAAGCCTTCGACCGCGGTAGGATTGCGGGGTACTCTCATCCACACGGATGCATCGAAAAGAGCCGCTCGCCGCGAACTCGCGGTCAAGCCTCCCCGCAAACCTCCATCGGAACCCTCCACTCTGGGCGAGAGCCGCCGGAGGCGCGGCGGCGGCCGCCGTTCTCCTTCTTCTCGCCCGGCTCGTCGCGGGGCAGACGACTCCGACTCCGACCCCGGCTCCCTCGGGAACCGGGACGATCGTGTGGCGAGGGGAGGCCCATCCGGTCGCGCTTGCCAGCGGGGACCTGCGGGTGACGGACGTCGCGAAGGCGCTCGGGTTCGACGTCTCGACGGACTCGACGACCGGCGTCATGACGCTCTCGAGCGCGGGACATCAGGTGTTTCTGGGCGTCGGGACCACGCAGGTTCCGGTCGACCAGCGGATCGTGCAAATCTCGCGGCAGGCGCGATCCGCCAACGGCGCTCTGCACGCGCCGCCCGATCTCCTCGACCGGGTACTCCTGCCCCTCGTGGGTGCGACCGCGACGTATGACGCCGCGCGCCGCGTGTGGACGATCGTCGAGGCGGTGCCGGCGCTGACCATCGACGTCGCGGTCGTCCACGTCGAGCCGACCACTCAGATCGTGTTGAAGGAGTCGACCGGCGCCGAATTCATCCCGTCGTTGACGGAAAATGGCTTCCAGATCCGATGGCCCGACCGGAAGATCGTGCCCCCGTTCCAGGAGCGGCGCTACGAAGATCCTCTGATTTCCGCGATCCGCTTCGCGGGAGACTCGGCGATGATCGAGTTTCGGGACCGGGGTCTCTTCGCGCGCGCATATCCGCTCACGTCTCCGGACCGCCTCGTCATCGAGGTCGGCCGCGCCGCCGCGCCTTCGACGCTGCCCTCCGCTCCCGCGCCCGCCCCGGTGCCGACGCCCGCGTGGACGGTCGTGATCGACGCCGGCCATGGCGGTACCGAAACCGGAGCGATCGGCCCGGGCGGTCTCCAGGAAAAAGACACCACGCTCCAGATCGCGCGGCGGATCGCGTCCGCCCTTCCGCGCCTGCTCTCCTGCCGCGTCCTGATGACGCGCGACTCCGATGCGGTCATTTCCCTCGACGATCGCACGGCCGTCGCGAACCACGAAAAAGCCGACCTCTTCCTGTCGGTCCACGCGAACTCCTCGCGAGCGTCCGGGGCACACGGCTCGGAGACCTACTACCTCTCCCTCGAGGCCTCCGACCGGATCGCGCAGGACGTCGCGAGCCGCGAGAACTCGCTCCCCTCCGCCCCGGCGGCGGCCCCCGCGCCCCGACCGGCGGGGGGCAGCCCCACCCTCGACTTCATCCTGTGGGACCTCGCCCAGAGCGCGCACATCAAGGACTCGAGCGAGCTCGCGGAGGCGATTCAGCAGGAGTTGAACGGCGTCTCGGGCACGGACAAGCGCGGGATCAAGCAGGCGCCCTTTCGCGTGCTCGTCGGCGCGACGATGCCGGCCGTGCTCGTCGAGGCCGCCTTTATCTCGAATCCCGAGGAGGAAAAGAAGCTGTCCTCCGCCGCGTTCCAGCAGAGCGTGGCCGATGGAATCGCGCGCGCGATCGCCGGCTTCTTCGCGCGGCGCAAGGGCACAGGCCCCCGGCCGACCCCCGCGGGCGCCGCCGCAGTCCGGACTCCATGACCCGGCGCGCCGCGGCGGTGCTTCTCCTCCTTCTGGTGGGAGCGGTGGCGGCCCTCGTCCTCTGGAACCGGCCGCCCGGGCCGCTGCGCCGCCCGAGGTTTCGTCTCTTCCTCCGCGTGACGTCGGCGCCGGCCGCGGCGACGCCCGGAGTCCCGGCCGCTCGAACCACGCCGGCCGAGACCGTGAGGCTGACCCTCTTTTTCCCCCGCCAGGAGGACTCCCGGCTGCAGTCGGAAGAACGCGACATCGCGAAACCCGCGGGCCCCGGCGCGGCGCTGCGCGCCATCTTCGGTGAGCTGCAGAAGGGGCCGACGCGCGCCGGCCTGATCGCCGCTCTCCCGGACAGGATCCACCTTCGCAACGCGTTTCTGCTGGCCGAGGGGGAAGCCGTTCTGGACCTCGCGGTCGACGCCGGCCTTTCGTTCGGTTCGCAGGAAGAGCTATCGATCGTGGCGTCCCTCGTCGACACGACGCTGCAGAATGTGGCCGACACGACGCGCGTCCGGATCCTCGTCAACGGCGAGCCCGCGGAGACCCTCGGCGGCCACATCGATCTGAGCCGGCCGCTCACGTACCTGCGAAACGAGGTCGCGCCATGAGAAAAAGGCCCCGATGAAGACCCCACGACCCGACGGCCGGCGCCCCGACGAGCTGCGCCCGGTCACGATCGAGACCGGAGCGGCGCGGCACGCCGAAGGCTCGGCGCTGATCTCGCTCGGCGATACGCGCGTCCTCTGCGCGGCCTCGATCGAAGAACGGGTGCCGCCGTTTTTGAAGGGAAGCGGCAGCGGCTGGATCACGGCCGAGTACGGGATGCTTCCCCGCGCCACGCACACGCGTTCGGCGCGGGAAGCGGCGCTCGGTAAGCAGGGAGGGCGCACGCTCGAGATCCAGCGGCTGATCGGCCGCTCGCTCCGAAGCGTGGTCGAGCTGCGCGGCCTGGGCGAGCGGACCATCACCGTCGATTGCGACGTCCTGCAGGCGGATGGAGGAACCCGCTGCGCCGGGATCACCGGCGCCCTCGTCGCGCTCTCGATCGCCTTAGCGAAGCTCGTCCGCGATGGAGCGATCCGCCGCTGGCCCTTGCGCGAGTCCGTCGCGGCCGTGTCCGTCGGCATCTGCGCGGGACAGTCCGTGCTCGACCTCGCCTACGCCGAGGACTCGGAGGCGGACGTCGACTTCAACGTCGTCGGCACCGCCTCGGGCGCCTTCGTCGAGCTCCAGGGCACCGCCGAACGGCGGCCCTTTTCCGAGGCGCAGTTGGGCGAACTGATCGCCCTGGCGCGGACGGGGCTCGCGCAGTTGCGGGAGGCGCAGGATGCGGCGCTCGCGCCGTTGCTGCTCGGGATAGAAAGAGGTTGAGCGTCGAGCGTTCAGCGTCGAGCGTTGAGCGTTGAGCGAGGGAGAGAGGGCGGCCGAATGGAAGATGGAAGACTGACAGCGGAAAGCTGATAGCTGACAGCTGATAGCTACCTGATCAATTTCTCCAGCTCCGCCTCATTGAACCCCACCAGAAGGGTTTTCCCCCGGCGGACGATCGGGGCGCGAAACCCGCCCGTGTGACCCTTCAGATCGTCGAGCGTCGCCTGCTCGCGTTTGAGGCGGCGGCTGGTCTTTCCCCTCGCGACGATCACCCAAGTCACGGAATCGAGAAGCGCTTGCGCGTCTGCCCGGGACAGGGGCGCCTTGCGGGACTGGCGCTCCTCGCCGACCTTGACCTTCCTGGTGTCGAGCACCGCCCGGGTGCGCGCGCAGCTCGTTCAACCGGGGCGGTGGTAATAGAAGTCGAGTGCCGGCACGGCCGGATCTTATTCCGAGTCCGCCCGCGGCGGTTTCCGAGTGAAACTGAGAACTGACAACGGATAACTACCCTGAGATAATCGCCGATTCCGGATCGACACCCGGAAACACACCGCACAAGTAAAGGAAACGCTGGCGACATGAAGAAAATCGGCATTCTGTTCGGGCAGGAACGCTCCTTCCCGTACGCCCTCATCGATCGAATCAACGCGTCCGGCGCGCACGGCGTCGTGGCCGAGCCTGTTCAGGTCGGCGGCATCAGCCTCGAGAGCCCCAGGATCTATGACCTCATCCTCGACCGCATCAGCCAGGACATCCCGTTCTATCGCGCGATCCTGAAGAAGGCGGTCGCCGACGGCACGATCGTCGTCAACAACCCGTTCTGGTGGTCCGCCGACGACAAGTTCTTCAACAACGTCGTGGCGAAAGGGGTCGGGGTCGCCGTGCCGAAGACCGTGATCCTCCCCTCGAACCAGCACCCTCCCGACACGACCTCCGAATCGATGTCGAATCTCCTCTTTCCGCTGAACTGGGACGAGATTTTTTCGCACATCGGATTTCCGGCGTTCTTCAAGCCCTACTCCGGCGGCGGGTGGAAGAACGTCTACCGGGTCGCCAATCTCGAGGAGTTCTTCGCCGCTTACAAAGAGTCGGGCCAGAACGTGATGACGCTTCAGGAGGAGATCGTCTTCGACGAATACTTCCGGTGCTACGCGATCGGCCGCAAGCACGTTCACATCATGCGGTACGACCCCCGGCAGCCGCACGAGAACCGGTACGTCCAGCGGCCGGAGCCCATCGATCCGGGGCTCTACGGCCGGATCCGCAACGATTGTCTGAAGCTCACCAACGCGCTCGGGTACGACTTCGACACTCTCGAGTTCGCGGTGCGGGACGGCATCCCCTACGCGATCGACTTCCTGAACCCCGCTCCGGACGCGGACGTCGCCTCCGTCGGCGCGGAAAACTTCGAGTGGGTCCTGTCGCACGCGTCTCAGTGGCTGATCGAGCGCGTGCCGTCGGGCGCGGAACCCGTGGCGCGCTACCACTGGCAGGATTTTCTCGCGAGCCACCGCGAGCCCGCCCGCGCCGCGCTTCCGGCCCGACCGCGCCCCGGCGGTGCTTCGGGCCCGCGCCGGGCCGCGGCTCCGACGGGCCCCCGAACGGCGGCGCCGCGCCCCTCCGGGGCGTCCGGGTCCCCTCCGGCCGGAGCCGGGGACGCGTCGCCCCGCGGACCGCGGCGGCAGCCGTCGGCTTCCCCCGACCCCAAGGGCGAGGCGTAGATCCGGGATGCGCGAGCGGCCCGCCTTCACCCTCGGCGTCGAAGAGGAGTTCCAGATCATCGATCCCGAGACGCGGGAGCTGCGCTCCCATGTCCAGGAGATGCTCGAGGAAGGCAAGCTGCTCTTGAAGGAGCGGGTCAAGCCCGAGATGCATCAATCGGTCATCGAGGTGGGCACCGGCATCTGCACCAACGTGGACGAGGTTCGCAAGGACGTCACCGAGCTGCGGCGCGAGATCATCGGACTCGCCCGGCGGCAGGGAATGAACGTCGCGTCGGCGGGCACGCACCCGTTCTCCCGGTGGGAAGATCAGGCGATCTACCCCGATCCCCGCTATGCCTCGATCGTCGAGGAGCTCCAGCTGGTCGCCCGCTCGAACCTCATCTTCGGTCTTCACGTCCACGTCGGTATCTCCGACCGCGCGGTCGCGTTCCAGATCCTGAACGAAGCGCGTTACTTCCTGCCCCACCTGCTCGCGCTGTCTTCCAACTCGCCGTTCTGGCTCGGCCGGAACACGGGATTGAAGAGCTATCGCACGAAGGTCTTCGAGCGGTTTCCGCGCACGGGAATCCCGCCCGTCTTTCCGACGCCGGCGGAGTTCGACGAGTTCGTGAGGATCCTGGTCGCCACGAATTCGATCGACAACGGAAAGAAGATCTGGTGGGACCTGCGGCCTCATCCGTTCTTCGAGACGATCGAGTTCCGCGTGTGCGACGTTCCGATGCGACTCGACGAAACCGTCGCGATCGCCGCGCTCGTGCAGGCGATCTGCGTCAAGCTCTATGAGCTGCGGGAGAAGAACCTCGGGTTCCGCCCGTACAGCAACGCGCTGATCCTCGAGAACAAGTGGCGCGCCACGCGGTGGGGCATCGACGGCAAGCTGATCGACTTCGGCAAGGAGAGCGAGGTCCCCTTTCGAGACCTGATGGAGGAGCTCTTCGCGTTCGTCGACGACGTCATCGACGCGCTTGGAAGCCGAAAGGAGATCGAGTCCCTTCGCTGGATTCTGGAGAACGGCAGCGGCGCCGACCGTCAGCTTCGCGCGTTCCACCAGAATGACGGGGACCTGCGCAAGGTCGTGGATTTCATCTGCGCCGAGACCAGCCACGGAATCGATTTTTCGCCGCCGGCGAGGGCCGCCGCGACCGCGTCCGCCCACCTGAGGGAAACGACTTGAGAGACACCTCGATCACGTACGCCGAAGACCTGATCCCCGGCGCCCGCAATGCCGTTCGCACGTGTCTGCGGCTTGCGGCGCACGAGCGTGTGACGATCATCACCGACCGGGAGACGGAGGAGATCGGGGCGAGCCTCGCCGATCAGGTGCGCGAGGTGGGATCGCCTCTCGAGTTTCACGTCCTGGAAGACTACGGCTCGCGCCCGATGACCTCGATGCCGGCGCCGATCCTCGAGTCGCTCGAACGGTCCGCGGTTTCGATCTACGCCGCGCAACCGCAGACGGGCGAGCTTCCCCAGCGGATCCAGATGACGGACGTGGTCAATCGCCGGTACATCCGCCACGCGCACATGGTCTACATCAGCCATCGGATCATGCTCGAGGGGATGCGCGCCGACTTCAACCTCGTGGACGAGATCTCCTCCCGGGTCCTCGAGCGCGCCCGAAAGGCCACCCGCATCCGAGCGAAATCCGCCGGCGGATCGGACCTCGAGGCCACGTTCGATCCTGCGATCCGCTGGCTGAAGACGAGCGGGCTCATCTCGGCGGAGAAATGGGCCAATCTTCCGGCCGGCGAAGTCCTGACGTCTCCCGCCCGCCTCGACGGAATCTACGTGGTGGACGGCGTCCTCGGGGACTACCTGTGCGCGCGCTTCGGCGACCTCGAGCAGAATCCGCTTCGCGTCACGATCGAGAACAGCCGGCTCGTGGACGCGAGCTGCGACCGCCCCGAGGTGCTCGAGGGATTTCTCGCCTATACGAGCCAGGAAGAGAACTCGAATCGGGTGGGCGAGTTCGCCATGGGGACGAACATCGCCGTGCGCTCGATCATCGGGAACATTCTGCAGGACGAGAAGCTGCCCGGGTTGCACATCGCGTTCGGCCATCCGTACTCGGAGCACACGGGCGCGACCTGGAGCTGCCGGACCCACCTCGACATCGTCGGGCGCCATTTCGACGTCTGGATGGACGGCGACCAGATCATGGCGGACTCGAAGTTCCTGCTCTGAGGGAAGTCGAGAGTTCAGAGTTGAGAGTTCAGCGTTGAGGGCGAGGAGGCGGGGGCCTGCGCTCGACGGTCAACGCTCAACGCTCGACCACCCCCCGGCATGATCCCGTCCCTCCGCCAGCGCTACAACGAGGCGTTCTCGCGCGACCTCTACGAGTCCTACCAGGAACGCCTCGAAGCGGAGTGCGGTTTTCCGATCGTCTTTCGTCTGGCCGAGACGCCGGTCTTCCTTCCGCCGGCTCTGCGCGACGAGATGGTGCGATCCGCCGAAGAGATCTGGGCGCAGCTCTCGACACCGGAAAACCTGGCGCGCTCCCGCGAAGCGGTGCCTCCGGAATGGGACGTTCCCGGGGACGACCCTCTGCCGCTGTTTGCCCAGGCGGATTTCGCGGTCGTGCGCGAAGGCGGAAGGCTGGCGCCACGGCTGATCGAGCTGCAGGCGTTCCCGTCGCTCTACGGTTTTCAGTTCATACAGTCGAGGCTGCAGCGCGGCCTCGTCCCCGCCGACGAGCGTCTCGGCTACCTGCTTTCGGGGCTCGACGACGCCGGGTACATCCGCGAGGTCGGCGCCGCGATCCTGGCGGGCGTGCCGCCGGCGAACGTCGTGCTGCTCGACCTCGATCCGCCCGCGCAGAAGACCGCGGTCGACTTCGCGTGCACCGAGAAGCTCTGGGGGGTCCGGGCGATCGATCCGAGGCAGGTCATCAAGGTCGGGCGCGAGCTCTGGTACGAACGCGACGGCGTCTCGACGCGGATCCTCCGGATTTACAACCGGGTCATCTTCGACGAGCTCGCCGGACAGAAGCTGACGCTCCCGTTCGACTTTCGGGAGCCGCTCGACGTGGCATGGGCGGGGCACCCGAACTGGTATTTCCGGTGGAGCAAGCACGCCCTGCCCGCGATCTCCCATCCCGCGGTGCCGGAGGCCAGGTTTCTATCGGACGTCGCCGAGCCGCCCGCGGATCTCGAAAACTGGGTGTTGAAGCCGCTCTTTTCCTTCGCCGGAGTGGGAGTGAAGGTCGAGGTCACCCCGGAGGATCTCGCCGCGGTGCCGCCAGAGCACCGGAAGCACACCCTCCTGATGCGCAAGGTCGAGTACGCGCCGGCGATCGAGACGACGGAGGGAGGCGCCTCGAAGGTCGAGGTGCGCGTGATGTTCGTCTGGAAGGACGGACGCCCGTTCCCGGTGACCACGCTCGCGCGGCTCTCGCAGGGAAAGATGATGGGGGTCGCCTTCAACAAGGACCGGACCTGGGTCGGCGCCTCCGGATGCCTGTGGCCCGAGGAAACGGAGCGGTAGGCGAGAGGCGATAGGCGGAGGCGGGAGGCGGAAAAGGAGCGCGCACACCGCGCGGCTCCGGATTGAAGGCCGCCCGCCCGATGGCGGCCGATCCGACCGCTTCAACGTCCGTCGGCAAGTGACGGTCCACCCGCCAGCCCGCCGCCGGAGCTTCGCCGCGGGTGATCGAAGGCTTAGTGTATAATAAAGACCTGACCCCGCTTACAGGTATCGGAGGATCTGCTCTTTCCACCAGGGCCAGTCGTGGCCGTACGGGGCCGGCCAGATGTCACCGCGGTGCGGGATACCGTTTTCGAGGAGAATGCGGATCATCTGCCGCGAGCCTTCGAGGATGTTGTCCGTCTCACCGGTGACGATCGCGATCTCCATCGTCGACAGTTTTCGGACCCACTCGCCGTCCATGTTGGGAACGTTCGCCGTCGGGCAGTGGAAATACGCGGTGTCGTTCCAGAAGCCGTCGAGGAACGAATGGATGTCGTACTTTCCGGAGAACCCGACCGTCTGGTCGACGAGGTCCGGATGGCGCAGGGCGAAGTTGACCGCGTGGTACGCCCCGAACGAGGCGCCCAGCGTCCCGATGCGGCCTGACTGGCCAACGCGGCTCCAGATCCAGGGCACGACCTCGTCCTTGAGGTACCCGTCGTACTGGTCGTGACGCGCGATGCGCTCGGCCGGGTGCCGGCCCTTCGAGTAAAAGCTCTCGCTGTCGACGCTGTCGACGCACACCACCTGGAGCCGCCCCGCGTCGATGCGATCGGCGACCGCGGCCACGAGGCCAAAATCCTCGTTCTGGTAGAAGCGCCCCATCGACGTCGGGAACCAGATCATCGGCCGCCCCGCGTGGCCGAACCAGAGCATTTCCATCGGGCGGCCCAGGATCGGGGAATCCCGCTTGAAGTATTCGCGGATCATGAGGCGTCTTCCTTCCTCCGTGTGGACGTCCCCGCGCAAACGAGCGGCCCGGTAGAGAGTAACGGAGTAACGGAGTAACTGAGTAACTGCTTCGAAGGCGCGCCGCGAGGGGGCCCGATCGCGGATAATCGCCGTCTCGGAGGTGATGGATATTGTGGGCCATCTTCTTTCTGGCCGCGTTCGTCATTGTGCCGATTTTTCTGGTTGTTCTTCTCCTCCGGGGGACCTTTCGTCCTTTGGGAGGCGGCACCGGGCCGTTGCTCTGGCTCTTCGCCGGCGCCGGGGAGCTCACTCTCGGGATTGCGAAAGCCGTCGAAGGCGTGAGCGGACCGAAGGAGTGGGCACAGCTCGCGTGGTACTTCGTCTCGGGCGTCGGCCTGCTCGGGCTGGCGCTCAAGGCAAGGCGCGAGGATCAGGCCCCGCAGATCGTGATCGACCGGAATCCGTAAGGGCGCTGGCAGGCGGCTCGAGACCCGGTCCAACGGGTAAACTCGGGCCCACGGGGCGTAGCGCAGCGGTAGCGTACCTGCTTTGGGAGCAGGTGGTCGCCGGT
>JAIVJS010000054.1 GCA_020199905.1 Acidobacteriota bacterium
CTCTACCGCACCGGAGACCTCGCGCGGTCCCGGGCCGACGGAACCCTCGAGTTCCTCGGACGTCTCGACGGCCAGATCAAGCTGCGCGGCTTCCGCATCGAGCTCGGAGAAATCGAATCCGTCCTGCTGGAGGCGCCGACCGTGAGCGAGGCGGTCGTGGTCGCGCGCGGGGAAGCGCATGCGTCGCGGTCGATCGTGGCCTACCTGGTCGCGACGCGAGGCCTCACCGTCGACGTGGACGAGTTGCGCGACCTGGCGCGCCGCAAGCTTCCGGATTACATGGTGCCCTCCGCTTTCGTGGTCCTCGAGTCCCTTCCCCTGACGCCCAACGGCAAGGTGGATCGGCGCGCGCTTCCGGCGCCGGAGCGGACCGGGCGGGGGTTACGAGCGGAATACCGCGCGCCGGCGACCCCTCGAGAGGCGCGGCTTGCGTCCCTTTTCGAAAGCGTGTTCGAAATCCGTCCGATCGGAATCGCCGACGATTTTTTCGAGCTCGGCGGCAACTCGCTCACGGGCGCGCGTCTCGCCACCGAAATCCAGAAGGCGTTCGGCCGGCGAATCTCGCCCGCGATCCTCCTCAGGGCGCCGACCGTTCAAACGCTGGCGCGGGCGATGGATGAAAAGGCCGCGACCGCTCGATGGAGCTCGCTCGTTCCCATTCAGCCCGAGGGATCCCTGCCGCCGCTTTTCGTTCTCCACGGCGGAGCGGGCACGATCCTTTTCTATCAGGAGCTCGCCCGGGCGCTCGGACAGGACCAGCCGGTCTATGGCCTTCAGGCGCGCGGTCTCTACGGCGACGCGCCTCCTCAGTCGACGGTCGAGGAAATGGCCGGCCACTACATCCAGGAGCTGCGCACCGTACAGCCGGCCGGTCCCTACGCGATGGTCGGGTTCTGCTTCGGCGCGATCCTCGGATTCGAGATGGCCCGTCAGCTTCGCGCGGCGGGGGAGACCGTAGGATTACTCGTGTCCCTCGACGGCGGCGCTCCCCACTACGATTATTCCAGGGACCCGGCGCCTCCCGGTTCCACCGCTTCCGCGGCGTCCTCTTCCAGGATCGCGAGGGAGTGGAAGAAGCTCGCCAGTCTTCCGCGCGGCCGCCGGCTCGCCTACGTGAAGGAGAAGATTGGGAATCAGTGGATCTCCCGAACGATGAACGCGCAGTACCGGGTGGGAGAGTGGTTCCGTGAAAGGGGCCGGCCGGTGCCGGCACCCCTCCGGCGGATCTATTTCCTGGTGAATCACGGCGAAGCCGAGGCCAAATATCGCCCGAAAGTCTATCCGGGCCGCATGGTCATCTTCGAAACGGCGGGTCTTTTCCGCGACCGCAATCTGGGCTGGAAGGATCTCGTCGGCGGCGGGCTGGAGATCCACGAGATTTCCGGGTCGCACAGGGGCCACCGCGACCTTCTGACGGGGGAGTTCGTCAAGGCGCTCTCGGGAGATTTGACTCGCCTTCTGCGCTCGGCCGCCGCCGATGGGAAGGTCTTGCGCGTCATGCGCTGACGGCCGATCCCGCAGTTCCTCCGGCTTCTCGCCTCTCGTCCAGACTCGCCAGCGCGAAAAAACCGCGCCGTCCCCGCGCGCCGAGCCGGAGCTCGGACAGAAGGACGGCGCGGTCAGAACCTATCCGTTGCGGCGGGCCAGATACAGAGCTGCGGCCGCGAGACTGAGCGCGAAGACTCCGAGCGTCCATCCCGAGAGCATCGGAATCGGCTGGGCGGGTCCGCCCGGCCCGCTGCCGCTCGTGGGCGTCGGTGTCGCGGTCGGCGGGCTCGGAGTGTTCGTCCGGGTCGGCGTCGCGGACAGGACCGGGGTGTTGGTCACGGTCGGAGTGCTGGTCGCGGTCGGGGTCACCGTCGGAGTGAAGGTCGGAAGGAGCGTGCCCGTCGGCGTGGGCGTGTTCGTCCGGGTGACTGTCGGCGTGCTGGTCGCCGTCGGCGTGTTCGTCGGCGCGCCGAGCCCGAAGGTTCCGGTCACGTTGAGCGTGTAGGGACCCTGCCGCCGAACGTTAGCCGTGTAGAAGGAGTCGACGTAGAAGGCGTATGTGCCGGGAGCGAGTCCCGAAACATTCAGCGTCTCCGCCTGGTTGTCGCCTGCGCTGTCGGCTCCGCCGAGGCAGGTGGTCCCCGTCCCGCACGTCATCAGAACGTAAATGGCCGGATCGTAAGGAAGGTTCACCGGATCCGGGCTGGTCGGCGTCAGCGTGAACGTCAGGTTGTTCCCCGTGCCTACCGTGAACTGATAGACGAGATCCGGACCGTTCACCTGCCCGCTTGAGAAAGTGATGCTTCCGCAGCCGGCCCCCGTCCCCACGGCCGAGACCGTGTTGGCGACGCCCGTCGTGTCACCGGTGTCATTGAAGGGTAACGAGCCGATGATGGTCGGCGTCGCGCACGTGCCGCCCTGCTGGGGACTGAGCAGGCCGGCCATCCGCTGCGCCCCCGCGTTCGATCCCCGCGATTCCCGCTCGATGCGTTCCTTGTCGGACTTGGTCTGCGCGAGGGTGTAATTCCCGATGAAAATCATCGTAAGCGAGGCTGAGAACAGGACTCTTGCCAATTTCATCCGGCCCTCCGGCGGAAAAATGAGAACGCAATGGGAATAAAAGGAAACCCTTGCCGCTAATATCCACCCACAGGAGAGCGCTGTCAAGATAAACCATTGTGCTCCCACCAATTCCGCAGGGTCCGTGCCGCTCTCACGACGGGTCCGCGACGCGTAGCGGAGACCGGCAGCGTGCCCATTCGAGCACGCGCTCGAGCGTGAAATCGCCCGCGCTGCCCGCCGAGGGCTGGCTCTCGGTGGAGCTTCCGCCGCTGCTCGAAGACGGGGAGGTGCACGTCTGGCGCGCGCCGCTTTCCGTTTCGGAGAATCCGGCGATCAGTTCGAAAGGGCCGATCGATGCGAAAAATCCGCTGAGCGAGGACGAAAAGAATCGGGGATCGCGTTTTCACTTCGCGAAGGATCGCGAATCGTTCACGAGCGCCCGGGGAATTCTTCGAAGTCTTCTCGGCCTGTACGTCGGCCGGCCGCCGGCGTCCCTCGTGTTCGAGTACGGACCGGAGGGAAAGCCCGCGCTCGCCTCGGCGGAGTCGATCTCCTTCAACCTGGCGCACTCGTCGACCCTCGGTCTGTTCGCGGTCGCGTCCGGGGCTCCTCTCGGCATCGACGTGGAGCTCGTCCGCGAGCACGAGAACTGGGAAGACCTCGCCGAGCGTTTCTTTTGCGCCGCAGAGGTCTCCGCGCTCCGCGCGCTGCCGGCCGCCGCGCGCACCTCCGAGTTCTTCCGCATCTGGACCCGGAAGGAGGCCTACGTCAAGGGACTGGGCAAGGGCCTCTCCCTCCCGCTGGACGGATTCAGCGTCCTCGGGGAGTCGGGACGACCGGCGCCCGCGGGCCCCTCGGCCGAGGCGGACGAGCTCCGGCGGTGGTCTCTGTACGACCTCGAGCCGGGCGCCGGCTTCCGCGGCGCGCTGGCGGTTCGCCGCGATCGCGCCGCGGTCAGGACGTTGCGGTGGCCACCCGGCGCGAATCCGAACTCGTGATCTCGCCCATCGCCTCCGTCGCGCGCGCCGGGTCCCTCCAGCGGCGCGACCACTGGACCAGGGAAAACAGGTTCCACATCAGGTTGGGACCCCGGTGCCCGTCGGAGAGGAATTCCATCCACGCCTCCGCCGCCACGTCCGAGTCGATTCCGAGGGTCTCGAGGTCACCCGAAGCGAGGTACTCTGCCATCCGGGCGCGCAGCGGTCCCTTGAGCCAGTCCGCCATCGGGACGCCAAACCCCATCTTCGGCCGATCGACCAGCTCCCGCGGGACCTTGCGATAGAGGATCTGCCGCAGCAGCCACTTGCTCGTCCCCCCGGACGACTTCAGCCGCTGGGGGAGCGCCAGAGCGAACTCGACGATCCGGTGGTCCAGAAGCGGCGCGCGCGCCTCGAGCGCGACGGCCATCGACGCGCGGTCTACTTTCGCGAGGATGTCGTCCGGGAGATAGGTCAGGAGATCGAGGACGGGAGGCCGCTCTTCGGCCGGGAGTCCCTGGATCCGGCGGAGGGTGTCCGCGTACGCGGAGCTCTCCGGGACCGGGCGGCCCGTCAGCCGGCGGATCTCGGGGTCCGTCCACCAGGACACGAAGCGGGCGTAGCGATCCGGGTCGTCTTCCCTCAGGGCCTCCGCCGCCCGCGCGAACCGCGCTCCGGGAACTGTGTCCGCGACGCGAGCGAGCCCGCGCCGAAGAAAGCGCGGGGACTCCATGAGACGGCGGGTGGCGGCATACCGCTCGTAGCGTCCGTATCCGAAAAAAAGCTCGTCGCCCCCATCCCCCGAAAGCGCGACGGTGACATGGCGACGTGTGATCTTCGAGACGAGGTAGGTGGGGATCGCCGAAGGATCCGCGAAGGGCTCATCGAAGAAGTCCGGGAGCACGTCGACGATGTCGAGCATCTCCGAGACGCCGCAGGTCTCTTCGTAGTGCTCGGTGCCCAGGTGACGCGCCACGGCGGCCGCGTGGTCGGCTTCGTTGTGTTCGGGATTCTCGAAGCGGATCGTGAATGTCTTGACAGGTCTCGCGCTCTGTTCCTGCATCAGGGCGACGACGAGAGAGGAGTCGATCCCGCCCGACAGGAACGCGCCGAGCGGCACGTCCGAAATCATCCGGCCGGCAACGGAGTCGCGCAGGAGCTCGTGGAGGTCTGATTCCGCGGCCTCGGCCCCCCGGTCGTAGCGGGGACCGAGCGCGAAAGGCAGCGGATCCCAATATTTTTCGATGCGCAGCCGGCCCTGCTCGTAGAGGGCATAGTGTCCCGGCGGCAGCTTCCGGGCCGCGCGGAAAATCGAGAGGGGCGCCGGGACGTATCCGTACTTCAGGTAGAGAGAGACGGCGTCGCGATCGACGTCCGTGGGGAAGTCGGGGTCGGCGAGCAGGCACTTCAGCTCCGAGCCGAAAGCGAAGCGGCCCAGGTACTCGGAGTAATAGAGGGGTTTCTTCCCGACCCGATCCCGCGCGAGAAAGAGTCTTTTTCGAGGCTCGTCCCAGATCGCGAATGCGAACATCCCGACGAATTTCTCGAGGCAATCGACGCCCCAGCGGGCGTACGCCGCAAGGAGGACCTCGGTGTCCGTCTGGGAGATGAATCGGTCGCCAAGACCTTCGAGCTCGCGGCGAACCTTCCGGAAGTTGTAGGCCTCTCCGTTGTAGGTGAGCCACAGCCCCTGCTGGCCGCGGGTCATCGGATTCCGGCCGAGCGGCGACAGATCCAAAATCGAGAGGCGGCGGTGCCCGAGTGCGACCGTCCGGTCGGGCGACGTCCAGATTCCCGAGTCGTCCGGTCCGCGGTGCCGGATGAGGTCGGTCATGGCGCCGATCGCGTTTTCGTCCCTCGGTCTGACAACGCCCGCTATTCCGCACATGACGGAAAG
>JAIVJS010000072.1 GCA_020199905.1 Acidobacteriota bacterium
CCGGCGCAAGTCCGACGAGAAGCGACACGATGAGGAACGCCGTTCTCTTCACCTTCACGACAGGGAAGTATCAGTGCAAGACGAGATCCGGATGTTCTTGGCCACTCCCTGAGCACGAAACCCCACGAACCCTGGAACTGCGGCGGTCGCGAGGCGGCGTCGCGGCGACAGGCTTCGGAGGCGGGTGTTTACGGGTTCCTGCGGCTGACATCCCCGGTCATGATGTTCCCGGAACCTGGCGAACGCGAATGCCGGATCGGGAACCTCGCCGTTCCCGCCCGGCTCCGTTTGTCCCTCGCTTGCCAGTCCGTCATGGGCAGTGCTAAACGGCAATCGTGGCGCCGTCCGGAGGCGGGTTGAGGCGGGTGCTCGGACTGGAGCCGGGCGTCGCCGCGCTTGCCGCCGGATTGTTCGTCTTCGGCATCGGCCAGGAGCTCTGGTGGCGTTACCTGCCGGCGTACCTGCGCGCTCTCGGCGCGTCGGCTCTCGCGGTCGGCGCATTCGGGACCCTCACCGACTTCCTCGATGCCGCTTATGCGTACCCCGGGGGCGTCTTCTCCGATCGGGTCGGCAGCCGCCGGGCTCTTCTGGCGTTTGGCGTCCTGACGACGTCCGGATTCGTCGTTTACCTGATCTGGTCCTCGGCCGCCGGAATCTTCATCGGGCTCTTCCTGGTCATGGCCTGGAAGTCTCTCGGGCTGCCGGCGACGTTCGCCATCATCGGCGAAGAGCTGGCGGGAGCCCGAAGGACGGTGGCGTTCACGGTCCAGGCGATCCTGAAGCGATTGCCGATCGTCGTCGCCCCGCCGCTCGGCGGAATGCTGATCGAAAGATTCGGCATGGCGAAGGGAATGCGCGCGGGCTTCGCCATCTCGATCGCGCTCGCCGCTGCGATGCTGATAGGACTCCGCATCGGCTTTCGGCGTCCTCTCCCGGCGGGGGTGGGTGATTCCCCGGCGGCGGCCGAGCCTGGCAGGGCGCCGTTCCATCCTGTCCTGCGCCGACTGCTCGCCGCCGACTGCCTCGTCCGTCTCTGCGAGGGCCTCCCTGACGTGTTTCTCGTGATCTGGGCGCTCGAGATCGTGCGGATCTCGCCGGCCCGCTTCGGACTCCTGGTGTCGATCCAGATGCTCACGGCGATCGTCTCTTATCTTCCCGGCGCCGTTCTCGCGGGACGAGTCGAAAAGAAGCCGTTCGTCGTGCTCACCTTCTTCTTCTTTGCCCTGTTTCCTTTCACGGTCGTCGTGTCCCGCTCGTTCTGGCATCTCGCCGCCGCCTACGTCGTCGCCGGCTTGCGCGAGATCGGAGAGCCGGCGCGAAAGGCCCTCATCGTGCAGCTTTCGCCCGCTCAGACGCGAGGCCGGTCCGTCGGCGCGTACTACGCGGCGCGGGGATTCGTGGTCGCGGGAGCCGCCGCGGTAGGAGGGGCCCTCTGGACGATCCGGCCGAGTCTCACCTTCTTCGCCGCCGGATTCCTGGGTCTTGCAGGGACGGCGTGGGCGGCCGCATTTCTTCCCGCGCACCCGGAGCGGGAGCTCAAAGCGCACTCTTGAAAGCGCCGGCGCTCGACCTCACCCTTCCATCCGCTTAGAACCCTGAGCGAGCGGGCCGTCTCTCGTCACCGCGAGGTCGTTGACAAGTGCGTGCATGGACAGTGACTGCTGCCGCCGGGAAGATGTCGCAGGGATGGGAGCCCCGGCCCCTCACCCGGCCCTCTCCCGCCGGGAGAGGGTATTTCCTCTTCGCTCGGTCGCCACCCTGGCGGAGAAGCCTGCCTCCCGCGAGGAGGACTCCCGGTCGCTCACTCGCCACTCCGGCGAATACGCTCGCATCGGGAGGAGTCTCCTGACCGAAGGGAAGGAGGAGCCTCCCGATGCGGGAGCCGCAGCGAACGAAGCGATCAGGCGAGCGGTGGAGGCCGCATCCGGCCGACCCGCTCGCCGGTGCCTTCGGCCGCAGCCGAAGGCAGATCGCGCGGTGAGCGCAGGCGACGTGTTGGCTGGGAGGCAGGGAGTCGAACCCCGATTAACTGGTCCAGAGCCAGTGGTCCTACCATTGAACGACCTCCCAGTCGTCAGGGAGAGCGGATTATTCCGGAACGGCCGGGTTCCGTCAAACGAGCGCCGGGCGCGGCTTTGCCCGCCGCGGCGGCCTGCCCGTTGCGGAGAAGTAAGATCCGGACGTGGATCCGTCACGCCTCGTTTCCCGCAACTGCGTGCCCTGCCACGGCGGCATCGTGAGCCTGTCCGAAGCCCGTGCGCGGGATCTCCTGGATCAGACGCCGGAGTGGTCGCTCGAGAAGGACGCCACGCGGCTGACCCGGCATTTCGAGTTCGAGAATTTCAAGGGCGCGCTCGAGTTCGTCAATCGCGTCGGGGATCTCGCGGAACAGGAGGGCCATCACCCCGACATCGCGATCCACTGGAACAAGGTCGAGCTCTTCCTCTGGACGCACGCGATCGGCGGGCTGCACGAGAACGACTTCATTCTCGCGGCGAAGATCGATCGGCTCCTCGAAGAGCCCCGGCGCGCCACGACAGGCCTCGCCGGCTGAGCCCCGGAGTGAGCCCGGGCGCCTCGGCGGACCTGGGCGAAAAGTTCCGCTCCGGTGGCCGGCTCCCATGAAGGCGCTCGACCGCCGGATCCGGAAGATCGTGCCTTCGACCGCGGTGCTCTCCCGGTCGAAGGCCTTCCACGCGCTCTCGCTGCTCTCGGACGCCATCCTCCGGCCTCTGTGGCGCCTGTCCACGCGCCAGCCGCTGCCGCCGGTGCGGCTGCTCGTCCGCACCGGCGTGGGCAACTCGCTCCTTTTCCCCCACTACTACTACCTGACCGCGTCCTCGGCGATCTGGCTTCACTTCTTCTCGCAGGGCTACGCGAACCTCGAGTCGGACGTCGTGGACATCGGCTGCGGCGTCGGGAAGAGCGCCGTGGCGCTGCGCGACTTCCAGTACATGGGGACACGATTCGAAGGCTCGTACCACGGCTTCGACGTGGATCCCGAGATGGTGGCGTGGTGTCGCGCGCACTTCCCCCCGGATCGCTTCCGGTTCACGCGCGTCGACGCGCGGAGCACCGTCTACAACCCGGGCGGAACCGTCGAGGCTCAGCGCCTCGATCGCCCGGACGCGAGCGCGGACCTGGTCTTCTCGCAGTCCCTGTTCTCCCATCTGCTCGAGAAAGACATCCGCCAGACCCTCGCCGAAAGCCGGCGCATCCTGAGGCCGGGCGGCGTCATGCTCACGACGTTCTTCTGCATGGACGACCTGCGCGCGCTCGACCTGCTCGGCGGACGCTGGAGCTTCAGCCACGGCATCGGCCCGGCGTTCGTCGAGAACCGGAGCTATCCCGAGAGCGCCGTCGCCTACGCTCGCGACTGGATGCTGGCGGCCGCGAACGCCGCCGGTTTCCGCGAGGCGCGCGTGATCCTTCCCAGCTACCAGAGCACCCTGGAGTGCCGGCCTTAGCTGCGATGAGCGATCTCGCCGGCCGAGGCTCCGGGGACTCCGGGTTACCGGGTCGGCTTGCCCGGGAAGATCACCAGCACCAGCCCGATGACCCCGGCGCCGACGCACACCCACCGCGCCGTCTCCCAGAAGTCCTTCTTGCCGCGTTCCTCCTGGGAGAACGTCGACTTGATGACGCCCTGAACGCTGTCGTAGCTGCCGCGGCGGCTCGAGGCGAAGAGAAATCCTGCGATTCCGAGCGCCAGGACGATCACGCCGATGCGACGCATGGGACCTCCTTCAGTAGCGCGGAAGCGAAGGATCGATCCGCTCGGCCCACTGGTTGATACCTCCGACCAGGTTCCGCGCCTTCCCGTAGCCCATCTGCTGGAGAAATCCGACGGCTTGCGCGCTCCGGCCGCCGACGCGGCAATAGACGACGATGTCGTCGTCCTTCGAGAGCTCGGCGTAGCGGGCGGGGAGCGCCGCGAGCGGGATCTTCATCGAGCCCTTCAGATCGCTGATCGCGTGCTCGTACGGCTCCCGCACGTCCAGGAGGACGACGCTCTCACCTCGGTCGCGGAGCGCCTTCAGCTCCTCGACGGAAATCTCGGGCGGCATGGGGCGGGCATTGAACACGGCGCCGGACGATACCACCGGCGGCTCGCAGTCCGCGCCCACGTCGGAGAGGCGCGTGATCGTGGGCCGCGCTCCGCAGATCGCGCAGTCCGGCCTCTTCGCAAGCCGCATCTCCCGGAAACGCATCGAGAGAGCGTCGATGACGAGAAGCCGTCCGATGAGAGGCTCGCCGATCCGGAGGAGGAGCTTGACCGTCTCGACGGCCTGCACGATCCCGAGGAGACCCGGCACCACGCCCAGCACGCCCGCCTCCGCGCAGGATGGCACGGCGCCCGCCGGCGGCGGCTCAGGATGGAGACAGCGGTAGCAGGGTCCCTTCTGCGCCCAGAAGACCGAGGCCTGTCCCTCGAACCGATGCACGGACGCCCAGACGTTCGGTTTGTCCGCCAGCACGCACGCATCGTTGACGAGGTAGCGCGCGGGGAAGTTGTCCGTCCCGTCGACGATGACATCGAAGTCGCGCACGATCGACAGGGCGTTCGCGGCGGTGAGGCGCTGCCGGATCGGAGTGACGCCGACGTTCGGATTCATCTCTTCGACGCGTTGCGCGGCGGCCTCGACCTTCGGACGACCGACGTCGCCCGTTCCGTAGAGAAGCTGCCGCTGGAGATTCGAGAGATCGACCGCGTCCGGATCGACGAGGCCGATCCGCCCGACGCCCGCCGCGGCGAGGTACAGCACCAGCGGAGAGCCCAGGCCGCCGGCCCCGACCGCGAGAACGCGCGACGCCTTGAGCCGCGCCTGTCCCTCCGGTCCGACCTCATCGAGCGTCAGGTGCCGGGCGTAGCGCCTCGCCTCTTCCGCTGAGAGATCGCCGAGAGCGGCCTGCGCGCCCATCAGGACGCCTTCGTGAGCTCGACGCGGAAGGTCCCGCCCGTCTCGACCAGGCGGAAGGTCCGGAAGGGGGAACGTTCCACCGCGCCGCGCACCGGGCCGTCGACTTCTTCCCGGGAAAAACCGTGGAGGCGGATTCCTCGCCGCATCAGGACGACCGGAAGAGGAAGCCATCCCCACAGGGGCGCCCGGTCTTTCGCGAGCTCCGCGCCCGGAGCGTCGGGATTGCCCTCGAAGATCCAGAACCGGCCGCCCGGCTTCAACGCGCGGTGAACGCCGGCGAGTCCGGTATCGGCGTCTTCCCAGTGGTGGAACGTGAGGACGGCGATCGCGAAGTCGAACTCGTCGCGGAACGAAAGGTCCTCCGCGCTCGCCAGCCGGAAGGAGAGATTCGGAAGCGCCGGGCCGCGCCCGGCCTGTTCGATCATCTCGGGCGAGGCGTCGACGCCGACCACGTCGAGCTCGGGCCGCGCGGCCGCGAGGAGGCGATCGAGCCGCCCCGGTCCGCAGCCGACGTCGAGCAGGCGGCCCTTCTCGATCGGCACCTCGGCGCCGATCCGCCGGTGCAGCGGCGCGCACATGGGCTCGGCCCACCGCCGGTACAGCCGCGAACCGAGCCAGCCGAATTTTTCGGGACGGCCGCCCTTGAGGTTCATGGCGGAAAGTTATCAGGTGTGGGGGTCCCGGGATCGGGAAAGGGGTAACGGGAAACAATCGGAGAAGCCCCTCGACGGGGCGCCCTCCCCGTCCTGATAGATTCCGCAACCCGGAGGAATCGACGTGTTGCCTGAATTCAAGAACGAGCCCCTGACGGACTTTTCGGTCGAGTCGCACCGCTCGGCCTTCGCCGGGGCGCTGAAGAAGATCGAAGCGAGCCTGCCGGTCGAAGGGTCCAACCGCATCGGCGGGAAACGCGTCGGAGCGGCGCGCCAGTTCGAGTCCGTCAATCCGTGCCGCAAGAGCCAGGTCATCGGCCGCTTCCCGGAAGGGACCGTGGAGGACGCCGCCCGCGCGGTCGAAGCCGCCGCGAAGGCGTTCGAGACGTGGGGCCGGACGACCCCGAAGGAGCGCTGGGAGCTGGTCCTGCGCATCGCGGGGATCCTCCGGGACCGCAAGCACGAGTTCTCCGCGATGATGGTCTTCGAAGAGTCCAAGTCGTGGGCCGAGGCCGACGGCGACACCGCCGAGGCCATCGACTTCTGCGAGTTCTACGCGCGGGACATGGAACGGCTGGCCAACCCCGAGCCGCTCACGCCTTACCCCGGCGAGAAGAACGAGCTCGAGTACCTGCCTCTCGGGGTCTGCGCCGTCATTCCGCCGTGGAACTTTCCGCTCGCGATCCTGACGGGGATGACGACCGCCGCCCTCGTGACGGGGAACACCGTCGTCCTGAAACCCTCGTCCGACTCGCCCGCGATCGCGAACATGTTCATGGACGCCGCCGAAGAGGCGGGCATCCCGCCGGGCGTCCTCAATTTCGTGACGGGCGGCGGCGCCACGGTCGGCAACGCCTTCGTGGAAAATCCGAAGACGCGGATGGTCGCCTTCACGGGCTCGCGCGACGTCGGCGTCGAGATCAGCGAAAAGACCGGGCGCGTTCCGAAGGGGCAGATCTGGATCAAGCGCGCGATCCTGGAGATGGGCGGAAAGGACTTCATCCTGGTGGATGAGACCGCCGATCTCGAAGAGGCGGCGAAGGGCGTCGTCGCCGCCGCATTCGGGTTCCAGGGGCAGAAGTGCTCCGCGTGCTCGCGCCTGATCGTCCACGAAAAGGTCCACGACGAGCTGCTCGCGAAGATCGTCGAGAAGACGAAGAAGCTGAAGGTCGGGGACGTCCGCGACCCCGAGATGCAGGTCGGCGCCGTGATCAACGAGCGCGCGCAGAAGAAAATCCTCGAATACGTGGACATCGGCCGCCGCGAGGGCAAGGTCGTCGCCGGCGGCGAGCCCGGCCCGGGCGAGGGGTTCTTCGTCGTTCCCACGATCATCGACGGCGTGAAGCCCGGCGCGCGCCTCGAACAGGAGGAGATTTTCGGGCCGGTCCTTGCCGTCATTCCGGTGAGCAGCTTCGAAGAGGGCGTAGCCGTCGCCAACGACACCGAATACGGCCTGACCGGAGCGCTGTATTCGCGAGACCGCGAGCGGCTCGACCGCGGAAAGCGCGAGCTCTTCTGCGGAAACCTCTATCTGAATCGGAAATGCACCGGCGCCCTCGTCGGCGTGCACCCCTTCGGGGGATTCAACATGTCGGGAACCGACTCGAAGGCCGGCGGCCGCGAGTATCTCTATCTCTTCACCCAGGCCAAGGCGATCTCGGAAAAGATTTAGCAGGCCGGCGCCGTGTCAGACGAGAATTTTCCGGGAGCCGCGTCGCGATTCGCGTCCGTCGGTTTCTCGGAGATCGTCCAGGTTCGCAACCGGGTGCTCGCGCTGCTGGCGCAGGGGCACCGCGTGTGGCGGTTCGAAGGCGGCGAGCCCTACATGCCGACTCCCGACCCGATCAAAGCCGCGATGTCGCGCGCGCTCGCGCGCAACGAGACGCGCTACGCGCCGTCCTCGGGCGTTCCCGAGCTGCGCAAGGCGATCCTGGCGAAGGTCCGGAGCCGGAACGCGATTCCCGCCGACGACGAGAGCCCCATCGTCGTCAACGGGGGGATGCACGGGCTCTTCGCCGCTTTCGCCACGCTCCTCGACCCGCAGGACGAGGTCCTGATGCTCTCGCCCTACTGGACGCCGATTGTCGACGTCATCCGGTATCACGGCGCGGCGCCGGTTCTCGTCCCCGCGGAGGAAGCGGGGGGCGACGGCCTCACCGCGGCGCTCGGGAAGCGGCTGTCGAAGAAGACGAAGCTCCTCTACTGGAACTCTCCGACGAATCCGACCGGGCAGGTCTTCGACCGGGCGCAGGTCGAGGAGGTTTCTGCCTTCGTCCGGGAGAACGGGCTCGGCCTGATCTCGGACGAAGCGTATGAGGACCTGATCTACGAGGGGGAGGGGCACGTCTCCCCCGCTTCGTTCCCGGGCCTTTCCGAGCGGACGATCTCCGTCTTCACGCTCTCGAAGACGTACTCCATGACGGGCTGGCGCGCGGGCTACGTGCTCGTTCCGAAGCGCTGGCGCGCGGCGATGCAGACGGCCGTCCTCTACTCGATCAACGGGGTGTCGACTCCGACGCAGTGGGCGATGCTGGAAGCCCTCTCGATGCCGCCGGATTTCCTGGAAGAGGCCAAAGCGGGATACCGCCGCCGCCGCGACGCTCTGGTCGCCGGGCTCCGGGGCGCCGGTTTCGAGCTCGAGACGCCGCGGGCGGCGCTGTATCTCTTCCCGAAGATTCCTCCCGCGCTCGGCGGCGATTCCGCCGCTGCGGCGACGGCGCTCCTCGACGCGCGAAGGATCGCCACGGTTCCAGGAATCGTCTTCGGTCCCGAGGGGGAGGGTCATCTCCGGTTCTCGTTTTCCGTCGCGGAGGAGACCATCGAGGGCGGGGTCGCGGCCCTGGGCGCCGCGGCGCCCGCGCGGGCGTAGGGGCTGGGGAACACCCGGGCTTTTCGCCCGCCGCGGCTCGATGTTTGCCCCTCACCCCGGCCCTCTCCCGGCGCGCGGGGAGAGGGAGGAAGAGGCTAGCGCCGGTACGACTCGGGGCGGACGTCCTGGAGGGCGGGAAATCGGGCGCGCATCGCCGTCACGATCTTCGCATCGACGTCGCATACGAGTACCGCCTCGCCGGGGCCTGCCTCGGCGAGGGTCTCGCCCATTGGATCGATGACCGCGGAGTCGCCCGCGTACGAGAGTCCGCCCCCCTCTCCCGCGCGGTTCACGCCGATCACGTACGCCTGATTCTCGATCGCACGGGCCCTCAGGAGAGCGCGCCAGTGCTCGCGCCGGGAATCGGGCCAGTTCGCGATCACCGCGAAGAGATCGGTCTCGCCGGCGGCCAGCCGGAAGGGCTCCGGGAACCTCAGGTCGTAGCAGATCAGCGGGGTGACGCGGAGGTCTTCGACGGCGGCGGTGACGACCCGCTCGCCGGGGGCGTAGTGCCGGTCTTCGCCTCCGAAGGTGAAGGGATGGATCTTGGCGTACCGTGTGACAACGCCGCCGGGAGAGACGAGCAGCGCGACGTTTCGAGGGCGCGGCCGTCCCGCCTCGGGAACGCTCGCGAGCATCCAGATTCCGAGCTCCCGCGCGGTCTCGCGGAGGAACGTCTCGGAAGCTCCGCCCTCCGGCTGCGCGATTCGGTCGGCCGCCATGGAAAAGCCCGTCGAGAACATCTCGGGGAAGATCGCGAGCCGCGCCCCCCGCGCCGCGGAGTCGCCGGCGAGGCGCTTCGCGCGCCGGTGGTTCTCGGAAACGTCCTCCCACGCGAGGTCCATCTGCACGACCGCTACGCGCATAGCTGCCCGAGCCTCGCCACCGCCGTCTCGAGCGTGTGGTCTTTCTTGCAGAACGCGAACCGCGCATAGCTCTTTCCCAGCCGCTTGTGGTCGTAGAACGCGCTCGGCGGGATCGCGGCCACGCCGCACTTCTCGATGAGCATCCGGCAGAATTCGACGTCGTCCTTGAAGCCCAGCGGGCGGAAATCCGCGCAGACGAAATACGTTCCCGCGGGAGCGTCGACTTCGAAGCCGATCCGTTTCAACTCGCGCACCAGGTAGTCGCGTTTTCCGCGATACGTGTCGCGGAGAAGGCTGATGTATTCCGTTCCGAGAGAGAGGGCGACGGCCGCGGCATGCTGGAGCGGAGTGGCGGTCGCGAACGTGACGAACTGGTGAGCCGCTCGGACCGCCTCCGTCAGAGGCGCCGGCGCGGCCGCCCACCCGACCTTCCAGCCGGTCAGCGAGAAGGTCTTTCCGAAGCTCGAGATCGTGATCGTCCTCTCGCGCATTCCCGGCAGCGTCGCCATCGGGATGTGCGCCCCGTCGTAAACGAGATGCTCGTACACCTCGTCGGTGATGCAGAGGACGTCCCTGTCCCGGCAGAGCGCCGCGATCGACTCGAGCTCCTCGCGCGTGAAGACCTTGCCCGACGGATTGTGGGGCGAGTTCACGACGATGGCGCGCGTCTTCGGTCCGAACGCCGCCGCGAGCGCGTCCGGGTCGAACCTCCAGGCCGGCGCGTGAAGGGTCACGATCCGCGGCCGCGCTCCCGCCATCCGCACGCACGCCTTGTACGAGTCGTAATAGGGCTCGAACAGGATGACCTCGTCGCCGGGGCCGCAGGTTCCGGCGATCGCGTCGAAGATCGCCTCCGTGGCCCCGGACGTCACGGTCCATTCCTCGCCCTCCGCGTAGTCGAGCCCGTAGTCCCGCCGGTACCGGGCCGCGAGAGCCGAATGGAGATCGGGAAGGCCCGTCCCGCGGGCGTACTGGCCGCGGCCGTCGCGGATCGCGGCGATCGCCGCCTCCTTCACGAACTCCGGGCCGTCGAAGTCGGGAAAGCCCTGCGCCAGGTTGACCGCCCCGTGCTCGTTGGCGAGGCGTGTCATCTCCGAGAAGATCGTCGTTCCGAAGCCCTGGAGCCGGCGGGCGACCGGGGAGCGCATGGGCAGATCATAGCTGTCAGCTTTCAGCTCACAGCTCGTGACGGCGCCACGCTTTGGCCCTGAACCCAGAGACGTCCTGGGTCCCTATTTCAAATCCGGGTAATCTGTCGCCCGACCGAATGCCACCGTGGTTTCTGCCAGGAGCTGACAGCTCAGAGCTGTCGATCGAAAGCACTTATGCCATCGACCAAACTCCACTACCGCGTCGCGATCATCGGGTCCGGACCCGCCGGCTGGACGGCCGCGCTTTATGCTTCCCGGGCCGATCTCGAGCCCGTCGTCTTCGAGGGGCCGCAGCCGGGCGGGCAGCTCACGATCACCACGGAAGTCGAGAACTACCCGGGGTTCCGCCACGGGATCCAGGGCCCCGAGATGATGGAGATCTTCCGCGATCAGGCGGTGCGATTCGGCACGGAGGTGGTTCTCGACACCGTCGTCGACGTCGACTTCGAGGCGCGCCCGTTCCGGTTGACCCTGGATGCCGGGGGCAGGCTGACGGCGGACGCGATCATCGTCGCCGCCGGCGCGTCCGCGAAGCTCCTCGGCATCGACTCGGAGAAGCGCCTGATGGGGCACGGGGTCTCCGCGTGCGCCACCTGCGACGGGTTCTTCTTCAAGGGGAAAGAAGTTCTGGTCGTCGGCGGAGGCGACACCGCGATGGAGGAAGCCACGTTTCTGACGAAGTTCGCGCCGAAGGTGACGATCGTCCACCGCCGCGAAGAGTTCCGCGCGTCCAAGATCATGCTGGACCGCGCCCGGATGAATCCCCGCATCCACTGGAAGTTGAACGCCGCGGTGCACCAGATCCACGGAGAGTCGGGCGGCGTCACGGGCGTGACGCTCGAGGACACGCGCGACGGCTCGCGCGCCGAGCTCCCCACGCAGGGAGTCTTCATCGCGATCGGCCACGCGCCCAACACCGCGCTGTTCCGCGGGAAGCTCGCCATGAACGAGGTCGGCTACCTCCTCGTGCAGCATCCGACGACGCGCACCTCCGTGGAGGGGGTCTTCGCGGCGGGGGACGTCGCCGACCCGATCTACCGTCAGGCAGTCTCCGCCGCCGGCGAGGGCTGCAAGGCGGCGATCGATGCGGAACGGTGGCTCCAGTCCAGGGGAATCCACTGAGTTGACCTCGCCCGGGAGAGATCCGCGCGGCACGTCTCTCGGCTCCCTCGTTCTTTACGTCCTCGGATTCATGGGCGCGCTCGCCGCCCTCGCCTTCCTGGCCGCCTGGCTGCTCCGGCGATGAAGGGCGAGCGGCGCGGTCGGACTGACGACTGAGAACCGACGACTGAAAACTCTTCCCAATCCCTGGCGCGGCCTCTCGGGACTTCCGCGCGAGATCTGGATCCTGTGCTTTGCGAGCCTGGTGAACAAGGCCGGCACGATGGTGCTGCCTTTCTTCGTGCTCTACCTGACGCGCGAGAAGGGATTTTCCGCGGCGGAGGCGGGCTTCTTCGTGCTGCTCTACGGCGCCGGCTCTCTCGTCGCGTCCCCGCTGGCGGGACGCCTCGCCGATCGGCTCGGCCCGATCGTCATCATGCGCGCGTCGTTGCTTCTCTCGGGCGCCATCCTCCTCGTCTTTCCCTTCGCCCGAGGCGGCATTGCGATCGGGGCGATGACCCTCGTCCTCTCCATGACGGCGGAATCGTTTCGCCCGGCCAACATGACGATATTCGGCGACCTCGTCGCGCCCGGAATGCGGAAGGCCTCGTTCGCGGTCAACCGTCTCGCCGTCAACCTGGGGATGAGCATCGGCCCCGCGCTGGGAGGGCTGCTCGCGACCCTCTCCTTCCGCTGGCTGTTTCTCGTGGACGGCATCACGTCCCTCGCGGCGGGCTCCATCCTCGTCCTCGCCGCGTTTCCTCCCCACCGGCGCACCGGAGAGTCGGGGCCCGTTGGCGATGCGCTCGCCGACCTGGCGTTCGGCGGAGGAGCGCACCGCGACCGCCGACTGCTCCTGTTTCTCGCGGCGTTTTTTCCCGTCATGTTCGTGTTCTTCCAGCACATCTCGAGCATGCCGCTCTTTCTCGTACAGAACCTCGGGCTCTCGGCGGCCGTGTACGGGCTTCTCTTCACGGTGAACACCCTGATGATCGTCGCGATCGAGGTGCCCGTGAATCTCGCCACGGCCGCGTGGCCGCATCGCCGGACGCTGTCCCTCGGGGCGCTTCTCTGCGGGCTCGGCTTCGGCTCGCTCGCGTTCGCCTGGAATGTCTGGAGCGTCGCCGCGACCGTCGTCGTCTGGACCTTCGGCGAAATGCTCCTCTTTCCCGGGATGGCCGACTATCTGACGTCGATCGCGCCCGCGCGCCGCCGCGGTGAGTACATGGGGCTCGCGCAGATGACGATGGGACTGGCGTTCACGGTCGGGCCGTGGGGCGGGCTTCACCTGCTGGGACGCTTCGGCGGCCGGACGCTGTGGCTGACGATGCTCGCGTTCGGAGTCGCGTCCTCGGCGATGCTGGCGGTGGTGGTGTCGAACCGCGCGAATGGACCCGCGCCCTCAATCTCGCCGTCAGGCGTTCCAGAATCCTAGGGGACTGGACGGGACGAGATCGTGCCGATGTTCGCCACCGTGTCGCCGCGCTTCATCGACGGGACGGCGCAGATGTAGAGGACGACTCCGGCGGCAGGCGACCGCGGCTGCGAAAGGACCGCGCCGAAGAAGTCCGTCACCGTGCCGAGCTTCATGCCCTGCTCGACGTATGTCCCTCGGCGCACGAGCGGCCGAAAGAACCCGCCGCTCTCCGACGCCACCGTTCTCACGCCGTCGATCCAGACCGGGCGGTCGACCTTTCCGGGAGCGCCGGCGATCATCTTGAAGAGACGCATGACGCTCAGGCATCCCCGGACGAGGGCGTCGACGTCGTCCGTTTCGACCGTGCCGGCCGAGCCCGCCTCCGCCGTGATCGACGCCTTGCCGCGGGTCGTCGCGGTGTTCTCGAGATACCGCGACGCGGCGGGATCGCGCGGCCGGTCGGTCGAGACGATGATGTGGTCGAGGCCGAAGGCGAGGACCATGTCGCGGGAGACCGCATCGACCTTTTCGTTGCCGGTCTTCGTCCAGTAGCTGTAGGGACGCAGGCTCTCGTCGATGTCGCCGCCGTGCAGGTCGATCAGGTGGTCGCATCGGTCGACGACTTCGCGCGTGATCGCGAGGGCGGCGCGCTCCGTCTGAGTCCCCTCCGCCCGGCCCGGGTAGAAGCGGTTCATGCTCTTCCCGTCCACGGGATTGACGTGGAGGACCTTGTGCTCGAAGGAGGCGACGTTGACGAGCGGGACGAGGATGACCGTCCCCGTCAGGTCCGCGGCGTCCAGCCGCTCCGCGAGTCTCCCGACGGCGGCGATGGACGCGTACTCGGTGCCGTGCGCGCCCGAGACGACGGCGAGCACCGGACCCGGCCATGCGCCGTGAAACACCATGACGGGTATGCGGGTGCCGGCGTCGGAACCGGCGGGCACCTCGATGAACCCGTTGGCGCGATGGCCGCGGCCGGCACTCGCCGTTCCGACCGTGAAGGGAGAGTTGTCCTGGGCCGCGGCGGACATCGCGGCGGCGGCGAACGCGACGGCCGCCAGAAGGGATCGCGTCATCGGACCTCTCCTGCCGGAGAAAACCCCGGACGGGGAGGGTCGGCTTCGCAGCGGTTCGCCTCGAGCCTTTTGAGCGCGGCCTCGGCGGCGGGGGCGTTCTTCGCCGCGGAGGCGGCGCGCACGAGGCCCGCGAGCGAGAGCGACCGGCCCGGGGCGTGCGAGAGCGCGGACTCGAACTCCTTCTGAGCGTCCGCCGGCCGCCCCTGCGCCGCGAGCAGCTCGCCGAGGAGCTCATGGGCGGGCTTGATCACCAGCGGGGGGCCGAACTCGAACCTCAGCGCGTCTTCGGCCGCCGCGGCGTCTTTCGCGCGCGCGAGCGCCGCGGCCGTCCGGCCCTTCTGGAGCAGGGACAGCGCTTCGAGCTGTTGACGCATCACCGCCGCCACGGACGCGTTGCCTCCGAGCCCGTACCCTCCCATCCCGCCGCCGTGCGCGTGCCCCTCGCCCGCGCCGGACGCCGCGGCTCCGGCCTCCCCCGTCAGAGAAGACAGCGCGGACGCGATCCCGCCGGCGTCTCCCCGTTTCCAGGCGCAGAATCCCGAGAGAAAGAGATCGCGGGGCGCCTTCCCGTCGATGGCGGGCGAATCCTTCGCGCATCCCGTTTCGACCGCATAGGCGGCCCGCATCGTCGAGAGACTGCCAAGGGCGCGGTCCGAGCCGCTCTTCTTCGCGTCCTCCTCCATCACGGCGAGAAGTCGGCGGGCTTCCACGAACCGCCCCTGCTGGAGCCGCGCGTAGAGCAGCCATTGCAGCGCATGGAAGTTGCGCTCATCGACGCCGAGGCTCTTGCGGCGAACCCGCGCATCCGCGGCCGCCCAGGACGCCTCGTTGGACGCGACGACATCGTCCCACATTCCGGACGCGAGAAAGATGTGCGACGGCATGTGAAGAGCGTGCGCCGCCGCCGGAGCGATCTTCGCGTACACGCGGGCCGGGCGCAGGCCGAGCGGGGCATGCACGGGATCGTCGTAGGAATGGATCAGGTAGTGGACCGCCCCGGGATGAAGAGGATTCTTCGCGAACACCTCTTCTGCGAGCGCGGCGGCCTTCATGTAGACCGCGAAGTCGCGGTCGGGCTGCGACGTGCCGAGAAGCGCGAGCGCGTAGAAGCTCTCTGCCTCGAGGTCGTCGGGAAAGCCCTCGTGCAGCCGCTGCATCGCCGCGCAGTACGCGAGTTCCCGGTCGTGCTTCTCCCCCTCTTCATAGAGAGTTTCGACCGCGTCGAGGTAGGCCAGTTCGCGCGGCGTCGGCGCCTTCGCCCGCCGCGCGTCTCGTGTCGCGCCGAGCTTCGCCAGGACCAGTCGCGCTTTCGCCGCGTCGCGCTGCAACCAGATGGGGTGGGTGGCGGTCATCGCCTCGCCCCAGTACGCCATGGCGAAACCGGGCTCGGCCGCCTGCGCGGCGCGGAACTCCTCCGCGGCGTCGTCGTACTCGAAGCTGTGCAGCAGGAGAACGCCCCGGACGAACCTTTCCTGTGCGGCCGGGGAGCCGGAGGTCGGGAAATCGATCCGGCCGAGATCCCCGGTGTCCGCGGCGAGTCCTCCGGCGAGGACGAACAGCGCGGCCGCAATCCATCGAATCCGCATGACTCCTCCGCTCGGGAAAGCGCCATCGTACTCCGGCCCGGACGGCCGCTTCCTGCTCTGGAATGCCGGCGCCGCGTCGGGCGTTGCGCCTGACGGGAAACCCATGAAACCGCGGACCCTCCCTCTCGTGACCCTTGCGTGCTCCGCGCTTCTTGCCGCGTCTTTCGCCCGCGGAGACCGCTTCTGGGCCCTGCAGGTGAGGGGTGGCGCCGTGGTGCTCTCGCTCGACCCGCCGGAGGAGCGCGGCGCGATGCTCGTCTTTCACCGCGCGCCGGAGGGGACGTTTTCGAGCCTGCGCGCCGACAGCGTCGAGCGGATCTCGATCGCGAGCGGCCCGGCCAGGAAGCCGCGGCCATCGCTGGAGGGCCAGGTGTTGATCCTGGGCCACGACCTCGACGCGGACGAACGGGCCCGGCTTTCCCGCGCCCAGGCGGCGCCGCCTCTCCCGCCTCCGGACGGCTCGTCCGACGACGTCGGCTACGCCTATGCGAACGCCTACGGCCGACCTACCCGGCCCGCCATCCCGCCCGATCGCGTGACGCCGCTCGCGAGGCCGAACGGCTTCCCCGTCGTGCCGGGCGCGATCGGCTCCCAGCCGTTGACGATCGGGCCGAACGGATTTCCGATTCTCGGACCCTCCCCGAACCGCCCCCCGGCGCCCGCGCCGCGCGGCGGGCATGCATTTCACGGGAGACGGCCGGAGCAGTAAAGGAACCGTCGGGAATCGGGAATCGGGATTCGAAAACGAGCCTCTGGCATCTTCCTCCCCACCAACGCTCAACGCTGAACACTCAACGCTCGACGATCCTCGAAGGCCACGGTGAAGTAAAGTTCACCCAGCCCCCACCCGGCAGACCGTAACGAAAGGAGCTCCGATGTCTTTTTCGATGTCGCGACGCCGGTTCGCCGGCAGTGTCGGCGCGGCGCTCGGCGCCGCCCTGCTTCCCTCGCCTTTCGGCGCCTCGCGGGCCTCCGCGGCGCCGGCGCGCGGCGAGATGAGCGACCGCATCCTGCTCGACGCGAACGAGAACCCGTACGGACCGTCGGCCTCCGCCCTCGACGCGCTCGGACGAGCGGGACGGGCGGCGGGACGCTATCCGGGCGCTCTGGAGGACGAGCTGCGGGCGAAGATCGCGGCCCACCACGGCGTCTCCGAAGACCGGATCGTGCTCGGCTGCGGCTCGAGCGACGTCCTGCGCATGGCGGGAACGTCGTTTCTGTCTCCCGGCCGGAGCCTGGTCGCGGCGGAGCCGACCTTCGAAGCGGTGCTGTCCTACGCCACCGTCCTCATCGACGAGGCGTACCACCACTTCGTGGAGAACCCGGCGTACCGCACGGCGATCGCGATGATCGACCGCCATCCGAACGTCGTCGTCGCGCGGACGTTCTCCAAGATCTATGGGATGGCGGGCCTTCGGGTCGGGTACGGCGTCGCGGCCGCCGCCAATGCCGCGACGCTCAAGGGGCAGGCCTCCTGGGACAACGTCAACCTGGCCGGACTCTCGATCGCGATCGCCAGCCTGAACGACCCCGAGCTCGTTCCGAAGAACCGCCGCCTCTTGAACGACACGCGGCGCTGGCTCTGCGCGCAGCTCGACCGCGACGGCCGGCGCTACATTCCGTCGGAGACGAATTTCGTCATGATCCACGTCGGAGGCGACGTCGCGCCTCTCATCCGCGCTTTCCGCGACCAGCGCATCCAGGTCGGAAGGAAGTTCCCCTCGCTCTCCGACTGGCTGCGCGTCTCGATCGGTACGCGAGAAGAGACGGCGTCCTTCCTGACCGCGCTGCAGAAGATCGTTCCGAAGCGCGCCGCCGCCTGACCCGCGGCGGAACGCGCGCAGCACGGAAAGGACCCCGCGTCGTTTGCGACGAGGAAGCGCCCCGTCACACCGTCTCGAAGCCGGCGCGCGTCCAGGCGGCCATGCCGCCCGCGACGTTGGTGACGCGGTCGAATCCGGCGCGCTCGAGAAGGCTCGTCGCGATCGACGAACGGTAGCCGCCGGCGCAGATCGCGTAGACGGTGGCGCCGGGATCAACTTCGGCGGCGCGGCGCGAGAGCTCGTGAAGCGAGATCCGCCTCGCGCCCGGAATCGCCCCGGCGGCCCACTCGCCCGGGCGGCGCACGTCCACCACCACGACCGGGTCGCCGCCGGAGACGCGACGGTGCAGGTCCTCGACGTCGGTCTGGCCGGTCGACGCCACGCGCCTGCCCGACTCCCTCCAGGCCGCCGCGCCTCCGCTCAATTCGCCGGCGACGTCTTCGAGCCCGACGCGCGCCAGGCGCATTCGCGCTTCGGCCGCCGCCGTCGAATCGGCCGCGACGAGAACGACCGGCGAAGCGGGCGGAAGGACCGTGCCGGCCCAGCTCGCGAACTGCCCCGAGAGGCCGATCTGGACCGATCCGGGAACATGCGCCGCTCCGTAAGCCTCCGACGGCCTCACGTCCAGAACGACGGCGCCTTTCTCGACTGCCCGCGCGACGCCGCCCGCGTCGAGGGACGCGATCGCCGGAAGATCTTCCAGAGAGCCGGCTCCCGCGCGATTCAACTCGACGTCCCGCCGGAAGTAGGCGGGCGCCTCCGGCAGGTCGGACGTCATCAGCCGGATGAACTCCGCGCGCGACATCGGCTGGAGCGCGTGATTGAAGAGCCGCTGCTGGCCGATCGTCGAGCTCGTCTCGGACGAAATGTTCTTCCCGCACAGAGACCCCGCGCCGTGCGCCGGGAAGACCTGCACGGAGTCCGGGAGCCGGAGAAGCTTCTCGCGCAGAGAGTCGTAGAGCATTCCCGCCAGGTCTTCCGCGGACATCGCGGCTCCCAGAAGGTCGGGGCGACCCACGTCTCCGATGAAGAGTGTGTCGCCGGTCAGGACGAGCTTCGGCTCGGGCGATTCCGAGCGGTCGGTCACGAGGACACACACGGATTCCGGAGTGTGGCCGGGCGTCTCCAGGAATCGAAGCGTCACGCCGCCGAACGAGATCTCGCGGCCCTCGACCACGGGGACGTGCGGGAAGGCCGCCCGCGCGCTCGCTCCGATGTAGATCCGGGCTCCCGTCCGGCGCGCCAGCTCGCGGTGCCCTGACACGAAGTCGGCATGGAGATGCGTCTCGATGACGTGCCGGATCGTCAGGCCTTCCTGCCGCGCCACGTCGATGTACTCGTCGACGTCCCGCCGCGGATCGACGACGGCAGCCTCCCCCTCGGACCCGATCAGGTACGACGCCTGCGCGAGGCACCCCAGATAGAACTGTCGGAAGTACAACGGACCTCCTTCCTAAGACTCTTCGATCTCGACGGCAAAGCCGGGCTCGAGCCGCAGCCGGAGGCGCGAGAGGCGGCACGGCCAGCCCTCCCGCGCGATCCGGGCCCGGACCTTCTCCCAGATCCACTCCGCGAGTCTTTCCGCGGTGGGCGAGACCCCCGCGAAGTCGGGAACGTCGCTGTTCAGGTTGCGATGGTCGAGCGGCCGGTCCACTTCCTCTTTCAGGATCCGGTCGAGGTCGGTCAGGTTGACGACCATCGAAGTGTCGCGATCGATCTCTCCCCGCACCGCCACTTCGAGCTCGTAGTTGTGCCCGTACCCGTGCGGTCCCTCGTCGCCATAGACGGCCAGATTGCGCTCCCGCGGCCAGTCGGGCCGCCAGAGGCTGCGCCCCGCGTTGAAGTGGATGGTGCGGGACAGGAGAGGCACGCCGCGAGCCTACGGCGTAAATCGCCGACGGTAAAGCCCCCACGCGCCACCGGCGAAGACCTCGCCTTCAAAACACGTACCGCCTCTCACTCCAGCCTCTCCCCGGCGCGCGGGAGGGGGAGCGGAGGGGGCAGAGCTGCGCCTCCGTCGATCGTGGCTAAGCTCGCAGCGTGAGAAGTCTCCCGACCGGAGGGAGGGAGGAGGCTGACGCTGCGGGAGCCGCAGCGAACGGAGGGACGAGGCGAGCGGTTGAGCCCTCAGGCGAGCCGCTCGCCGGCGCGTGAGCGCGTCCCGCAGTTCGCGGAGGCGACGCATATAATCCCCCGGCCGCAGAGCGAAACATGGAACTTTTTCTGACATCCCGAGAGCTCGCACAGTTCCTCGAAAGATCCGAGACGGTCGGCCGCGGAGAGCCGCTTCGGATCGTGGACGCGGACCGGTTCCGCGAAGGGATCGTCGACAGTCTCGTCTGGACCGCGGTGTTCGGCGACGCGGAGGTCCGGGACGCCGCGCGGCGCACCATTCGCGAGGCGGCGCGCGAGCTCGGCATCCTTCCCGCCTCGATCCTCCCCCTCTACGAGGCGAGAGGCCGCGGAGAGGTCGACGGCTTCAGCGTTCCGGCGGTCAACATCCGCATGCTCTCCTACGACACGATGCGGGCCGCTCTGCGGGCCGCGCGTTCGCTCGACGCGGGCGCGCTGATCTTCGAGATCGCGAGGAGCGAGATCGGTTACACCGACCAGCGCCCCGGCGAATACGCCGCGGTCCTTCTCGGGGCGGCGATCCGCGAAGGCTGGAAGGGGCCGATCTTCCTCCAGGGCGACCATTACCAGACGAACCCGAAAAAGATGAAAGAGGACCCGGACCGGGAGATCGCCGCGATCGAGGCCCTCATCGACGAAGCGATCCCGTCGGGGTTCTTTCAGATCGACATCGACACGTCGACGCTGGTCGATCTCTCGAAGAAGACGCTGCCCGAGCAGCAGGACGCCAATTGCCGCTACAGCGCCGTCCTGACCGAGTACATCCGCAGGCACGAGCCGAAGGAGATGCCCATCTCCATCGGCGGAGAGATCGGGGAAGTCGGCAAGGAAAACTCCACCCCCGAAGAGCTTCGCGCGTACATGAACGGGTACCGGAACCGGATCGGCGACCTGCGGGGGCTGGCGAAGGTCTCGGTGCAGACGGGCTCATCGCACGGCGGGCTCGTCGGGCCCGATGGGACCGTGCAGCGCGTGGCGATCGACTTTACGACGCTCGAACGGATCTCGAAGGTGGCGCGCGAGGAGTACGGGCTCGCCGGAGCCGTCCAGCACGGAGCGTCCACGCTCTCGCCCGAGCTCTTCGGCCAGTTTCCGCAGCACGGCTGCGCGGAGATCCATCTGGCCACCGAATTTCAGAACATGGTTTTCGATCACCCGTCGCTGCCCTATCCCCTGAAGCGCGCGGTGGACCGGTGGGTCTTCACCAACATGATCGAGCAGAAGAAGGCCGGCGAGACACAGGAGCAGTTTCTCTACAAGAACCGGAAGCAGGCGATCGGCCCCTTCAAGGAGCAGTTCTGGAATCTGCCGGTCGGAACGCGCGACGCGATCGCGGACACCCTGGAGAAGAAGTTCCGCTTCCTCTTCGAGACGCTGCGCATCGGCGGGACGCGCACGACGGTCGACCGGTACGTACGCCCGGTGGACGTTTTTCCCCCCGCCGCCGCGCTGGCCGGGGCCGGCGCCGGCTACGTGCGCGACGACGAGGCCGGAGATTGAGCTCGCGCCGGGGCCGGAAATCGGAAATCGGGAGCCGAGCGACCAACGGGAGCGAGACGGCCGCGGTACTCCGCAGTCAACCAAATCGGAAATCGGAAAAGACGCCGCCCGCTTCTGCCGAAGATTCCCGATTCCCGATTCCCGTTTCCCGGTTCCCGACTTCGATGACCGCGGTCGTGAAGACAAAGCCGGTCGCGGGGCGCGAGGGGACGGAGGTGCGCAGCGTGCCGGTCCCCGAGCCCGGCCAGGGGGAGGTCCTCGTCCGGGTCCTCGCCACGGCCGTCTGCGGCTCGGACAAGCACATTTACCAGTGGGACGCCTCGATGGCGGGGATGGTCCAGCCGCCCCGCATCTACGGCCACGAGTTCTGCGGAGAGATCGTCGCCTTCGGGCCCGGAGGCAAGCGCCCGCATCTCGAGGTCGGCCAGTACGTTTCCGCCGAGATGCACGTCACCTGCGGCCACTGCCGGCCCTGTCTGACCGGCCAGCGCCACATCTGCGAGAACACGCGGATCCTCGGCGTGCACGGAGACGGCTGCTTCGCCCAGTACGTCGTGGTCCCCGCCGACAACGTCGTCTCGCTCGACCGCTCGGTCGTTCCAGTCCGCATCGGCGCTTTTCTCGATGCTCTCGGCAACGCGGTCCACACCGCCCAGGTTGCGGATCTCTCGGGCCGCTCCGTCGCCGTGCTCGGCTACGGACCTATCGGCGCCATGTGCGCCGAGATCGCGCGCATCTCGGGCGCGTCCCACATTGCCATCACGGACGTCAATGCCCACGCGGCCGCGCACGCCCGGAAGTGGGCTTTGAAGCGCCGGCTGACGAACGTGACCGTCCTCGACCTGACGAAGACGAAGGATCCCGCGGGAAGCCTGCGCGACGCCACGGGTGGCGGGGCCGACGTCGTCATGGAGCTCTCCGGGGCCGAGGCCTCCGTCAACCTCGGCCTGGCCGGGGCGCGGCGCGGAGGGGTCCTGTCCCTGCTCGGGCTCCCGCGCGAGAAGAGCCTGACGATCCGCGACTATACGAAAGACTTCATCTTCAAGGGCCTGACGCTCCATGCCATCATCGGCCGGCGCGTCTTCGAGACGTGGATCAAGATGCTCGACCTCCTCCGCGCGGGGCTCGACCTCGAGCATCTGGTCACGGACGAGTTCGAGGGGCTCGACCGATTCCACGAAGCGATGGAGCTTCTTCAGAACCGGCGCGCAATGAAAGTAGTCTTCTACCCGAACGGCAAGCCTGCCTGACATTTCACCCGGAGGACGACGATGCCGACCCGCAAACCGCCGACGCCAGATACCACCGCCGAGCTGACGGACCGCCGCATCGCCGAGTTCGCGCTCGAGGAGTCGCGCCTTTCCAATCTCGCGTACCGCTTCGAGCTCCGGCCGCGCGAGCGCGTCTGGCGGAACTGGGATCGGACCGAGTTCGAGCCGAACAATTTCCGCATCGTGGGCCTCGCCGGGGTGTGCCTGAACAAGGACGAGAGGGAGCGGGCGCACCGCACGGCGCTCCGCGCCCTCGAAGACATCGACGACATCCTGTTCGTCGTCGAGGAGCCCGCCCAGGCGGTCATCGTCCGTAATCCGACGGGAACGTCCGAGATCGTGAACCGGCCCACCATCTGCGCCGAGATCGTGGCGCCGGACAAGGCCGGCTTCGACCGGGCCCTCTCGGCTCTGGACGCGGCCTTCCCCGGCCAGCGGGTGGCGGGAAAAATCGTGAGCGAGTGATGGTTGTGAGCTCGTTTCTCAGTGCCGGTGATCATCGCTCGGAACTCTTAACTCTCAACGCTTAACGCTCAACTCACCCTATGCACCCGCTCATCGCCCATCTCGCCGCCGAAGTCGCGAAGCTGAAGCAGGCCGGCACCTTCAAGGAGGAGCTCGTCCTCCAGTCGCCTCAGGATGCGCGCGTGCGCGTCGGCGGCCGCGAAGTCGTGATGCTGACGTCCAACAATTATCTCGGGTTCGCGAACCACCCCCGCGTGCGCGAGGCGCAGAAGAAGGCAATCGACCGGTGGGGCGCCGGCATGGCATCCGTCCGATTCATCTGCGGCACCGAGGCGCTGCACAAGGAGCTCGAAGCGGAGATCGCCTCGTTCTTCGGGCAGCAGGACGCGATCCTCTACATGTCCTGCTGGAACGCGAACGAGGGGCTGTTCGCGGCGGTGCTGGAAGAGGGGGACGGGCTCTACTCCGACGAGCTGAACCATGCGTCGATCATCGACGGTGTTCGCCTCTGCAAGGCGAAGCGGTTCCGCGTGCCGCACAACGACATGAAGGCATTCGACCGGCTTCTCGCGGAGGACGGCGCGTCGCGATTCCGGATGATGATGACGGACGGCGTCTTCTCCATGGAGGGCGAGGAGGCGGACCTGCGGGCCCTGGTCGAGATCTGCGAACGAACCGGCACGCTGCTGGTCGTGGACGACTCGCACGCCACCGGTGTCCTCGGCCGGACGGGCCGCGGCACCGCCGAAGAGCAGGGCGTGTTCGATCGAATTCCCGTCACGACCGGCACGCTCGGCAAGGCGATGGGGTCCGCGGCGGGCGGCTTCGTCACGGGGCCTTCCGCGTTAGTCGAGCTTCTCCGCCAGAGAAGCCGGCCTTATCTCTTCTCCAACTCTCTGCCGCCCCCGGTGGCGGCGGGCTCTCTCGAGGCGTTCCGAATGCTTCGCGAGGATCCCGCGCCGGTCGCGAAGCTCCGGGAGAACGCGGCGTACTTCCGGAAGGCGATCTCGGAGGCGGGTTTTCAGATTCCGCACGGCACGCATCCGATCGTGCCTGTCATCGTGGGCGACACGGCGAAGGCCCTCGCGATGGGACGCGACCTGTTCGAGCAGGGCGTCTACGTGTCCGGGTTCGGCTTCCCGGTCGTCCCGCACGGACAGGCCCGCCTGCGCTGCCAGGTCTCCGCCGCCCACTCGCACGCGGACCTCGACCTGGCCGTCGACGCGTTCGTCAAGGTGGGTCGGAAATTCGAGGCGATCGAGGAAGTTGAGAGTCGAGAGTCGAGAGTTGAGAGTAAGAACGCTCAACCGACCGCTGATAGCTGACAGCTGACAGCTGACTACGCATCCAGCCTCTTTCTCGCCTTCTGGAGGAGCAGGACGCAGAGCACGCCGAAGGCGACCGCGGAGAGGATCCCGCCGCTCACCAGACCGTTCTTCAGGCCGGGATAGAGCTTCGATCCGAGATCGAGCTTCTCGAGGAGGTTCGGTTTCTCCATGTGGAGGACCGTGTCCCCGAAGAACGCGATGAACGCGATCAGCACCCCGCCGAGAGAGCCGCCCGCCACGAGTCCCGTGGCGTAGAGCATTCCCGAGGAGAGCTCCGATTCCTCGCCCGCGACGCCTTCCTTCTTGCGACGCCACGAGTCGACGAACGCCTTCAACATTCCGCCGACCCAGATCGGGGCCGTGGTCGAGACCGGCAGGTAAGCGCCGACCGCCCAGGACAGGGCGTGCGCGCCGGCGAGCTGCGCCATGAAGGCGAGAAACACTCCGACCAGCACGGGGGCCCAGGGGAGGTTCTGCGCCAGGAGTCCCTTGATGATCGTGGCCATCAGCGTCGCCTGCGGGGCGGGGAGCTGCACGCCGCCGATGCCGTGAAGCTCGTTCGCGCCCTTGTAGGTCTTGTCCAGGATGAAGAGCGTGATCGCGATGAAGAAGGAGGACGTCACGACGCCGATCAGGAACCCGTACTGCTGGAGCTTTGGGGTCGCTCCCACCAGGTAGCCCGTCTTCAGATCCTGGGACGTCGCGCCCGCGTTCGCCGCGGCGACGCAGACGATCGCGCCCACGCAGAGGGCGACCGCCTGGTAGATGTCCCCGCGCCAGCCGATGACCACGAAGACGACGCAGGTCGCCATGATCGTCGCGATCGTCATTCCGGAGATGGGATTGGAAGACGTCCCGATGATTCCGACGATCCGAGAGGAAACCGTCACGAAGAAGAAGCCGAAGACGACGATCAGGAGCGACATCATCAGGGAACCCGGGAACGGCCCGTGGGGAAAGCCGGGAAGCACGGCGAGGACGAGAACGATCGCGAGCGAGCCGATGACCACCATCCCGATGCCCATGTCCTGTTCCGTCCGCTTGACGGAGCCGCCCGCGCGGCCTTCGCCGAAGCTCTTCACCGATTCCCGGAAGGCCGAAACGATCGTCGGCAACGTCTTCAACAGCGTCATGACGCCGGCGCACGCCACCGCTCCGGCCCCGATGTAACGGATGTACGCGCGGTAAATCCAGTTCGCGTAGGAATTGTTCGCCATCCAGGCGTCGCTGAACCCGAGCTTGTGGAGGTCGGCGACGACGCGCGAGTCGGGGACGAAGATCGCGATGAGCGGGATCAGGGCCATCCAGGCGAGCAGGCCGCCGGAGAACAGCTCGGAGGCGATGCGCGGTCCGATGATGTAGCCGAGACCCAGGTACTCCGGCGTGACCGCCACGTCCAGCGTGGCGGCGGGATACGTGACGGTCTCCTTCTTCGTCCGGAACCAGATCGGCGTCTCGTTCCAGAGGCCGAGCACGCCGTAGAGGAACTTGTAGAGCAGCGACGCGCCCACGCCGGCAAACACGGTCTTCGCGAGATTCCCGCCCTTTTCGCCGGCGATCAGGACGTCCGCGCACGCCGTTCCTTCGGGGTACGGCAGCTTTCCGTGCTCTTTCACGATGAGCGCGCGACGCAGCGGAATCATGAACAGCACGCCGAGAACGCCGCCGAAGATCGCGAGGATCGTGATCTGGAGGTACTGGAAGTAGTGCTCGCCGCCCGTCAGGAAGAGAAGCGCGGGGACGGTGAAGACGGTTCCTGCGGCGACGGACTCGCCGGCGGATCCGATCGTCTGAACGATGTTGTTCTCGAGAATCGTCGATCGCCCGATCTTCTTGAACACGGCGATCGAGAGCACCGCGATGGGAACGGAGGCCGACACCGTGAGACCCGCGCGGAGAGCCAGGTAGACCGTCGCCGCACCGAAGAGGATGCCGAAGAAGACTCCGAGGAGGATCGCCTTGGGCGTGAACTCGGGAATCGCCTGCTCGGAGGAGATGTAGGGGCGAAAATCCTGAACGGTCTCCGGGTTCGCCATACGACCTCCGTTGTGGGAGCGGACGTTCTCTGGTTCGGCGCGGGATTATATGGGGGGGAAGACGGGAAACGGGAAACGGGAAACGGGAAACGAAAAGAGGGGACGGAGACGGGGAATCGAAGGGTAAGCAACAAGACCAGATCCCGAAGTCGCTGAAGCCTCAGCGGGTTCCTCCGTCCCTTTCATCATTCGATTCCCGTTTTTCCGTTTCCGGTTTCCGATCTTTTCGCGCCCGACGGGCGCTCTCAGACCTCTCACGTTCCTCCGAAGCCGACCGTGACCTTGCCCTCATCGACGATGACGGGGACCTGGCGGCCTCCCGACAGCCGGACCATCCGGTCGATCTCGGCCGGATTTCCCTTTACGTTCACGTAGTCGAAAGGCACGTTGCGCTTTGCGTAGTCCTCACGGGCCGCAGTCGTATAGGGTCACGTGTCTTTCCCGAAAATCTGGACGCGCCTGGCTTCCATGTCCACCTCCCCGCCGATCCTAACCCGACGGCAAACGCCTTCGGATGCTATGATTTCGGCCGATTTCCATGGCTTTCCTGCTGGCGCTCGCGCTCGGCCTCTTCGCCCCTCCCGCGCCCACGCCGGCAGCGGTCGCCGCAGCCGCGTCCACCGGCGGTGGAAGCGTCTCGGGGAAGGTCAGCCTGGTGAAGGCGGGCGCCCCGCTGCCCGAGGCGGCCAACGCGGTCGTCTGGATCGAAGGACTGCGCTCCCAGGCTTCGGCCGCTCACGCCGCGCGCGCCGAAATGAGGAGCCAGGGCAAGAAGTTCGTGCCCCGCGTCGTCTCGGTGCCGCGCGCCGGGGAAGTTCAGTTCCCGAACGTGGATCCGATCTACCACAACGTGTTTTCCGTCTCTGCCCCGAATCGCTTCGACCTCGGGCTCTACCGCAGCGGCGGATCCAGAGAGAAGCGCTTCGAAGAGCCGGGGCTCGTCCGGGTGTACTGCAACATCCACCCGCAGATGGTCGGCTTCGTGATGGTCGTCGACTCCGACTACGCGGCCGTCACCGGTCCCGACGGGTCGTTCCGCTTCGACGGAGTCGCACCGGGAAACTGGACGATCCGCGCCTGGCACGAGGAGGGCGGCGAGGGCCAGGTCCCCGTCGTCGTGCGCGCGCGAGCGGAGACGCCCGCCGTGGCGTTGCGTCTCGACGCCTCGGCCTACAAGGCGCAGCCCCACAAGAACAAGTACGGAAAGGATTACCCTCCCGCCGCGGCCTCGGACGATGAGCGTTATTAATTCCGCCGCCTCGATGACCACCGGGACCGGGACGCGGATCCCCATCCGCGGTCTGAAGCTCCCGGCTCCGAAACCTCCCCGGTTCTCACTCTCGCTCAAGATCTTCGCGGGCGCCGCCCTCCTGATCCTGATCTCGGTCGGCGGCGCGATCGCGATCTCGACCTATCGCGCGCGCCGCATCGCGGACGCCAAGATCGCGGAGGACCTGAAAAAGGCGGGCCCGGCGTGGGAGTCATTCGAGCAGACCCGCTATGCCGGGCTGCACCGCGCGCTCGCGGTCGTCGTCAACAACGCCGGCATCATCTCCATGATGACGAGCGACGCGGACCCGGCGACGGCGTTCGACACGCTGAAAAACGAGCAGGCCTCGGGGACCCGCGCGGACTTCCTCGCGGCCGTCAACCCGCAGGGGACGGCGTTCCTCCGCACCGACAAGCCGCTGCCCTACTCGGCGGACCTGTCGCGCGTGCCGACGATCGCAGCGGCTCTCGAGGGCGAGAAGACCTCCGGGATCTGGCTCTCCGGAGGGAAGCTCTACAACGTGGTCGCGGCCCCGGTCCTCGAGGGCGGCACCCGCATCGTCGGGGTCATCGCCGCCGCGTTTCAGATCAACGACGAGGTCGCGATCGCCTTCAAGTCGCTGATGAACGCCGAAATCGTCTTTCTCGCCGACGAGGCGAAGCCCAAAGAAATCGCGCGGCCGGCGCTGGCGGCGTCGACCCTGCAGAACCGCAGCGGGAGCGTCCTCGATGCCGTCCGCCGGCGGCCGGACCTCGTTTCGGCCGTGCTCCGCCAGGGGCGGACGATCGGCCCCCTGGCGCTCGATCTGGCAGGCGAGACCTATCTCGCGTATTTCGTTCCGCTGCGCTCCTCGACCGACGCCCTGGTCGGAACCGCGGTGGCGCTGCGGAGCCGGGAAAAAGAGCTCGCCGCCTTCCGCACGATCCAGAACACCCAGGTCTACGTGGGGCTCGGGGCGCTCCTGATCGCCTTTCTCCTGTCGTTTTTTCTGGCGCGGCGCATCACGGGGCCCCTCGCGCGGCTTCTGCGGGCGACGGAGGAAGTGCGCGTCGGAAATCTCGAGACGCCGGATCTTCCGATCGAGTCGAAGGACGAGATCGGGATCCTCGCGCGGTCGTTCCGGGCCATGATCGAAGAGCTCAAGGAAAAGGAGGCGCTCGAAAAGTACCTCGGAGCCCTGACGCTCAACCAGGGAGACGAGGCCGTCACCCTGTCCGCCTCCGCCGCCATGCGGATGACGACGGACGTGCCGGCGGCGGGCTCGTCGGGCGGGGCGTCCGGCGCGCGCTCGGCGGAGCCGCAGGTGGGGACCCTCTTCGCCTCGCGCTACGAGATCCAGTCGGTGCTCGGGAGGGGCGGAATGGGGATCGTCTACAAGGCTCTCGACCGGGATCTCGAGGACCTCGTCGCCATCAAGACGCTTCGCAGCGAGGCACTGTCCGCCGACCCGACCCTCCTCGACCGGTTCAAGTCGGAGATCCGCCTCGCGCGCAGGATCACCCACCCGAACATCCTGCGCACTCACGACCTCGGCGAAACCGGAGGCGTTCGCTATCTTTCGATGGAGTTCGTCAAAGGCATCACCCTCAAGCACCTCGTCGAGCAGGACCAGCTGCTCCCGACGCCGGTGGCGCTTCGGATCGCCAAGCAGATGTGCGCGGGTCTGGCGGCGGCGCACGAAGTCGGAGTCATCCACCGCGACATCAAGCCGCAGAACATCATCATCGAGCCGACCGGCGGCTTGAAGATCATGGATTTCGGTATCGCCCGTCTGACGCAGGAGCGCGGGATGACGGCGACCGGCACCGTCGTCGGGACGCCCGACTACATGTCGCCCGAGCAGGCTCGGGGGCTCGCGCTCGACTTCCGCTCCGACATCTACTCGACGGGCGTGGTGCTGTACGAGATCTTCACGGGCACGCTGCCCTTCGAGGGCGATACCCCGATCGCCGTCGTCCTCAAGCACGTCCAGGAGAAGCCGCCCGCGCCGCAGTCGAAGAACCCGCGCATCGACCCCCGGATCGCGGCCATCATCCTGATCTGCATGCAGAAAAAACCGGAGGATCGGTATCAGACGGTGAACGATCTCTACGAGGCTCTCGCATCCGTCACGGCGGCGGCCGCCTGACGCCTCGGCGCACCGCCGCGAAGGCCGGACGGATTCTCTTTCCGATTCTGCTTCTATGCCTCATGGCGCAGCGCACGGCCCGCGCGCAAGGCGAGACCGAATACTTCGAAGAGCGGCAGAAGCCGCACCTCGAATTCCAGTGGGACTTCCTCGCCCGCTACGATCGGATCGAAAAGCTCGTGTTCCGTCCCGACATCCACCGCGGGCGGTTCGAGCTTCGCACGGAGCTCGATTGGGTCTTTTCGGACCGGCTCAGAGTCGGAGCGCGGGCGATCGGCGACCTCGGAACGGACCGGAACTCCGACAACGCGAGAAACTTCGACAACTACCGTACGACCGGATCGACCCTCGAGCGGTGGTTCGTCGAGGCGCGGCCGGGCCCGCTGGACATCCGGCTCGGCAGCTTCGGAATGCCGCTCGTCGCGACCGAGATGCTCTGGGATCGCGACATCCAGTCGCTCGGCGCGGCGGCCGCATGGCAGCTCCCGGTCGGAGGGCTCATCCTCGCCGCCGGCGCCTTCCGCGGCCCGCAGCGGGATCGTGACCGCACGCGCGTCGAAGCGGGACAGCTCGTCTGGCGTCGCGGGGACCCGGCGTCGTTCGCGATCGAAGCCGCGGGCTCGTTCTGGAGCTTCGAACCGGATCGCCTCCGGCCGGCCTACATCCGGCAGAACTACTCGCGCTCCGTCATCGGCGGCCCGGTGTTCGTTTCGCGGTTCCGGATCGCCGACGCCATCGTTCGCCTGCGGTTCCCTCTGGGCGCGATCCCCCTGATGGTTTCGCTCGACGGACTCGAAAACTTCGGCTCCCGGGGGGAGGCGCGCGGCGACGACAAGGCCTTCGAGGGCAGCATCACCGCCGGCGACGTTGGAACGCCGGGGCGCCTCCGCGGGTTCTATACCTACCAGTACGTCCAGCGGGACGCGGTCATGGGCGCGTACAACACCGACGACTGGTGGTTCCACAGCTGGTACCGGGGCCACCGCGTCGCCCTCGCGATCACGGTCGCGCCGCGGATCTTCGTGCAGGGCGCGGCGGTGTTTCAGCAGCGGCTCGATCGCTCGACCTGGCTCAATCGATTCACCGTCGACCTGGTGAAGATGTTCTGAAAGAGGGCGGGAGGCGCCTCCGCGCCCCCGGGCGGCGCCCCTCCCTCCCCGTCATACAATCCGCGCCATGTCGAAGTCTGTCGTCGCCTGCGTGGAGGACCTCTTCTTCCGGTCCAAGATCGACGCGACGGCCCGGCATCTGAACGTTCCGGTCCGCTTCACCGACCCGAAGGGCCTGGCCGCCACCTGCCGGGAAGCGGGCACCGTGGCCGCTCTGGTGGAGCTCTCGGACGGGGCGGTGGACGCGGTGGCCGCGATGAGAACGAGCGGTCCCGACGGCGCGCTCCCGGTCGTCGGTTTTCTCTCCCACGTCGATCGCGAGCTCGGCAGGCGCGCGGAAGCCGCCGGCGTCACGACGGTCATGCCCCGCAGTCAGTTCGCGGAAACTCTCCCGGAGCTTCTGATGGATCTCATGGCGCCCGGCACGAAGCGCGAAATCCGGGAAGAGCCCGAGCTCCCCGACGAATAGGCGCCCGGCCCGCGGCGCGGTCCTGCGAACCGTTTTCAAGGAGAAGTCATGAGCGGAACGACCCCAACGACGTCACGGTCGGATTCGGCGGCATCCCGAACGAGGAGGGCGTCGTCCAGCTCGACGCCTCCGTGATGGATGGACGGACGATGAAGTCCGGCGCCGTTGGCGCCCTGGAGCGCATCAAGAACCCTTCGCGCGTCGCGCGTCTCGTCATGGACCAGACCAACCGGGCGTTTCTCGTGGGCGAAGGCGCTCTGAAATTCGCCCGCGCCCACGGAGTGCCCGAGCAGAATCTGCTGACGGAACGCTCGCGAAAGATCTGGCTCTACTGGAAAGAGAAACTCTCGGGGAGAGACGACTGGATGGAGCGGGGCGAGGAGGAGCAGAAGGACCCCGACATTCGCTGGTACATCGAGAAGTTCGGAGTCGAGGATTTCCGGCCGCAGGGCACGATCAACTGCAACGCCCTGACGGCGTCGGGAGATCTCGTCGGAACGACGACCACCTCCGGACTCTTCTTCAAGCTGCCGGGCCGCCTGGGCGACTCGCCGGTCATCGGCGCCGGGCTCTACGTCGACGGCGAGGTGGGCGCCTGCGGATCGACCGGGTGGGGAGAGGGAAACATCCGGCTCTGCGGCTCGCACACGGTCGTCGAGCTGATGCGGCAGGGCAAGTCCCCCCAGGACGCGGCGCTCGCGACGCTCGAGCGGGTGGTGAACGCCTCGAAGTACTACCGCGACAAAAACGGCCGCCCCGACTTCCAGTTGAACTATTACGTCATCAACAAGAAGGGGGAGTACGCGGGCGCCGCACTCTGGAACGGGTCGTACGGGCTCGCCGGCGGCTCGAAGAAATTCACCCCTTCGCGCTTCGCGGTCGCCGACGCGGGCGGCGCCCGCCTGCAGGAATCCCCGTATCTGATGAAGAGGTAAGAGAAGCGGCAGACGAGAAGGGCACCTGCGAGCGTCCCGCAGCTTGAAAATGAACGCCTCGAACGCCCTGGCTGACAGCTGAGAGCTGATAGCCGACAGCCTGGCTCCGCCTTCCCTCACAATAGGACCATGCGCTCCCCCCGCCGCTTCCTCGCAGACTGGTTCGTCGCGGAAATCACGCGGCAGCGCCGGAACTACCGCCGGTTCGTCTACAACGACCCGGTCAAGCTGAAGGCGACCATCGCGCCCGGGGACGTGCTGCTGGTCGACGGGGATCAGCGCGTCTCATCGGCCGTCAAGTACCTGACTCAGTCGTCCTGGTCTCACAGCGCGCTCTACATCGGCGACGCGCTGCTCCGGCGCGACACGGAAACGCGCGCAAGGATTCAGAGGCGTTTCGGCCGCGAAGCAAAGTTCCTGGTCGTCGAAGCTCTCGTCGCGGAGGGCGTCGTCGTTTCGCCGCTGATCAAGTACATCCACCTGAACATCCGGATCTGCCGGCCGATGCGCATCCGTCCGGAAGACCTCGACACGATCTTCGATCACGTCCTGTCCCGCGTGGGGCACCAGTACGACCGACGCAACTTCCTGGACCTGACGCGGTACCTCCTGCCATTCCACCTGATCCCGCCGCGTCTCCAGGAGGACGCTCTGCATTTCGGCAGCGGTGTGGCCACGGAGACGATCTGCTCGACCCTCCTCGCCGAGGCCTTCGCCCGCGTCCAGTATCCGATTCTTCCTCAGCAGGTGCGCCGGCCCGCGAACACGCCGGGAGAGCGGCTGCGCCAGCAGATCCTCGGCCGTCCGACCCGGAGGGCCTACAGCGGGCTTCTGCGGGCGCGGCACCCGACGCTCTGCGTCCCCCGCGACTTCGACCTCTCGCCCTACTTCGAGATCGTCAAGTTCAACGCGCGGGACGAGGCGCAGTTCGACTACCGCAAGCTCGAATGGGAAGCGCCGGCCACGCCCGAGGCGCCGCGAGAAACTCCGATGGGCGAGACGGTGAGGAAGAAGGCCTGAGGAAGCTGTCAGCTTTCAGCCATCAGCCACTCAAGGACTCAGGCGATAGTACCGCGGACCGAATCGAGACGATTCTCAGCCGAAAGTTTCCGAAGCGTCAGTTCCAGCTGACAGCTGATGGCTGACAGTCGAGAGCTAACTCTGCGGCGCGCTCCCGCCGCGGCCGCCGGAGAGAATCGAGTTGACGGCGTCCAGGCGGCGCTCGAGAACCTTCCGCATCTTGCCGACCTCGCCCTCGCTCGCCGAAAATCGCACGCTGTCTCCCTGAAATTCCATGCGGAGCACGGCGTCGCGGTCCTCGGGCATCAGGCCGAGCATCCCGGCGCGATAAGCCCGCATCCATTCGGGGGAGGGCTCGGAGTCGAGCCGCGCGCGATAGTAGGCCCGGCCATCTCCCGCGGGTCCCTCCGGGACGGGCGCCTCCGGGGACAACCAGACGCGATGGGTCGGCGCGGCCTCGCCGGGCCGGCGACGGATGGGCTTGCGATATTGAGGTCTGCGAGGAATGGGAGCCTCCTGTCTGGCGGGATTCTGTCATAGGAAGTTGAGAGTCGGGAGTTCGGAGTTGAGAGTGGAAAGTTCAGAGTTGACCGCGCCGACGCCTCAACCTGGAATGAGCCCTTGACCCTTAACTCTCAACCGTCGCGGCTCTCGGGCTTCACCGTCACGGTCACGACGAAGGGGCCCGGCACGTGCGTCGCGTGGAAGCTCGAATGGATGCCGTACGTCAGCCCCTCCGTGTCGCGCACCCGAACGCCGAGACGCGACGTAAGCGACGACTGCCCCAGCGCGGAGTTGGCGAGGACGCAGGCGAGGTACGACGGATCGGGGCGGGTCAGGGCGGCCGGCGTCGCGAGCACGACGTCGGCGTTGGCCTTGTCCGGCATCTCGACGCTCTCCGAGACGGGGACCGGATCGGGCACCGGCACGGGCGGGATATCGGGCGGGCCGCCCCGTCTCCAGTCGGCGAGGCGCCGCTCGAGGCCGTCGAGGATCGCATCGGCGTTCACGTCGCCCACCACCACCAGCCTGAGGGTCCCCGCCGAATACCGCGCGTCGTAGAAGCCCCGCAGATCCGAGCGCGTGAGCGACTCGAGTCGCGCGATCCGCTCTTCGCCGGTCCGCCGGTGAAAGGGATGCCCGGGAGGGTAGATGCGGCGCGCCGCGGCGTCCTGCGCGCGGGCCGAGGTCTGATCCTGCTGCTGCCGGATCGCCCCGGCCAGCCGTTTCTTCTCCTTCTCGAGCTCCTCCTCCGGAAAGGCGGGCGTGCGGAGGATCTCGACCAGCCGATCGAGGAGAAGGTCCGCGTCACGCGACAGCGCCGCCCCCGCGATGTCCGTTCCCACGGGGTCGGAGGAGTCGGAGGAAAAGGAGAGCGACGCCCCCCGGCTTTCGAGATCTTCCGCGATCTCGAACTTGCTTCTGCGCTCCGTTCCCTTCGTGAGCTCCCCGGCGGTCATGGAAGCGATCAGGCGGCGGTCGGGCGGAGCGTAGAGAGGCCCGCCGTAAAGGGAGCCCGAGAGCGCGAGGGTCGGATTGAAGTGATTCTCGAGCACGAGAAGCTCGGCCCCGTTGGAAAGGGTCCGGCGGTGGACCTGCTCGGCGAAACTCCGTCGCGTCATTCCTCGTCTTCCCCGTCTTCGTTTGCGGCCGGGATGCCGCCGGTCGATTTCGGAAGGAACGTTCCGACCGTCAGCCCGTCGTCCTGAAAATACGCCGCGGCCACGCGCTGAACGTCCTCCCGCGTGACGGCGCGGATGGCGACGGGGTAGTGCGCGTACCATTCCCAGTCGGCGACCGCGATCGCTTCGGAGAGCGATGCCGCGATCTGATCCGTCGAGTCGCGGTCGAAGATGACCTCCGCCTCAATCTGGACGCGCGCCTTCTCGAGTTCCGCCTCCGTGACCCCCTCCCGCCCGACTCGCGACGCCTCCTCGCGGATGACCGCCTCGACCGCGGCGGGCTCGACGCCGGGGCGAACTGGAGCGAACACCGAAAACAGGGCCGGATCCCGCAGCTGCCAGGGGACCACGGTCACGGAAAGCGCGAGGCTCTTTTCGACGAGAGCCTGATACAGCCGGGACGTCAAGCCGCCCCCGAGGACGTTTCCGAGGACGGCCAGGGCGTGCGTGTCCGCGTGCACCGCCTCGACGGTGCGCCAGGAGAGCGCGCACCAGGCCACCTGACCGGCCCGGCGCACGATGAACCGCCGTTCGCCCTCCTGGGGGGGCTCGACCGTGTACACGCGCGGGATGGGCGCGGAAGACGGAGGGAGCGCGCCGAAATGCCGTTCGACGATCGCGAGCGCGTCGGCTTCGGTGAAGTCGCCGATCAGCATCGCCGTCGCGTTGTTCGGATGGTAGAAGACGTCGTAAAACTCCTTGAGGCGAGCCGTCGTGACGCCCTCGATGTCGCTGCGCCAGCCGATCGTCGGATGGTGGTACGGGTGCTCGCGGAACGCGACCGCGAAGGTGTCCTTGTACAGGACCTGGAACGGCGAGTTTTCTCCCCGCTCGAACTCGTTGCGGACGACGGTCATCTCCGGCGCGCGGTCCTCGTCGCGCAGGAGCGCTCCCCGCATCCGCGACGCCTCGAGGCGCACCGCAATCTCCAGCTGGTCCGACGGGATGGTCTCGTAGTAGTTGGTCCGGTCGAACCAGGTGGTCGCGTTGAAGCGGGCCCCCATCGCCTCGAGGACCGCGGCGATCGCCGTGCCCTTTTCCCGGCTGTACTCGGGAGTCCCTTTGAACATCAGGTGCTCGAGAAGGTGGGTCGATCCCGTATAGCCGACGGCCTCGTTCCGGCTGCCGACGTGGTAGACGATCGCGAAGGTCACCACGGGAGCGACCGCGTTCTCGAGAAGCAGGACGCGCAGACCGTTGGACCGCAGGCGCAGCTCGCGGATGCCCGCCTTCTCCGTGACGAAGTCGAAAGCGGACCCGCCCGAAGAGGAAGCCGGAGGACCGCTCAAATGCGGAGCGATCCGGGGGTCAACGCCCGCCCGCCACGTCCTCGCCGCCATCGACGCCGATGACGTTTCCGCTGATCCAGCCGGCGCCCGGGGAGCAGAGGGCGACCAGGGCGCCCGCCACGTCCTCGGGCCGCGTGAGCCTTCCGGCGGGATGCATGCGGCCGACCCGCTCGATCATCTCCTCGTTCCCCGGAATCTTCCTCAGCGCGGGCGTGTCCGTCACGCCGGCGCGAAGCGCGTTGACGGCTACTCCTCGAGGCGCCAGCTCGACGGCGAGCTGCCGCACGTGGGATTCGAGCGCGGCCTTCGCGGCGGAAACGGCGCCGTACGCCGGCCAGACGATGTGATCCCCCGCGGAGGTCATGGCGAAGATCCGGCTCCCGGGAGAGAGCAGGTCCGCGTAGATGAGGTCCTGCGCCCAGTAGACGAGCGAGTGGGCCATGACGTCCGAGGTCATCTCGAGCTGCGCCTTGGAGATGGATCCGCCTCGCTCCGGCGCGACGAAGGGTTTCAAGGTCCCGAAGGCCAGGGAGTGCAGGAGTACGCCGACTCGCGATTCCGGGGGCGCCTGACCGCAGGCCGTGGAAATGGCGGCGATCACCTCGGCCCGCTTCTCGTCGTCCGCCGCGTTGACGTTGAAGAACTCCGCCTTGCGGCCGAGGCCGGAGATCTCGGCCACGATCCGATCCGCGTTCGCCTGGGTCGCTTTTCGATCGAGGTGCACGCCGAACACGTTCCAGCCCGCGCGCGCGAGCGCGAGCGAGCACGCCTCGCCGAAGCCGGACGAAGCGCCGAGAACGAGGGCCCACCGGGTTGAGGTTTCGGGTGCCAAAACGGGCCGGATGTTATCAGGTGGCCCCTTCCGAGGGGATCCTCCGGCGGATCGGACGCCCGACGATCGACCGATTACACTCCTCGGCGATGCGCGAGCCGGGACGTCATCTCCTACTGGCTTCGCTCGTGCTTCTGGTCGCCGCGGTCTGGCTCGATCCTCCGGGGTCGTGGCTGGCGGAGCCGGACGAGCCGCGCTACGCGGAGATCCCGCGAGAGATGCTGGCGACGGGCGACTTCGTGGTGCCCCGCTTGAACGGCGTGCCGTACTTCGAGAAGCCCCCCCTGCTCTACTGGGCCAACGCCGGCGCGTTCACCGCGTTCGGAGAGACCCCTTTTTCTTCGCGGCTGCCGACGCGACTCGCCGGTCTCGGGACCACGCTGCTGCTTCTCTGGGGCGTGCGCCGGATGTGGGGCGCGCGTCCGGGTCTGTTTGCGGCCGTCTTCTTCCTGATGTCGCCGCTCGCGTTCACGTTTTCACGCCTGAACCTGACGGACGGGATACTGACCTTCTTCTTCACGGGGACCCTTCTCGCCGGTTACGAGACGCTCCGCGCCCGGGAAGATCGCCGCCGCGCGGCCCTCGCCCTCTCGGCGCTGACGGGCGCCTTCGCGGCCGGAGCGTTTCTCTCCAAGGGGCTCGTCGGGATCGTCCTTCCGGGCGGGATCCTCCTCTTCTGGTGCCTCGCGACGCGGCGCGCGCGCGACCTGGCCGTCCTGCTCTTCGGCCCCGCGCTCCCCGTGTTTTTCCTCGTGGCCGCTCCGTGGCTGTGGCTCGCGGAACAGCGCAACCCCGGCTTTCTGCAGTTCTTCTTCGTTCACGAGCACTTTCAGCGTTTCGCGACGCCGGTCTCCAATCGCCCGGGCCCGATCTACTACTTCGTTCTCGTCCTCGTGGCCGGATTCCTGCCCGGCCTCGCCTTCTTCTTCCGCGGCCTCGTCCCGATCCGCCGCGACCAGCGGGAGGCACTCTTTTTCGTGATCTGGTTCGCGGTCGTCTTCCTCTTCTTCTCGCTCTCTCACAGCAAGCTCTCCCCGTACCTCTTCCCCGCCTTCCCCCCGGCGGCCGCGCTCGCGGCGCGGGCGCTGGGCCGGGAGGGCCCGTCGGGACGCGGGTGGGCCATCGCGGCCGGCTCCTGCGCCCTGCTCCCCGCCGCCGCGGCGGCGATCCCGGGCGTGCGCGCGGCGACGGGGGCCGCCGGCGCCTGGCCGATCGCTGCGGCCGGAGCCGCCAGCCTCCTGATCGGCTCCGCGGCGTGCTGGGTCGCGAGGAGGCGCGCCGAGACCGCGCTCGGCGCGCTGGCTCTCGGCTGGGCGGGCCTCTACCTCGCGCTCGCCTTGATCTGGCCCCGCATGCCGCTCGCCCGGGACACCCACGACCTGGCGGTGGCCGCGAAGAGCGCCGCCGCCGATTCGGGCGCCGGCGTCGTCTCGTATCGGACCTACGTGCAGGGGTTCCCCTGGACGCTGAAGTCGATCGTGCCGCTCGTCGATCACACGGGCGAGCTCGAGTCGTGGTGGCTGCCGGAGGCCCGGAGACGCGAGATCTTCTGGTCCCGCGAGGATTTCTGGACGCGCTGGCGCTCGGGTCAGAAGCTCGTGGTCGTGATGCGCACCCGAGACGCGGGAGACTTCAGCGGCGTCATTCCAGCCGCGAAGCTGATCGAAGAGCGAGGCAAATTTCGGGTGGTGGCGAACTTCGTGGGAGTCGGGAAACGGGAAACGGGAAACCGGAGCCGAGCGACCAACGGGAGCGAGACGGCCGCGGTACTCCGCGGTCAACCAGATCCGGAATCGAAAAGACGGTCAGCTTCCCGAATGGAACCTCAACGCAGAACGCAGAACGCTCAACCCTCCCCTCTCACCCCGGTATATAGCCCCGAATCGTCCTCACCGTAATCCCGGGCTTCGTCGCCACCTCGACCCCCCGGTACTCCCCGGGCGCCTTGGTCGACGTGCTGCGGTAAGCGACGACGTACTGCGAGCGAAGCTCCTCTTCGATGCGCCTGGTGACCTCTCCCATCTTCGCCGCGCTTCCGATCGCGAAGACCTCGCCTCCGGACTCCGCGGCGATCTCCTTCGTGATTCTCCGGGACTTGAAGTCGGTCAGCGGAATGTTCACCGCGATGAAGTAGATCGGCGCTCCGGCCGATCGCGCATAGCGCAGCAGCACGTCATAGTCGACGTGGGACCGATTGTCGTCGCCGTCGGTCACCACGATGAGGGCCTTGCGCCCCTGCAGAGTGCGGAACTGATACAGGCCGAGCACCATGGCATCGTAAAGAGCGGTCGCGCCCTCCGCCCGGACGTCGCGCGCGGCCCTCTGCAGTGCCTGAGAGTCCGACGTCAGCTCCTGGAGAAACCGCGGGCGGTCGCGGAACTCGATGACGAACCCGTGGTCCTTGTCCCGCATCAGCGACTTGAAGAGCTCCGCGGCCGCGTCGTGCACGAACGGCATGCCTTTTTCCATCGAGCCGGAGGCGTCGACGACGAGGCCGATGTTCAGGGGAAGGTTCTCGGCGACTTCGAATCCGCTGACCGGCTCCGGATGGCCGTCCTCCCGGATCTTGAAGTCGTCCTTCTCGAGCCCCTTCACGAAGTGACCCGTCTTGTCCAGCGCGGACACGTGCAGCTGCACGACGTCGACCCGCACGCTCTCGACGGTGGTGCTGGGGCCCCGGAGCATCCGCATGTCGTTCGCCTCTTTGCCATCCTCGCCGTACGCCGTCGCGCGGACGTAGCTCGCTCGCGAGTATTGTGCGTAGGGAACGGTCGCCTCGTAGGGGCCGGACGTCCAGCTTCCGATCTTCTTCTCATCCAGGAAGAGGTCGACCTTCTTCGCCACCCCGCCGGAGATCGACTGGACTGCCACCTTGATGCGGACGCGGCCTTCCGAGGGATCGGGCTGCGGCAGGACGCGCACCGCGAGGCGCGCGTTTCCCTCGTTGATCGCCCAGGCGTCCTCGTCGATCACGCGTCCGCTCTCGTCGTACCCGACGGCGCGCAGCGTCTGCCGCCGGGGGACGTTGCCGAGGTCGATCTCGACGGTGTACGGCGGACGGGTTCGCGCGAGAAGCAGCTTCTCGTCCAGATAAAACTCGACCTTGCGGATCGGAGGCTGGACCTCCGCCTCCAGTCGCAGAAGACCGACGGGCGCTTCCTTGGCCGGGGGAAGGATCCTGAGCAGAGGCTCGGAGGTCTTCGCCGGGGCGCCCGCCGCTTCGTCGGCGATGACGATCCCCTCGGCGTCCGGGAGGGTGCTCGCCTCCGCGGGCGCCATCTCGGGGCGGAACGCGGCGCTCACCTCGGGCACCGAGATCTCCGCCTCGCCGTCGCCCACGACGCGCCCGCCTTCCGGGTCCGTGAAGACGAGCCTGACCCGGTAGGTGCCGGGCTTGACCGCCCTCAGAAACGAGTAGGAGAAGGACGCGCCGGAGGCCAGGGACGCCGTCACGGGATACTGGAACGTCTGCGCGACCTCGCCGTTCTGGAGGAGAGTTCCCTTCAACTGCCCGGAAAATCCCCGGACGCCTCGGGCCGAGAGTCCTTTCGTGAGCTCCGGGGACGCCAGCCGGATCCGCACCACCGTCTTCCCCGCGGCCATCCCGAGGAATTCCGAGGAGATCTCCAGAGGGAACTTTCCGACCGGGGTGTTCAAATCCGCGCTCTTGCGCTTCTGGGCGAGGGCCGGGCTGACAGAGGCGGACGCGACGCAGAGGACCGACAGCGCGAGGGCAACCCGGAGTTTCTTCATGCTTCCCGAGGCAACGGATGGAGAGGGTTGGGGCATTCCCGATGGGGAAACGGAAGGCGGGAGGCGGAAGGCGGGACGGAGTCGCTCGCCGGACGCTTAAGGCTGAACGCCTCGACGCTTAACCGCTCCTAGGCGCCCACCGCGATGAGCTCCGCATCCACCGTCGCCAGTCCCTCAAAGAACTCGGAAACGGCATTCCGGAAGTCCTGAGGCGTCTCGAGGCCCGAGATGCGGACACGGAGCGCGCGCCCGTTGGGCAATCCATGCGTGTACCAGCCGGTCATCGTGCGCAGCTTGTGCATCGCTTCCTTCGGCTCGAACGCCATCGCCTCGATCGCCCTGAAATGGCCGAGCATCAGATCGCGCCGCTCCTCGAGCGTCGCTTCCCGGGCCTCCCGGCCGGCGAGGAGGTCGGAGGCCTGACGGAAAATCCACGGGTTCTTCATGGTCGCGCGGCCGATCATCACGGCATCGCAGCCCGTCTGCCGGAACATCTCGAGAGCGTCGGCCGGAGAGTCGACGTCTCCGTTGCCCACCACGGGGATCGAGAGACTGGTCTTGAGCTCCGCGATCCGGTCTCGGTCCGCGCGGCCGGTGTACATCTGGCGGGCCGTGCGCGCGTGCATCGCGACGGCCGCGACTCCCTCGTCCTCGCACATGCGCCCGAGATCCAGGAAATTGATGCGGGCGGTATCGAGCCCCAGGCGGAACTTCACCGTCAGGGGGATCGTGAGCCGCCGCTTGACCTTGCGGACGATGTCCCGCGCGAGCGGCAGGTCGCCCATCAGAGCCGCGCCGGAACACCCCTTCAGCACCTTGTTCGCGGGGCAGCCCATGTTGATGTCGCAGACGTCGGGCCCCAGCTCCTCGACGATGTCGGCCGCCGCCGCCATCCGCGCGGCGTCGGAGCCGTAGATCTGGATCGAGAGGGGCCGTTCCTCGTCGGAAAAAACCATCTTGCGCATCTGCCGCGCGTTGCCGCGGCTGATCGCCTCGGAGGAGATGAACTCCATCGTGACGAGGCCGACCCCCCCGATGCGCCGGAGCATCAGCCGGTAGACGTGGTCCGTGATGCCGGCCATCGGCGCCAGCACCAGGGGGGGATCCACGAGGACGTTGCCGAAAGAGGGCATGGCAGGCGATTTTAGACGGTACGGGAGTGCACACCAATAGGGGGGCGGTTTGGGTAATATCCGCCGTCGAACGGGGGGGGCAGAATGGCATCGACCGCGGCGGCGGCGAAGGATTCGGCGGGGATCGAGGACGGGCTCTGGATTCGCAGCCGGCGCTTCGACCTCATCTTTCTGACGGCTTCCGGAGTCCTCGTTTTTCTTCCGTATCTTTCCTACGGGCTGCTGCGCAATCTCGGCAGCTCGTCGGAATCGGCGAGCCTGATCGTTGGACTGGCGGTCACACTCTTGGTCGGAGGCCCGCACATGTACTCGACGTACCTGCGGACCGCGCTGGAGCCCAGGTTCCGGGAGCGATTCGGCCTGCTCGCCTACGCGCCGCTGATCATCATTCCGGCTCTCGTCGTCCTGGGGTCCGTCTACTCGTTTCTGACCCTGTTGACCGGGTTCTTCTTCTGGGCGTCGCTTCACGTGACTCACCAGGCGCAGTACATTTCCGAAACCTACCGGCGCAAGGCGTCGCCGCGCCTGTCTCCGCTCGACCGCTGGCTCGACGGCGCGGTGATCCTCGGCGCCCTCTACACGGTCGCCATGTACAAGTTCGTCGAGGACCGATTCACGCTCGGGTCATCGACGCTGTTTTTCCCCGCGTTCCTGAAACACCTGTGGGTCGCGCGGGCGTTCACGGTCGGCTTCGCGGCGCTCTTCCTCTTCTACGCGATCCGGACGGCGCGCGAGATCCGCCGCGGCGAGTCGAGCTGGCCGAGGCTGGTGTTCATGGCGGCCACCGTCGCACTCGCGTTCGTCGTGCCTGTGTTCGAGAACCTCGACATCGCGTTTCAGGGCTTCAACACCTGGCATTCCCTCCAGTACCTCGCCCTCACCTGGTTCATTCTGAGCCGCAAGGCGGACCGCGGCGAGATCGGAAGCGGCTTCGTGCAGGGGCTCGCCGGCAATCAGCACACGGGAAAATTCTACGCGGCGATGATCGGCGCGACGCTGATCTCCGGAGCCGTGTACCTGATGCTCTGGAAGGGATTCGGCATGCCGCAGGACCGCAGCTACTACGTCGTCGTCCTGTCGTTTCTCCTGATCCACTACTTCTACGACCACTTCCTCTTTCGCGAGTTCGCGCCGCTACAGAGTCCGCCCGCGGAGGCCGCCGGGAGATAGCGGGGAGACGGGAGCCGGGCGACCAGCGGGAGCGAGACGGCCGCGGTACTCCGCGGTCAACTGGGTCGGGAATCGGGAATCGGGAATCGAAGGAACGAACCCGGTTAGCCTTTCTCCGTTCGCCCTCCGCCCAGCGCCCGGCGCCCCTCGACCAGCGCCCCCGAATCAACTCTTCAGCCGGCGCAATTCCTCATAGCTCGTGACGGGCTTGTACCCCTTCGGCTTCTCGAACAAAGAGGGATCCGCTCCGACGCGGATGTCGATGAGCCGCACGTTGGACGCGGGCTCGTACGCGTCTTCGCCCTTCTTGCGCTGGTGCTCGATGCGCATGGGCAGGCGTTCGAAGTCCCGTGCCGCCCAGATGGTCACCCGGTCTCCGGAGGGCAGGTCCATCTGATACCGGTCGCACGGGTGGCCGCCGAGCGCGGCGTCGGCGATCTTCAGAATCTCCCCGTGGAACCGCCCGGCGTACGCCTGGGGATCAAACCGGGGCTCGAGCGGGTAGCCGGGAACGATCTCATCCGTCGGTCCCCAGGACTCTTCCAGGATGCGTTTCGAGGACGGGCGGAACTGCCAGGTCTTCTTGAGATCCGGACGCTGAATCCGCACCAGAGGCACGCCGTCGACGGTCCCCTCGACCCGACCCCACTCGCCCCGAACGGCGATCTGGTACCTCTCGCCGGTCGAGTAAACGAGAGACGCGCGGTAGCCGTCCTTAGAGATCGTCCGCAGCCCGCCGCACGCCCAGAGGAAGAGCACCGCGCCAATGGCCGGCGCCACTGAAAATTTCCTCGAAAAAATCATCGCCTACCCTCCGCGGGGATCATCCCTCATTCCTCCCGCTGCCTCGAAAAGCACGCTGCCCTCGCCCCAGCCGTCTCCCCGGCGCGCGGCGGAGAGGGAGGAGAGCTGCGCTCGTGTGGTGATGGCGGCTACGCTCGCAGCGTGAGAAGTCTCCCGACCGAAGGGAGGGAGGAGGCTCACGCTGCGGGAGCGTAGCGAGCGGAGGGGCGTGGCGAACGGAGGGGCGTGGCGAGCGGTCGGGCGTGGCGAGCGGTCGAGCCAACAGGCGACGGATAATCGCGCCATGGCGTGGTGGGAATCCTGGTTCGGGGAGGAGTACCTCGAGCTCTATCCGCACCGCGACCTCGCCTCCGCCCGCCGGGAAGTCGCGTTTGCTCTCGCCCGGCTCGGCCCCGACCCCACCCCGCTCCTCGACCTCTGCTGCGGCACGGGACGCCATTCCCTGCGCTTTGCGGAGCGGAACCTGACGCCGGTGGGCCTCGACTACTCCGCGCCTCTCCTCGAGCTCGCGCACGCCCGCAACCAGGCCCTGAGACTGGTGCGCGGCGACATGCGCGCGCTTCCGTTTCCCGACGGCAGCTTCCGCTCGATCGTCAACTTCTTCACGAGCTTCGGCTACTTCCGGTCGGAGGCCGACAATTTCGCGGTCGTCGCGGAGATCGACCGGGCGCTCGAGCCGGGCGGACGCGTGCTCTGCGATACCTTCGGCCTGAATTTCGTGCTCTCGCGGCTCGTATCGGAGGAGAGTCGTGCGACCGGTGGCCGGGAATACAGGATCCGCCGCTGGTGGAACGAGGAGACGCGGCGGATCGAGAAGGAGATCGAGGTGCGCCGGGACTCCTCGAGGGAGACGTTTCGCGAAAGCGTGCGCGCCTATTCGGCGGAGGAGCTGACGGGGATGTTCGAGAGAGCGGGACTGCAGATCGAAGCGACGTGGGGGGATTTCGACGGGAACCCTGTCGGCCCGGACTGCCCGCGGCTGATCGTGCTGGCGCGCAAGAGGTGAGCGACGCCATCGTCCCCTTCGAGCGGTATCCGGGCCTCTCGCCGCTGTTTCGGCCGTTTCTGGCGGGGCTCCCGGAGTTCTTTCCCGATCCTCCGACGATCGAAGCGGCCGCCGCCCGCGGTCGGCAGCTCCTGGGCACGCCCTCCCGCGTGCCCGCCAACGCGTTCCGTTTTCGCGGCGACGCCGCCGCGCGCCGCGCCGAGGATCTCGCGGCGGGCCGCGCGGTCGCCGTGATCGCCGGCCACCAGGTCGGCCTCTTCACGGGGCCTCTCTTCACCGTCACAAAGGCCTTCGACACGGTCCGGGTGGCGCGCGAGATTTCCGAACGAGGCGTTCCCGCGGTCCCCGTCTTCTGGGCGCTGACGGACGATCATGACCTCGAAGAAGTGGCGCGCACCGCCAGGCCCGGGCGCGAGGGCCCCGAGGTGCTCGTGCTGGAGGGGGCCGACCGCGCCAATCGCGAGCCGGTCGGACGGCGGCGGATCCCCGAAGGTGTGAGGGAGCTCCTCGACGGCTTCGCGCTCGACGCGCGCTCTCCGGAAGCGGAAGAAATTCTCGCTACCCTTCGCCGGCGTTACTCGCCCGGAACGACCTACGGAGAGGCGTTCATCGAGTCTCTCCTCGATCTCGCTCCCGAGGGCCTGCTCGTGCTCGATCCCTACCAGGACGCGCTGCGCGAGGGGACCGCCGCCTTCTTTCAGGAAGCCGCCCGCCGCGACGGAGAGCTGCGCGAGGCGCTTCGCCAGGCGAGCGCCAGGCTCGAAGCCGCCGGCCTGCCCGTGTCGGTCCCGTTCCGGCCGGAGGTCTTCCCGTTCTTCACGATCGCACGCGGCGAGCGCCGGCGTGTCGAGTCCGTGCCCGACGCCGCCGCCCGCGTCGCGAGCGGACAGGACTGGCCCTCCACCGACGTCCTGACGCGCCCGGTGCTGAAGTCGTGGCTGATGCCGACGGCGGCCGCCGTCCTCGGCCCCGCCGAGATCGCGTACCACGCGCAGTCTCTGCCTCTCTTCCGTGTCTTCGACCTTCGGCCCCCCGTGCTCCTGCCGCGCTCGTTCGTGATCCCGGTCGGTCCCCCGGAGCGCCGCGTCATGGAGGCTCTGGGAATCACGCGGGACGGTCTGCTCGCACCGGCGGCGGAGAGCGCCCCGGTGGAGGTGCCGGGCGCTCCCCGGCTCGACAGCGCGGCGGCCGACGCGGACAAGGCGCTCGCGGACCTCGAGCCTGACATCCGCGCGCTCGATCCCACTCTGGTGGGGGCCCTCGAAAACACGAAGCGCAAAGTCGCGTACCAGATGGAGCAGTTGAAAGAGCGCATGAAGAAGGCGGCGGAAAAGAAGGACGAGATCGTCAACGGACGCCGCAAGCGGCTCGACACGATGCTGCTGCCATCGGGGGCGCCCGCGGAGCGCCTCTATCCTCCCCTCGTTCCGCTGCTCGCCTATGGCCGCGCCGCTCTCGATCGGATTCGCGAAGCGGCTCGGGGCTCGCTCGAGGGCGCGTCCGTTGCCGAGCTGGCCGCCGACTCCGCCGAGGAGGGCAGGGGATCCGATGGCCGTTGACATCCTGGCCGTCGCCGCCCACGCCGACGACATCGAGCTAGGCTGCGCGGGAACCCTCGTGCGCTGGAAGGCGAAGGGCGGCCGGTTCGGAATCGTGGACCTGACCCGCGGCGAAATGGGGACCCGCGGAAGCGTCGAGACCCGCGATCGCGAGGCGCGCCAGGCCGCCGAGATCCTCGGCGCCGAGTTCCGCGAGACGCTCGACTTCGGGGACGGCGGGCTGCGCCAGACGCGGGAAAACGAGCTGGCGCTCATCGAGGTGATTCGCCGGGAGAGGCCTCGGCTGATCCTGACGTCCTTCCCCGACGACCGCCATCCCGACCACCGGCGCGCGGGCGAGCTCACGACGGATGCCGCCTTCTACGCGGGCCTGCGGAGGATCGAAACGTCTTTTCCCGCCCACCGGCCGCAGCAGACGATCTACTTCTCGACGGCCTACGTCCATGCTCCCACCTTCGTCGTCGACGTGACGGAAGCGATGGAGACGCGGCGGGCGGCCGTGCGGGCCTTCGCGAGCCAGTTCCACGACCCGCGCTCGACCGAGCCGACGACCCTCCTTTCCGCGAAAGGGTTTCTCGAGGCCATCGAAGCCCGGGCCCGCCACTTCGGGTTCCTGATCGGCGTCGAGTTCGGCGAAGGGTTCGTTTCGAAGCGCCCGCCGAGAGTCGAAGATCCGATTGCGGCGTTCGAAGGCTTCGAACCCGGATTTTAGGAAGTTGAGAGTTCGGAGTTGAGAGCTCAGAGTCCGTACTCTCTTCGAAGTCTTTCGGTTCTCGGCGCTGAACCCAGGCACAACTCTCAACCCTCGACTCTCAACTCTCAACTCCAATCGTGAAGATCGGCATCACCTGCTACCCGACCTACGGCGGCAGCGGTGTCGTCGCGACCGAGCTCGGAATCGCGCTCGCGGACCGCGGGGACGAGGTCCACTTCATCTCGTACGCCCTGCCGACCCGGCTCGCGCTGCCGCGGCCGCGGGTCTTCTTCCACGAGGTCGTCGCCCCCACCTATCCCCTGTTCGTCTCTCCTCCCTACACGCTCGCGCTCGCCACGAAGATGGCGGAGGTGGCGACGAACGTGGGCCTCGATCTCCTCCACGTTCACTACGCGCTGCCTCACGCGATCTCCGCCATCCTCGCCCGCGACATGATCGCGGGGGACGGCATCCGGTTGAAGGTGGTCACCACGCTCCACGGGACCGACATCACGATCGTCGGCCAGGACCGCTCCTACCTCCCGATCACGCGCTTCGGAATCGAGAAGAGCGACGGGGTGACGGCGGTCTCCGACTACCTCCGTGAGGTGACGGCTCGCGAGCTGTCGGTGCGGCGCGACGTCGAGGTCATTCCGAACTTCGTGGACGCTTCTCTCTATCGCCCCGACGGAGCCTCTCCCTTCGCGCGCACGCTGGCCCGGGAAACGGAATGCGTCCTCCTGCACGTCTCGAATTTCCGGCCCGTCAAGCGCATCGCCGACGTCGTCGGGGTCTTCGAGCGGGTCCGCCACCGGATTCCCGCCCGTCTCGTGCTCGTCGGCGACGGGCCGGAGCGCTCCCTCGCCGAGCGGCTGGTCTCCGCCGGCGGCTTCGAGCGCGACACGCTTTTTCTCGGCAATGTCGCCGCCATCGAGACGGTCCTTCCGATCGGAAAGGTCTTCCTGCTCCCGTCGGACGCGGAGTCGTTCGGCCTTTCCGCGCTCGAGGCCATGGCGTGCGGCGTGCCCGTCATCGGGACTGTCGCCGGCGGCCTGCCCGAGGTCGTGCAGGACGGCGTGAACGGATTTCTCCAGCCGGTCGGAGACGTCGACGGCATGGCGGATGCCGCCCTTCGCCTCGTCACGGATCCGGTTCTCTGGCGCCGGTTCTCCGATTCCGCTCGAGAGAGAGCGGTTTCGAACTATCCAACCGGCGCCATCGTCGCCCGATACCGCGCTCTCTACGAGAACGTTCTCCGCGCCCGTTGAGGTGAGGGACGAGCGCGCCGTACCGGCGCGCGAGGGCCGCTTCGAAGTTCTTGACTCTCAACTCTCAACTCTCAACTTCCTCCCACCTCACCCCCTTCGCTCCGCGTTCGCGCTCGGCGGGCGACAGGCCGAAGGCTCCGCGCCAGCTTCTTCTCGCCATGGCCAGGAGCGCATCGTCGTCGAGGCCCATGGCCGCGGCCGCGGCGTACTCGCCGGCCGTCGACGTGGAGAAGAGCAGCGGGTCATCGGCGGACAGCGCGACCGCGACGCCGGCCTCGAGCAGTCGCGGAAGGGGGTGGGCCGAAAAGGAGGTCACAGCGCCCGTCGCGACGTTACCGGTCGGCGCGACGAAAAGCGGCACGACCTCCTCCGCGAGCCGCTCCAGCAGATGCGGATCCTGCGCGGCGGCGATGCCGTGGTCGATGCGATCCGGCCGGAGCGCGTCGAGCGCATCGCGAAGCGAATCCGGACCGAGCCATTCGCCGGCGTGCACGGAGGTCTTCAACCCCACGGAGCGCGCGCGGGCGTAACAGCCGGCGAACGCCGCGGCCGGAAACGCGCCTTCCTCGCCTCCCATCCCGAATCCGACGACGCGATTACGGGGCCGGCGCTCGTGCAGGTCGAGCACGCGGCCCGCGGCCTCCGGTCCCCAGTGCCGCACGGTATCGAGAAGGATCCGGCAATCGCAGCCGTCCGCGGCCGCCGACGCGAAGCCGGCGTCCACGGCTTCCAGGGCGGCTTCGGGATCGACGCCGATCCGCTGACAGATCTCGGGCGACACGTAGATCTCGGCGTACGCCACCCCGTCGGCCGCCAGGGTCCGGGACAGCCGCGCCGCCGCGGCGGCGTAGTCGCCGGGGGACCGGAAGAGCCGGCAGACGTCCGCAAAGAGGGCGAGAAAGGCGGCTGAGTCGCGCACCGAGGCGCGGCGAGCCGAGAGGGTTCCCGGCTCGCCCAACGCATCGCCCGCGCGCCGGGCGAGGGCCTCGACGACATCCGGCGGCAGCGACCCCTCGAAATGCAGATGGCAGTCGGCGAGCCCGGTGAGTCTCCGCTTTTCCTGTTCCACTTCGGCACCCCGGGCAGTCAAGGTTCCCATTCAGAGTTCGGAGTCCTTGCGGGCCTTCCTCTCGAGGCCGGTTCTCTCAACTCTCTACTCTCCACTCTCCACTTCTTCTTCGGCGACATGGGGCCGGTTGAGACGCGACCGCATTCTGGCCTTTTTTCTGGATCTCCTGGTTTGCGCGGGTTGTCCGGACGCCGTGGGTCTCGGTCTTTCTCTGGGCGGCGGTTCCGGGAGGGCGCGGCGATCCCGGCTGTCTGGGTGGCCGCCGGGCTCGGGGCTGCGGCGGCTTTTCTGCTGCTTGACGCCGCGGAGGCCGCGCCCGGCGCTGGCTCGGACTCCAGGCCATCGGGCGGGGAGGCGGCGTCCCCGGCCGCGCGGCTCCCTTCGGCGCACCCTCCCGCTGCTCGTTCCGGGCTGGAACCACGTCGAAGCTTGCCGGTCCTTCGCCGGGGCAACGCGGTGCGGCCGGCCGACCGACGGACGGGGGCCCGGGTCCGGCGGACCGACCAGGAGCCTGTTCGAACGGCGCTGAGCCGGCCGGGATATTCTGGGTCCCGACGCCGGGCGGGCGGCCGAGAACCTTTCGACCGGCCCTCCGTTTAAGGAATCGGAGACCTTGATGAGGAAAAATCTGGCGGCCCTCTTTCTTCTGTTCGCGGCGGCGGCCTGGCTGCCGGCCGGACAGGAGGAAGTTTTCGACAAGACCTTTTCCATGGAAGGGGTTACGCGGATCTCGATCGAGAACGTCAACGGCAAGGTCGAGGCGTTTGCCTGGGACAAGCCGTCTTTCAAGGTCCGCGCGGTCAAAACGGCCAGCGGGAGCCGCGCCGACGAGACCCTCCGCCTGACCGAAATCCGCGTTCGCAAGATCGGCGACGAGATGCATGTCGAGACCCTGAACCCGAACCGCCACAAGCTCTTCGGGATTCTGGATTTCGGGGGCTCGAACGCCCGCGTCGACTACGAGGTCTACCTGCCGGCCGCCGCCGAGGCGCGCCTGCAGACCTGCAACGGGCACGTCGCCGCGAGCGGGTTCGGGGCAGCGGTCTCCGCGGACGCCGTGAACGGGTCGATCGAGCTGAAAGACGTCCGCGGACCGGTGAAGGCAACCACCGTCAACGGCTCGCTCCGGATCGCGTTCAAGGGAGCGCTGCGCAAGACGCAGCTCGAAACGGTCAACGGTTCCGTCGAAGTCGCCTTCGACCGCGCATCCTCCATCCGGTACGACCTCGAGACGGTGAACGGCCGCATCGAAGGGGACATCGAGCTGGCCGTCGAAGGCAAGCACGGCCCCAAGGAGGCGCGCGGCTCCTACAACGGCGGAGGCGAGACGCTCCGCTGCGAAACCGTGAACGGGTCGATCCGGCTGAAGACCAATTAGCTCTCGGCTCTCAGCTGTCAGCTCTCAGCCAGCGGTCGCGGCTCCGTTCCCACATGCAACTCAGACTCGTCGATTCCTCGAGTCAGGCGTCTCGTGGCGACGAATCCGTGCTGACAGCTGACAGCTGATAGCTTTTCATCCATGTCCGAAGTCCGGCGCCCCTCCTCTTCGCTGATCCTCTGCTATCTGCCCCTTCTCGGGGTGATTCCCCTGTTTCTCAGCGGTTCGACGAGAGAGGTGCGCTGGCATGCCCGCAACGGCCTCCTCCTGTTCGGCGGCGTCGTCCTGGTCGGGGTTCTCGCGACGCTCGTCGGGCTCGTCCTCCCGTCGCTGTCCTGCCTGTACGGAATCGGCATGTTCTTCGTCGGGGTGATCTACGTGGTCATCGTCATCCTGGCCATCGTGAAGGCTCTCTCGGGCGAGCGGCTGATCTTTCCGGGGCTCTCCCGCTATGCGGACCGCGGCTGACGCCCGCCCTTCCCGGGGGCCCCGCGCCTCGCTCGCTCCGCTGGCTCTGGCGGCGTTTCTGGGGCTCGCCGCAGGCGACGCGCTGCGGCCGACGAACGACCAGAACGGGACGCGCGCCGCTCTGGCGGTGATCGACGGGTATCGCGGGACCGTCTCCCCCGTTTTTGCGCGGACGCGGCTCGTTCGATGCCGGTTCACCCCGACATGCTCCGAATACGGCCGTGAGGCGATCGCGCGCTTCGGCTGGACCCGCGGAGGAGCGTTGACGGCCGGCCGCATCCTGCGATGCCACCCGTTCGCCCGCGGCGGATACGACCCGGTGCCGGCGCCAGGGAAGGTTCAGCGTTGAGCGTTCAGCGTTCGACGCCAACTCCGGACGCTCAACCCGCCTCGTTCACGGACACGTCGAGAAGGCCGCCGTGTCCTGGATCGGCTGGAAGGCCGCGTTCAACGGGTTCGTGTACACCTTGACGGTTCCGTTCAGTATGTCGGTCACGGTTGTGGTGACCGCCACGTTGGTCAGGCCGCCGGCGAAGACCCAGTACCTCTGGTTGAACCCGCAGCCGTTCAAGACCTTCACCACCATCTCGACGTTCTGCGAGCTGAAGAACCAGAACTGTCCCGTGTCGCTGCTGCCGGGGATCGCGGTTCCGGTGCCCGACGCGGTCGCGCTCTGCCAGGTCGCCGTGACCTTGAACCGGCCGGAGTTCAGGCACAGGCTGTTCGCGTCGGGCGTGCACGGGCCGGAGCCGAGAAAGCCCGCGCTCTGCCTCTGACCCAGTACGACGTTGGCGTCGCTCGAACGCAGGTCCGTGACCGTCGCGGCCGCGAGAACTCCGCCGGAAGAGATGGCGGTTCCCTCCCGGACCCCGACGGTGACCTGAAGCGTGTCGTCCGCGGCGATTCCCGAAAATGGATTTCCGACCCGCAACAGAGACTTCGGCGCGATCGTGTAGGAGGTGGAAGAGAGGATGGCCGTGCTCGGCGACTGCACCACCTTGACGTCGACCGGCAGCGGAACGGTCGAGGTATTGACCAGGTCGAGAGCGGTCGAGAAGCTCGCATCGCCCGAATGCAGCCCGAAGACCCTCAGAACGTTCACCGTGTCGGTGGCCGAAGAGCGCGCCCCCATCGACTCGGAGGACGGCGTGGCGCCGTACGTTCCGCCCGCCGTCCCCGCGACGCTCGAGACGTACTTGTGCGCCGTCCCCATGATGGCGACGTCGGACGTCCACTCGATCGCTCCGAAAATGCCGTCACCGGCGGGCAGCGTGGCGGCGGTCACGTCTCCGAAAAACTTGGTTTCATGGGGGAAGAGAACGATCGGAGCCGAATTGACGGCGGCTCCCGCGGGCGCCCCGCTGCCAGCCGCGGGGTGAAACGTCAGGGTGACGTGCGCCTGCGCCGAGGCGTCCGGATTGAACAGCCAGAGATCGGTCCGGACCTGCGCGTTTCCGGCGGCGGGCCCCCGTCCGGCGATTGGAAACCATCCGTTCGGCGACGCCGGCGAATAAGCCGCTCCCGCGTTCGCGGCGCACAGAAGCAGCAGGACGGACAGAACGAGGCCCGAAAAGGAGCGACGCGCCATGGGGACCTCCGTTCACGAATGGACGCGCGGGAGGGAGGAAGAGTTTACGAGGCCGGAAAACGGGAAACGGGAACGGGAAACGAACGTAGAGCCAGGCCGAGATAGCGTTGGATCTGGAGGCGACCGAACAGGAGACGTGTGAGAGAGAGGGTTGAATCGGCCGACTCAGATTCTCGTCCTTTCCCGTTTCCCGATTCCCGTTTCCCGACTCTCATGGTGCCGTCGGCCGGACTCGAACCGGCATGGGTTACCCCATACGCCCCTCAAACGTACGTGTCTACCAATTCCACCACGACGGCACGAAGGGTCACTTGCCCGAGGGTTTCGCGGGAGCCGCGGGAGCGGGACCGGCGGGAACCGGGGCGGCGGCACCCGGCCTGACGGGCGCCGGGGCCGGCGCCTTCTGGGACGTCCCGGCCTTCGCGGGCACAGTCGACATCACCGAGCTTCGCCGGTTGCGCTCCAGGATCGTCAGGAGCAGAGAGAGGACGATGAATCCGATGAACGCGCCGGTCGTCAGCTTGTGCAGCAGCGTCGTCGCGCCGCGCGCCCCGAACGCCGTCTGTGTCCCGCCGCCTCCGAAGGCGCCCGCGATGTCCGCGCCCTTCCCCTGCTGGACGAGAACGACCAGGATCAGGAAGAAGCAGATGAAGATGTACACGACGACGGCGACGGCGTATGCGATACCCACGGTGCCTCCCGGCGAAAAGGGGACGAATCTTACGTGCCGGGGCTCCGGTCGTCAAGGCAGGCCGGCGATCGAGGCGAACCCGCTGGGGTCGAGGCTCGCCCCCCCGATCAGGAATCCGTCCATGCCGGAGCCCTGCAGGAGCGCCTGCGCGTTGACGGCGGTCACGGAACCGCCGTAGAGGATCCGGACGTCCCGTCGGCCGGACAGCAGCCCCTGCAGAATCTCGCGGGCCTGCGCGGCGTCTGCCGGCGTCGCGGCCCGACCGGTCCCGATCGCCCACACGGGCTCGTACGCGATGACGAGAGGACCACCCGCGTCGTGCTCCAGCGTCGCCACCTGGCTCGCGAGAACCTGCTCCTCGCGGCCGGTGATTCGTTCCTCCTCCGTCTCCCCGAGGCAGTAGATCGGCAGAAGTCCCGCCTCCCGGACGCGCGCGATCTTCGCCGCGAGCGTCGGAGGATGCTCCCCGAAGAGGTGCCGTCGTTCCGAGTGCCCGACGAGGACGTACCGGCATCCCGCCTCCGCGAGCATCTTCGCGGAGATCTCTCCCGTGAACGGGCCCTCGCGGTGAGAGGAGACGTTCTGCGCGGCGAGCGCCCATCGTCCCTCCGGATCGCGGGTTTCCTCGAACGCCGTGAAGGGCGGCGCGACCACGAGCTCCACGTCGCCGCTCGAGACTCCCATCCGCTCTCCCAGCACGCGCGCGTACAGACGCGCCTGCGCGCGTGTCGAGTTCATCTTCCAGTTCGCGACGAAAAGGCGCTTCAAGGGCGCACCCGACCGCGCGATGGCGCGCTCAACCTTCGAGAGCCTCGATGCCGGGGAGGGTCTTGTTCGTCAGATACTCGAGCGAGGCGCCGCCGCCGGTGGAGACGTGGCCGAAGCGGTCCGCAACTCCTGCGAGGTTCGCCGCGGCGACGCTCTCTCCTCCGCCGACGACCGTGAAGGCCTCAGACTCCGCGAGCAGCATCGCGAGCGCGCGCGTTCCCCGGTCGAAGGGAGGCTTTTCGAAGACTCCCATCGGGCCGTTCCAGAAGATCGTCCGGGCCGGCTCGAGCAGCCGTTCGAACTGCTCGAGAGTCTTCTGGCCGACGTCGAGCGCCATCTGGTCCGGCGGGATCGACCCGATGCCGACCGTCCGCGCGTGCGCGCCGTCGTCGGGGGACTTCGCGACGACGAAGTCGGATGGGATCGCGATCGTCTTGCCTTCGCGTTTGCAGGTGTCGAGGATCTCGCGCGCCAGCGGCACCTTGTCCTCCTCGAGAAGAGACCGGCCGACGTTCAACCCGATCGCGCGGACGAAGTGGTTCGCCATGCCCCCGCCGATCAGCAGGGCATCCGCGCTCTCCGCGAGCGTTCTCAGGGTGTCGATCTTTCCCGAAATCTTCGCTCCTCCGAGGATCGCGGCGAAGGGCCGCTCGGGGTTCAGAAGCCGGGAAAGGGCCGCGACCTCCTTTTCGAGGAGCAGGCCGGCGGCCCGTTCGCGAAGGATGGCGGGAACTCCCACCACGCTTGCGTGAGCGCGGTGAGCGGCCCCGAACGCATCGTCGACATAAACGTCCGCGAGCGCCGCGAGCCTCCGGGCGAACTCCGGGTCGTTCGCTTCTTCTCCCGCGTGGAAACGGAGGTTCTCGAGGAGAAGGACGTCGCCCGGCTGGAGCGCCGCGCTGAGGGACTCGACCTCCGGTCCGACGCAGTCTCCGGCAAAGCGCACGGGCCGCCCGAGGAGCGAGGCGAACTCCGCGGCGACCGGCGCGAGCGAGAGCCTGGCGGACGGCTTGCCCTTCGGTTTGCCGAGATGCGAGGCGCAGATGACCCGCGCGCGGGCATCGACGGCCATCCGAACCGTCGGAAGGGTTTCCGCGATCCGCGTCGCATCCGTCACCTTCCCCTCCTCGAAAGGAACGTTGAAGTCGACGCGGAGAAAGACCCGCCGCCCGGCCAGCGCGAGGTCCCGGATCCCTTTCATGGCGAGCGGGATCTTAACCGCGACACATAGAATGGGAAGGAGATGAAAAAGCTCCTGTGGCTGTGCGCCGGGCTGCTTCTCTGCGCCGCCGGGCCCGCGGAGGATCTGCGCGTTTCCCGCGGCGCGGGCGGCGCCGTGGCCTCCGAGGAAGAGACCGCGGCCCGCGTCGGCATCGAGATCCTGAAAAAGGGCGGAAACGCCACCGACGCCGCGGTCGCCGTCTCGTTTGCGCTCGCCGTCACCTGGCCCGAGGCCGGCAACCTCGGCGGAGGCGGGTTCTGGCTGTCGCGCGACCCGTCGGGAAAGGTCCTGGTGGTGGACTACCGGGAGGTCGCTCCCCGGGAAGCCCGCCGCGACCTCTACATCCGCCCGAACGCCCGCGGCATCGTGCCCTCCGCCGCCGAGGGGCCGCTGGCGACGGGAGTTCCGGGAACGGTCGCGGGACTGGCTCTCGCGCACAGGCGCGGCGGCCGCCTGCGATGGCGGGATCTCCTCGAGCCGGCGATCCGCCTCGCGCGGGACGGCTTCGTCATGACGGAGAACACGTCCGCATCGATCGCCTGGAACCGGGAGCGCCTCCTGCGCGACCCGGAGACCGCCCGCATCTTCCTGCCGGGCGGAGCGGCGCCCGCGCCCGGATCGACTTTCCGGCAGCCCGACCTCGCGGCGACCCTCACCGCCATCCGCGACCGCGGTGAGGACGGGTTCTACCGGGGCAGCGTGGCCCGCTCGATCGAGGAAGGCCAGCGGCGGACGGGCGGACTGATCAGCCGCGGCGACCTCGCGCGGTACGAAGCGAAGACGCGCCCGCCGGTCCGCTTCCGCTTCGAAAACGCGGAGGTGCTCACGACACCGGCGCCCTCTTCGGGACCCGCCCTGGCGGAGATGGTTCTTCTGACGAACCTGGTCGGGCCGGACAAGCTGCGCCCCCGCGACGCGTCGTCGGCGCACTGGGCGGTGGAGATCGAAAAGCGGGCGTACCGCGACCGCAACCGCTATCTCGGGGACCCGGCCTTCGGCGGCGTGCGGCAGAACCTCTTCACGGACGTGACCCGGCTTCGTGCCATCGCGGCATCCATCCGACCGGATCGGGCGACGGCCACGAAGGATCTTCGCGGTGCGGAATCCGACAAGCCCAGCACGACCCACTTTTCGATCGTCGACTCGGCGGGAGGCGCGGTCTCCGTGACGACGACGTTGAATGACTCCTTCGGCAACGCGCGCGTCGCCCCCGGCCTCGGATTTCTCTGGAACGACGAGATGGACGACTTCGCCACGCGGCCGGGCCAGAAGAACATGTATGGCCTCGTGCAGGGGAAGGTGAACGCCGTCGCGCCCGGCAAGCGCATGCTCTCCGCGATGTGCCCGATCATCGTCGTGTCGGGCGGAAGGGTCGCGTTCGTCTGGGGAACGCCGGGCGGCTCGACGATTCCGACCACGAACTACCAGTTGCTGCTCGGGACCCTCCTGCGCCACGAGACGCTCGAAGCGGCGGTCGCCGCCCCCCGGTTCCACCAGCAGGACCTGCCCGACACCGTCCAGTACGAGCGCGGCCGGTTCGAGCCGGACTGGACGGAAGGCCTGCGGCGGCTGGGACACACCGTCGTCGAGCGGGAGAACAGCATCTACAACTCGGGGTTGATCGGCCGCGTCCACGGTATCGCCCGCAATCCCGACGGATCGTGGACCGCCGTCGCGGATCCCCGCCGGAGCGGCGCGGGCCTCGTCGTCCGGCCGGCGGACGCGAGCCCTGTCGTCCGGCCGGCGGGCGCGAACCCTGTCGTCCGCCCGGCGGGCGCGAACCCTGTCGTCCGCCCGGCGGATGCGGGCCCGGTCGTCCGCCCGACTCCGTGACGCATCCGCCGGGAGATCGAGCGAGCCGGCTGGAAGTGCCCAGCGCTTCCGGACCCGGCACGGGCGCCGACCTTCTGCGCCCGCTCTACCGGGAAGGGCGCACCCTGCGGATGCTCGACCAGCGGCTGCTTCCGGGCGAGGAAGTCTGGATGACCCTCGAGGATACCGCCGCGATCGCGCGCGCGATCCGCGACATGGCGGTGCGCGGCGCGCCGGCGATCGGCGTGGCTGCCGGCTACGGCGCCGCCTTTTCCCTGCGGGACCCGGGATCAGGCTCCGCGCGCGACCGTTTCGAGGCCGCCCGGGCGCTGCTGGCGGCCAGCCGCCCGACGGCCGTCAATCTGTTTGCGGCCCTGGAGCGCCTCGGCGCGCGCTTCGAGTCGCTCGCCGGCGCGTCCGCGCCCGAGATCGAGGCCGGTCTCGTCGCCGAGGCGGACGCGGTCGCTGAAGAGGACATCGCGTCCTGTCTGCGAATCGGAAAGTTCGGCGCGGCCCTGCTGATGGGAGGCACGACGGTGCTGACACACTGCAACGCGGGGGCGCTCGCGACGGCGGGCTACGGGACCGCGCTCGGCGTCATCCGAGGGGCGGTGGCGGAGGGCAAGGTCATCCGGGTGCTCGCCGACGAGACCCGTCCCTTCCTCCAGGGCGCGAGGCTGACCGCGTGGGAGCTCGCCCGTGACGGGATTCCGGTCGAGATCCTGACGGACAGCATGGCGGGACACTTCCTCTCGAAGGGCGACATCTCGGCGGTCATCGTCGGCGCGGATCGCATCGCCGCGAACGGAGACACCGCGAACAAGATCGGAACGTACTCGCTCGCCGTGCTCGCGAAGGAGAGCGGCGTCCCGTTCTACGTCGCCGCTCCCGCGACGACTCTCGATCTCGCCTGCTCCTCCGGCGCCTCGATCCCGATCGAGGAGAGGACTTCCGCGGAAGTCCTGTCGATCGGCGGGCACAGGATCGCCCCGGAGGGAATCGTCGCGCGGCACGTCGCGTTCGACGTCACGCCCGCGCGGTACATCACGGCCATCGTCACCGACGAGGGGATCTGCCGTCCGCCTTACGGGGAGAGCCTCGCGGAAGCCGTCGACAGGGCGAAGAAAAGACGGAAGTCGGGAGTGGGGAAACGGGAAACGGGAAACGGGAAACGAACGGAAGACTGAGAACGACAACGGACAACTCGTACTTGCTCATCCTCGGCATCGAAACTTCCTGCGACGAGACGTCGGTCGCTCTGATCGAGGACTCCGGCCGAATTCTCTCCAACGTGATCGCGTCGTCGGCGGAAGCGCACGCGCTCTACGGGGGCGTCGTGCCGGAGGTCGCGGCGCGGGCACACCTCGAAAACCTGCCGGGAACCTTCGAGCAGGCGCTCAAAGCCGCCGGGGTCACGTTGGGAGACGTCTCCCTCGTCGGTGCGACGGCGGGGCCGGGCCTGATCGGCGCGCTTCTCGTCGGCTTTTCCGCGGCCAAGGCGCTGGCGTTCGCGCGCGGCGTGCCGCTCGTCACGGTCAATCACCTCGAGGGGCATCTCTTCTCTCCGTACCTTCGCGCGGGAGGCGATCCGGCGCGCCCGGTCCGGTACCCCTTTCACGGTCTGGTCGTCTCGGGCGGGCACGCCGAGCTCGTGCGGGTCGAGGACGGACGCATCGTTCCCATCGCCCGGACCCGCGACGACGCGCCCGGGGAGGCGTTCGACAAGGTCGCGCGGCGGGCCGGGCTGGGCTACCCGGGCGGACCCGTCATCGACCGGATCGCCGCGCGCGGCGACGGCGCCCGCTTCCCGCTTCCGGTCGGCCGGCCCGGGGACGGAACCGACGACTTTTCCTTCTCGGGCCTGAAGACGGCGATGCTGCGCGAATTCGAGAAGCGCGGCGTGACGGGGGAAAAGGTGGATCCCGACGCGCTCTCCCGCGACCACGTCGATCTGTTCGCCTCATTCCAGCGCGCGATCGTCACCGCGCTGCTCGAACGCGTCGAAACTGTGCACGCTCGCGAAGGTATCCGGACGCTGGCGCTCTCCGGCGGGGTGGCCGCCAACTCCGAGCTGCGCGCGACGCTCTCGGCGTGGGGCGAGGAGAGAGGAGTCGAGGTCCTCCTGCCCGACCGTGCGCTGACGTCGGACAACGCGGCCATGATCGCCTGGGCCGCCTCGCTGCGTTTCCGGCGGGAAGGTCCGACCGCCTTCCGTGATGCGAACGCGCGTTCCCGCTGGCCGCTCGGCCAGCCCGCCGCCTGAGCGTTTTCGTCGTGACGCTCGAGCTGAACGCTCGACTCTCAACCCGTTAGACTCGTCCCCCGATGCCCGACCCCGGCCGTATCCGTAACTTCTCGATCGTCGCCCACATCGACCACGGGAAGACGACGCTCTCCGACCGCATCCTCCAGCGGTGCGGCGCGGTCTCCGCCCGCGAGATGCACGAACAGATGCTCGACGACATGGAGCTCGAGCAGGAGCGCGGCATCACGATCAAGGCGCGGTCGGTCACGCTCCGGTACGTCGCGAAGGACGGGCTCGAGTACACGCTCAATCTGATCGACACCCCGGGGCACGTCGACTTTTCCTACGAGGTTTCGCGATCGCTCGCGGCCTGCGAGGGCGCGGTGCTGGTCGTCGATGCCACGCAGGGCGTCGAGGCCCAGACGCTGGCGAACGCCTATCTCGCCATCCACAACAATCTCGTGATCGTGCCCGTCATCAACAAGATCGACCTCCCGTCCGCCGAGCCGGAGCGCGCGCGCGAGCAGATCGAGCAGGTCGTCGGCATCCCGGCGGACGACGCGATCCTGACGTCGGCCAAGCAGGGCATCGGCATCGAGGAGCTGCTCGAGCGGATCGTCCGGGACGTGCCGCCGCCGCGCGGGAACCCGGACGCCCCCCTGAAGGCGCTGCTCTTCGATTCCTGGTACGACCCGTACCGCGGCGTGACCTCTCTCGTGCGGATCATCGACGGCAAGCTCGAGCCGCGCACGAAGATCCGCGCGATCGGCACGGGGCTCGAGGCCGAGGTCGAAGAGGTCGGCGTCTTCCGCCCCGAGCGGGAGACCGTGCCGCGGTTGTCCGTCGGCGAAGTCGGATCGTTCTGGGCGAACATCAAGGACCTTCACTGGACGCGGATCGGGGACACGATCACGGAAGTGAACCGGCCGACGGCCGGGGCTCTCGAAGGGTTCGCGGAAGCCAAGCCGATGGTCTTTGCGGGACTCTTCCCGACCGACGCCGACGACTACGGGAACCTTCGAGAGGCCATGGACAAGCTGCGGCTGAACGACGCCTCGTTCACCTTCGAGCCGGAGAACTCGACGGCCCTCGGGTTCGGGTTCCGTTGCGGCTTTCTCGGCCTCCTTCACATGGAGATCGTGCAGGAGCGGCTCGAAAGGGAGTTCGACCTCGACCTCATCACCACGGCTCCCGGGGTCAGCTATCGCGTGATCACCACCGGGGGCGAGATCCTCGAGGTGGCGAACCCGAATCATCTGCCGCCGCCCAACCACATCGAGAAGATGGAGGAGCCCTACATCTCCTCGACGATCATCACGCGGGACGACTTTCTCGGCGGCCTCCTCAAGCTCTCGGAGGACCGGCGCGGCGTGCAGAAATCGCTCGAGTACCTCTCGTCCAACCGCGTCGTCCTGACATACGAGTTCCCCCTGAACGAAGTGGTGCTCGACTTCTACGACAAGCTGAAATCGATCTCGAAGGGTTACGCGTCGTTCGACTACGAGTTCATCGGCTATCGCGAGGGAGACCTCGTGAAGCTCGACATCCTGGTCAACGGAGAGCCCGTGGACGCCCTGTCGCTCATCGTCCACCGGGAGGAATCGGCGCCGAAGGGCCGCCTCCTGGCGGCGAAGATGAAAGAAATCATCCCCCGGCAGATGTTCGAAGTGATCATCCAGGCGGCCATCGGCTCGAAGATCATCGCCCGGGAGACTGTTTCGGCGATCCGGAAGAACGTGATCGCCAAGTGCTATGGCGGCGACATCACTCGAAAGCGCAAGCTCCTCGAGAAGCAGAAAGAGGGGAAGAAACGGATGAAGAGGGTCGGGCGGGTGGACATCCCGCAGGAGGCCTTCCTCGCCGTTCTCAAAGTCGAATGAAAACGACCACCGCCGCGCCGCCCGCGCCTCCCGCCTCCGACTCGAGAAGCGCCTCCCCCGCGCATTCCGCGGGACGCGAATGGTACGAGTCCCTCCTCGTCGCCGGGATCTTCGTCCTGTTCGTTCGAACCTTCATCGTGCAGACCTACCAGGTGCCGACGGGCTCCATGGAGCGGACGATTTTGGTCGGCGATCATCTGCTCGTGAACAAGTTCGCCTTCGCCGCGCGCCGGCCGCTTTTCGCCCGCTGGATGCCGTACCGCGAGGTCCACCGGGGCGACATCATCGTCTTCAAGAAACCGGGCGATGACCGCAACGACAACAATGTCCTGGTCAAGCGCGCGGTGGGAGCGCCGAACGACCTCCTCCAGGTCCGCGACAAGGCCCTTTCCGTCAACGGCCGGCCCGCCGACGGCCCTCAGGTGCAGCACATCGACCCGGAGCTCTACGCGGCGGGCGACCCGCGTGTGGCGGAGTCGAGCGTGCTCCGCGATCAGTTCGGACCGTACCGGGTGCCTTCCGACTCGTTCTTCGGCATGGGGGACAACCGCGACAACTCTCTGGACAGCCGCTTCTGGGGGCCCATCCCCCGCCAGAACATCTTCGGACGGCCCTTCCTGCTGTACTGGTCGTACGAGGCCGAGCCCAACTCCCACATCTGGCGCGGACCCCTCGACAAGCTCCGGCAGCTCGGGAGCGTCGCCTTCCACTTCTTCTCGCGGACCCGATGGGACCGGATGTTCCGGCTGGTGCGCTGACGGATCGGGACCCCCCTTTTGACGCGGCTCCGGAGAGCCGTCGAGCCCCGTCTCCATTCCGGGAGTACGCGGAAGTCGTCCTGGTCGCCGTCGTTTTCGCGCTCTTCGTCCGGACGTTCCTCGTCCAGGCGTTCGTCGTCCCGACGCCGTCGATGGAAAACACCGTCCTCGTCGGCGATCACCTCGTGGTCAACAAGTTCATCTTCGCGCCGCACCGTTGGGGGCGGCTGCTTCCCTACCGGGACCTGCGGCGCGGCGACGTGTTCGTCTTCAAGTTCCCGGAGGACCCGCAGCGGGATTTCATCAAGCGCGCCGTCGCGCTGCCCGGGGACGTCCTCGAGATCCGGGACAAGATCCTGTTCGTCAACGGCGAGAGGCAGGCGGACTCGCGGGCGATCCATGCGGAGAGCCGCATCTGGCAGGACGATCGCGACCTGCCGGACGCGCTGCGCCGCCGCGACCAGCTCCCTGCCGCGCGCATCGCCGCCGGTTCCTTTTTCGCCATGGGCGACAACCGGGACAGCTCCTACGACAGCCGGTTCTGGGGGGCCGTGCCGGCATCCAACGTGAAGGGTCGCGCGCTGTTCATCTACTGGTCCTTCGCGCCGTCTTCGCCGCCCGGCGGCGCGGGCCTGGCCGGCCGGGTGAAGGATCTTTTGGGACGGACGCGCTGGACGCGGACTTTTCTCGCGGTCCGGTGAGGCAAAGGCGGGCCGGGAGCCGAGCGACCAACGGGAGCGAGACGGCCGCGGTACTCCGCGGTCCCGATTCCCGATTCCCGATTCCCGATTCGCGATGCAGCGCCCTCTTCCTGCTAGAATTGACCCGAAACTCCCGGGAGGACACATGCGGGGAACGCGCCGGGTGCGCGGGGCGGCGACCTTCGGCTGCATCGTCTGGCTCGCGATCTGCGGGCTGATCGGCTACGTTTTGTACAAGGTCGTGCCGGTCAAGGTCAGCACATCGGCGTTTGCGGATTTCCTCCAGGAGGAGGCGGCCTTCGGCTCCATCAAGAGTCCCGCCCAGCTTCAGGCCGAGATCCTGGCCAAGGCCAAGGAGATGGACATTCCGGTGACCCGGGACAACATGAGCGTCAAACGCACCCGGGAGTCGATCACGGTCGAAGCGCACTACGAGATCACGATCGATTTCTTCAATGGCGCCTACAAATACGTCTGGAAGTTCGACCCCGTCTTCGCCCGGCCCATCTTCAACGTCTGAGGACCGCCCCGCCTCCCGCTCGAAGCGGGGGCGGGCGTCCTCGCGCGGCCTGTCGATCGCGGAAGTCTCGCGCCGGACCGGGATCCCGGCCTCGACCCTGCGCTACTACGAGCGCGAGATGCCGGCGCTCTTTCTGCTCCGCAAAACGCCCGGCGGGCACCGTCGGTACGACGAAAGCGACGTCGAGCGCTTCTCCACCATCCGCCGTCTGACCGGGGAGGAAGCCCTCCCGCTGGCCGAAATCCGCCGCGTTCTCTCCTCGAGCGGGGATCACGAGCCCCTCCGCGAAGAGGTGGCACGGCTGCGCGCAGCCCTGCAGGAAGAGGGCTGGACGGTCGCCGAGCTTTCCCGGCGGGTCGCCGTCCTGGAGGCCGGACTGGCCCGGCTTTCCGAAAAGAAGCGCTGGTTCGAGAAGAAATAGGCTTCGTCTGGAGTTATGGGTCGTCAGTTCCGAGGCCGACACTCTGAACGATGTCGAGGCGTCGATCTGAAGACTGACTGCTGACTTCAAGGAGCCCTCATGCGTAGATGGAAGACGTTTCTGCTCGCCCTGGCTGGCGCCGTCGCCCTGACCTCCGTGTCGTCCGCCCTCTCCATCGGAGCCCCGGCTCCCGGTTTTTCCTTAACGACGCTGGACGGCAAGCCGCTCTCCCTCGCCGACGCGCTGAAGACCCACAAAGCGGTCGTCGTCCTCTTCGTCGCCACCCGCTGTCCGTACTCCAACGCCTACAACGAGCGCATGAAGCAGATGGCGGACGCCTACGATAAGCAGGGCGTCCTCTTCGTCGGGATCAACAGCAACAGCTCCGAGCCCGAGGCCGAGGCGCGCGAGCACGCGCGCAAGCACGGCCACACGTTTCCGATCGTCAAGGACCCGGGTAACAGGATCGCCGACCTGTACGACGCCAAGCGAACTCCCGAGGCGTTCGTCGTGACCCCCGACGGGAACCTGCGGTATCACGGCCGCATCGACGACAACTCCGAAGACGCGGCGAAGGTGACGTCTCCGGACCTGAAGAACGCCCTCGACTCTCTTCTGGCGGGCCGTCCGATCCAGAGCGCGGAAACCAAGGCGTTCGGTTGCACCATCAAGCGCGTCTGAAGGGGCGCCGTGGGGCGGCGGCGATCGCCTTCGCGGCCGCATTCCTCCTTTTTCCCTCCGGCGGCCGGGCCGCGGAACCATCCCCCCGCATCGCGGGCGAGCTCGACGCCGCGGGCTTCCGCGACCTGCTCGCTCGCCAGAAGGGCAGCGTCGTGCTCGTGAACTTCTGGGCGACCTGGTGCGTCCCGTGCCGGGAGGAATTTCCCGATCTCGTCCGCCTGCAGCGAGAGCTGGCGCCTCGCGGCTTCAAGGTCGTGGGCGTCTCGACGGATTTCGGGAGCCAGCGCGGCGCCGTCGACCAGTTCCTCGACGAGATGAAGCCCGGCTTTCCGAATTACTGGAAGAAGGGCGGAAACGAGCAGGCGTTCATCGAGAGTGTCGACCGCGACTGGGGCGGGGAGCTTCCGTTTTCCGTGCTCTACGCCCGCGACGGCACTCGGGTGAAGTCCCTGTCGGGCAAGCGCCGCTACGCCGATTACCGCCGGGAGGTCCTGGCGGCCTTGAGCGGGAGACGTGAGCGTTGAGCGTTGAGCGCGATACGAAGGTTTGCCGCCCCGGCCGAAGACCCTACCGCCTGATTCCACCGCCGCGCCGGGGGCCTCTCCGGGTTCCGTCCACTCCCCAGACCCTTCCGGTATCGGCCGCGCACAGGAGAAGCAGCAGGAGCAGAGCGAACTTTGTGGTCAGCCCGGCGGTGATCCACTTCTCCCAGGATGTGCCGGGGCCGGGGTACGACTGCCCGAGGAGAATCGAGACCATGAGGAGAGATCCGCAGGCGGTCGCGGCCCGGGTCCACAGGCCGAGGACGAGGGAGATCCCGAGCGCGAGCTCTCCCGCCGCCACGATCCAGGCGAAAACGCCGGCGTTCGGCAGGACGACGTTCTGAAGGACGCCGCGCCAGAAAGGCCACGACTCCTTCATCATGCCGGAGGCCGACTTCGCGAACCCACCGTGCACGAACGCTCCGAGGATCTTGCCGAGTCCTTCGGCAATGAAAATTACTCCGGTAGCGATCCGCACGACGGCGGCGAGACGGGCCGACGAGCTCATACCCGGAGTTTAGCCGACGCGTTCCGCGAGACGGAACGGTTCGAGAGATGTCGTGTAATCGGCTTCTCGGCGCGGTCATGGCCGGCCCTCTCCCTCGACCCCTCGCGGGGCTGTCCGACGCGAGCACGTCCCGACAACGCGATGACCGCCCCGGATGACGCGCAGTCCTCTTCCAGTGACAGCGGGAACGCCGGGTCCTCGTGGTTCTCTCGACAGCGGGGATGGTTCATTTGGATCACAATTTGCTACAGTGGCGTACGACATCCGAACACTTTTGAAAGGGACCTCATGAGAAATGCGCGTTCGCGGAGTGCGATTCTGGGCGCTTTCGCTCTTTGCGCCCTGCCTCTTCGAGCTGCCTCAGAGCCAGCGCGGGCGCCGATCGCGCGGCGAGCCGTTTCCGCGCCGGGGCGACTGACACCGCAGGCGGCGCAGGCGACCACCGCTTTTTCGACCGAGGTTCCCTTAGTCGCGCACATCAACGCGACAGCCCCCGTCGACACCCTCGTCCTGTCGGCCGGGCATCCGTTCACGATCACGCTGACGGCCCGCGATCCCCGAACGGGAACGACCGGAACGGGTCTGGCCATCCCCGAGAACGACATCTTCGGCTTTTTCAGCATCCCGGCGATCACGGGCAACTCGAGCAACCCCGAAGTCTTCGTCAAGATCATCGACGGACGCGCGTTGAACAACGCGTACTGGGTGTTCTATAACGGGCTCACCGATCTCGAGTACACGCTCACGGTCCGCGAGAACGCGACCGGCCGCACGAAGGTGTACCTGAAGCCGGCGGGCAACACGGCCTGCGGCGCTCAGGACACCTCCGCCTTTCCCGTGACCGCCGCCTCGCTGGCGGCCGAAAAGCTGCCGCTCGACCTCGACGCCCTGAACGTGCCGTCGCGCACGAGCGTCCTTCGCACGTCCGTAGACTTCACGAATACGACGAACGTCGCGATCACCGTCGAATATCAATATTCCTACACGTGCGTCGCCGCCGCCTGCAGCCCCGTCGGTCTGTTCACTCGAACGTCCCTCCAGACGTTCGTCCTGAACGCCCTCGACTCGAGACATTTCGACGACTTCGTCGCGAGCCTCGCGGCCCCCCCGTCCCTTCTGGCGGCGGGGGCGGAGCAGGGCTCGTACGGAACCCTGCTCGTGACGTTTCGAGGCGTGCCCAGCGCGCAGGGCTCCGAGGCCACCGTTCAGGCCCGAACCTATTCGCGGGTCGTCGAGTCCGATCCGCTGAAGGGGACGGTCGGATACGCGACGCCGGCCTCGCTCTTCGGCGAAGCCGCGACGTCCGTTCTCGTCGGCACCGCGAGGGACACGCGCGGAGCGCCGGGAGTCGAGGGGACGCTCTCCTCCAACGTCGGGATTCGAAACAGCGACGTCAACGGATCGCGTTTCCCGGGGACCGACCGGTCCGTGACCGTGGACCTGACGTTCTACAACACGGCCACCGGCCAGCGGGTGGGGGGGTCGGTTCCCCTGGCAGGACTGCGGCCCGGGGAGGTCCGCGAAGTCACCGACATCTGGACGGCGGCCGGCATTCCCTCTTCGGTCCACACGGTCGTCGTCTTCGCCGACATCCGAGGCGCGACGGCGCAGTCCGCGACCATCGAGGGTTACATCACCATCGACGACGTCAACTCGAAGGACTCCGTCTTTTACGAATTGAAGTGCGCGGACACGGTCTGCGGGCAGTAGAGACGGGTAGGGAATCGGGAATCGGGAATCGGGAATCGGGAATCGAAGAAAATACGAATGGCGCCGACCGGAGCGTCGTGGCCGAAAGAGAGGTGACAGCTGAGAGCTGACGACTGTCAGCTGCTCGTCGGCCTCCCCGCCCGCGCGCCGATGTCCCGGCGCAGGTGCTTTCCTTCGAACTCGATGACCTCCGCCGCCTCGTAGGCGCGCGACGCCGCCTCGCCGATCGTCGGCGCGCAGGCGGTGACGACCAGGACCCGGCCGCCGGCGGTGACGAGGTGATCTCCCTCGATCGCGGTGCCCGCGTGGAAGATCTCGACCCCCGCCATCTTCGCCGCCTCGTTGACGCCGCGGATGGGCTTGCCGTGCTCGTAATTGCCGGGGTATCCGCCGGCGCAGAGAACGACCGCCGCGCACGCCTCCGGCTTGATCTCGAGCGCCGGAAACCGGTCGAGCTCGCCGCGGGCGGCGGCCATCAGAAGACCGGCTAAATCCGACTGGAGCCGCGGGATGATGACTTCCGTCTCGGGGTCCCCGAAGCGGGCGTTGAACTCGAGAATCTTCGGTCCGTCTTCCGTCAACATGAGGCCCGCATAGAGCACGCCGGTGAAAGTGCGCCCTTCGGCCTCCAGGCCTTTCAGGGTCGGCCAGAGGATTTCCTTCATCACCCGCGACGAGGTCGCCGCGTCCAGGATCCCCGCCGGCGAGTGCCCCCCCATTCCCCCCGTGTTGGGTCCCCGGTCGCCGTCGTAGACCTTCTTGTAGTCCCGGGCGGTCGGGAGGGGGACCGCGTTCTGCCCGTCGCAGACCGCGAGGAAGGACGCCTCGTTTCCGGAAAGGAACTCCTCGACCAGGATCCGGTCGCCGCCTGCGCCGAAGACTCTCTCCTGAAAGAAGAGGGAGAGAGCCCGTTCCGCGTCTTCCCCCGACTCGACGGTCAGGACGCCCTTGCCGCTCGCCAGGCCGTCGGCCTTCAGGACGCAGGGGTATCCCATCTGCCGGATCGCGGCATCGGCCTCCGACTTCGAGGCGCACGCGATCCCCCGGGCCGTGGCAACGCCGTGCCGGCGGAAGAACTCCTTCGCGAAGACCTTCGACGTTTCGATCTGAGCGGCCACCCGGGACGGCCCGAAGAGCGTCATCCCGCGCTTGGAGAACTCGTCCGCGATCCCGAGGCTGAGGGGGAGCTCGGGGCCGACCACCGTCAGGTCGAATTGCAGCTTTTCGGCGAGGTCGGCGATCTCGACGATGTTTCCCGATGACACGGGCAGGCAGTCGGCCGTCTCGGCGATCCCGGGATTGCCGGGAGCGCAGAAGAGCTCCTCGACGAAGGCGCTTCGGCGCAGACCCCAGCAGAGGGCGTGCTCGCGGCCGCCGCTGCCGACGACGAGAACTTTCATGTGCGGGCATTGTACCGGGCGCTCCGGGAGCCGGGCCCGTCACTTTCGCCGGGTCGATTTTTTTCTTCCGGCGCTCGAGCGCGGCCGTTTCGGCCGGCCGGAGCCGCGCGTCTCGGCCCGCGCGCCGCCCGTCGAGGACGACACCTCGAAGCGGTGAAACCGGCCCGTGAAACCGACGGCGGTCTCGAGCGTGTCATGCGGCCCGAGGGTCCCACCGAAACGGCCCTGGACCCGCGCGGCCACGCGCCCCTCGCGCAGGGCGCGGGCTTCGAAGCGGATCGCGCGTCCATCCCATGTGCCCTGGCCCGCGTTGGTGACGCGGACCAGGCACAGGGTCGCGGTATCGCTCGACACGGCCCCGTCCTCGACGATCCTCAACGTGAGAGAGCTCCAGTCGGGCGGCTTGAGAGCGGCGGCTTTCGAAGGCGGCGCGTCGCGCCGGGAGGAAGAGCGGCGAGAAATCGGGAGCGTGCGCGGCGGGCCGCCGCCGGCGCCGACCAGCGCATCCGGAAGACCGGCGCCGAGACCCGCGATCAGGCAGAAAAACCGGAGATAAAGTCCCATTTTCCCTCCTCGGAAAGAGGAGGGGCCGGCGGAGAAGTGAGCCCCGGGAGGACGGCGTCAGTGTAGCATTCCGGGTCCGGGAGAGACGATGGCGAAAGACTTTCGAAAAGCGCTCGAAGAAGAGATCCTGCTGGCCGACGGGGCCATGGGGACCCTTCTCGTCTCGAGAGGCGCTTCGCCGGAACAGGCCAAGTCGCCATTGAACGTGACGGATCCGGAGTCCGTCCGCGAGGTGCACGACGACTATCGGGATGCGGGCGCCCGCATTCTGACGACCAACACGTGGGACGCGAACCGGGTCAAGCTCACCGCACACGAGTGGGCCGATTCGCTCGAAAAGATCAATCGCGAAGGCGCGCGTCTCGCCCGGGAGGCCGCGGCTGGCGAGATGGTTTTCGTCGCCGGCTCGATCGGTCCCCTCGGCGCCCTGGTCAAGCCCTATGGCCGGCTGACACTCGTTCAGGTGCGGGAGATTTTCGAGGAACAGGCGCGCGCCCTGCTGGAAGGCGGGGTCGATCTCGTCCTGCTCGAGACCTTCGGAAGCCTGCTCGAGGCGGCCGAGGCCGTGCGCGCCGTCAGGGGCCTTTCGGCCGACGTCCCGATCGTGGCGCAGATGACATTTCTTTCCGACGGCCGGACGGCGTTCGGCGAGAGCGCCTCACACGCGCTGTCCACTCTCGCGATGGCGGGCGCGGACGCGGTCGGGATGAACTGCACGCTTGGGCCCCAGGAGACGCACGACGTGTTCGCGCGGCTGTCCCCTCCCGTCTCGGTGCCCCTGTGCGCGATGCCGAACGCGGGCTATCCGACCGTCGTGCACGGCCGCAACGTGTACCTCTCCTCGCCCGACTACCTGCGCGACTACGCGACGGCGTTCGTCGAGGCGGGCGCGTCGATCATCGGAGGGTGCTGCGGAACGACTCCCGAGCACATCCGGGCAATGGCGAAGGCCGTCAAGGGGCGGCCCCGCGCGACCTCGGGTCGCGTCGTCGCCGTCGCCGTCGAAAGACCCGTCGAGAGGTTGACCGAGCCCGGCATCGAGACCTCGCGGCTCAAGCGAAAGCTCGCGGACGCCGACGAGTTCGTGGTCACCGCGGAAGCGGAGCCGCCGAAGGGCGTCGACGTTTCCGCCGCGGTCGAAGGCGCGCGGGTCCTGAAGACCGGCGGGGTGGACGCCGTCAACGTCACGGACAATCCGATGGCGCGCCTCCGGATGTCCTCGATCTCGGTGGCCGCGATTCTGCAGCGGGAGACGGGTCTCGAGGCGGTCGTTCAGATCACGACCCGCGACCGCAACGTGCTCGGGCTTCAGTCCGACCTGCTCGGGGCCGCCGGGCTCGGCTTGAAGGCGATCCTGTGCCTCGGCGGAGACCCGCTCAAGATCGGCGACTACCCGCAGGCCAAGCAGGTCTCCGAGGTGGATGTCCTGGGCCTTCTTCGCATGGCGCGCGGACTGAATGGAGGCGCCGACCTCGTCGGCAACGCGATCGGCGCCCCGACGTCGTTCGCGATCGCGTGCGCGGCGAATCCGGCCGCCTCCGACCTGGAGGTGGAGTTCTCGAAGCTGCGCGCGAAGATCGAAGCCGGAGCCACGTTCGCCCAGACTCAACCCGTCTACGACGTCGCGGCGCTCGAGCGCTTCCTCGCCCGGCCGGAAGCTCGCGCGATTCCCGTTCTCGTGGGACTGATTCCCCTGCGCTCGTTGAAGCAGACCCTCTTCTTCGCCAATGAGGTGCCGGGCATCGTGGTTCCGGAGGAGATCCAGAACCGCATGCGCGCCGCCTCGGAGAAGGGTGCCGACCACGAGAAGGCCGAGGGTCTCGCAATCGCCCGCGAGCTCGCCCAGGCCATCGCGGGCGTCGCGCGGGGCATCCACATCATGCCGATGGGCAAGTATGCCGTCGTGGGGGAGATTCTCCAGGCGGTCTCGATGCCCTCGAAGGCGACACGGCGCTAGACTTCCCCGGCTAAAATTCCCGGAAATTCGGAAGGTCCGGCGATTGCTTCACTTAATGAGTTGGAGGTGCGTATGAAGGGTCTTTCGCGGTTCTCCGCCGCTCTCACTCTGGTTCTTGCCGCCACGGCCGCGCAGGCCGGAACTCAGGGCCGCGTCTCGGGTCGAGTGACCGATTCGGCCGGCAACCCCGTCGAAGGCGTCACCATCACCATCACGACGCCCGCCATCAAGAACTTCAGGATGACGGCGAAAACGTCCTCGGACGGGCGATACGGGTCGATCGTGAACGACGCGACGATGATGTACCACGTGCGTTTCGAGAAGGAGGGCTTCGTTCCCGCCGATGCGGACAAGAAGTTCTCGACCGTCGACATCACGACTCTGGATCAGAAGCTTCTCAAGACGTCGGAGGCTCCGGCGGGCAAGGGCGCCTCCGCACCGGCCACGCAGGCCCCGTCTTCCAACGACCAGGCTGCTCTCTCCTACAACGCGGCCGTCGACCTGTTGAACTCCGGCGACAAGGCGGGAGCGGAAGCCAAGTTCCGGGAGGCGGTGGGCAAAAACGCGGACCTGCCGCAGGGCTGGCAGGCGTTGACCACCCTCGCCTACGAGAAAAAAGACTGGGCGCACGTCATCGAATACGGGCAGAAGGCCACGGATCTGGATCCGACGATGACGTCTCTCTACGGACTCATGGCGGACGCCGCGAACAAGTCGGGAGACAAGAAGACCGCCGCCGACATGCGGAAGAAATTCGAGGAGGCGAATCCCGACACCCCCGAGATGCTCTACAACAAGGGAATCGACGCCTACAACAAGAAGAAGTCCAAGGACGCCGAGGACCTCCTGTCGAAGGCGGTCGACGCCAAGCCCGATTTCGCGCTGGCGCACTACTACCTGGCGCTCTCCGCCATGAACAACAAGCACAACGCCGTGGCGCGGGAGCACTTCCAGAAATACCTGGAGCTCGAGCCGAACGGCGCCGAGGCGGGAACGGCAAAGGAATTACTGCCGCTGGTGAAGTAATCCCCGCGGTCCCCCTCGACCGCGCCGTCAAGACATCGCTGACTTTGAGCAGATCGGGGCGCGCCCGGGACCCGCGCCGAATACGAGGCGGCGCCTTTCCGCTACGCCCGGCTCGCCGCGATCCGGCAGAGGCGGGGGCCGGGCAGGTCGTCGTCGTCGATCGCGAGGACGACGACCACCGCGATCGCGAAGAGAAGGAGGACGGCCGAGACTTCACCCGGAAGGATGGAAAAGAGAGCCGTCCAGGCAGCCAGGAGGGCGCTCAAAACCGATCCTGCAGCGCGTCGAAGGGCGCGCGAAGAGGCAGCGTCGAATCCGCGTCGAGATCGAAATCGGCCAGAGGCCGCGGCTGAGTTATGTCCTGCAGCCGGTTGAGAAACGCGTCGAGAAATTCCTGGCCGCCTTCGATGATCTCGGTCAACGTGATCCGCCCTCCGAGCAATTCCTGGAGGGGGTCCGACGATTCCGCGAACGTCAATTGGATTCTCACGCTGCCTCTCGTAAAAGCAAGCCGGAGGCCACACGCCATATGTGCGAGAAGGCCCGTTTTTAAAGGGTTTTATCGCTCTTCGGTTTTACGCACTGACACGAGGTGGACGAAGAATTACACCACAGCCGACAATTTGTGGCAGCCCGTCGTGCGAGAATCGCCGCGTGGCTCGCTCGGGCGCGTTCAAAGACCGGCCGTTGTGGCGCCGGCTGCAGACGATTCATCACGAGATCAAGGAAGGGAAATTCCCGAACGCCTCCACTCTCGCGATGGCGCTCGCGGTCTCGTCCAAAACCGTGCAGCGCGACCTGGACTACCTGCGCGACGAGCTCGATGCCCCCATCCAGTTCGACCGGCTGGAGAACGGGTATTCGTACTCCCGTTCCGACTACGTCCTGCCCTTTCTCCCCGTCGACGGGAAGGACCTGTTCTCGATCGGGGTGGCCGCCCAGTTCCTGGAGCTCTTCGGCGGAACTCCCCTCGGCCGCGACCTGAAGGACTGCTACGAACGGCTGGCGTTGCTCATGCCTCCGGCGGTGCGGCTGCGCCCCGAGATCGTGATGGAAAAGCTTGCGCTGCGAGCCACGGCCTTCCGCCCCGTCCGGGAAAAGACATGGGAGGCGGTTTCCGAGGCCCTCCAGCGAGGCGTTTCCCTCTCCATCCGGTACCACCGTCCCGGCGAGGCGGCCGGGGATCCCCGCGTCATCCGTCCCTACGCGTTCGTTCTCGCGGGACGCGACTGGATGGTGCTCGCGGAAGACCAGGCCGCGGGACAGGTGAAGCTCTTCTACCTCGCGCGCATCGAAGGAGCGTCGCTGACGGGAGCCCGCTACACGATCCCGAGAGACTTCGACGCCGAACGTTTTTTCCGCCACACGTTCGGGCTGTTCGTGGGAGACGCCAAGCCGTTCCGGATGCGGGTTCGCTTCTCCCCCGCCGTCTCCGACGAGGTGCGCGAGCTCGTGTTCCATCCCGAGCAAAAGATCGAGACCACGTCCGCGGGCGAAGCCGTTCTCGAGATGCCGGCGCAGTCGATCAAAGAGGCGCGGCGTTTCGTTCTCGCGTACGGAAAGGACGCCGTGGCCCTCGATCCTCCCGAGCTCATCGCCGATCTCCGGCAGGAGGCGCAGGCGCTGGCGCGCTCGTACGACGAAAAGCCCGCGAGAAAAAAACGGACCTGACACCGGCGGCGCACGATGCGAGACGGAGACCGGGCGACAGAACACCTGATAACTTCCTTCCCGCCATGCGCACTAAAGCCCTCGCTTCCTGTTTCGCCGCGTTCCTCGCGGGCCTGGCCACCTCGGGATGCAGCGTGACGGTAGCGCCGGTCGTCGCGCCCGATCCGCAGGTCGCCTGTCCGGGCGGCGTGACCGCGTGGCGCCTCGAGATCGCGGACCAGCGCGCCGAACGCTCGGACTCGCCGAAGGTCGTGGAAACGATTCGGCAATCTCTCGTGCGATCGCTTCCGGGATGCCACTGGGTCTCGCAAGCGGGCGCGCCCCTCATCGGGATCGAACTGCACCGTTTCTCCGTCAAGCAGGACGGCAACTGGGAGGCGGCGATCGAGTGGAGCGTAGTCGCCCGCGATGCAGGAGGGCGAACGCTCACCGAATTCCAGGCCGAATCGCTGATCTCGCGGCCGAACTACCGGGGGGTGGACAACGAAAAAGCGGCGCTTCAGGAGGCTCTCGACCAGGTGATGCGGCGAACGCTGACCGGCCTCCGCTCCGTCCCATCCGCGAGATAAGTCGACCTCCCGGGAGGACATCGGACCGCCGCCTCGACGGACCGCAGCGTCTGGAATCCCTCTCCCGTTAGCAGTTTCGCCCGAGAGGCCGCCCCCGTCTCCGTGGAATGCTTCTCGCACCCGGACCCGGCGGAGGGGTATTCACCATGAAGAGACTCATTCCGACGTTTCTATTCGTTGCCGCCATCCTGACGGCGTCGGCGGCCACCGCCGCTTCCGCGGGCAACCAGGTCTTCGAGCTGGCCTCGATCCTGTCGGGGACGTTTCAGGGCTCGACGCCCGGCAACGACCTCCGGGTCGACCTCCGTCCGGTGGGCTCCGACGCCGCTCACCCCTACGACATGTTTCTCGAAGTCACCGGGAAATACCAGGGCGAGAACGTCCGCCGTCAGGGACTCGTCCGCCTCGAGCTGCAGGGCAAGGACGTCTATTTCGGTTACATCCCCCACTTCGACGCGACGGTGACGTCCATGTCCGCGATGGCGACGCAGTTCACCGACAGCGAAGCCAACGCGGCCTGCGGATTCCATCTCGCGCCGAGAGGCGATGGCTTCGCCGGAGAAACGTCCGGCTCGAGCTGCGCCTTCGCGCTGCGCGGCGCGACGGGAAAGTGGACCGTGGAGCTGGAGCCCGGCTCCATCCGACTGCGCGACCTGAAATCGGGCGAGACGCTCCGCTTCAAGAGGGTCTCGAAGGGCTGAGAGTCGCTTGTTCTCAGTTGCCGGGACGGGGTGACGGGCCTCGCGGGTCCGACCCGTCCGGCGGGTGAGAGAGGAACTTGCGGACGATTTCCTTGACGGGAATCGAGAACTCCCCCTTCATGATCCACTGGAGAAACCCGGGCTCGTCGCGCTTCATGTCCTTCAGCGTGCGTCCGCGGTTCCGTCCAAAGTTGACGGTCGGCTCCCCGTTGATGAGCCGGATCCGGCCTTCCGGGTCCATGTCCTTGTCGAGTCCCGCGCAGTAGAGCTCGTGCAGCTCGAGCACGGACCGGGGCAGCTGCTCGTAACGCGCAAGCTGTCCTTCGAGAACCCTCAGGGTCATCTCCGCATCCGCGAGAGCCCCGTGAGCGCCCGCGTGGTCGGACTGACAGTAGAAACGGGCCGCCGCCGAGAGGTGTCGCGGCTCGTGCGCGAAGAAGATCCGCTGCGCATCCACCAGGCGGCGATTCGATATGTCGAACTCGAGACCCGCCCGAAGGAATTCGATCCTCAGGACCGGCAGATCGAAGCCGGCGATGTTGTAGCCGCCGAGATCACACCCGTCGAGAAAAGCCGCGAGCTCCTGCGCGAGCTCGGCGAAGCCGGCGAGTCCGGCGACGTCGGCGTCGGAGATGCCGTGGATCGCCGTCGAGGCCGGGGGGATCGGCATCCGGGGGTTGATCCGCCGCACCCAGCTTTCGCGGCGGCCGTCGGGATGGATTTTCACGCACGCGATTTCGACGATGCGATCGGCGCGGGGGTTGGTGCCGGTCGTTTCCGTATCGAACACGACCATCGGCCGATCGAGCGCCAGGAGCTTGTCGAGCATGAAAGAAGAGATCGTAACCGAAGCCCGCCGGCGGGGTGCTGGCCCGTGTTTTGCTCCCCATGTCCGCGGAGAGCGATCCATGGTCCCTCGTGTGGCAGCGGTTCGAGTCGAGACGCGGTGGGAGACGCGGCGACCTGTGGTGCACTGCGTCGCGCGGCTCACGAGGGCGCTGAGCCGGCGGGAGCGGGAGGAGATGAGCCGGTTCCCCGAATTCAGGGTGGGCGACGATGGAGTCACCTACTCGTGCCGCCCGGAGGAGACGGAGGCCGCGGAAAAGCGCCTGTCGAGCGCGTTGCGCGTCGTGGCCGACCCGCCCGAGAAGCCCGGAAAGCCTCGCCTCGCCCCCGTCCCGCCGCGCTGAACGAACACCCGGCCGGGTTCCGGAGTCAGAACCGGAACTGAAGAAGGACTCCTGGCTCAGTAATTCTCGGAGAACAGCCAGAAGAACAGCTCCCCGAATCGGGCGATCAGTCCGCGCCTGTGCCATTTCTCCTTGGTGAACTGCTCGCTTCGAGACAGATCGACTTCGATCATCTTCTCGACCGAATCCGCAAAGCGCCGGTCGTAGACGGAGACGCTCGCCTCGCCGTTTCTCTTCATGGACCGGTTGACGAAGTTGATGGACCCGATCGACGTCCAGATTCCGTCGACGACCATGACCTTGTTGTGCATCATCGTCGGGAGATATTCGAAGATCTGCACGCCCCCATCGAGAAGCTCGTTGTAGTGAAAGCGGGACGCGTTACGGACGTTGGGGCTGTCGATGTGCTTGCCTGGCACCAGAACCCGCACGTCCACGCCGCGCGCGACGGCGTGGAGCAGCCCCTCACGGATCTGCCGGTCCGGAACGAAGTACGCGTTCTCGATCCAGATGCGGCGTCGTGCGGCCTGAATGGCCATGTAGTACTGCAGCTTGGCCATCGAGCTCTGATCGGTGCGCGAGCTCGAGATCGCCTGCGCGAGCACATCGCCGGCCGGACGGGACTCCGGAAACTGCGCGCTGCCATGCAGAACCTCGCCCGTCGTGTGGACCCAGTCCTCGAAAAAGATGTGCTGAAGCTGGGACACGACCGGTCCCTCCACGCGGATCATGGTCTCCCGCCATTCGGCCGGATTGCGCGCGTCTCCCTTCCACCGGTCGTCGATCCCGACGCCGCCGCAGAACCCGATCCGCCCGTCGACGGTGAAGATCCGCCGGTGGGTGCGATTGCCCACCTTGTAGAGCGAATAGATGCGGAGCGGCTTGTAGACCTCGACGCGCGCGCCGGCCGCGGTCATCTCGTCCGCGAGCGATCCCAGCGAGGACCCCCAGCCGTCCACCAGCACGCGGACGGCCACGCCATGCCGGGCGCGATCCGCGAGAATGCGCGCCACGCGGGTGCCGAGATCCCCGTCGTCGAAGATGTACGCCTCGAGGTTGATCGAAGCCCGGGCCTGCTCGAACGCCTCGATCATCGAGCCGAAGATCGCGTCGCCGTTCTGCAGGAGCACGGCCCGGTTCTCCGGAACGAGGTCGGTTCCGAACGCATCCAGCGACCGCCGGAATTCGTCGCTGTCGACGCCGTAGGAGGGCTCGTACTCATAAACGGTCCGCTTCTCCGAAAAAATGTAAGAACAGCCGGTCAGCGGAAGCAGCAGCGCCACGGCGGCCAGAGAGGCGAGGAAATGTCTCCCCCGACTCACCGCAGCGCCCTCAGACCCCGGGCGCCGGTGCGCGGGGAGAGGGAGGTCACTATGGCTTCCACACCCGCAGTGGCGAATACGCTCGCCCCGAGAGAAGTCTCCCGACCGAAGGGAGGGAGGAGGCTCTCGGGGCGGGAGCGTGAGCGAGCGCAGCGAGCGGAAGCGACGGCCGGATATACCCTGTCCCCATGCGTTTCAAACGAACCCGGCGTCCGCGCAAGCCAAAAGTGTATCGAATCCCCGTCGAGACCTACGTCGTCCTGCTCGGGATCGCGTTCGCGTTCTCGGTGGCAATGTCGATGCTGTCGAAGCCCAGGGAAGTGCATTACCTGCTCCCGCACCGCTTCACGGTCGAGGACGATGCCTTCCTGCCCTCCGCGCACGCGCTCGCGGATCCCGCGATCCTGCCGGGAAATCGGGTTCGCGTGCTGGTCAACGGAGCGGAAATCTTCCCGGCAATGATCGCCGCCATCAAAGGCGCCCAGCGCACCGTGAACCTCGAGTCGTACATCTTCTGGTCGGGCACGGTCGCCTCGCAATTCCGGGATGCGCTCGCCGACCGCGCCCGCCACGGGGTGCAGGTCCGGCTGATCCTCGATTCGGTGGGGTCCAAGTCCAGGCTGAAAGACGAGGACGTGTCCGCTCTGCGGAAGGTGGGCTGCGTGGTCGAGCTCTACCATCCCCTTCGTCCGTGGAACCTGAACCAGGTCGACAACCGAACGCACCGAAGGATTCTCGTGGTGGACGGCCGGGTCGGCTTTACCGGGGGCGCAGGAATCGGCGATGAGTGGATCGGCAATGCGGAGGCGAAGGAGCACTGGCGGGACACTCACGTGCAGGTAGAAGGACCCGTCGTCGCGGAGCTCCAGGCCGCGTTCCTGGAGAACTGGTCGGAGGTCCGCGGCGAGGCGCTCCTCGGGGAGGATTTCTATCCGCGTCTCGAATCCGTCGGGGAGAGCCGGTCTCAGGTCATCCACTCGACGTCGAGGGCGCCGAGCTCCGCGACCAAGCTCCTCTACGCCGTTTCCATTGCTTCGTCGAAGAAGCGGCTCTTCATTTCGAACTCCTACTTTCTTCCCGACAAGCAGACGAGCACGGCGCTCGTCGAGGCTTCCCGGCGGGGGGTCGACGTGAAGGTGATCGTGCCGGGCGAGGTCAACGACGTGCCGGCCACCAAGGCAGGCGGACGCTCCGCGTTCGGGGAACTGTTGAGAGGCGGCGTGAAGATCTTCGAATACCAGCCGACGATGTTCCACCCCAAGACGATGGTCGTCGACGGGCTCTTCTCGACGATCGGGTCTACGAACTTCGACAACCGGTCATTCCGTCGCAATGACGAGATCAACCTGACCGTCGCGGACCCCCGGGTGGGCCACCGGATGGAGGAACTGTTCCGGAGCGATCTGACGCATTCCCGCCCTTACACCTACCAGGACTACCTGAAACGCTCGATGAAAGACCGGGTCTTCGAGTGGGCAGTCCTCCCGTTCCGCACGGAGCTCTGACGGGTCGGCACTTCGTACAAACCACGTTACAAAAGCGGGAGGCTCGATGACAACGATCGTCACCCGTCGAGCCTCGAGATCCGCCGCCGTCGTGTGGAATCAGTCACTTAGCTTTCGGACGCCGCTGGCCGCCCGATTGCAATACTGTTCGGCGAGGAAACAAAATCCTCACCTCCTCCTTTCGCCCCCCCGGCGGCCCCACCCCGTCCGGGGGACTTTTTTTGCCCTGAATCGCCCCGGCTTGCTTCTTGCTGCCTCCCGTCGCATGAAACAGAAAGAAGTCGAGCAACGCCAGCCGGATACCTCGAGCCCTCCCCCCGTCGCGCCGGACAGCCGTCCGCCCGAACAGCTCGAGTCGACGACCCGGCACATCTTCCTCGTGAAGGACGGGGAGTATCGCTGCACGCGCTGCGGCGCCGAGATGAACGACCGCGCGCTCGATGAGGATTGCCCAGGGGGAAGTTGAGCGTCGAGCGTTTTGATTCGGGTCGTTCCCCACATCCCCTTCGATTCCTGATTCCCCGCCTCCCGACACCCCAGCCGCCGTCCGCCTCCCGCCTGTCGCCTCTCGCTTACCGCCTACCGCCTCCCGTCGCCGGCTGATACCTTCCGCCCCATGCGGGTTTTCGCCGGAGATATCGGCGGCACGAAGACCGCCGTCGCCATCGTCGAGATCGGCGCGCGGCGGCTCTCGCTCGAACGGTCGAAGAAGTACGCGAGCGGTGATCATGGCTCGCTCGAGGAGATCCTCGAAGATTTCCTCGCGCGGGAGAGACGCGTTCCCCGGTTTGCAGCCTTCGGGGTCGCGGGCCCGGTCGTCGCGGGGGTCTCCCGAATCACCAAGCTGCCCTGGCTGATCGCCGAGAAGCGGCTCTCGCGAGCGCTCGGGATTCCCCGGGTGACGGTCGTGAACGATTTCGTGGCCGCCGCGCTCGGAATTCCGTATCTGACGCGAAGGCAGTTCGCCACAGTCGCGGCGGGCGAGCCGGAACGCGGCGGGACGATGGCGCTGATCGGCGCGGGGACGGGCCTCGGTCAGGCGGCCCTGTGGACGGCGGCGGGGCGGGTCGAGGCCCTGCCCTCCCAGGGAGGACACGCGGACTTCGGGCCCCGGAGTCCCCGGGAGGACCGGCTGGTGGTTTTCTTGCGCCGGCGGTTCGGTCGTGTCAGCCGCGACCGGCTGCTCTCGGGCGAGGGCCTCGCCCACATCTACGATTTTCTCAAGGAAGACGGCGTTGCCTCGGAGTCGGACGGAGTCGCGCGCGCCTTCGCAACCGAGGACCGGGCGGCGGTCATCGGCCGGCTCGGCCTCGCGGGTGGGGATCGCCTCTGCGCCGAGGCTCTCGCGACGTTCGTATCGATCTACGGCTCCGAGGCGGGAAATCTGGCGCTCCAGTACCGTTCGACGGGCGGCCTTTACGTCGGGGGAGGCATCGCGACCCGGATTCTCCCGGCCCTGCTCGGCGGCTCTTTTCTGGAGGCGTTCCGGAACAAGCCGCCGATGGAGGAGCTCCTGGCCCGCATTCCGATCCGAATCGTGCGCGAGCCGAGGCTCGGGCTCTTCGGCGCGGCCGCCGCCGCCTACCGGACCGCGATCGAGACGACCCGTCCTTCTTCGAAGACGACACGCCGCGCCGCCCGGCGGTAATCCCAGCGGACGAGCCTCCGTCCTTCTTCCTTGTACTCCACGTTCGAGTCGGGCTGCCCCAGGAGGCCGCGCACCTCCGAGTAGGTCATTCCTTCCTTGACCATGCCGACCGGCACGTCCTGATCCCCGGCGACGGCCGGCGCCGCCTCCGCGACGACGCGCTTGTGCTCGGACTCCTGGACGACGGCGTTGGTTTTCAGCAGCGGATTCGTCAACCGGTCGATGAGGCCGGATACGGTGGGCTTGTCCCGGACGATCCAGAGAACGACGAGGACGACGACGACGAGAAGGAGGAGGCGCTTCACGTCGATGCCTTCCCTTCTAGCGGGGGAGCTCCGCCAGGATGCGCTCGACGCGCGCCTCGAGCTCGGCGATGGTGCGGATGCACGCGGCCTCCTGGCCCGGGAGCGCCTGCCAGAGAATCGTTTCCGGCGAAAACACCGCATCCTCGAGGGACGGCTCCCCTTCCGCGCGCCCGAGCGTCCGCTCTTCCCGCAGCATGGAGCGCCGCGCGTGAAGAAGGGCCTCGAGAGCCTCCGCCCCGGGCTGGATGCGGAACCGGAGAAGCAGCGTAGATTTCGGGTCCGCGGAGAGAGCGCTCGTACCCGAGGACCCCGGGGCCTCCGCCGAAGAGTCCCAAAGCTCGATCCATTTTTGAGCGGTCATCGGGAAAGGAGAGTGCGAGGGGCGTGCCGGGACGGAACGCCCGGCGAAGTGCCTCCGGAGCAGAGTCTTGGGATTCTCGCCGAGCGGGGGGAAAGGAGGAAGCGCCGAAAACCGTCACTTTCGGTGACGGAAGTCTTACTGCCCGAGGGAGCGCAGAGCTTCGCGCGCCCGGTTTGCCCGCTCGACGAGCTCTTCGATCTTCTGCCGGCACCAGGCGACCTGCGAGGTCAGAACGAACCAGCGGATCTCGGTAGCCGTCACATTCGGGTCTTCCATGGACGGCTCATCCCACTCGACGCCGCGGGTGCGTTCCTCCCGGATCATGGCCCGGCGGGCGTATCGAATCGCTTCGAGGTCCCCGGGGGAGGCGAGCTTGAGGTCGAAACGCAGCGTGATCCGGCGGGAAAGGTCGATTCGAAGCGCGACGGCGTCGCCTTCCGCCTGACCGGCGGACGCCGCCGCCAGGCTCTCGATCACGCGAATGGGTTTCATGGAACGGGCAGGCATTATAAACCCGTTTTACGGCCGGACGCCAGCCGGGTCGTTCAGCCCCCACGGCATAGAATCCCCGTTTTACACGGGAAAGGACGTCATGAACGAGAAGGTGCCCATCACGGTCGCGGCGGGGGACGGGATCGGCCCGGAGATCATGGCGGCCACCCTTCACATCCTGGAAGCCGCGGGCGCGAGGCTCGAGATCGAGACCATCGAGATCGGCGAAAAGGTCTATCTCTCTGGAAACAGTGCGGGAATAGCGCCTTCCGCCTGGGAATCCCTGCGCCGGACGAAGGTCTTCCTGAAGGCGCCGATCACCACCCCCCAGGGCGGCGGCTTCAAGAGCCTGAACGTCACGACGCGCAAGACTCTCGGCCTGTACGCCAACATCCGGCCCTGCGTGGCCTACCACCCGTTCGTCGACACCCTTCACCCCGGGATGGACGTCGTGATCGTCCGGGAAAACGAGGAAGACCTGTACGCCGGGATCGAGTACCGGCTCTCGCCCGACGTCACGCAGTGCCTGAAGCTGATCACCCGGCGCGGCACCGAGAGGATCGTCCGGTATGCGTTCGAGTACGCCCGGGCCCACGCGCGTAAACGGGTGACGTGCTTCACCAAAGACAACATCATGAAGATCACCGACGGGCTCTTCCATCGCGTCTACGACGAGATCGGGACCGAGTACCCGGACATCGAGAAGGAGCACTGGATCGTCGACATCGGCGCCGCGAAGCTCGCCGACACCCCGGAGGCCTTCGACGTCATCGTGATGCCGAACCTCTACGGCGACATCCTCTCGGACGTGGCCGCGCAGATCGCCGGATCCGTCGGCCTTGCCGGCTCGGCGAACATCGGCGCGCGCTGCGCGATGTTCGAGGCCATCCACGGATCCGCCCCGCGCCGCGCCGGACAGAACCTCGCCAACCCTTCGGGCCTTCTGCTCGGGGCCGTGATGATGCTGGTGCACATCGGACAGCCCGACGTCGCCGAGCGTGTCCACAACGGGTGGTTGAAGACTCTCGAGGACGGCGTGCACACCTACGACGTCTTCACGGAAGGCGTGAGCCGAGAAAAGGTGGGGACGAGAGAATTTGCGGACGCGGTCGTCCGGCGCCTCGGACACGTGCCGGAGAAGCTGAAGGCCGTCCGGTACGGCGCAACGCCCCCGCGGGGAGCGGAGCTGCAGAATGCGCCGCCGCCGCAGGTCGGGAAGAAAGAGGTCGTGGGAGTGGACGTGTTCGTCGACTGGCCGACCGGAACCCCGGACGAGCTCGGCCAAAAAGTTCAGGGTGCCGCCGGCGGAGGCCTGAAACCGACGATGATCACGAGCCGCGGACTGAAAGTCTGGCCGGACGGTTTTCCGGAGACGTTCACGTCGGACAACTTCAGGGAGAATAGGTCATGGGCGGGGTGGCGTCTCTCCGACGCGCCGGAGCCGGAATACGGTCACCAACGGGGTGACCGGAAAGGCGCCGAGAAGCTTGAATCCGGCGTCGGAGCCGCAGCCTCAGACTTCGGGCCAGGAAGTGGAGGACGCGGCCGTAGGGCGAGCGCGGTGTCCCCAGCCTCTGGGCCCGGCGCTCATTGCGACCCCTCGCCCGCGGCCGCCTGGTCCAGGACGTCCCTCTTCCAGCGGTAAGGAACGTCCTCGAGCCCGAAGGCGTTCGCCGGGCGGACGGGGGACCCGCGAGAGGGACGAATGGAGATCATGTCGCCTCCCGCCGGCCCTCGAGGCGGACCGACCCGCGGAATACGCGGCCGGGCGCTTTACGGCTTCAACCGGGCCGTCAGAGGCACCCCGGCTCCTTCGTTTCCCGTTTCCCGTTCCCCGTTTCCCGGCCCGGGCCCCGTGACCCGTGCCCGCTCGCGCGGGAGCTCCAGCGTGAACACGGATCCCCGCCCCGACTCGCTCTCGACCGAGATCGTGCCGCCGAGAGCGTCCACGATCTGCCGGACGATCCAGAGCCCGAGGCCGAGCCCGCCGTAGTGCCTCCCGGAGACGGCCCGCTCGAATCGTTCGAAAATGCGCGCCTGGTTCTCCGGGGCGATCCCGATCCCTTGGTCGTAAACCGCGAGCCGGACGAAGTCGCTCGTTCCCGACAGGGAGATCTCGATCGGCTTGCCGGCGCCGTACTTCATCGCGTTGGAGATCAGGTTCGTCAGGATCTGATCGAGCCGCAGGCGGTCCCAGGCGCCGATCTGAGGCTCGGGGGCGTTCACGGTGAGTGAGCAACCCGCCCGCAAAAGAGACTCCTCCAGCCTCGCGGCGACCTCCCGAAGCACGGCGGAGAAGTCCACCGGCTCGATGTACAGATCGAGCCTGCCGCCCGTGATCCGGGATATGTCGAGAAGGTCGTTGATCAGGTGGGTCAGACGCTCCACCTGGCGCTCGGACGTGCCGAGACGCTCCGCCAGCGCTTCCGTGCTCGGCGTCGCGCCGGACCGCACCCGCCGGATGAGCCCCTGGACCTGGAGCTGAAGGGTCGTGATGGGCGTCTTCAACTCGTGCGACGCCACCGAGAGGAACTCGTCGCGCGCGCGAATCGCCTCCTGGGCGTCTTCGTACAGACGGGAGTTGTCGATCGCGAGGCTTGCCCGGTAAGCGAGCGCCTCGGCGAGCGATAAATCGTCCGGGGTGTAATTTCGGCCCGAACTCGATGCGATGAACGTGATCGTTCCGAGGACCTGACCTCGCACTCCGATCGGAACGCACATGTAGGAGCGAAAGCCGAGCTTCGCGGCGGCCTGGTAGTGGCTTTCGCTCAACGTCGCCGCCCGGAGCATTTCCTCCGAGATCGTGGAGGCCAGCTCGGGGTTTCCCGTTCGGAGCACGTTCGGAGGACCATACGGCTGGTCCTGCCGGGAGGGGAACTTCTTCAGAATGTTCCTCGCCTCGTCCCGAATGTTCTGGTCCGAATGCTCGATCGCGAGCGTTCTCAGCGAGCCATCCGGCTGCCGCATGTCGATCACGCAGAAATCCGCGACTTCGGTGATCGCGAGGCGGGAAACGCTGCCGAGCGTCGTCCTGTAATCGAGAGACGAGGCGAGTATTTCGCTTGCCCGGGCCAGGAACGAGGACCGGGCCTCGTGCCACTCGGCGATGGCCCGCTCCTGACGGACGAGGTCGAAGAGGCGCGCGTTCTCCATCGCCACGCCGGCGCGCACCGCGAGGTCTTCGGCGAGAGCGAGGTCCTCGGTTCCGAACCGGCGGCCGGACTCCGCGCTCACGAGCGTGACGATGCCGACGACCGCCAGAGAGTCGCGGATGGCGACCGTCATCACGGACACGATCCCCATGTCCCGCAGGACCCGGTAGGCCTCCGGGCTGCTCGCGACCGCGCTCAGAACGTCGTCGTCTATGGTCTCGATCAGCTCCGAGCGGCCGGTGCGCAGGACGTTGGGGGGCCCGACGGCGGCGTCGGCGTCGAGCAGGTTCGCGGTCTCGAGCTGCCGGGCGAGATCGGCGCGCTCCGGAGACGCGCACGCGACCGCGACGCGCCGGATGCCCTCGTCCGAGATGAGATCGATGAAGCACCAGTCCGAGATGTCGGGCACCGCGAGGGCGGCGATCGACTGAAGGGTGATGGTGTGATCGAGCGAAGAAGCCAGAACCTGGCTCGCGCGCGCCAGAAAAGACGACCGCCGTTGAGCTCCCTCCGCGGCGGCTCGAGCCGTCTGCTCCCGCCGGAGCAGGTCTGCCCGTTCGGCCTCGCCTCTCTTCCGTTCCGTGACGTCGAGCGCGAACGCGGCGAAGCGGTCCGCCGCTCCCGGGAGTAGCGCGCCGCCCACGAGCACGGCGACGCGCTCTCCGTCTGCGCGGAGATACTCCTTTTCGTGGGGCTGGAAGGCACCCGTCCTGCGGAGCTCGTCGATGTCGGACGCGTCGGCCGCCCTCCACTCCGGGGGAGTCAGCTCGTCCCAGCGCAGGCCCCGGCCGCCGAGCTCTTCGCGGGTGCGGCCGAGGATCCGCAGAAAGGCCTCGTTGCCGTCGACGAGAGCCCCCGACAGATCTCCGAAACCGATGCCGATCATCCCGGAGTCGTACAGCCGCCGGAAACGCTCCTCGCTGGCGGCGAGGGCGCCCGCGCTGTCCTGTGCGCGGTGGCGCTCCTCCTGCTCGGCCTCGAACAGCGCCGAGAGCCGGCGCGTCAGAACGACCGAGAGAACGACGGTCGCGCCGAGAGCGGACAAGCCGATGGCCGCCAGGACCACGAAGGAAAGAACGTTCGTGCGTTCGGATTCGCGCGCCGCAGCCTCCAGAATGCGTTCGCGAGTTCTCAGAAACGAATCGATGGCCGCCTCGAACGCCTCCCGTCGCGGCTCGACCGTCTCGGCGAAGTACCGCGCCACCGATTCGAGATCCCCGCCCGAGCGCCGAAGAGCGATTGCGGCTTCGGCGGCCCGCTCGTGCTCCGCCTCACCCTCCCGCAGCCGCTCCACCAGACCGCGATCTTCCGCCGAAGCGTGCCTCTCGAGCCCGGCGAGCTCGATCCGGACCGCCGCCCGTGAGACCCCGAAGGCTTTCAGGCGGCCCTCGTCCCCCGTCAACAGATAGCCGCGAAAGGTCGTCATCTTGCGCTCGACCGCCGACTGGAAGCGGCCGAATTCGATGATCTGTCGCGACTGGTCGAGCACGAACCGGGCGCTCGAGACCGAGCCATTCAACGCGACGAGAGCGGCGGCGGCGAAGACCAGGACGAGGAGAGCCGCGCCCGCGAATCCCAGCCGTACCTTCCTGCGGAAGGAGTCCGGGGAGGATTTCGGAAAGGATTCCGCGGAGGCGGGCCGGCGCGAAGAGGCCGAGCTCATTGAATGTCGTGACTACGGCGTAAATCCGAGAGAGCGGTCACCGGGACTTCCGCGCAGCACGCCCAGCGAGCGCCGTCATTCGGCGCGGACGTGCAGCTCCGCCGGATCCGCATACCCCTCCCCGCTGTCGTGCCCGCCGTGGTACTCGGACGCGCCCGGGCGGGCGATGCGCGACTGCGGGACGATGCGCTCGCGGGAGAGCCCCCGGAAATCCTCCAGGCTCTTCCAGCCGCGGTCGGCGCGCTTCTCCAGGAATTCGGTCATGTCCCGGATGAGCGCCTTGATCACGTTGGGTCCGACGGCCCGGTCGAGCATGGCCGCGGTGCACACCTGGACGGTCCCGCAACCCAGGAGAAAGTAGTTCAGCGCGTGAGCGAAGCTCGCGATCCCACCGATGCCGGAGAAGCTGCGGTCCGGAAAGGCGCACGTCATCTGGGCGACCTTCGCGAGGGACAGAGGGAGAATCGCCGGCCCCCCGAGGCCTCCCGTCGAGACGAGGCCGTCGACGTTCACCTCGAACTCCAGCGTTTCAGGATCGACCAGCGGAAGCGAAGTGAACGTGTTCGAAGACGAGATCGCGTCCGCCCCGCCCAGGAAGGCCGCCTTCGCTTCCAGGACGATGTCCGTCGTCGAGGGCGTCAGCTTCGCCCACACGGGAATGCGGGCGACGTCTCGAACGACCTGAGCCACGACGGAGACGAGCTCGCGGTCCCGCCCGATGTTGGACCCCATGTCCTGCCGGTCCATGTGAGGGCACGAGAGGTTCAGCTCGAGCGCGTCGGCGCCCTCCTCCTGGCAGACCCGGGCGAGCGTCTGCCAGTGGGCGAGCTCGGTATCGCTTCCCGACCCCGCCATGATCGAGGCCACCAGAATCTTTGCGGGGTGCGCCTTCTTGATGCGCGAAATGCGCGGAGCCCACCAATCGAGGGTCTTGTCGGAGATCAGTTCCCAGTTCCACGAAGAGTGAAGGGCGGTCCCGGGCCTCTTCTGCATGGAGATGCCCGTGGACTCGATCTCGGATCGCAGGAACTTGGTCTTCGGTCCCCGGACGTTGACGACCGGGTGAAGGCCGATCGTCTTCGTGACCACCCCTCCCCATCCCGCCTCGAACGCTCGAAGGATGTTGGCTTCGGATTCCGTCGGGGGCGCGGACGAAAGCAGGAAGGGGTTCTCGAACCGGACGCCGGTGAAGTTGACCGAGAGATCGACGCTCATCAGGCCTCCGGTTGAAAACACAAAATTGTACGCCCGACCGGGACCGTGGCGGGAAACGCACCCGGGGGACCAGGGCGCCTGAACGGGGCGCCGGGATCGTCTTTCGCGGTTGGATTCCCGGGCCTTCGTTCGCGGCCGCCCGCACGGCGCCGGCTTACATCCGCCGGAGCGCCTTCCGGGCGAGCCTCACGGCCCTGTCGAGGCGGGCCGCATCGTCTTCCGCGCCTCCCACGGCGAGGCGCAGAAAGGCGTCCTTTTCGAAGACGTAGAGCGCGCCGCCGACGCGGCTCGGCTCCCAGAAGGCCTGCTGCCCGATGCCCGGTATCGGGCGCGGCTCGCCTCCTCCCTCTTCCCTCTCGCGCTCACCCTTCGACGGACGCCCGGCTTCCTCGCGGGGCGCCGAGTGGAACTGACGGTCCCACCGCGCCCGCACGGCCGAGGGATCCCCGTTGGGGCCCTCCGACCGGGACAGGGTCACGCTGACGGATCGGACGAACGGGTCGAGGTCGAAGAAACACTGGAGGACGGACAGGCCGCCGTCGTTCTGCCGGGTGGGCTTTGCCTGGCGAAGCGTCGCGCCCTGGATGGTCTGCAACTCGGCGCGGGTCAGGAGAGCGCAGGCGTCCGGCGCTCTCCCCGCCGCCTGGGCCGCCCGGGCCGCGAGGCCGGCGAGGACGCTTCCAAGAAAAGCGACCCAAAGCTTGCGGCGCATGAGATTTCCCTTTCGTCGGCGGAAGAGCCTGAGGCAGAAAAGGGGAGGGCGCCGCCCGCGCACCCTCCCCGAACTGTCGTTCGATATCAGCGAATCTGGATGTTGCCGCCTCCGAGCAGGGCGTCGGCCTGGTAAACGAGTTGGCCGCCGCCGTTGAAGACCTGAATCTTGAACCGGTCGGCGCCCGCCCCCGGCTCGCCGTGGTCCTCGACGTGGACGGCGTACCGGCACACCGTCCCCTTCCTGTCCATGGTGCATGGCCCGCCGAAATCGGCCTGGATGCCCGACACGCTCAGAGTGTCCACGTCTCCCTTGACGGAGACGGACCCGTCACTCGAATCGAACTTGAGATTTCCCTTCGGCGCTCCGCTCTTCGGCTGCGCGTTGAACCCGAAATTGGACTTCCCGGTGCCGCCGCTGCCCGGGATCGATCCGCCGCCCGTCGCCTTCCCGGTCGAGCCCGGCTCGGTCACGATGACCGTCACCCGGGCGGTCGCGACGCCGCCGTGACCGTCGCTGATCGAGTAGGTGAAGGTGTCGCTGCCGACGAATCCCGAATTTGGAGAATAAGTGACGTTGGAGCCGTTGGTGGAGGAAGTCCCGCTGGAGGGCGATGTGACCCCCGTGATCGTCAGCGAGTCTCCATCCGGATCAGAGTCGTTCGCGAGGACGTCGATCGTGACGCTCGTGTTCTCCGGGGTCATCGCGGAATCGTCGCGGGCCACGGGAGGCCGGTTCGGGGGCGCCGTGACCATGACGGTCACCGTCGCGCTCGCCGATCCGCCTCTCCCATCCGTGATCGTGTACTGGAAAGTGTCCGTCCCGACGAAGTTGCTGGCCGGCGTGTACGTCACCTGCGTGGCGCTCGCCGTCGCCGTTCCGTGGGAAGGCGGCGTCACGGAAGAGATCGTGAGTGGATCGCCATCCGGATCGGAGTCGTTGGCGAGAACGTTGATCGTGACCGGGGTGTTCGCGGCCGTCGTTGCCATGTCGTTGTTGGCGACCGGTGCCCGGTTCGGGGGCGCCGTCACGGTGACCGTCACCTTCGCGCTCGCGGTCTGTCCGCGTCCGTCGCTGACGGTGTAGTTGAAGGTGTCCGTGCCGATGAAGCCGGAGTTGGACTTGTAGGTCACCGTGTTGTTCGGCCCGGCGCCGTTGATCGTCGCCGTGCCGTTGGCGGGAGACGTAACGGCGGTGACGGTCAGCGGATCGCCGTCCGGATCCGAGTCGTTGGCGAGCACTGCGATCGTGACGGGCGTGGCCGTCGTGGCGTTGGCCGAATCGTCCTTCGCGATCGGGGGATGGTCGCACGTCGTCACCTGCAGAGTGTTGGTGACTTCGAGGTCGTCCACTCCCCATCCCGTGCCCTGGATTCCCCCGATCAGCGCCTGGAAGGTACCGCCGAGGCGGAAGCGGATCAGGGCGCTGCGCAGCTGAGTCGTCCCGAAGAGGGACTGGATCGCCGCGCCCAGATTGGCCGAGACGGGCTTCATGAGATCGACCCGCCCCGCGACGAGATCCCCGTCGCTCGAGCCGACCCAGGCCGGCAGGCCCTTCAGCGGGCTCTGGGCGCCCGGGTCGACGGTTCCGTTGTATCCGCCGGCCGTGATGAAAGGACCGAGATCTTTCCAGGAGCTTCCGCCGTCGCCCGAGATCTCGAGAACGCCGCCGCTCTGGTAGCGCAGTCTCGTTGCGGGGGTTCCCGGGAAGCGGGCGAAGTCGAAGTTGTGCCAGAAGTTCATCACGCTCGAAGAGGAAAGGTCGAGGGCCGGAAGCGTCAGCGTATCGTTCTTCTGCGTCAGCGTCGGAACGCCCGGCTGGTCGTCGAGCACGACCCAGGCGTGGTTCGGACTGTGCGCGGTCGGATCGATCTGAACCGCCCAGCCTCCGACGCTCCTCGTGCTCGAGGTCTTGTACGTCGCCCTCTGCGGGTCGAGGTCGTCGAAGAACCGCCCGGTCGCGGCGAGCGGGCAGAACGGAGTGACGGTGACCCGCACGGCCGCGGTCGCGGTCGCGCCGGTTCCGTTGCTCACCGTGTAGGTGAAGACGTCGGGATCGCGCCCGAACGTGTTGAAGTTCGGGTTGGGCGAATAGGTGATGGTGCCGTTCCCGTTGTTCGTTGCCGTTCCGCCGGACGGCTGGGTGATACCGGTGATCGTCAGAGGCGGCGTGCCGCCGTCCGAGTCGTTGGCGAGCACGTTGATCGTGACCGGAGTGTTCTCGGGCGTGGTCGCCGAATCATCGCGGGCGATCGGCGGGCAGGCCGTCTGTCCCGCCTGGGAGTCGAAGGCGGCGAACAGCCCGCGGCCGGTCGACTGCCGCGCGATCGTGGCGACCGACGAGTAGCTGTTCGGAAGACCGCCGACGCAGGCATCCACGCAGCCGTCGGGGTATCCCACGAGCACGCGTCCCTGCCGGTCGACCGTCGTGTCCATGAAGTCGAGGAGGTTGCGGCAGGGATTGCTGCCGCCCTGGAGCCAGATGCATCCGCGTTGGACGGGGTCGGCGGGCGTGTCGTCGACCGTAGTCCACGTCTGCCCGCCGTCGTACGTGTGGGAGGAATAGAGGTGCCACACGCCCGGAAAGCTGGCCGACTGGAAGTTGCCTCCGCTCGGCGTCCCCAGAAAGCTGAACGCGGCGCGGCCGGCGTCTCCGGCGGCCACGACGGGGAAGGCCGTGTTCTGGATCCCGAACGGGGTTCCGACGTCGCCGCGGTCCTCCCAGCTCTGGCCGCGGTCGCGGGAAATCCCCACCTTCGGCCGGCCGTCGCCGTTCTGATAACCGAAATAGACGGTGCCGTCCGCCCCGATCCCGACCGACGGATCATTGGCGCCCGGAAACGAGAAGGGGACGTGGCGCACGGTCCAGGTCAAACCGTTGTCTTCGGACACGACCACGGCCTGGTCGGCCGTCTGGTTGGCAAAGCAGCTCCTGTTGGGAACATAGACGGTTCCGTCGGGCGCCACCTTGACGTGTCCATGGAGCCCGCCGCACTCGCTCGTGTAGATCGGGACTCCCGGGCCGTAGGTCAGCCCCCCGTCGTCGCTGCGGGCGCAGAAGGCAGTCACGCCCGACTGGGAGCAGTAATAGACGGCGTCTGGATAGACGGGGCCGCTGGGGTCCCGCGTCAGCGGGGCGTGGAATGGCCCTCCTCCGACGGACTGGTGGTCCGCGCCCGCGGGAGTCCCGCAGCCCTCGCTCGGGATCCACGTTTCGCCGTCGTCGTCCGTGTAGGACGAGAGGCTGCAGCCGATCCCCTGCCCGTTCGGCGAGACGAGCTGCGACACGACGGTGCGGCCCGTCTTCGAGTCGGTGAAGAGGATCGGATCGAGGCTGATCACCGAGGTCGGGGCGCTTTTGTCCGCCCAGGTGGCGGTCGCCGGGAGGGTGCAGTCGTCGAACTTGACCCGAAGCGTCTGGTTGAGCGCCTCGAACATGACGTTGCCCGTCTTCCAGCTGACTCCGATCGAAGGCTCGCCCGCGCCCGTACCGAGCGGACTCGGGGCCGCGTAGTTCGCAAACGCGAAGCTCTCCGTCCCCTGCCGGGCCGGAACGATGATGTCTTTCTTGAGGGTCGCGCTCGCCGAGTAACCGCCGGTCGGAGAGAAGGGGGTCGCTGTGATCGTGTAAACGCCGCCGGGGGGATTCACCAGAAAGGCCACCTCGAGCTGCCCCGCGCCGTTACCGGATCCGCCGGCCGAGGTGTGGTCGGGCCCGTACATCTCGAGATCCCAGTCGCCCTGCGGCTGCAGATGGACCTCGACCAGGTACGGCCCGAAGGCGGCCGACGGCGGCGTGATGGCGAGCTTGAAGTTGTCGCACGCCGGGTTGTTGTCGCTGCCGCAGGGGCCTGCCGTCGGAGCCAT
>JAIVJS010000029.1 GCA_020199905.1 Acidobacteriota bacterium
CATTCCGACCGACGCGACCAGGTCGTCGATTCAGAAGTCAGGGCTGAGTGGATCCGAGGCTGAATGCTTCACCCCACGAAGCGGTAGCCGAGTCGGTGCACCGTCACGATGTGATCGGCGCGGGCCGGGTTATCCTCGATCTTCTGCCTCAGCGATGCGACATGCCCGAACCAGCGGAGCCGACTGGTCACCGCTCAGCTTCGGCGGCCGGCATAAGCGGGATGCGGAGGGTGAACGTGGACCCCTCCCCCGGAGCGCTCTTCACCTCGAGCGTGCCCCCGGAGGCGCGCACGATCTCGTTCGCGATCCAGAGTCCGAGTCCGAGTCCGCCGAAATGACGGTCGGAGACGGCCCGCTCGAACCGCTCGAAGATGCGTCCCGCGTCCTGAGGCGCGATTCCGATTCCGTGGTCGCGGACGCCGAGGACCGCGTCCGGGCCTTCGGAGCGCAATTCGACGCCTATCGGGCGGCCCTCCCCGTACTTGATCGCGTTGGAGAGGAGGTTCCCCACCACCTGCTCCATGCCGCGGCGGTCCCAGACGCCGACGACCGGCTCCTGGATCCGCAGGTCCAAACGCGAGCCCTTGCGGGCGAGCTCGTCCTCGTGCTGAGCGATCAACTCGCGCGTCAGCCCGGCGAGGTCGAGCTCCTCCGGCTCGATCCGCATCCGCCCCGCGCTCAGCCGGGAGACGTCGAGCAGCTGGTCGATCTGGCGGGACAGGCGCTCGGCAGCCCGCCTGGCCTTTACGGCGATGGCCGCGGTCTCGACGTCCCCGGCGGCGTCGCTCCGGCGCAGGAGCCGATACAGGTCGAGTGAGAGGGTGGTCAGGGGCGTCCTCAGCTCGTGGCCGGCGATCGACAGGAAGTCGTCGCGCAGCCGGACCGCGGCCCCGGCCTCCGCGTAAAGCCGCGCGTTGTCCATGGCGGTCGCGGCGAGGGCGGCCACCCGATGCGCGAGGAGCAGATCCGCGCCGTCGTAACGCCGCCGGGATTCCGCGCTGACGAATCCGATCGTGCCGAGAACCGTGTCTCTTAGAACGATCGGAACGCAGACGTAGGAGACCATCCCGAGAGAGCGAAGCATTTCCAGGTGCTCGGGGGACCTGGCCGCCGAGGCGAGCAGGCCGTCCGGGATCTCGCTGATGAGCTCTGCCTCGCCGGTGCGCGCGACCTGAGGGGCGCCCAGCGTGGCGTCCGCGCCGGCGGGGTACTCCTCGTTCATGCGGCGCGCGAGGTCGACCTTTTCGGGATCCACGTGGGAGATGGCGATCGGATCGAGGCTTCCGTCGTCGCCGACCAGCTCGACCTGACACCAGTCGCCGATCGTGGGCACCGCGAGGTCCGCCAGCTGGCGAAGCGTGGCCCGCGTGTCGAGGGAGGAGCCGAGCGCGTGGGCGACCTCGAGAAGGAACCGGTCGGCCTGCTCGGCGCGTTTGCGCGCGGTGATGTCCGTCAGCATCGCGAGGGAGCCGGCGAACCGGCCGTCTGCGTCGAGCACCGGCGAGGCGGAAACGATCACCCAGAGGGCGGAGCCGTCCTGCCGGCGGAATTGCAGATCGAACTGCTCGCTGATTCCCTCTTGACGGCGCTGCAGGAAAGCCCGAACCTCCTCCTGCTGCGGTCCGTCGAGGTAGTCGAATACGGTCGTTCCGAGCATCAGATCCGGGCGGGTCCCGAGCATCGCCGCCATCCGGTCGTTCACGAAGATCGTTCGTGAGCCCTTGTCGATCCACCACACCCCTTCGTTCGTCGTTTCGAGAATTTTTCGGAACCGGTCCTCGCTTTCGCGGACCAGGTTTTCAGCCGTGTACCGTTCGACGAAATCCCCGATCTGCCGGCCGAGGGCGTCGACGAACCGAAGGAGGTCTTCGTCCGTCTGGCGCGGTTCCGACGTGAAGAACTCGAGGACGGCAATGGAGCCGTCGCGTGTCCGGACGGGAATGGCGAATCCGGTCACGATGCCGGCCGCGCGGGCCGCGTTCTGCCTCGGGAAATTGGGGTCCTCCGTGACCGCTTCGAGCCATGCGGGCGCTCCATCCCGCCAGACACGTCCCGGCAGGCCCGACCCCGCCGAAAAGGTGCTCTCCCGACTCGAGGCCTCGAAGGCCCGAAAACGGTCGGGCTCCAGGGACCAGGACGCTTCCCATCGAAGGAGCCGGCCGCCCCCGTCGGGGAGCCAGAGCTGTCCGAATTCCCAGCGGAGACCTCCGCCGATGGCCGCGAGGAGCTCCGGTCCCGCGTGCTCCAGCGAGCCCGAGCGGGCCAGGATGCTGGTGACGGCGTATTGCGCGGCGCGCCGGTCCTCGCTGCGCTTTCGATCGGTGATGTCGCGAAGCGCTCCCGTAAAGAGCGGCGCCTCTCCCGCCCCGAGCGGGACTCGCGTGACCGTCAGTTCCACGGGAAAAAGAGTGCCGTCACGGCGCATCGCGGTGATCTCGATCCGGCGATCGAGGATCGGTCCCTCTCCGGTGCGCAGGTAATGCGCCATGCCGATGCGATGCCCCTCCCGAAGCGAAGGCGGGACGATCACGGCGCCCATCTCGAGGCCGATCACTTCTGGGCGCGTGTATCCGAAGGTGGTCTCCGCCGCGCGGTTAAACTCGACGATCCGCCCGCGGGAATCGATCGTGATGAGGGCATCGAGGGCCGAGTCGAGGATCGCGCGAAGACGCGCATCCGCGGCGGAAACCGAGCGCGAAATGAGATCGGTGGCCTCCGGGGGCCCATCGGACTCGTTCTGGGAGGGCATGGGCCCGCGATTATCTCCGACCGTTCGGGTCGCCAACTTGACAGGGGCGTGGACCCGGCGGGACGATCGCCGTGCATTGCCCGAAATTCCGGAAGCCCTCGCGGGAAGCCCTGTTCCCGATCCAGCCGCGCTCGCCCGGCGGGACGAGCAGGCCTGGGCGACGCTCCTGGACGCGCAGGGGCCGCGGCTGCTCGCCGTGGCTCGAAGGCTCCTTCGCGACGAGGACGCGGCGCGCGATTGTCTGCAGAACGCCTTCGTCCAGGCCCTGCGGAACGTCCATCGCTTCGAAGGACGTTCTTCCATCGGCACCTGGCTTCACCGCATCGTCGTGAACACGGCGCTCCTGACGCTGCGGTCCCGCCGGCGAAAACCGGAAGAATCTCTCGATCCTCTCCTTCCCGTGTTCGACCGGTCCGGGTACCGCATGCCCGTCGGCCCGGTGGGACGCACGCCGGAGGAGATCGCGTCCGGGGGGGAAGCGAAGGAGCTCGTCCAGTCCGCCATCGACCTCCTTCCGGAGTCCTATCGGACCGTGGTGATCCTGCGCGACCTCGAGGACCTTTCGGGGCAGGAGGTCGCGGAGCTCCTCGAGACGACGCCCAATGCGGTGAAGGTGCGGCTGCACCGCGCGCATTCGGCGCTGAAGACCCTGCTCGAGATGCCGAAGGAACGGATTCGCATCTCCCGAGTTCGCGAGGTCGGCCGCTGGGTCCTGGGCGCGCCGGCCCGCGCGATCCCGCTCGTCATCACCTGCCGGCAATTCGAGGACTTCGTGGTCGACTTTCTGAAGGGGTCGCTGCCTCCGGGGCCGAGGCGGCTCTTCGAGATCCATCTGCGCACCTGCCACGAATGCCGCCAGTACCTCGCCCGCTACCGGCAGACTCTCGCTCTCAGCCTGACGCTTCGAGACGAGCCGCTTCTTTCGGACATTCCGCGGGGGCTGCTTCGCGCGATCGCGGGCGCCATTCAGCGCGAGGTTTGACCCCTTCGGCGTCGTCACCCGACACGGCGTAGCCGCAGGCCGCTTCGGCGGATACACTTCGCCGAGTCTGCCGGAGGGAGGAAGTATGCGTTCGAGAATCTTGCTCGCCGCCGTGGCATTCGCCGTTTTCATGGGGCCCGCCGTCCACGCCCAGGAGCGCCGGTCCGGCGAGATCGGCATCACCGTCTTCGAGGACCCCGGCTATCGCGGACGTAACGCGACGTTTCGGGACGACGTCTCGGATTTGAGCGACTACCACTTGAATGACCGGGTCTCGAGCTTCCGGATCGCGCGCGGCGAGTACTGGGAGGTCTGCGAGCACAAGGACTTTCGTGGTCGCTGCGCGGTCTTTTCCTCCGACGAGCCGGATCTGCGTCGGGTGTCGTGGGACGAGCAGATCACCTCGCTGCGGCGAGTCCGGCGCGGTCGCGGAGGAGAGGAGGGCCCGCGAAGGGACTATCCCGCACCGGAGGGCCGCTTCGGCCTCGTTTTGTACGAAGAGGAGAATTTCCGAGGCGATGGACGCGAGATCGACCGCGAGGATCCGAACGTCGCCGATTTCGGAAGCCGAGCGTCGAGCCTCAACGTTTCGCGCGGCAGCTGGGAGATCTGCGACCGGCCGGACTTCCGCGGCCGCTGCGTGGTGGTGTCGGGAGAGGTTCCGTCCCTCCGCGCGTATGGGATGCAGAACCGGATCGCATCGGCGCGGCCGATCCGCCGCGAGCGGGAATCGCCTTCAGACGCCCCTCCGCGACTGATCCTCCACTCTCGTCCGAACTTTCGAGGAGACGCGAGGGAGCTGACGGGCCCGGACGACGAAATCTCGGATTTCAACGACCGCGCGCAGAGCGCCACGGTCGAGGGGGGCGCCTGGGAGGTCTGCGAGCACGCGAGGTTCCGGGGCCGGTGCGTGACGCTCCGAACGAGCGTTCCGGATCTGAGCGCTTACGGTCTGCGGGACGCCATCACGTCGGCGCGGCCGGTGTCCGGCGATCCGCGGAGGTGAGCGCGCCGTTAGTGTATAATAAAGACCTGACCCCAGTTGGCTAGGCCTCTTCGGCTCGATTTTCCGGGGGCGGTTCATCACGTGATGGCCCGCGGGCACGAGCGCGGTACCGTCTTTCGCGACGATGCGGATCGCGCCCGATGGCTCGAGCTGCTCGGCCTCGTTCGGGATCAGGCGGAGTGGGAAGTTCACGCGTACTGCCTGATGGGCAACCACTATCACCTGCTGGTCGAGACGCCGGAGGCCGGCCTGTCCGCGGGACTCCACGATCTGAATTCCCGGTTCGCGCAGTGGTTCAACCGCCGGCACAGGCGGCGAGGGCACCTGTTCGAGGGGCGGTTTCGCGGGATCCTCGTGCAGAAGGACGCGCATCTGCTGGAGCTCGCGCGATACGTCGTGTTGAACCCCGTCCGGGCAGGCGTCGCATCGGGCGCGGGCGACTGGCGCTGGAGCAGCTATCGCGCCACCGCCGGGCTCGCGCCAAAGCCCGACTGGCTCTCCGTCGACTGGACCCTCGGGCAGCTCGCGTCGAGCCGGAAGGTGGCGCGGGCGGCCTATCGCCGCTTCGTGGCCGAGGGCAAGGGAGTGCCGTCCCCCCTGGACGAGGTGCAGCGCCAGGCTTATCTCGGAGACGAGGCCTTTCTCAAGGAGGTCGTCCGGCGCCTGGGCGAGCAGCAGCGGTCCGACGAGATTCCGCTGCGGGATCGCCGACCCGCGGGACCCTCGCTCGACAGAATCCGCGGCGCCGTCGCGAAGGAATGGGGCGTCCCCGCCGCGGATCTATCGCGGAACCGGGGCGCGGAGCCCAAGATCGCGGCGATTTACCTCTCCCGGCGCCTGACGCGGATGAAGGTCTTTGAAGTCGGGGAGGCATTCGGCGTGCGGTCGGCCCGCGTCAGCAACGTGATCCGGCAGGTCGAGGAGGATCCGAGGTCCCGCCTGGCGGTTCGGATCCGCCGCGTCGAAAGAAGACTGATCAGTTCTTAGTGTATAATAAAGACCTGACCCCGATAAATCGGCGGGCGTGGTTGCGGTCGGCGGCGGCGGCGGTGGTGGCCGCGGGGTGCCGGACGGCGCGGCCGGTGCGGGGAGGGCGGGCGCCGGTCTCTCCGGCGGAGGGATGCGCTCTTCCGCCGGTCAGGGTTTCTGCGGATCGGGAGATACGCACCATCGCGGGGCTTCGTCCCTATCGGCCGTCGGGCTTCGTCGTGCGCGCCGAAAAAGCGGGCGACGCGCTGATCATCCACAACTACGGTCACGGAGGCGGCGGCATCACCCTGTCCTGGGGGACGGCGCGCCTGGCGGTGGACCTGTTGCCGCCCGGATTTCATGGGCCGGCGGGCGTCCTCGGCTGCGGGGTCGTGGGACTCGCGACCGCGCGGCTGCTCCAGGAGGCGGGCCTCCCGGTCACCATCTACGCGAAGGAGTTGCCTCCGAATACGACGTCGAACGTCGCCGGGGGCCAGTGGTTCCCCTTTTTCGTCTCGGACTCGCGCCGTCGCACCCCCGAGTTCCAGCGGCAGCTCGTCGCCGCGTCGGAGTTCGCGTACCGCCGGTTCCAGATCCTCGTCGGATCGCGGTATGGCGTGCGATGGATTCGAAACTTCGTGGTCGGGAACGAACCGCCTCCGGACACCGGTCTCCTGGGATTGCAGAGTCCTTTGCGCCATCTGCTTCCGGAGCTCAGGGACCTCTCGCCTTCGGAGCATCCATTCACGGGCTCCGCCTCCGTCCGTCAGTTCGACGGGATGCTGATCGAGCCGCCGATCTACCTGGCGGCGATGCTCGACGACGTCCGGGCGGCGGGCGCCGTGATCCGGGTCGGAGAGGTATTCGACCGACAGGCGCTGATGGCGCTGCCGGAAAAGGTTTTTTTCAACTGCACCGGCCTCGGCGCGAAGGCCCTCTTCGGCGACGAGGAGCTCATTCCGTTGAAGGGCCAGCTCACCTTCCTGCTCCCGCAGCCCGAGGTGAACTACGCCACCATGCACGGCGAGTTCTACATGTTCCCCCGGTCCGACGGGATCCTCCTCGGGGGAACGCACGAGAGCGGCAACTGGTCGCTCGAGCCGGACCTCGCGGCGAAGGAACGCATCCTCCGGGGCCACCGGGAGTTCTTCGAGACGTTGCGGGCCTGCTGAGCCGTCTCGTCCCGGGGGGGCCGGACTCACTCCGGCGGCATGAGTCTTGATTAGTGCCTTATGCGCTCCGGCGAGGGGCGGCTCCTTCGGTTCGGTACCGCACATCTCTCGAATTTCTGGAGGCGGTCGCGCGTGAGCACGGTGAATGGACAGGTCTCGCCCCGGGTGGTTCGCATTCGATCGGCAAAGGGTCTTTCCCGCGCGGCGGTGGAAATGGCGGACGCGGCATTCCGGGACTTCGTCGAGGACCCCCGGTTTTCCTGCCTGGCGGGGAAGGGCGTGGTGCGTCAGAACGGATATCGAATCGGGGTGTACGGGAGGCTCGGCGCCCCCGAGGCTTCCAGCGCCCTCTCAGAAGACCTCGCGTCCTTTTCCAGCGAAGACGCGGACGACCCGAGCGGATTTTCCGCTTTTGTCGCGATCTTTCCCGATACCCCCGCGGGAAGTGAGAGCGACTTCGAGACGCGGCTCTGGCAGCAGCTCCAGGGCCTTCATGAGCTCGACGATCCGGAATCGGGGTGGGATCCCCGGGTGAGCGACGATCCCGGGAACCCGCACTTCTCGTTCAGCTACGCGGGCCGGGCGTATTTCGTGGTCGGCCTGCACCCCCAAAGCTCCCGTCTGGCGCGGCGCTTTCGATGGCCGGCCCTCGTCTTCAACCCGCACGCGCAGTTCGAGCGCCTTCGGGCCTCCGGGCATTTCGAGCGTCTCCAGCACGCCATCCGCGATCGAGAGATGGCCCTTCAGGGGAGCTTGAATCCCAATCTCGCGGATTTCGGAGAGCGCTCCGAAGCGCGCCAGTACTCCGGGCGCGCTACGGAATCGGAGTGGCGGTGCCCCTTTTCGAAGAAGAGCGGATGACCGTCTCCAATCGGATCCATCTCGCGCCCCAGACGGGGTGCGCCGTGCTGATCGCGCGCGGCGAGCATCTCCGCATCACGGACCCGCAGGGCGAACAGGTCTCCGATCTCACGTCCTTCGCGCGTGAGGACCCGGCCGAATGGCTCTCGTCCGGGCGCACGATCGACTACGCGAACACGATCTACCTCACGACCGGCCACGTCCTGTATTCCAACCGCAGCCGTCCGATGTGGACGATCGTGGAAGACACCGTCGGCCGCCACGACTTCCTGCTGACACCGTGCAGCCCGGAGACGTTCACGATCCTCTACAAGACGACGGGCCACCATCCGAGCTGCTTCGAGAACCTCGCCGGCGCGCTGCGGCGGCACGGAATCGCGCCGGACACGATTCCGACGACCTGGAACGTCTTCATGAACGTCGATGTCCTGCCGTCGGGCGAGCTGAAGATTCTGCCGCCGCGCTCGAAGCCGGGGGATCACGTCCTGCTTCGCGCCGAGATGGATTTGATCGTCGGCGTGACGGCGTGCTCGGCGGAGCTCTCAAACAACGGCCGTTTCAAGCCGATTGACGTCGAGATCCTCCCGCCTGCGCCGGCGAAAGAGCCTCCGGCCGGAAGCGTTCGCGCAGCGCCCGCATCGGCGTAGCGGCATGCCGGAGCACGCCGCCGCGATAGGGGACGCCGCCGAGGAAGGCGTGTGCCCCGACCGCGAGCCAGCTGCAGATCGCCCGTTCCGCCAGCCACACCGGCGCGAAGAGAGACGCGGTCCACGGAAAGACGCGGCGCCCCCCCGCACGACGGCGGCCGAGCTCCGCGACGCCGACCGCTGCGGCGGCCAGCCCGGCGGCCGCCCGTCCGTGCCGCGTCAGGACGAGCGCCAGCACCGCGGGCAGCACCCCGAGCTGGGCGGCGAGTCGGGCCGGACGGGCGAACTCGTCATACGCCTGGCGCACCCTCTGCGACCAGAAGTGGGCGGTCGTGGACGGGCGCCGCAGGACATAGGCGTCGAGAAGCACGGCCTCCCGCCCGCCGGCGGCGAGGACCGTTCGAACGAGCTCGAGATTTTCGAACATCACGGACCCGTCGTATCCGCCGGTCGCCTCGAGGATCGATCGCCTGACCCCCAGCGTGCCGGGCCAATCCCCTCCCATCATGCGATTCAGGAGCATGCGCCCGGTGTCCCAGTGCGCGTGCCAGGGAAGCGGTTCGAAGAAGTTCTGCGGCCGGACGACGTCGGCCGTCTCGAGAGCCCGAGCGACTTTTTCGAGAGACTCCGCGTCGTAGCGGACGTCGTCGTCCGCGATCACGAGGCGGTCGTGGGTCGCGAGCCGCACGCCCGTGAGAACGCCGCCGACCTTTCCCATCGGGGTCACCAGATCCGGGGCCGGACGCACGTGGCGCACGAAAGCTCCCCACGACCGGTCATGCGCCGCGAAGACGTCCTCCGGGGAGCCGTCGACCACGATCGTTTCCGCGCGGACCGCGAGCCATCGGAGATACTCGCCGAGGTCTCCGTCTTGCTGAGGCTCCTCGGACCGGATCGGGAGGATGTAGGTCAGCGCCGTGCGCCCCGGTTGGTCGCGGTCGAGACGTTCCATGACATCCGGCAAGGCAACAGCCGTGCCGACCCGGAACTCCGCGATGGATGACCCCGGGGACCGGACCCGCACTCCGATGGCGGCGGCGCCGGCACTGGGCGACCTGCCCTCCGACGTGCTCCGGGCGGAGCTCCACCGGATGGCCGACTGGGCGGCGCGGTACCGGGAGTCGATCGAAGAGAGACTCATCTCCCCGGCCGTGGCGCCGGGGGAGATTCGGAGCGCTCTCGGAGCCTCGCCCCCCGAAGAACCGGAACCGCTCGAGCGGATCGTGGCCGACCTCGACCGCGTCGTCATGCCCGGAATCGTCCACTGGGGCCACCCCGCGTTCCTTGGCTATTTCGGGAGCACGAGCAACGGCCCGGCCTTGCTGGGCGAGATCGCCGCCGCCGCCCTGAACGTGAGCGCCATGACGTGGAAGACGTCGCCCGCCGCGACGGAGCTCGAGACCGTCGTGCTCGAGTGGATCCGGCAGATGGTCGGGCTCCCCGCACCGTTTCAGGGCGTCGTGTACGACACCGCGTCCGTCGCCGTCGTGCACGCGCTCGCGGTCGCTCGCGAGCGGGCCGGCGCCTCGGTACGCCAGCGGGGAGTCGCGGGCCGGGGCGACTTGCCCGTGTGCCGCGTCTATGCCTCCGACCAGGCGCACAGCTCGCTCGAGAAGGCGATGATTCTGCTCGGCCTGGGGGAGTCGAACGCGGTGCGGGTCGTGACCGACGCCGCGTTCCGGATGGACGCCGGCGCCCTCCGGTCCGCGATCGACGCGGATCTTCGCGAGGGGATGAAGCCGCTCGCGGTGGTCGCCACCGCCGGCACGACGTCGACCGCGAGCATCGATCCGGTCTCGGAGATCGCTGCCGTCTGCCGGCTCCATGGCGCCTGGCTCCACGTCGACGCCGCATACGGAGGGGCGCTCGGGCTTCTTCCCGAGCGACGCGGCGCGCTCGCGGGAATCGAGCTTGCGGACTCCGTCGTGGTGAACCCGCACAAGTGGCTCTTCGTTCCGCTCGACTTCTCCGCCCTCTACATGCGCCGACCGGAGGCTCTGCGGGCCCTCTTCTCGCTCGTGCCCGAATACCTGCGGGGCGACTCGGACTCCGGTTCGATCGACTACATGGACTATGGGATCCAGCTCGGGCGCCGGTTCCGTGCGCTGAAGGCCTGGATGGTCTTCCGGGCCTTCGGGCGGTCGGGCCTGGCGGCGCGGATTCGAGAGCAGTGCCGCCTGGCGGAGTGGCTCGCCGCGCAGGTCGAGACGGAGCCGGAGTTCGCTCTCTGCGCGCCCGTCACGATGGCGGTGGTGTGCTTCCGATATGAGCCGCCCGGGACGGAGGAGTCCGCCCGGGACGGGATGAACGAGGCGATCGTCGCCGCGGTCAACGCGACCGGCCGGGCGTACCTGACGCACACGCGTCTGCGAGGCCGGGTCGTGCTCCGTGTTGGTATCGGCAACCTGCAGACCACCGAGGAGCACGTCGCCCGAGCCTGGGACCTGGTGCGGACTGCCGCGGCAGACGTTCGCATCGAGCCGGCGGTTCGCACGCCGGAGCGCGGGCCGCGGGCGCGTGACGCCTAGGACCTCTTCTTCCCCGCCGGCGTCACCTCGACCTTCTTGACCCTCTCCGTCCCGGCCGACGGCGGCGGTCTCGAGGCGAGGACGCGGCGCGAGTAGACGCGGGTGAATTCGGCGCCGAAAAGGAGGATCAGAGACGCGTAGTACACCCAGAGCAGGAGCACGACGAGAGAGCCGGCCGCCCCGAACGGCGAGCTCAGGGCGGTCCTGCCGAGATAGAGCCCGATCAGGAATTTGCCGATCGAGAGCAGGAGGGAGGTGACGATCGAGCCCAGCCACACGTCCTTCCAGGGAATGTCGGCATCGGGCAGGATCCGGAAGATCATCGCGAACAGGATCGTGAAAATGGCAAACGACGTCAGGATGTGGCCCGCCTCGAGGAGGTCCGCGGGAATCGGGAGCCGCGTCTGCAGGTACTCCCGGAAGCCCTGCAGGGCCGCGGAGACGGTGAGCGAGACGACGAGGAGAAACCCGATGGCGACGACGAGGGCGAACGACAGCATCCGCTTGCGAAGAAGCGTCGGGATCAGAGGGCCCGGCTTGGGAGCCACCTCCCAGACGAGATTCAACGACGTCTGAAGCTGGGCGAACGCGGCGGTGGCCGAAACGAGGAGCGTGATGGCTCCGATGAGCTTCGCCACCCAACCCGATTGTTGATTCCCCAGGGACTTCAGAATCTCCTGCACGGCGGCCGCCTGCGTCTTTCCCATCAATCCCGCGAACTGGTGAACGATCTGCTCGCGAACCCTGTCGGGGCCGAACGCGAGCCCCGCCACGGAGATCACCAGGATGAGGATCGGCACCAGAGAGAACAGCGTGTAGAAGGACAGCGCGGCGCTCTGGGTCATCGCGTCGTGCGAATCCCACTTCTTGACCGTGTCCCAGAGGATCTTTCCCCAGTCCTTCAGCCGCGCGCGGACCTTCATCGAGCCGTCTCCCCGGCCCGAGGATACGTGAAGCGGGCAAAGCGATTCCGCTGAAACCTCGCCTGCCATCTTCGTATCGGGAGCGTAGCCATCGGCTCTCAGTTTCCGAGGAGACGGCCATGATGCTTCCGCTCATCTGCTTTCTTCTTCTGCCCCGATGGTTTCCAGCGCCTTCGTTGGCCGCCGGCGGCGCCCGCCTTCGAGGGCGGCCGCGAGCCGCGCTCAGGACTCCGAGGTCCAGAAGATCGGCGAGGGCGTCTACGCGGTCATCCGGACGTATCCGCCGCTCGACCGTCTGGTGGCCCTGCACCCGTCGATGATCGTCCCCGGCCACGGCCCGGTCCTGCGCGACGACGCGTATCCGCACCTGGTGTCCCGGCTCTTCGCGACCGTGAACGAACGGGTCCGGGCGGCGGTCGGCCGCGCAGAGACGCTCCAGCAGGCCCGCGGAAGCGTCTGGCTGGACGAGCTGCGAAAGACGTTTGCCGGAGAGTCGCGCGTGCGCGGCTTCCTGTTCGACACCTGCGTGACGGATCCCGCCGTCGAGAGCGCCTTTGCGCACGCCACGGCGGAGAAGCGTCGATCTATCCTCCCGACCGTCGCGGGAAACTCCTTCGTCGAGGAGCCGAATTCCCGGGAAAAGAGGACTCGATGAACCTGGCAAACGCCGCGGTGGCCGTGGTCGCGATCCTTCACGCCTTCTTTTTGGTGCTCGAGATGTTTCTCTGGAAGACGCCCTACGGAAGGCGAACCTTCGGGTTGTCGCGCGAGGAGGCCGAGTCCACCGCCAGGCTCGCCGCGAACCAGGGCCTCTACAACGGGTTTCTGGCGGCGGCCTGGTGTGGGGCCTGTTCCTGTGGAGGGCGGGTTCGCGATCAAGGTGTTCTTTCTCTCCTGCGTGATCGTCGCCGGGGTCTTCGGGGGATTGACGGCGAAGCGCTCGATCCTGTTCGTGCAGGCTCTTCCCGGCGCGATCGCGCTGGCGCTCGTCCTGCTTTCGAGAAGCTAGCCAAACTGCGGGATTCGGTTCGAATTCCTTCGTTTCCCGTTTCCCGATCTAGCTGACCGCGGTGTCCCGCGGCCGTCTCGCTCCCGTTGGTCGCTCGGGCCTCCCCGGATGAGAGCAGGAGCAGGACCAGCGGGAACCCGGCATGCGCCGCCCGTCTAAGCGCTTGCGAACGGCCGCGAGGAGGAAGATCTTGCGGCGATGAAGTTCCTCGACGTGAAGGAGCGGGAAGGCCAGTACGACGCGACGGTCGCGGAGACCGCCGAGCCCCTGCCGGGGCCGGGTGAAGTGCTGTTTCAGGTCGCCGCGTCCGGGATCAACCGCGCCGACCTGGCGCAGATCGCGGGCCGCTACCCGCCTCCGCCGGGAGAGCCTTCGATCCTGGGACTCGAAATCTCCGGGACTCTCGAAAACGGAGACGCGGTGTGCGCCCTGGTGGCGGGAGGCGCCCACGCGGAGCGGGCGGCGGTCCCCGCCCGCCAGATCTTTCCGGCGCCTCGCTGCCTCGACCTCGTCTCCGCGGCGGGGATTCCCGAGGCCTTTCTGACCGCTTACCTCAATCTCGTCGCGGAGGCGGGTCTTCGAGCGGGCGAGACGCTTCTCGTGCACGCCGGCGCGTCCGGCGTCGGCCTCGCGGCGGTGGCTCTCGGAAAGTTTCTGGGAGCGCGGGTCGCGGCGACTACCCGCACGAAGGAAAAGTTGTCCGCCCTGATCGCCGGCGGGGCGGACCTGGCCGTGGATACGTCGTCGAACGATCTCGTCGTGGAAGTCGAGAGGGAATGGGGCGCCGGGTCCGTCGACGTCATCCTCGATCCGGTCGGCGCGAAGACGCTGGAGGCGGATGTGAGACTGCTGGCGACGGGCGGGCGCGTCGTCTTCATCGCCACGCTTTCGGGGGCATCGGCGCCTCTAGACCTCGGCGCTCTGATGGGCAAGCGGGCGCGCCTGATCGGGTCGATGCTGCGAGCGAGGCCCCGCGAGGAGAAGGCGGCTCTGGTCGATCGCTTCCAGAGGGACATTCTCCCGGGCTTCGACGCCGGCCGTCTCTCCGTCACGGTGGACTCGATCTACCCGCCGGCGCGGGCCGCGGAAGCGTTCACCCGGATGCGCCAGAACCGGAACACGGGAAAGATCCTGATCGACTGGACCCGCTCCGATCCCGTGTCGGCTTAAAAAAAAGGGCGGGCGGCGAGGGGGCGCCGCCCGCGAAGAGAAGATCGGCCCTCCCGGGCCGTCCGCAGCCGGTTACTGGATGAGGCGCTGAAACGCCTTCGTGTCCTTCGACGTCTCGAAGACGATCTCTCCCGTGGCGACCGACACCACGGAAAAACGGGGGTCCGGCCCCGGCGTGTCGTTCCACGCCTGGATGGAGACGCCGAGCCTCTGCCCGTCCCGCGAATAGCCCGAAAGCGTCGAGATGACGTGGGACAAAGCGCTGTCGCGCAGGGGGCGGCCCTCGGAGAGAAACGCGATCTCCCGGGCCGGCTCGTCGCGGTCGAGAGACGTCACGACCGGAACGAGCTTCGACGCGGAGACCACCTCGATCCACGCGACCGATTTCCCGTCCGGAGAGACGCGGAGCGACCCCGGAACCGGGAGCACGGGGATCGCGAGCTTTTTGAGCGTCGGGATGCGGGTGCCGCCCACCGCCGTCTCAGAGGAGAGCTCGAGCTTTCCGAGCGCGCCTCCGATGCGGACGACGACTTCTTTCGGCCCGATCCGGGCGCGCGCCTCCTGGCGGAAAGGAGACGTCCCGTCGCCTCGAAGCGACCGCAGGATCCGGGCGCGCGACAGAAGCCGCCGGCCCGCGACCCCGGACGGCAGGAGGGCGGCGGTCCGGCCTCCCGCGGCCCGCACGCGTTTTTCGAGCTCGTCGATGTCTTCCGACCGGCCCGCGGCGAGAAGGAGACGCCCAAGGGAGAGAGACGCGGCGCCGAGGCGGTCGGCCGCGCAGCGGAGAGAGGCTGGCTCCTGCGAGGTCTCGGCGAGCGAGAGCCAGTCGGCGGTCTCCTGCCAGACGGTCGTGAGCGAGGTCGAGGGCGCGGCGTAACGCTGACGGAGGGCGCCGGCCGTCGCGCGCTCGCGGAGGCGCGCGGCGGTGTCCCCCTCGGCCTTTTCGGTGGAGGCGAAGGCGCGGAGAAATGCCTCGCCGGCGTAACGCCACGGTCCTTCCCCCGGCGCGCGCGCGACTTCGAGGCCGGGAGGGAACGGCCCACCGGCGAGCGCGAGCGCCTCAGCAGTCTCGCCCAGCAGAATCTCGACGGACGGGTCGGCGGCGCCGGACGCCCGGAGTCTCTCGGACGCCCGGAGCAGAAAGGCCGCGGCGAATCGCCGGTGCGGCTCGCTCTGGGAGAGCACCCGCCCGGCGGCGATCATGTCGGAGAGACCCGTGGCGTCGTTCGAGAAGGTCGCGACGACGTCGCGCGAGACGAACCCGACGGAGGTGACGCTCTTCGCGTCCCTCGAGCCCCCGGCGGGCCGCTCGGAGGCGATCACCTCCACCCTGTCCCACGTCTCTCCGGTGTCGAGGAGCTTCATGCGCGCCCCGCCGGGCAGCTTTCCAATCAGGCGGCTCTCCTTCGAGGGCCTGTCCCGAAGGATCGCTTCCCGGGCCACCACGAAGACGTCGGACCCGGCCGGCTCCCCGCGCGCGGAGGCGAGCGGAGGCGCGGCCCCCTGGGCGTGCGCGTGCGCGCCGGTCAGAAAGGTCATCGAGCAGAGCGCGAGCCGAAGGCGCCAGGACGCACGGGAACGGGACATGGGATCCTCCTTTTTGAGAAGCCGGTTCGTCACTGTTTCGAGGAGCGGCGCGAGGCCTGGACTGAAGCGGGAAGGGGAGCGACGCCGGGCTCTCCATTGGCCAGGCGCCTCATGACTTCGCCGGTGAACGCTTCGCCGCCGATCGACGGGGTCAGGATCACCTGCACCTTGTCTGAGAGCCGGTCGGCGAACGTCTTCGGAATGAGGAGCGGGTTGGCGGAGACGAGCTCGGCCTCGCGGCGAAGACCTTCGAACTGCGCCAGAGACGTCGCGCGGATCGAATACGCCTCGGCGTCGGCGATCAGCTTGCGGCGCTGCACTTCGGCGTCCGCCTGAATCCTCGTGACTTCGGCCTCGGACCGGGCGCGCTCGACGCGCGTCTGCCGCTCGCCCTGCGCCTCGAGCTTCTTCTGCTCGATCTCTTTTTCCTTGAGCGTCAGGATGTACTTCATGGCGTCCGACTCGGCGCGCGCCCCGATCAGCCGCTGCGAAGCGGCCGCTTCCGCCTGCTTGACCACCGCGACCTTCTGCGCCTCGGCCTCCAGCTTCGCCTTCTCGATTTCCTTCTCCTTCAGGCGAAGCGTCACCGCCATGCGATCCGTGCTCTGGACCTCGTCGACGAACGCGACGCGTCCCCGCTCGTACTCGGCCGGAAGAACCACGTTGGCGACCAGGACGTCTTTCAGGACGACGCCGCTCTCGGCGAGGCGGGCCCGGGCCGTCCGGCCGGAGATCGCGGCGATCTCTTCGCGCCCTTCGCCGACGAGCTTCGTCACGTCGTAGCGCGACGCGGAGGACCGGAATGCGGCGGCGAGTATCGGGGCGACGAGCTCGCGCTCCGGGTTGGGCGGAAGGGCCGCCCACGAAGACAGCAGCCGGCTCCGGTCGATCGCCCACCGCGCCTGCACGGTCATCCGGGCCACGACCCCCTCGCGCGTCGACACCGAGAAGCTCCCCTCCGGACCGGTCAGGAGCTGGTCGGAGACGCGAACGTCATGTATCTCGTAGAGCGCGCGCGGGCGGAAGTGCGCGCCGGGCGGAAGGGTCTCGAGGCTCCCGGTGAACCGGCTGACCGAGATTCCGGCGTGCCCCGGGTCCACCGTTCGAAAGCTGCCGTGCAGAAACACGAGCGCGCAGACGACGGCGACGAGGACCGCCAGCCCGAGAAGCAGCCTGCGCGTCGGGATCTCGGGCCCGGCCCAGCCCGGCCGCGGAAATCCGTCCAGAACGCCGCCCTGGCGGCGGACCAGACGTGGACGGGGAAGATCAGCGACAGCAGCTGCCGCCACTCGCACAAGTCGGCGATCGAGCACGCCGGGAAGAAGCTGTCGGGTCGGGGCAGGCGACTGACGACAGGATCCGGATCTCGAGCCTCCAGGCCGCGGGCAAGGCAAGGTCCTGGAGACGATTTCTAAGCGAAGTCTTCGGTCCCGGGGATCGACCCGGAGAAGCTGGTAGGTTCCTGCCCTGGTGATGACTTTTCAGGAGAACCGAAGGCGTTCCCGCCGCGCGGGAAGACGCAGCACCCGTCTGATGACGACATCGTCCTGCGGGTCAAAGCCGGGGAAACCGAGCTCTTCGCCCGGCTCGTCCGTCGGTACAAGCCCACGCGTACCGCACCGTCTTCGTCCTTCGCGAGGTGGAGGAGCTCTCGACGCGCGAGACCGCCGAGTCCCTGGAGGCGCCCGGTGCGACCGCATGGTGGAAGCGGTCATGATCCGGATCGCCTCTCCCGTCCTCTGAGCGCGAGCGGATCGCCGAAATCACGATGCCCATGAAAGAGTCTCCGCATCCCGCGCCGGACGCCGCCGCACCCGATGACGAGCTGGTCGCCCTGAACCCCGACCACCCGGGGTTCCGGGATCCCGTCTATCGCGCCTCTCCGCGCTCGGCCGCGGCGTCTTCCGCTCGACGCAGTACATGCGCCACCACAGCATGCCGCTGTACACGCCCGAGCCCGACGTGATCCACGAGCTGGTCGGGCATGCGACGAGCTTTCTCGCGCCCGAGATCGTGCATCTCTCCCGGTCCTTCGGCGAAGCGGCGCTCCGGGCGGACCCGGAGACGCTGAGCCGGATCGAGCGTCTGTACTGGTACACGCTCGAATTCGGGGTCGCGCTCGAAAACGGCGAGGTCAAGGCCTACGGCGCGGGTCTGCTCTCTTCCTACGGCGAGCTCGGCGATCTCGGGCGGCGCGCGTCGCTTCTTCCCTTCGATCTGGAGGCCATGGCTCGCACCCCGTACGACCCCACCGACTACCAGAAGGTGCTCTTCGTCGCGCCGAGCTTCGAGGAGATGGTCCGCCGGCTCGAGGAGTGGCTCGCCGCGGCGGGGCGGCGGCCGGAGGAAGCGGGCCCCTGACGCCGGCGTCGGCTCGTCCTCGCTTCATATAATCCCCGGCCAGTGCGTTTTCTCTCAGTGCTGTGCGCGGTCGCTGCGCTCGCGGGGCCGGCGCCCCTCCGGCCGCCCGATCCCTCGCTCTTCTCCGGCATGCGGTGGCGGCTGATCGGCCCTTTCCGCGGCGGGAGTCCCGGGCGAGCCCGACCATTTCTATTTCGGGGCGGTCGGCGGCGGCGTCTGGGAGACGAAGAACGCGGGACGCACCTGGGCGCCGATCTTCGACTCTCAGCCGATCGCTTCGATCGGAGCCATCGCGGTGGCGCCTTCCCGTCCGAAGACCCTCTACGTGGGGTCCGGAGAGGCCGACATGCGGTCGGACATCTCGCACGGCAACGGCGTCTACAAGTCTCTCGACGGAGGCCGGACCTGGGCGTGCGTCGGCCTCTCCGACACGAGACAGATCGGGAAGATCCTCGTCGATCCGCGCGACCCGGACCGCGTCTTCGTCGCAGCTCTCGGACATGGATACGGCCCGAACTCCGAGCGCGGTGTCTTCCGCTCGCGGGACGGGGGGAAGACGTGGTCGCGCGTGCTCTTCAAAGACGAGCACACCGGGGCGATCGACCTCGCCTTTTCTCCCGGCAATACCCGGACGATCTTCGCGGCGCTCTGGCAGACGCGCCGGCCTCCCTGGAACGTGTACGCGCCGTCGAACGGTCCGGGCAGCGGTCTCCATCGGTCAGACGACGGCGGCGATACCTGGAAGCCCGTGCGAGGCAGCGGGTTACCGGAGGAAAAGCTGGGCCGCATCGGTCTCGCGTTCGCGCCGTCTGATCCCGCCCGGCTGTATGCGATGGTCGACGCGAAGGAAGGCGGGCTCTACGCCTCGCGCGACGGCGGCGCCACGTGGAAGCGCGCCTCCTCCGACCCCCGGATCTGGGGACGCGGCTGGTACTTCGCCGGCGTCACCGTGGATCCCGGCAACGCCGACGTCGTCTATGCGTGCAACACGTCGATCTACCGGTCGACGGATGGAGGCGCGACGTTCCTCCCGATGAAGGGGGACCCGACCGGAGACGATTTCCACGAGCTCTGGATCGACCCGGCGAATCCGCGGCGCATGATCACCGCGTCCGACCAGGGCACCGTGATCAGCGTGGACGGCGGAGAGACGTGGAGCTCCTGGTACAACCAGCCGACCGCTCAGCTCTACCACGTGATCACCGACGACCGGTTCCCCTACTGGGTCTACGGCGCGCAGCAGGACAGCGGGGCCGTTGCCGTTCCCTCCCGCACCGATTACCCGAGCATCATGCTGCGGGACTGGCGGCCGATCGCCGCCGGGGGAGAAAGCGGAACGATTGCCCCGGACCCGACCGACTCGAACATCGTCTTCGGCGGCACGGTCGGCCGCTTCGACTCTACGACGCTCGGCGAGCAGGATCTGAATCCTGTGCTCGCGCACCCCGGCGATTACCGCGGCGAATGGACGCTGCCGCTGACGTTTTCTCCCCGCAACCCGAAGGCGCTCTATTTCGGAAACCAGTTTCTGTTCCGGACGACGGACGGGGGACGGCACTGGTCGAAGATCAGCCCGGATCTGACTCGCGACGCCCCGGGAGCCCCCGAGACACTCGTCGCCGCCGACGCGTCGAACAGCGCCACGCCCGGTCCGCGGCGCGGCGTCGTTTATGCGATCGCCCCCTCGCCGCTTCGAGACGGTCTCATCTGGTGCGGGACGGACGACGGCCTCGTCTGGATCACCCGCGACGAAGGCGCTCACTGGGCCGACGTCACTCCGGCCGCGCTGACCCCGTGGTCGAAAGTCGGGATCCTGGAGGCTTCCCGGTTCGATCCCGAAACGGCCTATGCGGCGGTGGACCGCCATCGCCTGGACGATCTGCGTCCCTGGATCTACCGCACCCGCGACGGAGGCAGGACGTGGGCGCCGATCACGCGCGGCATTCCCGAGGCGAGCTTCGTCAACGTCGTGCGGGAGGACCCCGTCCGCCGGGGCCTGCTCTATGCCGGGACGGAGACAGGGGTCTACGTGTCCTTCGACGAGGGCGAGCAGTGGCAGCCGCTTCAGTTGAACCTGCCGCCCTGCTCGATCCGGGACATCGCGACCCGCAACAACGACCTCGTCGTGGCAACGCACGGCCGGTCCTTCTGGATCCTCGACGACCTGACGCCGCTCCAGCAGCTGGACGCGAAGGCCGCGGAGGCGGGAGCCTGGCTCTTCTCCCCGCGCAACGCCGTGCGTTTTCATCCGGCCCCGTTCCAGGGAACGCCGGAGCCCCGGGACGAACCGGCCGGCCAGAATCCCCCGGCCGGCGCGCTGATCGACTACGTGCTGCGGCCGCGCTCCGGGTCGCCCGTGCGTCTTGAAATTTTCGACCCGCGCGGGACGCTCGTGCGCCGCTGGTCGAGCGACGACCCGCGGCCGGGTCCGGACCTGCAGAAGATCTCATCGACGCCGGACTGGGTCTCCGCCCTCGAAGTGCCCGAGGCTTCCGCCGGGATGCATCGATTCGTCTGGGACTTGCGATACGCGGCGCCCGACGAGCTGCGCGCCCGCCGCGGCGCCTCCCGCTCCGGGGTGTGGGCGCCTCCCGGTCGCTACGCGGTGCGCCTGACGGCGGCGGGACGCACCTCGACGGCTCCGCTGACGGTGGTGCGGGACCCGCGAATCAAGGCGAGCGATGCGGACCTCCAGCTCCAGTTCGACCTGGCGCGGAAGATCGAAGCGGAGCGCGTCGCGGTCGCGGGGGCTCTTGCCCGCGCCGCAAAGCTGAAAGGGGCGGCCGGCGGAGCGGCGCCGCCGGCTGCCGAGGCCGCCGCGACTCCTCTCGACGAGATCGTGGGGACGGCCGATCCCCTGCTCGAGGACTACCAGCCGGCGACCGGGATTCCGATGACCCTGCAGAGAGCGGCGACGTCGCTTCTGAGACTGCAGGACGCCGTCGAGAGCGCCGACGCGGCGCCGACGCCCGACGCCGTCGCGGCGTTTTCCCTCCGCCGGGACGCGGCACGGGCGGCGCTGCGGCGCTTCGAGGTTGCCGCCGCGAAGGTCCAGCACTGAAACCGAAAACTGAGAACTGAGGACTGAAGACTGTCTCACCTCTTCCCCGCTTCGTGCCACCGGATCCATTCCCTGACCAGCGCCAGGCTCTGGAGGGAGAGCCGGTAGATGTGCTGGCGCCCCTCGCGCCGCCGGACGAGGAGCCCGTGGTCTCGACGCGCAGGTGCCGGCTGACGGCCGGCCACTTCGGGTGAAACCGCCCGGCGATCTCTTTCCATTCGAACGTCTCGATGAAGGTCACGGTGCCAAAGGGAGAAGAGACGGGAGCCGGGAATCGGAAATCGGGAATCGGGAATTCAAATCGAGGAGACCGCAGACTCGAAACACCAACAACGGACAACTGAAAACTCATAGCGGATGAGGGACAACCTCCCTCGACGGATCGGCCCGGCCCGACCAATGGCATGGTGTTTTCCGTCAACCGAATCGGACCTGGCCTCCCTTCGTTTCCCGTTTCCCGTCTCCCGATTCCCGGCCCCTTTCCCGTCTATGATCCCGCCTTCATGACGCCGCCCCCCCTCGAGGTCCGGGACCTGAAGAAGTCCTTCGGAGGGATCGTCGCGCTCGATGGGGTCTCACTCGAGATGCCGCCCGGCGAGATCCTCGGGCTGCTCGGGCCCAACGGCGCGGGGAAGACCACCCTGGTGCGAAGCGTGGTCGGACGGGTGGTGCCGGACTCCGGGAGCCTCCGCGTCTTCGGGCAGCCGCCGGAGCACCCGGACGCCGTCGCCTCGCGGGGCTGGGTCCCCCAGGAGATCTCGCTCTATCCGCTGCTGACTCCCCGCGAGAACCTGTGGACGTTCGGCCGCTACCAGGGACTCTCGGGCGCGGAGCTCGACTCGGCGATCGACCGAAGCCTCGAATGGAGCGGCCTCGCGGACCGCGCGAAAGACAGGACGTCGAGCCTGTCCGGCGGGATGCGGCGGCGCTTGAACATGGCGGCCGGTACGATCCATTCGCCGAAGCTGCTCCTGCTGGACGAGCCGACCGTCGGGGTCGATCCGCAGTCCCGGGAGCGGATCTACACGATGATCGCCGAGCTCAAGGCGCGCGCCGTCTCGCTCGTCTACACGACGCACTACATGGAGGAAGCGGAGCGGCTCTGCGACCGCATCGCGATCATCGACCACGGCCGGATCATCGCGGCCGGAACGCGCGACGCGCTCGTCCGTTCGACTCTCGGCGTGAACCAGACCGTCCGTATCGACGCGGACGCGCCAATCGCGCCGGCGCTGCGGGAAAAACTCGAACGCGTCGGAGCGAAGGTCGACGGGCTCCGGGTGCTCCTGCTCGCGGACGACCCGCCGAAGCAGATCCGCGACCTGCTCGAGGCCTTCCATGGGGAGAACGCGGGTGTCGCGGACCTGACGCTGAAGCATGCGACCCTCGAGGAAGTTTTTCTGAACCTGACGGGCCGGGAGCTGCGCGAATGATCCTGGCGATCGCGAAGAGCCGCCTCTGGAATCTCCGGCACGACCGCGCCGCTTTCGTGCTCGCCTTCATCGTACCGATCGTCTTCTTCTCGATCTTCGCGTCGATTTTCGGGCGCAGCAGCGGGCGCGCGACCACGGCGGCCGTTCGTCTCGCGGTCGTGGACGAGGACCAGAGCGCGAACTCCCGGCGATTCCTGGCCGCGCTCCGGGCCGAGAGCGCCCTGAAGGTATCGGACGCTCCCCGGGCGGAATCCGGGGCTTCCGTGCGCTACACGGCGGCGAGCGCCGAGGCGGCGGTGCGCGCGGGAGAGCTGCCGGTCGCCCTGGTCGTGCCGAAAGGGTTCGGTCAGAGCGCGATCGGCTTCGGGCCCGCCGCGGACCGCGCGAAGCTCGTCATTCTTTCGGACCCCAGCGATCCGATCGCGCCGCAGGTGCTGGCGGGGCTCCTCCAGAAGGTCGCCATGACCGCCATGCCGGACGTGATGGCCCGCGGCGGGATCGACGCCCTCGACCGCTGGGGCGGAAATCTGACGCCCGAACAGCGCCAGAGGCTGGAAGAGAACGTTCGCGGTCTGAGCGAACGGCCCGCCCCTTCCCCCTCCGGCGGCGCCGGGGGGGGCGCGGGCCTCGTCGAGGTGACGCGGCGCGACGTCCTGGGGCAGAAGAAGGGCAACCCGATGATCGCGTTCTACGCCGCCGGGATCGGCGTGATGTTTCTCCTTTTTTCCGCGGCGGGAGCGGGGGGCGCGCTGATCGAGGAAGCCGAGACCGGCACCCTGGACCGCATCCTCTCGACGAGGGTGTCGATGTCGAGGCTCCTGGCGGGCAAGCTCGTTTATCTCGCCGGGATCGCCGCCACGCAGCTCACCGTGATGTTCCTCTGGGGGGCGCTCGTCTTCGGCCTGTCGATGAAGGGGCACTGGACCGGCTTCTTCATCATGACGGTCTCGACGGCGCTGGCCGCCTCGACGTTCGGGCTCCTGCTCGCGGCGTTGAGCCGCTCGCGCATGCAGCTCGTCGCGCTGTCGAACCTGACGGTCCTCGCGATGTCGGCCGTGGGCGGGAGCATGTTTCCGCGCTTCCTGATGCCCGAGATCATGCAGAAGATCGGGCTGATCACCTTGAACGCCTGGGCGATCGACGGCTTTCAGAAGGTCTTCTGGCGCGAAGAGCCGCTGACCCGCCTCTGGCCGCAGGTCCTGGTGCTCTGCGCGATCTCGGTCGTCTTCTTCGCCCTGGCGCGCCGCGTCGCCCGGCGGTGGGAGGCGATTTAGACGGTTATCATTTATCGGTCCCGGGTCACGCGCGCACCATGTCGATCATCCGTTGCAGCACGGCGATGACGCCCGTCCACTCGTTCCAGACCTCGGGGAAGACGTTCGCCTCGCGCATCGCCCGGTCGGTTGCCTGCGCGTCGCGGATCAGTTCGTTCATCGAAGCGCGGAGGTCCTGGCGGGTCTGGATGTCGCCGTTCTCATAGCGATCGTGGAATTCCCGGGCCTCGTCGCTGAAGTGGTGGATGCGCCCGAAGAACTCCTGCTCCCGGCCTCCGTAGCTCGCGCTTCGACGTTCGGCGATGCGGTGCGCGCGAGCCGCGCGATCGTCGAGCTCGTGCGCGAGGCGTGCAAACTGTTCCCGGGCGTAACCGTAGTCCTGCGTGCGAGGGGGATAGTAGGGATGGCCGTAGGGGCTCGGATCGTCGTAAGGACCCGAAACCGTGCCGACGCAGCCCGCGCTGACGAGCACGAGGGCGCCCAAACCCGAGATCCAGTGCGCGATTCTTCTCTTCATGGCGGTTCTCCTTTCGTGATTACGGAGCTGGCGATGCTTTGAGCCTCTCGAGAGTCTGCCGGACGGCCGCCCAGTCGCGCCGCAGCTCGGGAAAGACGTTCGACTGCTTCAGCTGATCTTCCGTCTCGCGGGTGGCCTGGAGGACGGGCTCGAGATTCGCGCGAAACTGCCGGCGGTCGAGCCCCTGTTCCGTTTTCTGGGAAAGGGCTCGCGCCTGATCCGCCAGATGGGCCATCGCCTGCCACGTCGACCGCTGGCGCGCGTCGGCGGGGATGGGACCGGAAAGCTGCTTCGCGGATTCCGAGATTCGCGCCGTCCGGTCCGCGAGCTCCCGCGCCAGGTCTCGGAATCCGCCGGACGGCGCGACGGGATCGTAGCCTCCCTGCCCGTCGCGCCCGTCTCGCGGGTCGCGGCCCTCTCGTGGCGCGTCGCGTGGATCGCCCCCGTCACGGGTGTCGCGCCCGTCGCTGCCTGGGCCTCGCCCGCGCCCCCCGGGCCCTCGATCGCCGGCACGGCGCTCCACGTCCGCGCGGTAGAGGCCGACCATCTCGTTCAAGAGGTCCACCGTCCCGTTCCAGTCCGCGACGAGGTGCCCGCTACGCCGGGCCGTGCGCTCGACCCTCGACTCGAGGGCGCGCGCGCCGGAGAGGAGGATGCGCAGATCGTCGTCGAGGCGGTACGGTCGCCCGCGGAAGTCGGCCATCCGCGCGTCGAACTGCCTCGCGCGGGAGGCAAAGGCAGAGACATCACGCAGGAAGGCGCGATCCCGGTACTCCGGATACTGCCGGTGCTGTCTCTGATCGTTGGCGTGCCGCGCCCGTTCGTCGAGCGCCTGCGCCAGGCGGCGGACCTCTTCATATCCGCGCTCCGACAGCGGGCTCGACGGCTGAGCGGCGGCAGGGCGCGCCGGCGCGGCCGCAAAGGACAGGGCGGCGACGAGGATGGTGGTGGTTTTCATGAGAGTGAAACGGCATGCGTGATTCCAGCCCTCGTTTCCCGTTTACCGACCGACTAATTCTTCCCGACCTCCAGGCTCGCCTTGCGCTGTTCCATCTTGTTTCCGAGCTCCTCGAGCCTCTCGGACGACAGGCTCTTTTTCGCGTCCGGCAGCAGCTCGTCCTCTTCTTCTTCGACGTGGTGCTCGATGTTCTCCTGGAGGACCGTCATCTTGGCGTCGAACTGCTCGTCCTGAGGCTTCATCTTCGACAGCTCTCCGAGGATCAGCTTGACCAGGTGATGCTCCTCGTCCGCCTCGCGGACTTCATCCTTGATCTCGGCGTCGCGGATCTTCTTGACCGCGGGATAGAAGATGGTCTCCTCGAGGTCCATGTGGACCTGGAGGGCGGACCGGATCTGTTCGAAGAGCCCCTGCTTTCTGGCGAATGCGTTGTCCCCCGCATCCTCGTATTCCTTGAAGAGCCCCTCGACCTCACGGTGGTCCTTTTTCAGAAGCGCAATCGGGTCCATCAGTACTCCTCGTATTCGCGTTTAAGGCGGGCACGCGCGCGGCGCCGCCGGGTGTCGCCCTGTGGAGAGCAAGGGGCATGCCGGTGGGGGGCGGCAGGCGACCGAGACGGGGGCCGGGAATCGGGAATCGGGAATCGGGAAAACCAGGATATGGGTCGTTTAACTCTCAACTCTCAACGCAACAGAAATCTCACCTTCCCCGCGATCATCCATTCTTCCCGGGCGTGGATTGCGAAGATTTCGACCGGCGCGGTCGTCGCGGCGAGGTTGCGCTCTTCGGGGGAGCCGGCGTCGTTCCGGTCGGCGTCCAAGGTGACGCCCATGAAGGCGAGGTTGGCGCACGCGGCGGAACGGAGAGACGCGGAGTGTTCCCCGACGCCGCCGGTGAAGATGAGGACGTCGAGGCCCCCGAGGGTCGCCGCCAGGGAGGCGATGGCGTCGCGCACCCGATCGGCATAGAGGTCCAGGGCGAGCCGGGCCCGGGGATCGCCGGAGCCTGCGGCGTCCTCGACCTTCCGAAAGTCCGACGAGACGCCGGAAACGCCGAGGAGTCCCGACTTCCGGTTCAGGGCGTCCTCGAGCTGTTCCGCGCTCCAGCCCGCAACACGGAGGACGTGGGGGAGGATGCCGGGATCGACGGAGCCGGACCGCGTCCCCATCATCAGCCCCTCGAGCGGAGTGAATCCCATCGTGGTCGCGACCGGGCGCCGCCCGGAAACGGCCGCCGCGGAGCATCCCTGCCCGAGGTGGCAGCTGACGACCCTGAAAGGCCCCGCGGCGCGGCCGTCCGTCAGCTCTGACGCCCGGAGCGCCGCGTACTCGTGGCTCAGCCCGTGAAAGCCGAACCGGCGGATTCCCCATTCCGCGCGCCACTCCCAGGGCAGCGGATAGGTCTGCGCCCGCGGCGGAAGCTCCGCGAAGAACGCCGTGTCGAAGACGGCGACGTGCGGGATGTCGGGAAGGGCGGTCCGCGCCGCCTTGAGGACCTCGAGGGCGGGAGGGTTGTGGAGCGGGGCGATCTCGGTCAGGGCGGCGAGCTCCCGTTCGAGCGCGGCGTCGAACAACGCGGGCTCGCGAAACCGATCTCCGCCGTGGACGATCCGGTGGCCGACCGCTTCGAGGAACCCTGGCGCCCGTTGCTTCGGCACGAGGCCCGCGAGCGCCAGCTCGACCGCGGCGGGATACGCGATCGACTCGCGCTCGAGGTCGATCGCGCCCGACGCCGCGGGCTCGCGGCCCTCTCCCGAAAAGAGGGCGAACGACGCCGCGCTCGACCGCGTAAACGGTGTGTTCGCGTATTCGGCGCTGGTACGCCCGGATGATCTCCTCGGCCCGCGCGGCCGTGCCGGGCCGCCGCTTTGCGATCTTCTGCGCCGACTGGATTACCAGGTCATAGCGGCTCACCCGGTTGCGCACCAGCATGTCGAACGGCGTGGTGGTGGATCCCTCTTCCCGGTAGCCGTTGATGTCGAACCGCGAGGACGCGCCGGGCCGCTCCCAGCAGAGTTGCTTGATCGCCGCCGTGTAGCCGTGGAAGTTGAAGATGACCGGCACGTCGAGCGGAAAGAGCCGCTGGAACTGATCCTCGTCGAATCCGTGCGGGTACTTCTGAGGGATTCCGAGCGCGAGCAGGTCGGTGACGTTGACGACGCGGACGCGCCAGTCCGGCGCCTCCTGGCGAAGAATCTCGGCGGCCGCCAGCACCTCCGTGGTCAGGTTGTCGCCGGCTCCGACGAGGACGACGTCCGGGTCTTCGCCGTCCTCGCTCGAGGCCCACCGCCAGATCGACGCGCCCGCGCGGCAGTGCTCGACCGCTTCGTCCATGGAGAGCCACTGGTGCATCGGTTGCTTCCCGGCGATCACGAGGTTGATGTAGTTGGTGGACCGAAGGCAGTGGTCCATCGTCGACACCAGCGTGTTCGCGTCCGGAGGAAGGTAGATCCGGTACGTCTTTCCCTTCTTGGTCAGGAGATTGTTGATGAACCCCGGACCCTGATGCGAGAAGCCGTTGTGGTCCTGACGCCACGCCTCGGACGTCAGCAGATAGTTGAGCGACGCGACCGGCGTCCTCCACGGAGTCTCGCTCGACGCCTTCAGGAACTTCGCGTACTGGTTCATCATCCCGTCGACGATGGGCAGGAACGCCTCGTAGCAGGGAAAGATCCCGTGGCCGCCGGTCAGGAGATAACCCTGCAGCCATCCCTGGCACATGTGCTCGGACAGGATCTCGAGCACGCGGCCGTCGCGGCTCGTCTTCTCGGCCTCGGGAGGAATCGGCCAGGCGTACTGGCGCGTGGTCACCTCGAGCACGTCCCCGAGCCGGTTGGATTCGAGCTCGTCGGGACAGACGATCCGGAAGTTGCGCTCGCGCTTGTTGGCGACGATCACGTCGCACAGATACGCGCCGAGAGATTTCATGTGGCTGACCCTCGACGCGCCGCGCGCGTCCGGAGGGACGTCCACGGCGTGCTCTTCGAGCTCCGGCAGAACCAGGGGAACGCGGCGGTCGCCGCCGAAGGAAGCGGGGTTCATCGCAATGCGCTGTTCGCCAATGGGACAGAGGGAGACGATGTCCGCCGCCGGCGCGCCGTCGGCGTCGAAGAGCTCCTCGGGACGGTACGAGCGCAGCCACCGCTCGAGCGCCGCCAGGTGGACGGGATTCTCGCGCGGGTCCTTGATCGGGATCTGGTGGGCGCGAAACGTCCCTTCGATCTGGATGCCGTCGATCTCGTGCGGGCCTCCGAGTCCCTTCGGCGTGCGCAGGATGATCATCGGCCAGCGGGGCCGTTCGATCTCTTCGCCCCGGCGCGCGCGGGCCTGGATCGACCGGATCGATGCGAACGCGCGGGCGATCGTGTCGTCGAGGTCGCCGTCGATCCGGTCGCTGTTCGAGACGAAATGAACGTCCCAGCCGTACCCGGTGAAGAGCGCGAGAAGCTCCTCGTCCGTCATCGTGTCGGAGATCGTCGGGTTCGAGATCTTGAAGCCGTTCAGGTGAAGAATCGGGAGGACGGCGCCGTCCGTCGCCGGATTCTGGAACTTGTTGCCGTGCCAGCTCGCCGCCGTGGGCCCGGTCTCCGCCTCGCCGTCTCCGACGATGCAGACCACGACGAGGTCCGGCTCGTCGAGCGCCGCGCCGAACGCGGTCGAGAGCGCGTAGCCGAGCTCGCCGCCCTCGTGGATCACCCCGGGGAGAGCCGGGGAGAGGTGACTCGGAAATCCTCGAGGCCAGGAGAAGGAGCGCAGGAACTTTTCGAGGCCCGCCCTGTCTCGGGTCATCTCCGGGTAGAACTCCGTCAGCGTGCCTTCGAGGTACATGTTCGCCATGTTGGCGGCGGCGCCGTGGCCCGGCCCGGTGACGAGCAGCACGCTCGCGCCGGTCGAGAGGATCTCGCGGTTCAGAGCCGCATAGATCAGGTTGATGCCGGGCGCCGTGCCCCAGTGGCCGAGCAGGCGTTCCTTGACGTGCTCCGCCGCGAGCGGCTCCTGCAGCAGCGGATTCGCTTTCAGATAGATCTGCGCGCCCGCCAGGTAATCGACGGCGCGGCGGTATCGGGCGACGGCCGCGGGGTCGAACCGTCCCGCCGCGGCCGCGTGTTCGTTTTTCTGCTCGATCGTCGAGGGCATGGGACCTCCTGCTCCGCGCCATTCTCCACCGGGAGCCGGCGGAAACTCCGGAAGAGTCCTCAACGGCGGGATGGGCGCGAGTGCGGGAAGTTGCTTGGAGACTCGTGCCCGGACGCGCCCGCGATCGCCAGCAGGAACCCCACGGGAGCGAAGATGCGCCCCGCGGTCCAGAGAATCCACTCCTTCGGATCGAGTCCGCCATGGAGGTAAGTGAACACGAAGAAGAGGACGAGCGCCGCGGCGGTGCCGGCGGGAACGGCCGCCGCCCGGAGCCTCGGCGCGGCGATCAGGACGAAGAGAAGGGGCAGCAGAAAAGGAAGCCCTCCGGCCGACGAACGCAGGACGGCGCCGAGCGTCGAGAGAATGGCGGGGAGGCGTTCCACCTGGACGTCGAAGAGACGCCCGAACCCGCGGTAGCCGGTGAAGAGGCCGCGCGACGCCCCGAACCAGAACCACGAGCCCAGCGCGATCGCCGGCGGTGCGACCAGCAGCAGAACCCGGCGCGCGTTCAGCTGCCTCCATCGCGCGGCGAAAAAGAGAGCGAGCGCCGCCGCGGCGAACGGCAGTCCTTCGACCTTCGAGGTGGCCGCGCCGGCCAGAAGAAGGCCCGACAGGAGGGGCATGCTGCCGTCCCGTCCGAGGGGGCCCGCGAGCGAGGCGGCGGCGAGGGCTTCGAAGAGCCACAGCGGCATGTCGCCGTTTCCGCCCACCTCGAACCGGATCCCGAGATACGCGAGCGCGGCGACGCTCAACGCCGAAGCCGCGGATCCGGCGCTGCCGGAGCCTGCTCGGCGGAGGAGGCCCGGAAGCCCGAGCGTGAGGAGGGCGAGGAGGAGCGGAAACATCATGACCGCGGCGCCCCACGGAAACCGGCCGGCGGTCATTGTCGCGAAGGCGCCCAGGTTCGTGACGAGCGGCGGATAAGAACGGTTCATGTACTCGAGAGCGGGGGCGGCCAGAAACGCCCGATCGATGGTCCGCGCCGCGGCGAACGCCTGCGCCTTCGGTCCCCAGAAGAGCACGAGATCGACCGACGCCGCGGCGCCCGTGGCGGAGGCGTCCAGCGCGATGGCGACGGCCGCGGCCGCCGAAAGGGCGCAGAGCAGAGGAAACGCGCGCGGAACGGCGCCGGCCGCCCCGGGATCGCCGGACACGCTTTCGGGCGTCCGCTCGTCGGCGGGGTCGGCCTTGAGCGCGAACCGCAGAAGAGCGGCCGCCACCGCCGCGGCGGCCGCGACGCCGGGCACGTTCCAGGGAATCGAAACGAGCGCCGCGAGCGTCATCGCCGTCGAGACGAGCACCGCTCCGACGGCGGCGGAGAGGGCCACCCGGGACACGCGCGTCAGAGACGCGAAGGCCGGGTGCGCGAGCAGAGGAGCGCCCGCCATCGGAAGCAGCAGGAGCGTCGCGATCCAGAGGTGTCCCGGCCTCATCGCGGCGCCGTCTTCCATGCGCCTCCGGTCGGCGTCTCGTACAGAAGAGTTCCCGAAGGAGAGTCCGGCCGCCCCCCCGGCACCAGGAGAACGTCCGCCGGCGCTCCGGGGGACCACTGGACGCGCCGCCCGGGCAGGAGAGCGTGGGCGAACCGTCTCCAGCGCTCCTCGATGTTCCGGTCCGGCGGGTTGGAGCGGACGGCGACCGAGGCGCCCGCGGGGATGCGGGACGCGGCTTCCGTCAGGAACAGGAAGATCTGAACCGCTTCGCCGGCCTGCGTGTAGTCGAAGGGCGTCGCGGGAGTCCGGAAGAGATCGGAGGCAGGCGGAAGCCTCCCGAATGCGGCTCCGATCAGGAGGACGCTTCCGGCGAGCCCGACGAGGTTCGCGGCGGTCCTTCGACCGACCCTCGCCGCCCGTGCGGCCGTCTCGCCGGACTCCCTCAGAGCGATGCCGGCTCCGGCGGAAGTCCTCCCGCTCCCCGGTCGCGGTCTTCCCGCGAGATCAGGAAGTCGTTCGCCGGAATCGAAGCGTCTCTCCGGAAGAGTCGCTGCGCACGACGAGGCCGCCCGGCTCGACCTGCAGGCTCCAGCGGCCGATCGCGCCGCGGATCGCGAACGCGCACGTCGTGCCCTGGTTCTCTCCGACGAATCCGTCTCCCTGGGGCAGCATGTAGAGGGAGCAGGCGGCATTGGCTTCGTTCGCGGAGAATCGCGATGCGCGCGGGGAGAGGGCGCTCACGGTCGGGTCGAAATGGGGGATATAGCCGACGTAAACGCCGCGTCCCTGCGGTTCCAGGTGGAGGAATCCCTGCTGACGGACGTTGTCGCCGTCGAACTGGCCGGAGATTTCCACGAACATGTCGTACGGGTGAGAAAGGGAGTGAAATCCCACGCTCTGAATGCTCAGGCGGAGGACGTTGCCGGGAGTCACGCCCTCGTATCGGCCGCCCAGCATCTCGGCGAATGTCGCGGTCGGATCGCCCGAGCGGCGTTCCGAGGGACCGGCCGGCGCGCCCGACGGAGGCGGAGCGGACGGGTAGGCCGAGCCGCGCGGCGGAGGGGCGGGATTGCTCGTGGTGCAGGCGGCAAAAAGGGCCGCGAGAGCGAGCGAGACGGAAAAGCTCATCCGGTGATGCGAAGCGGACATGACTCTACCTCCTGCCCCGGGCGGGCGTCAGCCAGGGTGCAAGAGATGTTCCGAACGACTCGTCAGTTGTCAGTGGTCAGTTTTCAGTGGCCTCGGCAGTCGTCGTTCTAGGTTCGCCAGGATTCAGTTGAGCGTGAGTGTCAAACGTCGCCCCAGGAATTGAGAACGGAGAACGTGCGCGGGGGCCGGGCGGACGCGCGCCGGGCAGCCACGGGGTCAGGGCATAGAGAAAGACCGCCCGACCGCTACGGCCCGGATCCCCGCGCACCCACGGAAGCAACGAGGCGCCCAGCCGCTTTCC
>JAIVJS010000090.1 GCA_020199905.1 Acidobacteriota bacterium
GTGGGGGCTCGACCGCTCGCCTCGTCCACTCCGTTCGCTCCGGCTCCCGCAGCGGGAGGCTCCTCCCTCCCTCTGGTCGGTAGACTCCTCCCTCCCTCTGGTTGGGAGACTCCTCCCGCTGCGAGCGTATCCGCCACGGAAGCGAATAATCCGCGTGCGGCCCCCCCGCGCGCACGACTCGGGTTTGGTGCGTTCGTCCTCTCCGCAGCGAAACCAGCCGCTCCTCAACGCTTTGACGCGGGCTCGTGTGGATTGTTAGAATGCCCGGTTCCGGTCGGAAGAGACCGGCCTTCTTATCCGTTTGAGACGCCATGAAAGACGCCAACACCATTTCGCTAGAAGCCGCTCAGGGCGAGCCCGTCGACTTCGAGTTCCAGCTCACGTTTCCTCTGGAGGCGCTCGACCGGGAACCGCTCGTCGAAATCTCGCCCGTGCACTTCGCCGGGCAGGTCTCGGCGATCGAGTCGGGCTTTGCTCTGCAGGGGGACCTCGGGTGGGGCGGCCGGCTCGAGTGCAGCCGCTGCCTGGTGGCCTACCCGTTCCGTTCCGACGAGGAGTTTTCCCTCGTCCTCTACCCGCGCCAGCCTGCGGAAAGGGATGAGCGCGAGCTCGAGCGGGAAGAGCTCGACGTCTACTTCTTCGAAACGCCGGACGTCGCCGTGGCCCCGATCGTCGAGGAGCGGATCCAGATGGCGGTGCCGATGAAGCCTCTGTGCCGCGAAGACTGCCGGGGGCTCTGCGTCCACTGCGGGCAGGACTTGAATGTCGCGACGTGTCACTGCAACGAGAAATCGATCGACGCGCGCTGGGAAGCGCTCAAGAAACTGAAGAAAGTGTAGGTTCACGATGCCGAATCCCAAACGCCGCCACAGCAAAGCCCGCCGCGACAAACGGCGGGCGCACGACGCCCTGCCGCCGCCGGCTCTCTCGGACTGCCCCAACTGCCGCGAAGCGAAGCAGCCTCACCGCGTCTGCCCGCACTGCGGACACTACAAAGGCAGGCAGACGATCAACGCCTGAGCCCGGAAGGCGGGAGGCGATAGGGGGAAGGCGGGAAAACCTCGCTTCTGAAACCCCCGCCCGCCACCTGCCGGCCCGCCGCCCTGCCCCTCCCGAGCGAGTCTTTACCACTCGCTATAATCCCGCCAACCGTGCTGAACCCGAGGCTGTCTCGCTAGCCATGCGCATCGCGGTCGATGCGATGGGCGGCGACCACGCCCCGCGAGTCAACGTCGATGGGGCGATCGCGGCGGCCCGCGAGTTCGGCATCACCTCTCTTCTGGTCGGAAAGCCGGCGGCTCTGGGGCCCATGCTGGCGGGCGCTGGCGAGGCGGGGCGCCAGATCGAGATCGTCGAGGCCACCGAGGTGGTCGAGATGGAGGATCCCGCGACCGCGGCGATTCGAAAGAAGCGGAATTCGTCCATCCGCATCGCGGCCAACTGCGTCCGGGACGGCAGGGCCGCCGGTCTCGTGTCGGCCGGACACACGGGCGCCGCCATGGTCTCCGCGAAAATGGTGATCGGAACGATCGAGGGGGTGGACCGGCCCGCCCTGGCGACGGTCCTCCCCAATCTTTCCGGCCACTGCCTGCTTCTGGACGTGGGAGCCAATCCCGAGGCGAAGACCTCGCACTTCAAGGAGTTTGCGATCATGGGCTCGATCTACGCCCAGCTCGCGTTCGGCAAGCCCAACCCCTCGATCGGCCTCATGTCTATCGGCGAAGAGGATTCCAAGGGCACCGACAGGACGAAAGAAGCGTTCAAGGGCCTGAAAGAAGCCGGCCTGAACTTCATCGGCAACGTCGAGGGCCGCGACGTGTTCAGCGGGAAGGTGGACGTGATCGTGACGGACGGATTCACCGGCAACGTCATCCTGAAGGTCTCGGAGTCGCTGTCGGAGATGGTCGAGCAGCTCCTTCGCGAGGAGATCAAGAAGACCCTGCAGGCCTCCGTCGGCTTCCTGCTCTCGCGCTCCGCGTTTCGGAGCTTCAAGACGCGCCTCGACTACTCCGAGTACGGCGGCGCGCCCCTCCTGGGGGTCAAGGGATGCGTGATCATCTGCCACGGACGCTCGAGCGCGAAGGCGGTCAAGAATGCGATTCGCCTCGCGGCCGAATTCTCACGTCAGAACCTCGCAACCAAGATCCAGTCCTCGATAGCGGAGCTGCACAGCCGCGACGCGCAGGCGCAGGCCTAGGGCGGATGGTTGCGAGCCGCGCGATGAGGCGGGCTGAAGGTATCGCGCGATGATGCGCGCGAAAATCGTCGGGACCGGCGCCGGGATCCCGAAGAAGCTCCTGACCAACGCCGATCTGGAAAAGCTGGTCGAGACCTCCGACCAGTGGATCCGGGAACGGACCGGAATCCGCGAGCGGCACATCGTCTCGCCCGGAGAGAAGTTCTCCGACCTCTGCACTCACGCGGCCGTCGAGGCCCTGAAGCGCGCGAAGGTGAAGGCCGAGGACCTCGACATGATCCTCGTCGGGACCATCTCGTCCGACATGCTCTTTCCGGCGACGTCGTGTCTCGTGCAGCGCAACATCGGCGCGACGCGCGCGGCCGCCTCCGACATCTCGGCGGCCTGCGTCGGATTTCTCTACGCGCTCCACCTCGCCGACGGACTGATCCAGTCGCACAAGGCGGAGAACATCCTCGTCATCGGGGGCGAGATCCTGTCCCGCTACGTCGACTGGACGGATCGCTCGACGTGCGTTCTTTTCGGCGACGGCGCCGGGGCCGTCGTCCTCCAGGCCACGCGCGGCGACCACGGAATCCTGGGCAGCCGCATGAAGTCCAACGGCAATTACGGCGACTTCATCTGCATGCCCGGCGGAGGCTCGAACGCCCCGGCCAACGACCCCAGGACGCTCGAGGACCGGCTTCCGTTCATCCGCATGCGCGGCAATGAGACGTTCAAAGTGGCCGTCAAGGCGATGGCCGACGTGAGCTCGGAGCTTCTGGCGGAGCAGGGCTTCGAGAAGGAAGAGATCCGGCTTTTCATCCCGCACCAGGCCAACGAGAGGATCATCGACGCCGTCGGAGAGCGGATGAAGTTCCCCGCCGAACGCGTCTTCAAGAACGTCGACCGCTACGGCAATACGTCCGCCGCCTCGATCCCGATCGCGCTCGACGAGTGCGTCCGCGGCGGCCTGATCAAGAGGGGCGACCTGATCCTGATGACGGCCTTCGGCGCGGGCCTCGTGTGGGGCTCGGTCCTTCTGCGCTGGTGAGCAATTCAGTTGAGAGTTGAGAGTCGAGAGTTGAGAGTTCTAAAGCTCCCGGTTTGACGCTCAACGCTTGACGCTCAGCGCTCAACCGTCCCAGTCACCCCAATGACGCTTGCGCTGCTTTTCCCCGGCCAGGGCTCGCAGTTCGTCGGGATGGGAAAGGCCCTCGCGGAAGCGTCCGAGCCGGCGCGCAGAGTCTTCGAGGAGGCCGACGACGCGCTCGGGTTCTCCCTGTCGCGCCTGTGTTTCGAGGGACCGGAGGAAGAGCTCCGGTTGACGGCCAATACGCAGCCGGCCATCCTCACCCACTCGATTGCCGCGCTCCGCGAGCTCGAGACGGCCTCTCCGCAGCGGGTGGCGGGAACGGCCTTCGCGGCGGGCCACTCTCTGGGCGAATACTCCGCTCACGTCGCCGCCGGGACGCTGCTTTTTGCCGATGCGTTGCGCCTCGTCCGCGAGCGGGGGCGATTCATGCAGGAAGCGGTCGCTCCCGGAGTGGGGTCGATGGCGGCGATCGTGGGTCTTCCTCCCGAGGAGATAGAAGCCGCCTGCCGCGAATCGGCGCAGGGCGAAGTCGTGGCGCCCGCGAACTTCAACTCTCCCGAGCAGACCGTGATTGCCGGCCACGCCGCCGCCGTTGCGCGCGCGTGTGAAGCGTGCACCGCGCGAGGGGCGAAGAAGGCGATTCCGCTGGTCGTCTCCGCGCCGTTCCACTGCGGCCTGATGGCCCCGGCGCGGGCCCGCATGGAGCCCCTCCTGCGCTCCGTCTCCATGGCGCAGCTGCGGTTTCCGGTCGTAACGAACGTCGACGCGCGGCCGGCGACAGCGGTGTCGGAAATTCGAGACGCGCTGGAGCGCCAGATCGACGGGCCGGTCCGCTGGGTCGACTCGGTCCGGCGTCTCGCCGCCGATGGGGTCGACCGGGTGCTCGAGATCGGGCCGGGCAAGGTCCTGACGGGTCTGGTGAAGCGGATCGATCGCGCGATCGCTCTGGAATCGTATGCGGGGCCCTCATGACAGCCGGGCGAAAGGCGAAGGGCGAAAGGCGGCGGGCGGGGAGCCGAAGCGGGAGCGGTCTTCTCATCCTGCTGCTGCTCGCCTCCGGCTGCGCGACGACGCGCGTTGCGGCGGACCGGAGCGCGGCGGCGATCGATGCCGCCGTGGTGGCGGCGTCGAAGCGGTGCGCGTGCCGCATCGGCGTCTCGGCGCGGCACCTCGAGAGCGGCCGCGTCTACGAGAACCGCGCGGACCAGGAGTTCGAGTCCGCCTCCGTCGTCAAGATCGGGATTCTCTCGGAGGCGATGGCGCGGGTCGCCGCCGGGGAAATCGACCTGTCCGAACGATGGACGCTGACCGAGGCGCAGAAGGCGAGCGGCTCGGGCACGCTCCTGATTCTCGACCCCGGCCTGAATCCAACCTGGAACGACCTGCTGACCCTGATGATCGGTCCGTCGGACAACACCGCCACCAACGCCTGGATCGAACGCCTGGGCCTCGACCGCATCAACGCCCGCATGTCGGGCCTGGGCCTCAAGGGCTACCGTCTCTTCGCCAAAATCCCCGCGCTCGCCCGATCTTCCGAGACTCCTTCGCCGTGGAAGGGGTTCCGCCTGGGTCTCCTCACCCCGCGGGAGGCGGCCGATTGGATGGCGCGCGTGGCGCGGGGAGAGCTTCTCGACGCGGCCTCCTCGAAACGGATCTTCGAGTACCTCGACAGGGATCCGACCCGGCTGAGGATCGCGCGCCGCTTCCCCTCCGAGTTCCTCTGGGCCGGAAAATCCGGCTCGATGCGGGGGGTCCGCAACGACGCGGGGATCCTGCGGACGAAGAAGGGACGCTTCGCGATCGCGATCCTGACGGACGGCAGCGAGTCCGACAGCCCTTCCTCCGCCGATCATCCTTCCGTTCTGGCCATCGCCGACGTGGCCCGCGCGATCGTGGACGCGTGGATGCGCGAGCTGCCGGACGTGACGAGCAAGCCCGAGTAATGCGAGGCGAGGCGAGGAGGGCGCGATGAACCGATTCGAAGGCCGAACGGCGCTGGTGACGGGCGCTTCACGGGGGATCGGGGAAGCGGTTGCCCGCCGGCTCGCGCTCGAGGGCGCTCAGGTGATCGCCGCGGCGCGAACGACCGCCGACCTCGACCGGGTCGTCGCGGAGATCACCGCGGGCGGGGGCCGGGCGCGCTCGCTCGCGCTCGACCTGTCCGACGCGACCTCGATCGACACGGCGGCGAAGGCCGCGCTCGAGGAAGGGCCGGTCGACGTGCTCGTCAACAACGCCGGCGTCACCGACGACAACCTGCTGCTTCGCATGTCCCGGGAGGCCTGGGACCGGGTGATCGGAACGAATCTGACGGGCGCGTTCCTCCTGACCCAGGCGCTCATCAAGTCGATGGTCAAAAAGCGCTACGGAAGGATCGTCAACATCACGTCCGTCGTCGGGATGATGGGCAACCCGGGGCAGGCGAATTACGCAGCGTCCAAGGCGGGGCTGATCGGCTTCACGAAGTCCGTGGCGCGGGAGCTCGCCTCGCGCAACATCACCTGCAATGCGGTCGCCCCGGGCTTCATCGCGACGACGATGACGGCGAAGATGACGGCGGAGGCGAAAGAAACCCTCTCGGGTCAGATCCCGGTCGGCCGCCTGGGCGAGCCGTCCGACGTCGCGTCGGCGGTCGCCTACCTCGCGTCGGAAGAGGCCGCCTATGTCACGGGGCATGTGCTGAATGTGTCGGGAGGGCTGTTGATCTGAGCCGGGAAACGGGAAACGGGAAACGAATCGGAAGTCGGGTCAGGCGTTGCCTTCAGGGCCCCCGTGGCGATTCCCGTTTCCCGATTCCCGATTCCCGCCCGGTTGACCTTCCGCGCCAATCCCTTATACGGTTGGCCCCTCTTGCCCGGGTCGGGCTCCATCAGAAAGAATACGGCGGATTTCGCACGGAAGGGGAGGATCGAATGAGCGTGGAAGAGAAGGTCAAGAGCATCATCGTCGAGCAGCTCGGCGTCGATGCCAACGAGGTCACCCCGGAGGCGTCCTTCGTCGACGACCTGGGTGCCGATTCGCTCGACACGGTGGAGCTCGTCATGGCCTTCGAGGAAGCCTTCAACATCGAGATCCCGGACGAAGCCGCGGAGAAGATCCAGAAGGTCAAGGACGCCGTCGAGTACATCCAGAAGAACTCCTCGCAAGCCTGACGAGAAATGCCCCGTTTCGCCTCTCCCCGCCGCGTGGCCGTGACGGGGGTGGGCCTGGTTTCTCCGCTCGCTGTCGGCAACTCGGAGAACTGGGACGCCCTCCTCGCCGGCAAGAGCGGTATCGGCCCGATCACGCGTTTTGACGCGTCGCGCCTGACCTGCCAGATCGCGGGAGAGGTGAAGAACTTCGATCCTTCCCTCTACATCGCTAAAAAAGAGATCAAGAAAATGGACACCTTCATCCATTACGCGATGGGGGCCGCCCACTTCGCCATGGAGGACTCGGGCTTTTCGGTGACCGACGAGAACCGCGAGCGCGTCGCGGTGGTGATCGGCTCCGGAATCGGAGGCCTCCCGCTGATCGAGGAGACCTCGCGCCGGTACATCGAAAGCGGCGACAACCCCAAGGTCATCTCCCCGTTTTTCATCACGGGGCTCATCGTCAACGAGGCCGCCGGCAACATCTCGATCAAGTACGGGATGAAGGGGCCGAACCTCTCGACCGTGACGGCCTGCACGACGGGCGCGCACGCCGTCGGCGAGGCGTACCGGATGATCCAGTACGGCGACGCCGACGCGGCGATCGCCGGCGGGACCGAGGCCGTCATCACGCCGCTCGCGGTCGGCGGATTCGCCGTGATGCGGGCGCTCTCCACCCGAAATTCCGACCCCCTGCGCGCGTCACGCCCCTGGGACAAGGACCGCGACGGGTTCGTGATCGGCGAGGGCGCGGGGCTCGTCATCCTGGAAGAGATGGAAGGGGCCACGCGCCGCGGCGCCCGGATCTACGCGGAGCTCGTCGGATACGGCCTCTCGGGTGACGCGTTTCACATCGCGGCGCCCTCCGAGGACGGCGACGGTCCCGCGCGGGTCATGAAAAACGCTCTCGCGGATGCCGGCATCACGTCCGACGCCATCGACTACATCAACGCCCACGGGACCTCGACGCCGGCGGGCGACAAGGCAGAGACTCTGGCGATCAAGACGGTGTTCGGGGCCCATGCCTACGAGCTGGCCGTCTCCTCGACGAAGTCCATGACCGGGCACCTGCTGGGCGCCGCAGGCGGCCTGGAGACCGGCATCTGCGCGCTTTCGGTGTACCACCAGGTCCTGCCTCCCACGATCAACTACGAGACGCCCGACCCCGAGTGCGATCTCGACTACGTCCCGAACGAAGCGCGCCAGGCGCCTGTCCGGTACGCGCTCTCGAACTCCTTCGGATTCGGGGGAACGAACGGAAGCCTGATCCTGAAGAGACCCGATTGAACTTGGACCCGCGCCTTCGGAACCAGGAGCCCTCGAATCCATGAATTCGCTCGTCGCGATCGCCTATGTTCCCGACACCGAGTCGAAGATCAAGGTCGGCCCGGACGGGAGCTCGATCGACGAATCCGACGTCAAATGGATCGTGTCGCCGTACGACGAATACGGCCTCGAAGAGGCGCTGAAGATCCGGGAGTCGAAGGGCGCCGGCACCGTCACGGTGGTCTCCGTGGGGCCGGAGCGGGTGAAGACGGGCCTGCGCGAGTGCCTCGCGCGCGGCGCGGACGATGCCGTCTGGGTCGACACCGGCGAGACGAAGAATCTGGATGCGCTCGGCGTGTCGAAGGCTCTGGCGGCGGTCGCGAAGGCGGCGACGTTCGATTTCTTCTGGTTCGGGCAGAAGGGCGTCGGTCCCGACGAGTCCCTGGTGGGGCCGATGACCGCCGAGCTCCTGGGCCTGCCGCACGTGGCGAACGTGGTGCACCTCGACGTCGGCGAGGGCAAGGTGACGGCGAGCCGCGAGATCGAGGGAGCGCACGAGATCGTGGAGTGCTCTCTCCCCGCGATCCTGACGGCTCAGAAGGGTCTGAACGAGCCGCGCTACGCCTCGCTCAAGGGAATCATGGGGGCGAAGAAAAAGCCGATCGCGGAAAAGAAGCTCGCGGACCTCGACGTCCCCGAGGCGGATCCCGCCGCAGCGAAGGCCCGCTGGCGCAAGCTTTCTCTTCCCGCTCCGCGCCAGGCGGTGAAGCTGATCCCCGCCGACGACCCCGCCGCCGCCGCGAAAGAGCTGGTGCGGCTCCTGCGGGAAGAGGCGAAGGTCATTTAGCTGTCAGCTCTCAGCTCTCAGCCAGAAACGCGCTTCCCACGCGCACCTCGAATCGAGAGACGACATGCGATCCACAAGCGAACAGAAGGGAACGGCTGACGGCTGAGAGCTGACAGCTGATAGCGATCAATGAAATTCCTCGTCTTCATCGAACAGCGGGACGGCAAGGTGCGCAAGGCGTCGCTCGAGGCGCTCTCCCTCGCCCGGCGGCTGGCCGGCGGGCCCGTCGCGGCCGTCCTCGCCGGCCAGGGCGTCGGGGGGCTCGTGAAAGACCTCGGGCGACACGGAGCCGGCGTCGTCTATGTGGCGGACCGCGCCGAGCTCGCGCTCTACAGCAGCCAGGGATACGTCGGCGCACTCGACGCCGCCGCGCGGAAGGAGTCTCCCGGAGCCGTCCTCGTCGCCGCCACCTCCATGGGCAAGGACGTGGCTCCGCGCTTCGCCGCTCGGCACGACTCGGGGGTGCTCGCCGACGTGATGGACCTCCATCTCGAAGGGGACCGTCTGGTCGGTTCGCGGCCGGTGTACTCGGGCAAGGCGCGCGCAGAAGTCGATTGCGGCGCTTCGCCGATTCAGATCGCGACGACTCGGCCGAACGTGTTCCCCGCGGAGGCGCAGGAGGCGGCCGAGCCTCGGGTGGAGGCGCTGGAGCCGTTCGAAGTCTCTCCGCGGGCTCGCGTCGTCCGCGTCGAGGCCTCGGAAACGAAAGAGATCGACGTGGCGGAGGCCGACGTCATCGTGTCCGGCGGCCGCGGGATCAAGGGGCCCGAGAACTGGCCGATGGTCCGCGATCTCCAGGAGGCGCTCGGCGCGGCGCTCGGAGCGTCCCGCGCGGTCGTCGACGCGGGCTGGATCGACCACCAGCACCAGGTCGGGCAGACGGGCAAGGTGGTGTCGCCGACGCTCTACGTCGCCGCGGGGATCTCCGGAGCGATCCAGCACCTCGCCGGGATGGGCACGTCGAAGGTAATCGTCGCCCTGAACAAGGACCCCGAGGCGCCGATCTTCCAGGTCGCCACCTACGGAATCGTGGGTGACATCTTTCAGACGGTTCCGGAGCTGGCGAAAGCGGTGCGCGCGGCGAAGGCCGAGTAGCCGTCGCCTGCGCTCACTCCGGGACGCGCTCACGCGCCGGCGAGCGGCTCGCCCTGAGGGAGGGTTGGGGTGAGGGGGCCCGCCGGGAATTGGAGCCCGTTGGCCGTGCGGATGATGACGCCACCTCGACTGAATTCTCTGACTGACAACGGCCGCATTCGCTAGAGTACCGGCCGTGCATTCGATCCCTGCTGCCCGCACCGTCGCCGGTCTTCCCGGCCGCGTCGTCTTCGGCGCGCTCGTCGCCATCGCGATTCTCGCGTTCGTCTACTCCGTCGCTCGCCGGATCCGCGTCCTTCTGGCGGGCGCACCGGAGAATCGGTTCGACCGCATTCCGCTCCGGATCCGCAAGACGATCGAGTACGCCTTCGCCCAGAAGAGGATGTTTCGGGATCTTTACGCCGGCGTCTTCCACATCCTGATCTTCGGCGGGTTCGTCGTGCTGGTGGTCCGGTCGCTTTCCCTCGTCGTCGAAGGGCTCGTTCCGGGGTTCGTGCTGCTCCCGGGCGCGGCGGGCAACGCCTACACCCTCGTGAAGGACGTCTTCGAGGTCCTCGTGCTGGTCGGGGTCGCGATGGCCGTCTTCCGACGCGCATTCGCCCGTCCGGCCCGCCTCGATCTGACCCTCGACGCCTGGTTCATCCTGTTCCTGATCGCTCTCCTGATGGCGACGGATCTCCTCGCCGACGGCGCCCGTTCGGTCTTAAATCCCTCGGCCTTCGACCTGCGCTGGTCTCCCGCGGTCGCCGCGGTGTCGCGCGCCTTCCGCGGAACATCCCCGGCGGCGCTCCAGGCGGTCTACGAGGCCTGCTGGTGGATTCACCTCGCCGACCTGCTGTTTTTCGCGAACTACCTGCCCTATTCGAAGCACTTTCACATCCTCGCCTCCGTACCGAACATCTTCCTGATGAAACTCGAACCGATGGGCCGCCTCGGCACCCCGGACCTCGAAAACTCGGAGCGGTTCGGGGTGTCGACGGTCGAGGATCTTTCTTGGAAGTCGATGCTCGACGGCTACACCTGCACGGAATGCGGCCGCTGCCGGGTCGTCTGCCCGACCGCTTTGACCGGAAAGCCCCTCGACCCGCGCGTCTTCATCGCCACGCTGCGCGACGCGGTCTACGACGCGACTCCGGAGATTCTCGCCGCTCAATCCGGCCGCGGCGGCGACGGCCCGGCGGCGCCCCGCAAGGACCTGATCGGCGGGTGGGTGACGGAGGACACGATCTGGGCGTGCACGACGTGCGGCTATTGCACGTCCGCATGCCCCGTCTTCATCATCCCGGCCGTCGACAAGATCATCGAGATGCGCCGGCATCTCGTGCTCGAGAAGGCCGAGTTCCCGAAGGAGATGCAGACCGCCTTCCGCGGCATGGAGACCAACGGGAACCCGTGGGGGATCGCCGCCTCGTCCCGCGCCGACTGGGCGAAGGACCTGCCCGTGATGACGATGGCGGAGGCGGAGGGGAGCCCCGTCGACGTGCTCTTCTGGGTCGGCTGCGCGGGCTCGTACGAGGATCGCGCGAAGAAGGTGTCGCGCGCTCTCGTCGACCTGTTGACGTCCGCGGGCGTCCGCTTCGCGATCCTCGGGACCGAGGAGACGTGCAACGGCGACTCCGCGCGCCGCATGGGCAACGAGTACCTCTTTCAGATCCTGGCGCAGCAGAACGTCGAGACGATGAACGGGTACGGGATCAAGAAGATCGTCACGAACTGCCCCCACTGCTTCAACGTCATCAAGAACGAGTACCCGCCCTTCGGAGGGCGGTACGAGGTCCTTCACGGGACCGAGCTCGTTTCCTCCCTCATCGCCGAGGGAAGGATCCGGCTCGAGAACCGCATCGACGAATCGATCACGTTTCACGACCCCTGCTACCTCGGCCGCTACAACGACGTGTACGACGCGCCCCGGCAGATCCTCGAGGCAATCCCGGGCCTGCGGCTCCAGGAGCTCGCCCGGACGAAGCAGAAGGGCCTCTGCTGCGGCGCCGGGGGCGGGCGCATGTGGATGGAGGAGAAGATCGGCGCGCGCATCAACCAGACCCGTATGCAGGAGATCGCGGAGGCGAAGACCGACTCGGTCGGCGTCTCGTGCCCGTTCTGCATGGTGATGATCGGTAACGCCCGGGAGGAGCTCGGGGTGGAGACCAAACCGTTCGACGTCCTGGAGCTCGCGAGACGGTCCTCAGGGCAAGGGTTGAGCGTTGAGCGTTAGCGTCATGCAATTCCCCTGGCGAAGTGGTTCGCTTCCGATTTTGGACGACCGATTCCAGATTCCCGGCTCCGGCCGGCCGAAAGCTGAGAGCTGAGAGCTGATAGCTTCTCTTCCCCGGCACCGCCCTTGCACAGATTTTCCTTACGGAGGAGTTCGCCCCATGAAATTGCTGACCGGAACCCTGATTCTCGGAGTCACTGTCGCGCTCGCCGCCTGCGCGCGCAGCGTGCCGCCGCCGCCTTCTTCGGCCGAGGGCGGGGACGTGAGCAAGTCGCGCCAGCATGCGTTCAACGAAGCGGTGGACGCGCTGCATGACCAGATCCATTCCCCCAAGGCCGACATCGCCGGGGTTACGCAGGACGACGTGACGTGGAACGACTCGTGTCTGGGGTGCGGACGGACCGGCGAGAAGTGCACGAACGTGCTGACGCCTGGCTACCGCATCGTGCTGCGGGTTCGCGACGCCACGTACGAGTACCACAGCGACCGGGGCGGAAAGGTGCGGCTCTGCAGCCAGGCCCCCGTGCCGGGCTCGCTCACCGCTCCCGCCGTGGTGCCGACGCCGGGGTTCTAGCTCTCAGCTCTCAGGATTCCGGTTCGCGCGGTCGTAGAAAAGAACGCAGGCGCCGGGCGCGGTCTCTCGTGACAATTCAGGAGAGATGCGCCTGCGCCGGATCGTTCGTGGCCTGCTCGCGGAGCTCGGCTCTCTGCGGCGCGGGGCGCGGGCCATGCGGGGGTCGCGAGGCGCGGGGCAGCGGTGGGAGGACCTCGCGGCCCGCCACCTTCGACGCGAGGGCTACCGGATTCTGGCGCGTAATGTCCGCGCCGGGCCGGGAGAGATCGATTTCATCGCGATGGAGGGACGCGTCCTCTGCTTCATCGAGGTGAAGGGACGCGGGGGAGTGGGGTTCGGGCTCCCGGAGGAGTCGGTGAATGAGGAGAAACGGCGCCGGATTCATCGCGCCGCCGAGGCGTGGCTCCAGAGCGCCCGCCCGGCTCCGGGCCTTCGGCGCTTCGACGTCGTCTCCATTCTCGAACAGAAGGGCGTGGTCTCGATCCGTCTCTTCCGCGGCGCGTTCGAAGCGCCGTCGGGTCTTCTCGCGCTGCCCCGCCGCCGATAAAAGCGCGGCCCTCCCGACGATTCGTGCGCGCGGACGCCCGCGACCGAGACCCCCCTCATGCTAAGATTTTCTCTCCTTCGGAGAATTCATTGGCCGATTCCGATCTCAGTTACACCTTCACCTGCCCCAGCTGCGCCGGTAGCTTTTCCATCCTGCTCGAGCGGATTCCGCCCGTGCAGGCCCGGTTCCGGTGCCCCCACTGCAAGCAGCCGATGGACTTTCCGTCCCGCGACGAGGCGAGGGTGTACGCGCGCCTCCAGGAGAAGCCTCCTCCCGCCGCGGACGCCCCCGCTCCGTCGGCGATGTCCGGTCCCGCTTCCGCTCCGTCGGCCGCGCCGCGATCCCCTGCCGCTCCTCAGGCGGCTCCGGTCCGCGAGTCGCCCGCGATGCCGCCATTGACTCTCGAGGAAGGCAGCGGCGCCGGCTCCGAGAACGTGCGCTTTCGCGTCGACAAGCCCGGGTTCGAAGCCGACGTGTTCGACCGACGATCCATGCGGAACCTGATCCGCAGCGGAGAAGTGGACGAGAAGGACAGAGTCCGCATGGACGAGGCGGAACCCGTTCCCGCCGTGGACCTGCCGTTCTTGAAGTCCCTCTTCGCCCTGCGGAAGTCGTCCCGCATCATGCCGCCGACCTGCTGCCGGACCCACACGGAGCGCGTCGCCCACTTCCGTTGCCGCGACAGCTCCCGCCCGCTCTGCGAGGAGTGCTCTCCCGAAAAAAAATTCGGAGCGACCGTCATCCGGGTCTGCAACCACTGCGGCGGGACCGCCACCGAGATGGTCGCCCCGACCGCTTGACCGTCGCCCGGCCTCCCGGTATTCTTCGCGTCCCCGAGCGGGAATAGCTCAGTGGTAGAGCGCCACCTTGCCAAGGTGGATGTCGCCGGTTCGACCCCGGTTTCCCGCTCCAACCACTCCCCGGGCGCCAGTTGCCGCCGGTGAGCCAACCCCTCGGACGCGCGACCGCGGCGTAGAATCTCTCGTCGCGGCCATCCGATGTCAATTTCCGCCGGGACCCGCCTCGGCCCATACGAGATTCACGAACCTCTGGGCGCGGGTGGGATGGGCGACGTCTACCGGGCGCGGGACAAGAAGCTGGACCGGGATGTCGCCATCAAGGTCCTGCCCCAGGGCGTCGCCGCAGATCCCGACGCGCTCGCTCGGTTCGAGCGTGAAGCGAAGGCCGTCGCGGCTCTGTCTCATCCGAACATCCTGGCCATCCATGACTTCGGCACCCAGGACGGCATCGCCTACGCTGTCATGGAGCTCCTGGAAGGCGAGACGCTGCGCGGGAAGCTCGACGCCGGTCCGATTCCGCAGAAGCAGGCCGTGGACTACGCCGTGCAGGCGGCCAGGGGCCTCTCCGCGGCGCACGAGAAGGGCGTCCTCCATCGGGACTTGAAGCCCGAGAACCTGTTCGTGACCCGAGATGGCCATCTCAAGATCCTCGACTTCGGTCTGGCGAAGCGGGTCGAAGAAGTCGCCCCCGGCGAAGAGACGGGCGCGCCGACCGCGTCCGGGCCCACGGGGCCGGGCACGGTGTCGGGGACGATCGGCTACATGTCACCCGAGCAGGTGCGGGGCCTTCCCGTCGACAGCCGCACGGATATTTTTTCGTTCGGGGCGATCCTCTACGAGATGCTTTCGGGGAAAAATCCATTTCAGAAGGACACCGCGAGCGACACGATGGCGGCGATCCTGCGGGACGAGCCCCCGGAGCTGGCCGTCCCGGGACGGAACGTCTCGTCCGCTCTCGACCAGATCGTCCGGCACTGCCTGGAGAAGGACCGCAACAACCGGTTCCAGTCGGCCAGGGCCATCGCGTTCGCGCTCTCCGAGGCCTCGGGTCCGACGACGACCAGCGGCGTGCAGCCCGCGGCACCACCGACCGGAAAGACGAAGAGTCTCGTCGCCATCGCCGCGTTCGTCGTCTTCGCCGCCGCGGGCGTCTTTCTCCTGCGGCCGCCGCACAGGGGCAGCGTCGAGGCCCGAGGGGTGAAGCGCCTGGCCGTGCTGCCCTTCGAGAACCTCGGCGCGCCCGAGGACGACTACTTCGCCGACGGCATTGCCGACGAGATCCGGGGCAAACTGACCTCCCTGTCCAGCCTTCACGTGATGGCCCGCAGCAGCTCCATGCCTTACAGGAAAACGAGCAAGACGCCCAGGCAGATCGCCGAAGAGCTGAATGTCTCGTATCTCCTGACCGCCACGGTACGCTGGGAAAAGAGCGGGGGCACGAGCCTCGTGCACGTGAGCCCCGAGCTGGTGGACGTAACGCGTCCCGACGCCCCGACTTCGAAATGGCAGCAGCCGTTCGACGCGTCTTTGACCGACGTCTTTCAGGTGCAGTCGGACGTCGCGACCCGTGTCGCTGCGGCTCTGGGGGTCGCGCTCGGGACAGGTGAGGAGGAGCGACTCTCGGAAAGACCCACGCAGAACCTCGCCGCCTACGATGCGTTCCTCAAAGGCGAGGAGGTCACGAACAGCACGGGTGACGATACCCCCAGCATTCGGAAAGCGCTGGGCTTTTACGAGCGGGCCCTGGCGCAGGACCCCGGTTTTTCGCAGGCGTGGGCGCGGGTCTCCTCGGACTACTCGATCCTGTATTTCAACAGCACGCCCACGCTCGCGCTCGCGGAGCGTGCCAGGGAGGCGGCGAAACAGGCGCTCGCGCTGGCGCCGAACAGCCCGGAGGCATACGTGGCCTTCGGACGCTACGAACGGTTGGTTACCAAAGACTTCCACCGCGCGCTGGAGCGGTACGCGAAGGGGCGGAGCGTTGCGCCCGGCAATGCCGATCTCCTCTATGGAACGGCGCGTGCCGAGGAGGGCCTCGGGCGCTGGGATGCGGCGCTCGAACACTTGAGGCTGGCGGCGAGCATCGATCCCCGGTCGGCGACCAATTTAACGGCTCTCGGCTTCGCTCTCCAACGTCTCCGGCGCTATCCCGAAGCGCGGGAAGCCTTCGAGCGCGGGCTCGCACTCACGCCCGCGAACCTGAGTCTGATCGGGGAGACGGCCATGACGTTTCTCGGCGAGGGGAACCTCGCCGCTGCCAGGGCGGTGGTCCATGCGGTGCGCAAAGATGTCGCTCTAACCGAGCTCGTGGCCTACGTGGCGAACGTCAATGATCTCGTCTGGCTTCTCGACCAGGAGCAGCGAGAGCTTCTCCTGCGACTCCCGCCGAGCGCGTTCGACGACGACCCGGGCACATGGGCCCGCTGCCTGACCGAGGTGTACGCCCTCGAGCACGACGCGGCGAACGTACGCGCTTACGCGGAGCAGGCGAGGGAGGCATTCGAGCAGCAGCTTCGCGAGACACCCGACAATGCGCGGCGCCACGTCGCTCTCGGCCTCGCGCTCGCGCACCTCGGTCGAAAAGAGGAAGCCATTCGGGAGGGAGAGCGTGGCGTCGCGCTCGATCCGGTGGAGAAGGATGGGGAGAGAGGCCCCTACTACCAGCACGAGCTCGTTCGGATCTACATGCTCGTCGGCGAGCCCGAGAAGGCGCTCGACAGGCTGGAACCGCTCCTGAAGATTTCTTACTACCTCTCACCCGGCTGGCTCGCGATCGACCCCAACTTCGATCCGCTCCGCAGGAACCCGAGGTTCCAGAGGCTCGTCGCCGGCGCGAAGTAGTCCTGCCGGCGCACGCGCCACCGCTCGCCCGGTTCGAGCGCGAGGCGAAGGCCGTCGCGGCCCTCTCTCATCCCAACATTCTGGCGATTCACGATTTCGGCAACCAGGAGGGCATCGCCTACGCGGTCACGGAGCTTCTGGAGGGCGAGACGCTGCGCGGCAAGCTGGACACCGGTCCGATCCCCCAGAGGCAGGCCCTCGACTATGCCGCTCAGATCGCCCGGGGGCTCTCCGCCGCCCACGAGAAGGGGATCGTCCACCGCGACTTGAAGCCCGAGAACCTCTTCGTGACGACGGACGGCCACGTCAAGATCCTCGACTTCGGGCTCGTGAAGAGGATGGAAGCCACTTCCCCGGAGGAGGAAACGAGCGCCCCGATCGAACCGACCCATACGGTGCTCGGCACCGTGATGGGAACGGCGGGCTACATGTCGCCCGAGCAGGCGCGCGGGCTGCCGGTGGATCACCGCTCGGATCTCTTTTCGTTCGGGGCAATCCTCTACGAGCTGCTTTCGGGCAGGAAGGCGTTCAAGAAGGCCACGCCGAGCGACACGATGGCCGCGATCCTCCGGGACGAGCCGCCGGGGCTGTCGGATTCGGGCAGCGGCATCCCGCCCGCGCTCGACAACCTCGTCCGGCACTGTCTGGAGAAGAGCCGGGAAGACAGATTTCAGTCCGCCAAGGACATCGTTTTTGCGCTCTCGGTTGCGTCGACGTCGTCCTTCACCAGCGGCCCGCAGGCGACGGCTCCTCGGGCCGGGAGGACGCGCGTCCTCATCGCTGCCGGCGTTGTCGCCGCGCTGCTCGCCGCCGCGGGCGTCTGGCTTCTCCGGCCGACGCGGCCGGGCACCGGCGAACCCGGGGGAATGAAGCGGCTGGCCGTGCTGCCCTTCGAGAATCTGGGCGCGCCGGAGGACGACTATTTCGCCGATGGCATTGCGGACGAGATTCGAGGCAAGCTCACCTCGCTGCAGGGCATTCAGGTGATTGCCCGCGGCAGTTCCACCCCGTACAAGAAGACGACGAAGACTCCCAGGCAGATCGCCGAGGAGCTGAACGTCTCCTACCTCCTGACCGCCACGGTCCGGTGGGAAAAGAACAGCTCCTCGAGTCGCGTCCACGTGAGCCCCGAGCTCGTCGATGTCACGCGGCCGGATGCTCCGACTTCGAAATGGCAGCAGCCGTTCGACGCGGCGCTGACCAGCGTCTTTCAGGTGCAGTCGGACATCGCCACGCGCGTGGCGCAGGCGCTCGGTGTCGCGCTCGGATCGGGTGAAGAGAAGCGTCTCGCTGAGAAGCCCACGCAGAGTCTCGATGCCTACGACGCCTACCTGCGGGGTGAGGAGGCCTCGAAGAGTCTCGCCGCCGCCGATCCGCCCAGTCTGCGGCGGGCCATCGCTCACTACGAGGAGGCGGTGGCGCTCGACGCGCGATTCGCGCAGGCGTGGGCCCAGCTCTCCCGCGCCCACTCCTTCCATTACGCCAACAGCGTTCCGAGGCCGGCAGAGGGGGAGCAGGCCAGGGCGGCCGCAGAGCGGGCATTAGCGATCGCGCCCGGCCTTCCGGCCGCTCATCTGGCTCTCGGCGACTATTACGAGGCCGTGCGAAGCGATTACCTCAGGGCCTCGGAGCAGTTCGCTCTGGGGCGGCAAGAAGCCCCGCGGGACGCCGACCTGCTCGCGGGGACGGCCCTCGTCCAACAGCGCACCGGCCACTGGGAACAGGGCCTCGCCTCCCTCCGCCAGGCGCAGGCGGTCGACCCGCGCTCGGCCTTCACGGCGCGCCGCCTTGCGCGGACGTTGTTCCTGCTCAGGCACTACGCGGAATCCCGCGAGACCGCGGACCGGGGCCTCGCGCTGGCGCCGCGATCGCTCGGTATCCTCGAAACGAAGGTGATGCTCTCCCTCGCGCAGGGAGACCTGGCGGGTGCGCGGTCCGTGCTGCGAGCGGCTCCGCGTGAGTTGGATCCGAAGGCTCTCGTGGCCTATCTGGCGACGTACAACCACCTGACCTGGGTGCTGGACGAGGAGCAGCAGACCCTTCTCCTGCGCGTCCCCCCGGCAGCGTTCGCCGACGACCGCCTCGCCTGGGGAATCTCGCTCGCCCAGGCCGCGTCGCTGCGCGGCGATCGAGAGAAGGCGCGGCAGTACGCGGATTCGGCGCGTGCGGCCGCGGAGGCTCAGCTTCGGGAAACTCCGGACGACGCAAACCGACACGTCCTGCGGGGCCTCGCGCTCACCTTTCTGGGAGAGGGACACAAGGACGAGGCGGTGCGGGAGGGCGAGCGCGGCGTGGCCCTCGTTCCCGTGTCCAAGGACGCGTACGACGGTCCGTACTACCAGCACCAGCTCGCGCGGATCTTCATCCGGGTGGGCGAGCCCGAGAAGGCGCTCGACTACCTGGAGCCGCTGCTGAAGATTCCGTACATCCTGTCGCCCGGCTGGCTCAACATCGACCCCGACTTCGATCCGCTGCGGAAGAACCCTCGATTCCAGAAGCTCGTCGCCGGCGCGAAGTAGGCTCTCGGGCCCGTGACCCGTGGCCTCTCAGCCCTTCGAACCGGAGGTGGCGACGACCCCGCTTAACCCCGATCCAACCTCCGGACCGCGAGCTCAAGGGTCGAGATCGACGCCTGACGGTGTCGATTCGCTTTACTTCGTCCCGCTCCTCGGATTCGCGCGCTGGCCATGCACGATCGAAGACGGGATCCGGCGTAACGCTTCCCCGGTTGGACCCTTCCCGGAGTTGTCGTAGATTGCCGGGATAAACTGAGCTCCTGCCGGCGAAAAGGCGGGGTGGAATGAGCGAGACGTGGCTGGGTTCCGGCAACACGATCGGACACTACGCCCTCGTTCTGCTCGTCTACGCGGCGCTTTTCGTCGTCATGCGTTACGCGAACCCTCGCGTGGCTCCCGAGTTTCGCCGGGCGTTCTGGATTCTTTACGCCCTGTGGAGCTTCGGAACTTTTTTGGGGAACTTCGTTCTCTACAGGATCGGCTGGATGAGCTTCCTGCCGTGGTTGAACAACGCGTTCCACACCTTCCTCTGGATCGGGCTCTGCCTGGGGTTCCTCTACGCGGGCTCCCGCCGGAAGCCGTGGCTGGAGCAGTTCGCGCTCTTTGCGATCTTCAGTTTCATCGTCAAGGAGGCGGAGCATGGGATTCTGGGCACCTGGGAGCTCGATCATTTCTTCGTGATCCGCGGTCAGTTCGCGTACCGGATCGGGTGGAGCCTCATGGATGGCCTCTATCCCTTTCTTTCCCGCGCCGCGCTCCGGGGGATCGGGAAGGTGATTCCGGGGGTCGCGGTCCCTTAATCTGCGCCCGCCGCCCGCAGGCCTTCTGATCGGCCGGCTGTGACAGAGCCGCAGAGTGATCCGGCTCCGAGGGCGCCACCCTCCGGTCATCGACGGTCCCGGTCCTGCCACACGAGGGCCCCGGCCGCGACTTCACGCCTTTTTTGACGTACCATTGAACGAAACTCAGATCTCGGGTCGTTCACTCCCGCCCGTCTCGCCACATTTCTGTCCAGACAATGCCGGAGAAAGCCGATGCACAGCGCGCCCTCTGACTCTCGCCGGATGTCACGCCCCCGCCCGGGTCACCCAGGCGGCGCCAGGAGTCTGTCTCCGTGTCTGGCCGTGACCGTTCTGTTTCTCGCGCCATCGCTTTCCGCGCAGACGGTGACGCGGGGACCGTACCTCCAGCTGCAGACCGCGGGGAGTTCCGTCGTGTCCTGGAGAACGGATGTGGCCACGGACAGCCGGGTCCGGTACGGGACCGTCTCCTCCGCCTTGACCTCTTCGGCATCCGATTCCGCCGCCACGACCGATCACCGGGTGACGCTGTCGGGGCTTTCGGCGGCGACGCGCTACTACTACTCGGTCGGAACGAGCGCGGGCTCCCTCGCCGGCGGGGACGCGACGCACTATTTGGTCACCGCTCCTTCGCCCGGATCCTCGAAGCCCGTTCGGATCTGGGTGACAGGAGACTCCGGGACCGCCGACGCGAACGCGCGCGCGGTCCGCGACTCCTATCTCGCCTTCGCGGCAGGCCGCGCCACCGACGTCTGGCTGATGCTCGGCGACAACGCTTACGTCAACGGCACCGACGCCGAGTATCAGGCCGCGGTCTTCGACGTCTTTCCCGGGATCCTGCGCAACACGTTCCTGTGGCCGGCGCTGGGCAATCACGACGGGTACAGCGCGAGCTCCGCGACGCAGACGGGCCCCTACTACGACATCTTCACGCTCCCGGCCGCGGGACAGGCCGGAGGAGTGGCTTCCGGAACCGAGGCGTACTACTCCTTCGACTACGCCAACATCCACTTCGTCTGCCTCGACTCCTACGGCAGCCCGCGCGGAGCGGCGGATCCGATGCTGACGTGGCTCGCAGCGGATCTCGCCGCGAACACGAGCGCATGGAAAGTCGCCTTCTGGCACCATCCGCCCTACTCCAAGGGGTCGCACGACTCCGATGTCGAAGGAGAGCTCGTCGAGATGCGCCAGTACGCACTTCCGATCCTCGAGGCGGGCGGGGTCGACCTCGTGCTCACCGGCCACAGCCATGCGTACGAGCGATCGTTTCTCCTGGACGGCCACTATGGCGTTTCCACCACTCTGGTTGCGTCCATGAAGAAGGATGGCGGCAGCGGGCGGGAATCCGTCACGGGGGCCTACCGGAAGCGGGCCGGCGTTCATCCGCATGAGGGAACGGTGTACGCGGTCGCCGGGACGTCGGGCCGGATCGCGGGAGGAACGCTCGATCACCCCGCGATGTACTTCTCGGCCGCCCAGCTCGGATCTCTCGTGCTCGACGTCGACGGAGGCCGCCTCGACGCCCGTTTTCTGACTTCGACGGGCGCCCTTGCGGACGACTTCACGATCCTGCGTTTCCAGCCGTTGAAGAGCGACTTCGACTCCGATGGCCGGGCGGACATCCTGTGGCGCAACGCGGCGACCGGCCAGAACACGGTGTGGCTGGTCGGTGCGCAGGGCGGGGTGACGACCGCCGGGCTTCCGCCCGTGGCCGACGGAAACTGGAGGATCGGCGCGGCGGGGGACTTCGACGGGGACCGGAAGACCGACATTGTCTGGCGAAACGTCGCGACGGGAGAGAACGTGATCTGGCGGATGAACGGGACGTCGGTGATCGCGCAGGTCGCGCTGCCGCCGGTCTTCGACCTGAACTGGCAGATCCGGGGGGCAGCGGATTTTGACGGCGACGGGAAGCTCGACATTCTGTGGCGCAACACGGCGAGCGGCGCCGACGTGATCTGGCGGATGACGGGGACCTCCGTCGCGGCCGCGATAGGAATCCCTTCGGTCCCGGATCTCAACTGGGAGATCGGGGCGGCGGCGGATTTCGATGGAGACGGAAAGCCCGACATCCTCTGGCGCAACGGCGCGACGGGGCAGAACACGATCTGGCGCATGAACGGGACGTCCGTGGCGGGCCTGGTCGCCCTGCCGTCCGTCTCCGACCTGGCGTGGCAGATCGCCGGCGCGGGGGACTTCACAGGGGACGGGCAGACGGACATCCTCTGGCGCCACGGCTCCACGGGCGCCGATACGGTCTGGCAGATGAGCGGGACGGCTCCGACGCGCGCCCTGGCCCTGCCGGCGGTGTCCAACCCCGGCTGGAGAATCGCGGGTCCCCGGTGACGGCGGCCGCGTCCGATCCGCGGCGCTGACGCACCGCTCCTCCCACGCTCCCGGCGGTTCCATTCTCTCTTCCGGGGCGGAAGGTGTCCTCTCATGTAG
>JAIVJS010000030.1 GCA_020199905.1 Acidobacteriota bacterium
TTCGACCGCGCGGTCGACGACGCTTACCTCGAGCGCTGTGGCAGCGTTCCGCTTCCTCCCTACATCCGCCGGGAGGCGGGAGCCGCCGACCGGGACGAAGATCGCGCCGCCTACCAGACGGTCTTCGCGCGGCAGCCGCTCGCCGTCGCGGCTCCGACGGCGGGATTGCATTTCACCCCGAAGGTTCTAGACGAGATCGCCGCCCGGGGAATCGCGGTCAAAGACCTCACGCTCGCCGTCGGCGCAGGCACCTTCAAACCGGTGACGGCGGACGACACGGCGTCGCACGCGATGGACGCGGAGCGCGTCTGGGTCCCGCGGGAGACTCTCAACGCGGTGGCCGGGGCCCGCTCCTCGGGAGGCCGCGTCGTGGCGATCGGCACCACGGTCGCCCGATCGCTCGAAGCCGCGGCGCGCCTCGGAACTGACGAGACGCGTTCCTTCTCGACCGATCTCTTCATCGCACCCGGATTCGAATTTCGGGCGATCGACGCCCTCGTCACCAACTTCCATCTGCCGCGCTCGACCCTCCTGATGCTGGTGTGCGCGTTCGCCGGACGGGAGCGGGTGCTGGCCGCGTACGGTGAGGCGATCCGGGACGGCTATCGCTTTTACTCGTTCGGGGATGCGATGCTGATCGTCTGATGGGGGTTAAACGTTAAGCGTTAAGCGTTAAGCGTTAAGCGCAAGACCTCGGGCGTATCTCTTCGGTTCGCCCTTCGCCTTTCGCCGTTTTGCACCCGGCGCCATAAAAAAAGGCCGTGGCGCCTTCGCCACGGCCTTTCCGAAGGTCAATCTGCTTTTAGTACATATCCAGATACTTCTCGGTCTCCCAGGGCTGGACGCGCGAAATGTACTCCGCCCACTCGCTCCGCTTGGCCTCGAGGAAGTGCGTGAGGATGTGCTCTCCCAGCGCGCTCGTCACCACTTCGTCCTTCTCCAGGTTGTCGAGAGCCTCCGAGAGGTTCCCGGGAAGCTGGTCGATCCGAAGGCGCCGCTTCTCGCGCTCGCTCATCTTAAACACGTTCTTGTCCACCGGCTCGCCGGGATCCATCCGGTTCTTCACGCCGTCGAGACCGGACGCGAGCATCACGGCAAAGGCGAGATAGGGATTGCAGGAAGGGTCCGGCATCCGGACCTCGATCCGCGTGCCCATTCCTCGCCGCGCCGGCACGCGCACGAGCGGCGAGCGGTTCCGCATCGACCACGCGACGTTGACCGGCGCCTCGTACCCGGGGACGAGCCGCTTGTAGGAGTTGACGAGCGGATTGGTCACCGCGACGAAGGACCTCGCATGCCGGAGGATCCCGCCCGTGTAATTCAACGCCGTCTTCGACAGCTGGTACTTCGCCTTCGCGTCGAAGAAGACGTTGTTGCCCTTGCGGTCCAGGAATGACTGGTGCACGTGCATGCCCGAACCGTTCACGCCGAAGATCGGCTTCGGCATGAACGTCGCGTGAAGCCCGTGATCCAGGGCGACCTTCTTCACGACGAACCGGAACGTCGAAACGCGATCCGCCGTCGTCACGGCGTCCGCGTACTTGAAGTCGATCTCGTGCTGCCCGGGCGCGACCTCGTGGTGCGCCGCCTCGACCTCGAACCCCATCTGCTCCAGCGCCAGGACCACGTCGCGCCGCGCCTCTTCGCCCCGGTCGACCGGCGTCAGGTCGAAGTAGGCGCCCTGGTCGTGCGTGTCGATGATCGGGTCGCCGTTCGCGTCGCGCCGGAAGAGAAAGAACTCCGCCTCGGGCCCGGTCACGAGCGTGTAGCCGAGCGCTGACGCCTTGTCCATCTGCCTCTTCAGCGTCGTTCGGGGACATCCGATGAAGGGGTTTCCGTCGGGCGTGTAGACGTCGCAGATCAGACGCCCGACTTTCTCTCCTCCTCGATGCGCCCACGGGTAAATCGCAAAGGAGTTCAGGTCGGGAACCAGGTTCATGTCCGACTCTTCGATCCGCGTGAACCCTTCGATCGACGAGCCGTCGAACTGGATCTCTCCGTCGAGAGCCTTGGAGAACTGCGATCGAGGAATCTCGACGTTCTTGATGACTCCCAGGATGTCCGTGAACTGCAGCCGGAGGAACCGGACGTTCTCCGCGTCGCACACCTTCAGAATCTCGTTCTTTCCCAGGCCCGGGCCGGCCGGGTCGAACCTCAGGATCTTCGCCTTCGCCATTCTGTCCTCCGTTTTTTGCAAGGGTGGCATGATTTTACGGTCACTTTGCACAAAGTCAACGCATTTCGGAGTCAATGCGACGCAAATGGCGTCTGCCTGCACAGTTTTTTGTGCAGACTCCCCGTTTTCGGGCGACGAGTCAGGCCGGGGGAGCCGCTTTCTGGAGGACGGCCGTCCGGGAGGCGGGCAGGCCCACCGTGAACGTCGCACCGCCGTGCGGATTGTTCGCCGCCGTGACCGTGCCGCCGTAGCCCTCCACGATCGTCCGGACGATCGCGAGCCCGAGACCGGTATGCCGGCTCGCCGCATCGGGCGAATCGGGCCGCCACGAGAAGAAGCGCTCGAAGATGCGCGACAGATGTTCTGCCGGAATCACCCTTTCGAGGAGCGCGTTCAGCGAGAGGGCGCCCTGCTCCTCCGATTCGAGCCGCGCGTCGACCCGCGTCATCTCGCGCAGGTCGGAGAGCAGTCGTTCCATTCGCTGGACTTCCCGTTCGGAGATTTCGAGAAAGCGCCGCCGGTCCTCCTCCGTCTCCGATTCCGAAGCCATCTCGGCGGCAATCCGGATTGAGGCGAGGGGATTTCGAAATTCGTGCGACACCTCGGCGGCGAACGATTCCAGAAACCTCTGGTACGCCTCGAGCCGGCGCGTCAGCTCGTGCAGGGCGCGGGAGAGGTCGCCGATCTCGTCCTTTTTCTCCGACGGCCGGAAGCTTCCCCGCAGCCGTCCGCGGCGGTCCAGAATGGAGGCCGTCTCCTCCCGCAGATCCCGAAGCGGCCGCGCGATCGTCGTCGACACGAGAAGGCTCAGGACGACGGCGAGCGCCAGAGAGCCGAGGCACACCTTGAAGATGCCGAGACGGATCGCGTACAGGTCCTGGAGGATGCGCCAGGTCGACTGCGTGACGACGACCGCCCCCGCCGGCGCCGCTCCCTCTCCCGCAATCGGAATCGCGATCGACAGGGTCACCGAGCGCTGACCGGCCGGCGACGGACGCACCGCCTTTCCGTATCGTCCCGAAAGAGCGGCCTCGACTTCGCGGCCGCGCAGCCGTCCGTCGGCGGAGGAGGAGGGTTCTCGCGGCTCGGCCGGAGGCTCCGACGAGGGAACGAGCCGGTGATACACCGAGAAGAAAAGCGCCCCGACGCGATACAGCAACCGGTTGCGGCCGCCCGTCTCGCGAGACTCGGCGGCGACGGCTTCGAGCCGGGGCCCCAGACGGCTGGTGTCGCCGAGGATCCTCCCCTCTTTATCGACCACCCGGATTCTCGACTCGAGCCGCCGGTTCAATCGCGTGAGGACGCGCGCCGGCTCCTCGCCCGAGAGCGCGGCCGGCTCCGACAGCGCGGCCGCGAGCACGCGGCCCTGCTGGACCATTGACCGCTCCTGCGCTTCGAGCAGCTGCTTCTCGTAGGTGTCGAGATAGAGCAGCCCCGCGGCCGGGATGAACACGAGCAGGAGATTGAACGCGAGGAGCCGCGCGGAGAGCCGGCCCGGGCGGCGGCGCCGCGGCGCCTGGGAGGACGCGTCCTCTTCAGCCACCCTCGTACCGATATCCGAGGCCGTGCACGGTCTCGATCCCCGAGAAAGCGGGCTCGCGCTCGACCAGCTTTCGGCGCAGGCGCTTGATGTGACTGTCGATCGTGCGCTCGCTGACGAAGGCGTCGTGCGGATACGCGTCCTCCATCAACTGCCGGCGCGTCTTGACGTGGCCCGGATGCCGGGCGAGCGACTGGAGGAGAAGAAACTCGGTCACGGTGAGGGCGATCAACTCCCCGTTCCACTTCGCCGTGTAGCGCTCGAGGTCGAGCTCGAGCGGCCCGGCTTTGAGAAGCTTCTCGGGAGCCACCGCGGTGCGCGCGAGCGAGGCGCGCCGGAACAGCACCTTCACCCGCGCGACGAGCTCCCGCATCGAAAAGGGCTTGCACAGATAGTCGTCGGCGCCCAGCTCCAGGCCGAGCACGCGGTCGAGCTCTTCGTCGCGTGAGCTCAGGAAGATGATCGGAAGCGCCTCGGAGCGGGCGCGCAGCTTCCGGCAGAGCTCGAGCCCGTCCATGCGCGGCAGGACGATGTCGAGAATCGCGAGCCCGGGAAGCTCCTGCTGGAACGAGTCCCACGCCTCGCGGCCGTCGGCGAACGCCCGCACCCGGTAGCCTTCGCGTTTCAGGGCGAAGCTCACCGTCTCGCGGATCGCGGGCTCGTCGTCCACGACCGCCACCGTCTCCGGATTCGCGGTTTTCACGACGAGCATTCTCGCGTGCTTTCCCCGGCCGGGGAAGCGCCGCCACAGGATTGCCACATTCTTCCGCCGGAATTCCCCGGCTGCGGCACGACGCGGTCTTCCCCGAGAGGTCTCCTCGAGGTCAGGGAGGTATCGGATGAACGTCGCGACCGTCGGGCGATCTCTTCCATGCACCGCGGCGGCGGTGATCTGGGTTCTGTGGAGCCTTGCGGCCCTCGGGCAGGCGCCCGTCCGGCCGGAAGACGCTCATGCTGGCGCGCTGCTGCTCAAGACGGCGAGCCCGGGCCTCTATCTTCCGGCGCCCGTTCTCGACACGGACGTCTCGATCCGCGTCACCGGGATGGTCGCGCGGACGACCGTCTCGCAGCGCTTTCGCAACTCGGCCGGCAGTTGCGTCGAGGGCATCTACGTGTTCCCCCTTCCGGAAGGCTCCGCCGTGGACGCCATGCGTCTCGTCATCGGCGACCGGATCATCGAAGGCCAGGTCAAAGAGAGAGAAGAGGCGAAGAAGGTGTACGAACAAGCGAAGTCCGAAGGACGGAAGGCCTCGCTCGTCGAGCAGGAGCGGCCGAACATCTTCACGACGTCGGTCGCCAGCATCGGTCCGGACGAAGAGGTGCAGGTCGTGCTGGAGTACCAGGAGGCCCTCCGATTCGATCAGGGGGCGTTCCGCCTCCGTTTCCCCATGGTCGTCGCCCCTCGTTATGACTCCACCCCGAGACCCGCCCGAGTGGACGAACAGGAGCAATCGTTCGTCCGGGCCGCCGCTTCCTCGTCGGCTACCGCCTCCTCCGGCGTGCCGGACGCGCAGCGCATCCGTCCGCCGGTCGCGAACCCGGCCGCCGGCTTCACGAATCCGGTGCGCGTGAAGGTCAGCCTCGACCCGGGCTTCCCGCTGCGCCGTGTGGGAAGCGGGTCGCATGCCCTGCGCACCGAGGCGGGCCAGGGCAACCACACGCTCGTCACGCTCGCCGACCGGACCGTCCCCGCGGATCGGGATTTCGAGCTCGCCTGGGAGCCGGACCTCGGGCAGGAGCCGAGGGCGACGGTCTTCACGCAGACGCTCGGCGGAGAGCTCTACGCGCTCCTCATGGTCATCCCTCCGGACGCCGCCGCGGCCGAGACCCGGCTACCGCGAGAGACGGTGTTCGTGATCGACACGTCTGGCTCCATGCACGGGACCTCCATCGACGGCGCCCGTCAGGCGCTGGCGATGGCGCTGTCGAGGCTCGGGCCTGAGGATCGGTTCAACGTGATCGAGTTCAACAGCGTCACGCGGCGTCTCTTTACCGAGAGCCGGCGCGCGCTGCCGGACGCGGTGGAGCAGGCGCGCCGCTGGGTGGGAAGGCTCCAGGCGCAGGGAGGCACCGAAATGCTGCCCGCTCTCGCGGCTGCCCTGGAGACCTCCGGCGAGGAATCCTCCTCCGCCCCCGTACGCCAGGTCCTGTTCATGACCGACGGCGCGGTCGGGAACGAAGAGGAGCTCTTCGCGTTCATCGAAAAACACCTCGGAAAGAGCCGCCTGTTCACGGTCGGGCTCGGCTCCGCGCCCAACTCCCACTTCATGACGCGCGCGGCGATGTTCGGAAGGGGCACGTTCACCTACGTGGCGAGCGCGGCGGAAGTCCAGCCGAAGATGACGGCGCTCTTCCGCAAGCTCGAGGCGCCCGTGCTCACCAACCTCGAGGTGCGGTGGGACGACCCCGCCGCGGAGGCGTGGCCGTCGAAGGTCCCCGATCTCTATGCCGGCGAGCCGCTGGTCGTGGCGGTCCGGCTCGCGTCGGCGTCCTCCGCGGTGACCGTCAGCGGAGAGCGCGGAGGGCGGCCGTGGTCGGAGCGTTTGACCCTGTCCGCTTCCCGCGAGGACTCGGGGGTCGCCCGGCTGTGGGCTCGCTTCAAGATCGCGTCGTTGATGGACTCGGCGACCGCGGGAGCCGATGCGGAGAAGATCCGCCGTCAGGGGGTGGAGGTCGCCCTCGCGCATCACCTGGTGTCGAGTTACACGAGCCTGGTCGCCGTCGACGTCACGCCGGGGGCCGCGCGAGGCACGGCCTGCGAAGCGCGGGCGGTGCCCGTCCAGCTGCCCGACGGGTGGAGCGCCGAGCACGTCTTCGGGGAAATGCCCTCGACCGCGACGCCGGGCCCGGTGCTCCTGGTCCTCGGCTTCGCTCTGCTGTCTCTTTCGGCGGCGGTCCGGGCCGCGGGGGCGCTTCGATGACGGGGTCCCGGCTCCGGGGGCTCTCCGCCGCGGTCGCGCTCGCCGGGGTTCTCCTCCTCTCACAGGGCGGGTGGATCTATGTGAAGGCGCGCCTGGCGCAGGTCCTCCTGCACCGGGCGTGGTCGAGGACCCTCGCCGGAGGACGGGCGGTCAAGCCGTGGCCGTGGGCGGACACGTGGCCCGTCGCCCGGTTGAGGATCCCGGGGACCGGCACCGACACCATCGTTCTGGCCGGTGCCTCGGGACGGACGCTCGCCTTCGGGCCCGGCCATCTCGACGGGAGCGCGGCGCCGGGAGCGCCCGGGAACTGCGTCTTCTCCGCCCACCGGGACACGCACTTCGCCTTTCTCGCGCGCCTCACCCCCGGGGAGGAGGTCGTCGTCCAGGTTCCCGCCGGGGGGACGACCTCGTATCGGGTGGTGAGCGCGGGGATCGTAGACCGTTCTTCGACGGGAGCGCTCGAACCGACATCCGGCCGGACGCTGACACTCGTGACCTGTTACCCGTTCGACGCGATCGCCCCCGGCGGCCGGCTGAGGTACGTGGTGAGGGCGAAAGGGTAGAAGCTGTCCGCTCAGCCGTGGGGACGGCGCCGGCGATCGCTCGGCTCCCGTTTCCGGGCAAAATTGTCCTCAACCGGTACAAACGGGCCCCCGTCTTGATATTCTTGGCGGCCCTGGTCAGGAGGGAACCATGAGCACCGTCGAACTCGTATCCCCGCGGACGATCCGGGCGAAGACGATCCGTAAAGACCTCCCCGGAGAAGAGCTTCGCGCCCTGGCCCGGTCCGGCGAGCGGACGACGGAATACGGCTCCCCCGTTTACTCGACCCGCGTGAAGAACCGATCGGCCAAGAACACGTACATCGTCGCGGACGAGGTTCGGGTCGGGGTCATGCAGCAGCCGATCGAGAAGGCGAAGGCGGAGGAGACCGTCCGCCGCGTCCAGGAGGCGCTGCTCGGGATGGACCTCGTCCAGGTCGACCGCCGCATGGGAGAGCATCCCGACGCCACGCTCCGCTGCCGCCTGTACGTCCCCGTCGAGTACGCCCGCATCGCCTACATGTGGCACAACATGCTCTTCCCCTCGGACTCGACGGACGAGCCCGATTTCGTCTCGGTCTATGTCCCCGAGTGGCCCGAGCGGCTGATCTTCGCCGACGTTCACCAGGGGTACACCTACATCCTGGGCAGCGACTACCCGGGCGAGGCGAAGAAGTCGATGCTCCGGCAGGCGATGTACTGGATCAAGCGGCGCGGCGGCCTCGGTCTCCATGCCGGCTCCAAGATCCTGCGGGTGACCGGTTCCGACGGGTCGCTCCAGGACGTCGGCTTCCTCCTCTTCGGGCTCTCCGGGACCGGCAAGACGACCCTGACGCTCCACGACCACGGGCTCGTGCCTCCGGAGGCCGCGATCATCAAGCAGGACGACGTCGTTCTCCTGACCAGGGAGGGCCGGGCGTTCGGGACCGAGGATGGCTTTTACATCAAGACCGAGGGGCTCGAGCCGTCGCAGACGGTCCTCTGGGGCGCCGCGACGCATGCCAGCGCCACCTACGAGAACATCAAGGTCGACGACTCCGGCAAGGTGGATTTCCTCGACACGTCGCTGACCTCCAACGGCCGCGGCGTCGTCCTGCGCCGGCACATCCGCGGCACGGGCGACGGCATCGACCTCCCCAAGGCGAACAAGATCGTCTTCATCACGCGGCGCAACGACATCGTCCCGGTCTGCGCCCGGCTGACCCCCGAGCAGGCGGCCGCGTACTTCATGCTCGGCGAGTCGATCGAAACCTCCGCGGGAGATCCCACGAAAGCGGGCCAGGCGAAGCGGGAAGTCGGCACGAACCCGTTCATCGTGGGACCGGAGTCAGACGAGGGCAACCGGCTGCTTCGGATCCTCCGCGAGAATCCCGACATGCAGGCGTACATCCTGAACACCGGGTCGATCGGCGCGTCCGCCGCCTCGCCCGGCGAGAAGATCACCATCCGGATCTCGACCGAGATCATGAAGCAGATCGCGAAGGAAGGAATCGCCTGGCAGCGGGATCCCGACTGGGGCTACGAGGTGCCGACCGACGTGCCCGGCATCAATCTCGAAAAATACACGCCGACGACCCGCTACTCAGACGAGGACTACGCCGCGCTCGTCGAGAAGCTGCGCAACGAGCGGCGCGAGTGGCTCGCCAAGTTTCCGGGACTGGATCCCGCGATTCCGGACGCCATCGAGGCGGAGTAACGATCCAGATGGTCGAAGTCGAAGGCCTCCAGGACGTCGTCGCGGCGGATTCCTCGATCTGCTACATCGACGGGGACCGCGGGATCCTGTCGTACCGCGGGATCGACATCCACGAGCTCGCAGACCGCTCCACCTTCGAAGAGGTTTGCTTCCTCCTCTGGCAGGGACGCCTGCCGCGGGCCGACGAGCTCGCGCGCACGCGGGCGGAGATCGGCCGCGAGCGTTCCATTCCCGCCGAGACTCTCGAGCTTCTGGGAAGACTCGCCGCGAAGTCGATCCCCATGGACGCGCTCCGGACGGCCGTCTCGGCGCTTTCCGCAACCGACCCCGACGCCACAGACATGTCTCCCGAGGCGAACCGGCGCAAGGCCGTCCGCCTGACCGGGCAGATCGCGACGATCGTCGCGGCGTTCCACCGCATGCGACAGGGTCGAGCCCCCGTCCCACCCGACCCCGGCCGCGGCCACGCCGAGGACTTCCTTCGGATGTTGAACGGCGAGACGGCAAAGTCCGCCGCGGTCAAGGCGCTCGACGTCGCTCTCATCCTTCACGCCGATCACGAGCTGAATGCCTCGACCTTCGCCGCCCGCGTCACCGCCGCCACCCTATCCGACATCCATTCCGCGATCACCTCGGCGATCGGCACCCTCAAGGGGCCTCTGCACGGCGGGGCGAACGAAGCGGTCCTGAAGATGCTGCAGGAGATCGGGACGCTCGATCGAGTCGACGCGGACCTTCACGAGCGGCTCGCCCGCAAGGAAAAGATCATGGGCTTCGGCCACCGCGTTTACACGACGGAAGACCCGCGCGCGACTCACCTGCGCGCGATGTCGGAGGAAGTCGCCCGCGCCTCGAGCGACACCTCGCTGTACGACATGTCCCGGCGCATCGAGAACATCATCCAGGACGAGAAGAAGCTGAACGCGAACGTGGACTTCTACTCCGCCTCGGTCTACGCGATGCTCGGGATCCCCGGGGACCTCTTTACCCCCATCTTCGCCGTCTCGCGGATCTCCGGCTGGACGGCGCACGTCCTCGAGCAGTACGCCCATAACCGGCTGATCCGGCCGCGCGCGGATTACACCGGCCCCAGGTACCCGCAGCCGTACGTCCCAATCGAGACTCGCTAGCGGAAAAAAGGTCGCTCCTTTCGCTTCACAGGCCGGGGTCGCCGATGAACACGGTCGTTTTGCCCGTGGCGGCGTCGAAGACTTCCACGGTGATCCTGAGGTTCTTCTCGGGCTCGGACGGGGGTATCGCGTTGATGGCCGCTCGCCGCTCGATCCGGTTCTTCTCGACGCCGGCGTCGAATGCCAGGTCGAAAAAGACCGCCTGTCCGGGGGCGATCGTCTTCACGTCGCGTCCCACGACGGCGCCGTCGAGTCGAGAAACAGCATCTCGACCTGGATCGGCCGTGTGTTGGGATCGCCGATCTGGTTGGGATCGCCGATGTTGACAGCATTGATCCGGGCGACCTGATCGCGGGCGACGCCGAACATGCCGGTTTTGAGATGTGGTTGAGGGCTGGCCTGAGCGATCGTTGCCGTGCAGATCGACAATGTTCCTGCGAGCGCGAGCGCGGACAGAACCTTCGTGAGTGTCGTTTGCCGTTTCATTTGAGCCTTTCGTCTTGTCGGTTTGTCGGTTTGTCGGTTTGTCGGTGAGGATTCGCGATCACACGCGCGCCGTTGCCGGGTTCCCCAGTTCATCGGCGCCGCGCGCAATAGATGTCTTTGTCGCCGTAGCTATCTCCCCGATCACCCATCCAGCAAAGTTCCTTGCCGTCGGCGCGGATGGTGGGCAGCCCGGCGAAGCAGCCCGGGCAATTGATGGTGTCGAGGCTGATTCGCGGGCCCCACGATGCGGCGTCATTCTTGCGTTCGGACACATAAAGATTGTTGACGGCGCCGGGCGCAAATGGATTGTCGGTTCCGGACGCGAAGAACATCGTGTGCCCACTCGGGGTGAGCGCCGGTCCGTAATCATGACCCGGGGAGTTGATCGGAGGATCGAGTTTCACCCTGAGACCGAACGGTTGGTCGGTAGAAGCCCGCGTCGACATGTAGATGTCGAACGTGAAGGTCGGCGGGGCGAACCCGGCGAAATAGATGGTGCGTTCGTCGGGGCTGACGCTGATCGATGCCTCGAAGAAGAACGTGTTGACGCCCGCGCCGAGATTCTCAGCCTCACCCCAGGCGCCATCGACCGACGCTCGGTGCGAAACCCAGAGATCCGGCAATGGAGGGCTGAATGCTCCGGGCCGATTCGAGGCGAAATACAGGGAGAGGCCGTCGAGCGAGATCGATGGAGTGATGTCGAAAAAGGGGCTTGAAATCGGAGGGGGAACGCGCTCGGGCGCGCCCCAATCGTCCTTGACCGACGCTCGTCGCGAGACGTAGATGTCCTGGTCTCCCGGCCCACCGAGAGCGCCAGGTCGGTCGGACACGAAGTAGAGCTCGAGTCCATCGGCCGAGAGCGACGGTCCACCCTCGAAGCCCGCCGTGTTGATCAGGGCGTTGAGATGGACCGGCGTCTCGTAGCAGTAGGGCCTGCCGGCGGCGCAGGTTTGATTGTCCTTATCCTTGTCCTTGTCCTGTGGAACGGCGAGACCTGCGACGGCATAAGCCAGAAACGCGATCCAGGTGGGAAGCATTTTGCGCGACAATCTCGTACTCATCGGTTGCTCCTTTCGCAGGTAATCTGGAACGAGAATGCGCCCTGAGCAACACGCAAAGGCCGTCAGGAGAACGATGTCCGCTGTTGGCTGGAAATGACAGACGACTTGAACTCGGGACCGACAGGGGCCCCTTCCAGCGAACGACTCGATTCCTGGAAGGAGATCGCCTCGTATCTCAAACGCAGTGTGCGGACGGTGACTCGGTGGGAGGGAGACGAAGGCCTGCCGGTCCACCGCCATATCCACAGCAAGACGGGCACGGTTTACGCCTACAGGCCCGAGATCGACGCCTGGTGGATCAACCGCGGAAAGCAAATCGAGAACGAGAGGCCTGATACGTCGTCCACCAGGGACCGTTGGCTTTCCCGGACGGGCGTGGCGGCCGCTGTCGCTGGTCTGGTCCTGGTCGCGGTGGTCGCCTGGCTGATCCTTCGACCCGCTTCGTCCCCGGCGATTTCGAAGCTGGTTCCGCTCACCACCTATCCGGGTGTCGAGGGCCCTCCCAGCCTCTCTCCCGACGGCAATCAGGTCGCCTTCGAACGCAACGGCGACATCTTCGTCAAGCAGGTCGATGGGGAAGCGCTGGTGCAGCTCACGAATACAGTGGCCGCCGAAAATGCCCCCGCCTGGTCGCCCGACGGTCGCCAGATCGCATTCACGAGAAGCGGGACGGGAATCTTCCTGATCTCTCCTCTGGGTGGCGGTGAGCGGAAGATCACCGACACGAGGGTGCCGCTTTTGCTGAAGGGGATGGCGTGGACCGAAGACGGGAAGTCGTTGATCGTCAGCGAGATGATTTCGTCGATCTGCGCGAGCCTGTTCCGCGTGTCCATCGTCACCGGCGACAAGTCACGTCTCACCTCGCCGCCTGAACCGAGCATCGGGGATGGCTGGCCTGCCGTTTCGCCTGACGGGCAGACACTCGCATTCGCCCGCTATTCTCAAGACAGCGCGGCCAACATCTATCTCATGCCGTCACGCGGCGGAGAGCCGCATCCATTGACAGCTGACAAGGCTTCGCTCTTTGGATTGGCGTGGACAGCCGATGGACGGCAGCTGGTCTTCTCTTCGGATCGCGGAGGCTTTTCGCGTTTATGGCGGATGCCGGTGAAACGTTCCCTCCAGGCATCGGCATCGCCCGTGGAGGGCGCGGGAGAGGACGCCAGGTTTCCGTCGATTTCGCGTAGCGGGGCGGGTGCGCCAGCCCGCCTGGCGTATCAGCGCTTCGAGGAGAACCTCGATATCCGCCGCGCCGAAGTGGTCGGAGAAGGCACGCCGCAGCATGTGTTGAAGGTTTCAGCCCCCTTCCTCGGATCGACAAAATCCGAAGATCATCCGAGGTATTCGCCCGATGGAAGGAAGATTGCCTTTGTGTCCAGGCGATCCGGCACCTTCGAGATCTGGCTCTGTGATCACGACGGATCAAACCTGTTGCGTCTGACGTCGATGGGCGGTCCGATCGTGGTGGCCCCGCAGTGGTCACCCGACAGCCGGCGCATCGCGTTTTTCGCGACGACCGGCGCATCTGGAAACTACCTCGCCTACGTGATCGACGCGGAAGGAGGGCGACCGTCGCGGCTGACCGGAGACGATCGCGAGTTGGAGGCATTGCCCGTCTGGTCCCGGAATGGCCGCTGGATTTACTTTGCGTCCGGGCGATCGGGGTCCCTGCAGATCTGGAAGATGCCGGCCAACGGTGGAGAGCCTGTCCAGATGACCAGGAGTGGCGGCGCGGAGGCCTCGGAGTCCCCGGACGGCCGATGGGTGTACTACACAAAAGTGCCGGAGGTGGGGCCCGGGCTCTGGAGCATTCCCGCCGACGGCGGCGAGGAAGTCCGCATCCTGGATTCGCCGCGGTTCGGTTATTGGAGTGTGGCGCGGGCCGGCATTTACTTCATTGATTTCAACGTCGCGACAGAAGCGCCCCGGCCCGTGAAGTTCTTCGACTTTCAAACCCGTCACGTGACCCAGATTGGCGCGGTCGAGAACAGCGTCGCGTGGAGCAACACTCCCGGTTTTGCGATCGCCCCTGACGGGCACTGGCTCCTCTATTCGAACCTCGAAAGAACCGACGCCGATCTCATGTTGGTGGACAATTTTCGGTAACGAAGAGTTCGCTGTGCAGCAGGACAAGCAGCGGGGAAAAACGGGGTCAGTCCAGAAATCCTGATTAGACTCTTCCTCATGGCCCACGTCGTCTTCGTCAGAGGCGCGAACGTCGGCAAGCACCGGCGGTTCCAGCCCGCGGCCCTCGTTCGGGACCTGGCGGATCTCGACGTGGTCAACGTCGGCGCCGTGGGAACGTTCGTGGTGCGCAGACCCATCGCGGCCGGCGCGCTCCGGGCCGAGATCGCGAAGCGGCTCCCCTTCCAGACCGAGATCATCCTGTGCCCGGGCACGGAGATCCTCCGCCTGTCGGACAGCGATCCGTTCTCGGATCCGCCGTCCGGCCGCGACGTGCGGGCGCTCGTCACCATCCTGGCCAGGAAGCCGAAGACCGTTCCGAAGCTTCCCTTCCGCTCCCCCGTGGGAGAAGACTGGCAGGTCGATTTCTTCCGCGTGGACGGCCGCTTCGCGCTCACTTTCTGGCGGCCGGATCCGAAGCGGCTGATCTACCCGAACGCCGTGGTGGCGGACAGACTCCCCGGGATCCCGGGCACGACGCGGAGCTGGAGCACGATCTCGAAGATCTGCGGGATTCTCCGGCGATGAGCGTCGCGATCCGCCCGGTGCTTGCGTCCGACTGGGAGGCCGTTCACGAGATCTACGTCGAAGGGATCGAGACCCGGCAGGCGACCTTCGAGACGGAGGCTCCCGACTGGAAGCGCTGGGACGCGGGGCACCGGACGGACTGCCGGCTGGCGGCTCACGAGGGTGACCGGCTCCTCGGCTGGGCCGCGCTCTCGCCCGTCTCCTCACGGCGGGTGTATTCGGGCGTCGCGGAGGTCAGCGTTTACGTCGCGGCCGGCGCCCGCGGCCGCGGCGTGGGCGAGGCGCTGCTCCGGGAGCTGATCCGCTGCTCCGAAGAGGCGGGCGTATGGACGCTCCAGGCGAGCGTCTTTCCCGAGAACGCCCCGTCCGTGCGCCTTCACTTCAAGCTCGGGTTCCGACAGGTCGGGGTCCGCGAGAGGATCGCCCGTCATCACGGCGTCTGGCGCGACACCGTGATCCTCGAGCGCCGCAGTCTCCGAGTGGGCGTCTCGTGAACGGCCGGCCGACCGCTTCGAGCCGGATCTTCCTCGCGCTCGGAACCCTCGTCGCGGCCTCGGCGTCCGCGGCAGAAGGCGCCGCATCCCCTTATTCGTCTCTCTCCCGCCACGCAGGCTCTCTGCTGGCCGGCGGAGTGCTCGCCGGAGCTCTCCTCCTCGTCTTCGCCGCGGGGGTCCTCAAGCGGCGTCCGTGCGCGCGGCCCGCGGCAATCCTCCTCTTCGCCGGAACGGGCGCCGCCGCAATCGCCGGCGCGGTCTTCCAACTCTCGGCTCGCCGCGGGGCGGTCGTTCCGGCGGACGCGGCGGAGATCGGCTCCGGGCCGCTTCTCTCCCTCTGGCGCAAGGGCGGGGCCGTCGCGGCCCTTCTTCACGCGCTGTTCTGCGCCGCCTCGCTGCGCCGTTTCACGTCGAAGGAGATGCGGCGAGAATTCTCCGGAGAGCCGCGCCGGCCTTTATAATCAGGCCGTCTGCCTCCGACCGGGAACTGGTCACTGACGCTCATGACTGAAAAAATCCCCTGCCGGATCAATGGCAAAGAGATCCTCGTGTGGCCGGGATACCGGCTCTGGGACGCCGCGCTGGACGCCGACGCGAAGCTCTGGCAATGGTGCGGTGGCCACGGCCAGTGCACGACGTGCGCGGTGATCCCCGTCTCGGGCGGCGAGAACCTTTCGGCGCCGACCGGCCTCGAGAAATTTTCGATCAGACTCTGGTTTGCGAAGCCGCTCGCGGCGATCCGCCGCCGGTGGAAGGGCCGGCCGATCCGCCTCGCGTGCCAGGCCTACGTGCAGGGGCCGGTCGACGTCGTCGGACTCTTTGGAAAAACCGCGAAAGCCGCCCGGGCCGCAAGCGGCCTCGACACCTGACGGCGCTCGCCTCGGGCTGGATCGGCTGAGTCGCTGACAGCTGACGGCTGACGGCTGACAGCTATTCGCCCAGATACGCCTCTTTGACCTTCGGATTCGCGGCGACCTGCTCGGAGGTTCCCTCGAGAGAGACCGATCCCGTCTCCAGGACGTAAGCGCGGTTCGAATGCTTCAGGGCGGCGTTCGCGTTCTGCTCGACTAAGAGCACGGGGGTGCCCTGCCGGTGGATCTCCTCGATCGCCTCGAAAATCGCGTGAACGAGAAGGGGCGCAAGGCCGAGAGACGGCTCGTCTAAGAGGAGAACCTGCGGCTTGGACATCAGCGCCCGGCCGATCGCCAGCATCTGCTGCTCGCCGCCAGAAAGCGTCCCGGCCGTCTGCTTGCCCCGTTCCTTCAGCCGCGGGAAGACGTGGAACACGCGCTCCATGTCGGCGCCGATCTCGCGGTCGCGGCGGGCGTACGCGCCCATCTCCAGGTTCTCGTGCACCGAGAGATTCGCGAAGATCGCGCGGCCTTCCGGGACGAGCACGAGGCCGCCCCGGACGAGGCGGAACGTGGGCCGGCCTTTCGTGGACTGCCCGCGGAAGAAGATTTCCCCGTCCTTCGCCGGGACCAGATTCATGATCGCGCGGAGCGTCGTCGACTTCCCGGCCCCGTTGGCTCCGATCAGGGTGACGATTTCTCCCTGGTGCAGAACGAGAGACACGCCCCGCAGCGCCTCGATCGCGCCGTAGAAGACGCGCAGGTCGCGGACTTCGAGAACGGGCTCCGCTGGAATGGTCCCGGACGGAAGCGTCACGCGCCCCCCAGGTACGCTTCGATCACCTTGGGGTTCGCCTGGATCTCGGCCGGCTTTCCGATCGCGATCGTCGAGCCGTAGTCGAGCACGTGGACGGTCTCGCAGATCCCCATCACGACCTTCATGTTGTGCTCGACCAGCAGAACGGCCATTCCGAACCGGTCCCGGATCCACCGGATCAGCTCCATGAGCTGAACGGATTCGTGATGGTTCATCCCGGCGGCCGGCTCGTCCAGGAGCAGCACGCGCGGCGAGGTCGCCATCGCGCGGGCGATCTCGAGGCGTCTCTGGCTCCCGTACGGAAGATTACGGGCCTTCTCCCCCGCCATGCCATCGAGGTTGAAGATGTGCAGGAGCTCCCGGCTCTCCCGCTCGACCCGGGACTCCTCGGAGGAGTGCGTTCCCGTGCGGAAGACCGCCGCGGCGAGGTCCGCCGACTGCCGGCAGTGAAACGCGACCTTGACGTTGTCGAGCACCGTCATGTCGCCGAAGAGGCGGATGTTCTGGAAGGTCCGCGCGATCCCGCGGCGCGTGATCAGGCCGGAGCGCTCCCCGGCGATGTCCGCGTCGTCGAAGCGGACCGAGCCGGACGTCGGAGTGTAGACGCCGGTGATCACGTTGAACACGGTCGTCTTCCCGGCGCCGTTCGGGCCGATGAGCCCGTACAGCTGGCCGGGCTCGATCTTCAGGTTCAGGTCGTTGACGGCGACGAGGCCGCCGAATCGCATCGTGACGTTGCAGAGGTCCAGGATCGGCATCGGCGTGGAGATTTCGCTAGGGAATGACGGGCGGCGTCGGCGCGGCGAGCCGCCGGCGCCTCCCGAAGAAGTGGCGGAATTCCAGGTGGCCGAGGATCCCCTGGGGCCGCACGATCATGATCACGATCAGGAGAAGCGAGAAGAGAACCATCCGGTACTGCGAGAACTCGCGAAGCCCTTCCGTCAGAGCGATGAAGAGGATCGCGCCCAGCACGGAGCCCGTGATGGAGCCCAGTCCTCCGATCACGATCATGATGATGATCTCGATCGACTTGATGAACGTGAACGAGTTCGTGTGCAGGTACATGAGGTAGTGCCCGAAGAGCCCTCCCCCGATCCCCGCCATCGCCGAAGAGAGAACGAAGGAGATCACCTTGCTTCTCGTGGTGTCGACGCCCATGGCCTCGGCCGCTATCTCATCCTCCCGGATCGCGATCAGCGTGCGGCCGAACGAGGACTTGACTGTCCTCGAGACCACGACGACGGTGATCGCCGCGAAGAGGTAGATCCAGAAGAAGTTCGCCAGCTTCGGGATGCCCGAGTATCCCCGCGCTCCGCCGACCACGTCGATGTTCAGAATGAAGACCCGGATGATCTCTCCGAACCCGAGCGTCACGATCGCGAGGTAGTCGCCGCGCAGGCGCAGGGAGGGGACGCCGACAAAGAACCCGGCGATGGCGGCGAGGAGCGCGCCGACGGCCAGGGCGAAGAGGAGAAGCACTCCGTCGCGGGCGAACTCGGGAAGAAACGAGGTCGCCGCGCGGAAGCGGTCTCCCCACGCCACGGTCACGTAGGCGGACGCGTACGCGCCGATCGCCATGAAGCCCGCATGGCCGATCGAGAATTGCCCCGTGAACCCGTTGATGAGATTCAGGCTGACCGCCAGGATGATGTTGATGCCGGCGAGGCAGAGCACCTGCAGGATGTACGGGGGCATGGCGAAGCCGGAGACGAGGGACCCCGTGAAGAGGGCGTTCAGCACGAAGAGCAGCGCCACCGTGCCGGAGGTGAGGAGGGCCGACCTCACACCTTCTCCTTGGCGACTTTCCCGAGGATCCCCTGGGGCCGGAGGATGAGGACGAGGATCAGGATCCCGAACGCGATGGCGTCCCGGTACGTCGAGGAGAGGTACCCCACGACCATCACCTCCGACGTGCCGATCAGGAGGCCGCCGAGCACGGCGCCGGGGACGTTGCCGATCCCCCCGAGAACCGCGGCGACGAACGCCTTCAGCCCGTAGAGGATCCCCATGAGGGGGTCGATCTTCGGGATCTGCATGCCGATCAGGACGCCGGCCGCGGCGGCGAGGGCCGAGCCGACGGCGAAGGTCGTCGCGATGATCCGATCCGTCGAAATGCCCATCAGCTTCGCGGCGTCCAGATTGAAGGAAACCGCGCGCATCGCCTTCCCGGTCCGTGTCTTCTGGATGAAGAACCGCAGCAGGATCATGAGCAGGAACGAGACGGCGATGACAGTGATCTGCTCGCTCGTCAGCCGGACGCCTGCCACGATGAAGTCCGCCCGCGGGGCCAGGGACGGGAAGAACTTGGGGTC
>JAIVJS010000055.1 GCA_020199905.1 Acidobacteriota bacterium
CCTGGTCCTCCCCGGGCTTCTGTCCGGGAGCGTCATCATCGAGCGCATCTTCGCGTGGCCGGGGCTCGGGCGGCTCTACTTCGACTCGATCCTCGCGCGCGACTATCCGGTCGTGCTGGCTCTATCCCTGCTGGGCGCCGTCGCCACCCTCGTCCTGACGCTCGCGGCCGACATCGCGGGCGCCGCGGTCGACCCGCGCGTGCGCGACGGAACTCTCGCGTGAGTGCCGTTCCGGCTCCCGTCCTGACGCCGCGTCCGCGCCGCGTGGTTCCGGGCACCGCCCGGGTGGCGCTCGGGATCGTCGCGTTGCTCTGGGTCGTCGCGGCCCTTTCACCGCTCGTCTCCCGACGGGCGGCGGACATCCGGTTGACCGAGAGGCTTCTTCCCCCTTCCGGAGCGCATCCGTTCGGGACGGACGACCTCGGGCGGGACCTGTTCGCGCGCGTCGTCGCTGCCACCCCCGTGTCGCTTGCCATCGGCACGACGGCGGCCGCGGTCTCCGTGTTCGTCGGTTTCACGATCGGCGCGGCGGCGGGCTGGTTCGGCGGAAAGACGGATCTGATTCTCTCGAGGGCCATCGAGGTCGTGCTCTGCTTCCCGGTGCTTTTTCTCCTCCTGGCGCTGGCAGCCTTTCTCCCGCCGTCCCCGGCCACGGTCATTCTCGCGATCGGATTGACGACGTGGCCGGGCGACGCCCGTTTCGCGCGCGCCGAGATCCTGAAGGCGCGCGACCTCGATTACACGCGCGCCGCCCGGGCGGCGGGGGCAAGCACTCCGCGGATCCTCCTCCGCCACCTTCTCCCCGTGGCGGCGCCGCCCCTGCTCGTCTCGGCCGCGTTCGGAGTCGGCTGGGCCATCCTCGCCGAAGCCGCGCTGTCGTTCCTCGGGGTGGGGCTGCCTCCCCCCATGGCGTCCTGGGGAGGGATTCTGGCCGTCGCTCCGGCGTACATCGACGAGGCGTGGTGGATCGCGCTCTTCCCCGGCCTGGCCCTCTTTCTGACGGTCGCCGCCTATAATCTGCTGGCCGAAGGGCTGCGGGCAGCGACAACGGAGAAAGTGAACCGATGACCGAGCGCGTCGCCCTGTATCCCGGCTCTTTCGATCCTCTGACCAACGGCCACCTGGACATCCTGTCGCGCGCCCGCCGGCTCGCCGACAAGGTGGTCGTGGCGATCCTCGAGAACGACGTGAAGACGCCGCTCTTCTCGATCGCGGAGCGGCTGGAAATGATCCGCGAGATCGTGGGAGACGATCCCGCCACCCCCGTGCTCTCCTTCCAGGGCCTCCTGGTCGATTTTGCCCGCGCCACGGGGGCGACCCTGCTCGTCCGCGGCCTCCGCGCGGTCTCCGATTACGAGTACGAGCTCCAGATGGCCCTGATGAACCGGAGGCTCGCGCCCGGAGTCGAGACGGTCTTCCTGATGGCCAAGGAGGAGTACTCCTACGTCTCGAGCCGGCTGGTCAAGGAAGTGGCGCGTCTCGGGGCCGACGTGCACGGACTCGTTCCCGATCCCGTGCTGCGGCGCCTCATCGGAAAGTTTTGAGAGGCGGAGCCGCCCTCCGCGCCGTCGAGACCGGCGTCCGGGTGCGCTATGCGGAGACGGACCGGATGGGCATCGTCTACCACGCGCACTACATCGTGTGGTTCGAGATCGGACGCACCGAGTACTGCCGCGCGGCGGGGCTTCCGTATCGCGCGATGGAGGAGGCCGGTCTGCTCATCCTGGTCACGGGCGTCCAGTGCACGTACCGCCGCTCCGCGCGATACGACGACGAGATCCGCATCCAGGCGCGGATGACCGAGCTTTCGAGCCGCGGTCTCGCGTTCTCGTACGACGTTCTGGGCCCCGGGGAAACACGGTTCGCCGACGGCGCCACCCGGCACGTCTTCGCCGACACGGCCGGCCGGCCACGGCGGGCACCGGAAGACATGGTCGCGGCGTTGGAACGATTTCGCGTCGGGGAAGGTTGAGAGGAGAGAGTCAAACGGGTATTCCAGACGCTCGACGCCCAACCTGAACGCTCAACACGTCTCGACCGCCAGGAAACTGCCGAAGCGATTCAGGCGTATATGGGCAGGGAGAACCAAATGAACAAAGCCACATTCGCCGCCGGCTGTTTCTGGGGAGTCGAGGCCGCCTTTCGCCAGGTGCCCGGCGTCCTCTCGACCGCGGTCGGTTATTCGGGCGGACAGAAAGACGAGCCCACTTACCAGGACGTGTGCGGCGGGCGCACCGGCCACGCGGAGGTCGTCGAGGTCGAGTACGACCCGGAACGGATCTCCTACGACCAGCTCCTGAACGTGTTCTGGGAGAACCACGACCCGACGACCCTGAACCGCCAGGGGCCCGACGTCGGCGAGCAGTACCGGTCCGCCGTGTTCTTCCACGACGCCGCGCAGGAGCAGGCGGCGCGGGCGTCGAAAGAGGCGGTCGGGAAATCGGGCCGCTACCGGCGGCCGGTCGTCACGGAGATCACCCCCGCGTCCCGCTTCTGGCGCGCCGAGGACTACCACCAGCAGTACCTGGAAAAGCGCGGCCTGGCTAGCTGCAAGATCTAACCGGGCGGGAATGGGAATCGGGAATTGGAAATCGAAGAGACGCGAGGCGACTCTCTTCAGCTCCGATTTTTTCGTTTCCCGTTTCCCGTTTCCCGTTTCCCGAAACCGTATCTCGCGATGGTCCACAGGATCTTGTAGCCGGCCCGGAGCGTACCGCCCACGGTGCCCGTGATCTTCGAGACTCCCACGCGGCGCCGGTAAGAGACAGGGACCTCGGCGATCGCGAGCGCTTCGCGGACCGCCTTGACCTGCATCTCGCACGTCCACCCGAAGTTCGTGTCCACCATCCCGATTCTTCGGTAGGCGTCCCAGCGGATCGCGCGGAAAGGACCCAGGTCCGTGTAGCGATGGCCGTAGAGGATCCGGATCAGGAAGCACGCGAGCAGGTTTCCGAATCGCGCCTGCGGCAGGAGGGCGCCGGGCTCCCGGCGGCCGAGCGCGCGCGATCCGATGACGAGGTCGGCGCCGGCGTCGATCGCTGCCAGGAGCAGGGGCAGCTCCTCGGGATGATCCGAATAGTCGCCGTCCAAGAACACCAGGACGTCGGGCGGGTCCGTCTCGAGCGCGGCAACGCCCGCCAGACAGGCGCTTCCGTAGCCGCGACGGGGCTCCCGCACGAGCCGGACGGGGAGCCCCTGCGCCACGAGCGAGGTACCGTCCGTCGAGCCGTTGTCGACGACGACGATTTCGCCGACGGGCGGCCGGGGGATGTCGGCAACGACGAGCGGGAGCGACTCGCGTTCGTTGAACACCGGGATGACGACCGCCGTTCTCACCCTCGGACCGATTCCTTCCGGGGGAGTCCCGCGACCGAAACGACGAGCCCGGCGAAGATGAGCGCCGCGGCCACGGCCGTCCGCGCCGCGAAGCGCTCCTGGAGGACGATCACGGCGAGAACGGACGCGATGAGCGGCTGGAGAAACACGTAGAACGCGACCTTGGACGCCTCCGTCCGCGCCAGCGCCCAGGAGTTGCAGAGGTAGGGGAGCACGGTGGAGAAGATGACGATGGCCGCGACGCTCGCCCACGAGATCGCCGGCACCTTCGCCGGAGAGAACCGCGGAACGAAGGGCGCGGCGACCAGGAGGATCGGTCCCGCGCCGTAAACGAAGATCCGGGACACGACGGTACCCGCGGAGTAGCGGGCCAGGATGGGACGCGACAGCACCAGATAGAAAGAGTACGACAGCGAGTTGGCGAGAATGAGCAGGTCGCCCCGCACGGACCCGTTTGCGAGCGGGCGCCCGGTGACGTCGAGCAGCACCAGGACTCCGGCGGACGCGAGACCGACCGCCGCGAGGCCGCGCGCCGCCATCTTCTCCCGCCCGAGGAGAACCGCCACGCCGAGCGTGAACACCGGAATGGTCGCCGTCAGGATCGTCGTGTGGACGGCCGTCGTCATCGAGAGGCCCAGGATGAAGAGCAACTGGTTGAAGGAGACTCCGAGCAGCGCGTAGAGGAAGACGGCGGGACGATCCTTTCGATCGAGCTCCCTGCCGCGGGAGATCCGGCGCAGGGCCTCCAGCAGCAGAGCGGCGGAACAGACGCGAATCGCCGCGAGGACGAGGGGCGGAATCACCGGCAGGACGAGCTTGCCGAAGATCGGAAACAGGGCGAATCCCGCCTGCGCCCCGAGCAGAGACGCGTGAACGGGCCAGCCCGCGCGCGCCGGGACGCCGTCGCGGGGGCGGCCTGCGCCCGCGGCGCGGGTCAGAAGGAGATCCGGAGGAGGCGCGGCCGCGGGACCGCCCACGGACCGCGCGCCATCTCGAGAGCCGGCTCCTCGATCACGCGAAGGGCAGAGCCGAGGAGACCGCGGAGAGATGGGGCGACTCCGCCGAAACCAGGCGGTCGCCCGCCGCGACGTCACGGAACGCAAAGCCGAGCCCGATGGCGCCGAACCGGGGGGAGACGACGGCACTCGTCACCCGGCCCATCTCGACCTTGCCGTCGACCGGGCCGTCGGGACGGTTCAGGAGGGTTCCGGGCGCCAGCGCCGCCTCCGGGAACCGGAATCCCACCAGCCGGCGGTTGACGCGGCCATACGTGCGAAGCCGCGCCACGATCTCCTGGCCGACGTAGCAGCCCTTCGTCGTCGAGATCGCTTCGGCGAGCCCGACCTCGTCGGCAAGATTCGTTTCGTCGGCGTCCTGCCCGAACCTCGGGCGGCCGCCCTCCACCCGGAGAATCTCCGCCGCCGCCTCGTCCAGGGGAGCCGCGCCGGCGGCCTCGAGCGTCCGGCAGGCCTCTTCCCGGTCCGCCGCGGGGACGAGCCACTCGCTCGAAAATTCGAACTCCCCGGGCAGGACGGGCCACCCGGGGAGGGCGGCCGGGTCGGGCGCTCCGCCGACGATTCCGATGCGCGAGAAGTCCGCAGACCGGTCCTCGATCGCGACCTTCTGGAAGACGGCGTACTTCGCCAGGTGCGCCACGACTTTTTTCCGGGAACCCGCGGAGAGCAGGAGCCGCAGCCGGTCCGGCATCCCCAGCAGG